>NZ_CALMFY010000056.1:0-23105 GCF_937863485.1 uncultured Nostoc sp. | reverse complement strand
GACTAAATTTGAACTGGTGCTTTCCATACTGTATCTGTAGCTCTTTAAATTTTTACTGGAGCGGTTCACGAACTAAGGGGAGCGGTCTACCTCGTTACGGGAGCGGTTCCCGAACTTATGGGAGCGGTCTAAGTCGTGACGGGAGCGGTTCCCGAACTTATGGGAGCGGTCTACCTCGTAACGGGAGCGGTTCCCCAACTTATGGGAGCGGTCTAACTCATAACAGGAGTGGTCTACTTTGCAACATTACTCACTAATTTTGGTGCTTCAAGTTCTGCTTCTAATTATTCAGTCATAATACAGGAGCAATCGCTTGACCAATACCTTTGAGAATCTGCAATATTTCATACACCTCTCTAGCAGAGGTAAACAGAGCAAACACCCGCGACAGATCGTATCGAGGAGTAGGTGTTTGCGTCAATTTAATAAATAAAATATCATCCCCGTTAGTCAGTATCGCAAACACAGGTTTATCAGGGTGAGGGTTAGCCATCAAATAAGCTAATGCTTGCGGCAAAGCTGACCAAACCGAAAGCGTAGTTTTTTTCGACTCTAACACTATGACCCACAACTGATTTTGCAGCACCAAAACATCAATCCGTCCACGCAGTACTTCTTCTCCATCATTTAGCACCAACTCTACTGATGATTCTGCGGCAATTTTAAAAGGAGGATCGTAAAATCCTGCTACTGCTAGTAAGGGAGACACCACCCACAACATCACTGTCCCCTCTAACAAATCTCCTTCGCCACGGTGATATAGATATCTGCGCCTGAGTACATCCAGGGAGGTTTTTTCAGCTTCAGTAATTTTAGGCAATTCCTCAGACCACTCTGGAAAAAACTGCTCGTCTTCAATTCGGGCTAAACCGAATCGAGTATGGGCATCCGTTAAGCTGGTAATCGCTTCTGTAATTGCTGCTGTCTGTGTCATAGCTTTTCACTTTACTGTTGCTTCCTATCCATATCAGCCATCAAAACAGCCAAACCTTGATTGGCATAAATCTTTCTTTTGGCGATCGCAGCTACTCAACTACTCTAAAATTAGATTACCCCAGCAAACAACCTCCAGATGACCAGAGAATTTAACGTCATTATAGAACGCGACTCTGAAGGTTATTTTGTTACCTCCGTGCCTAATCTTGCTGGATCGCGTCGCCACCCAAGCCAAATCTCTAGACGAACTGATAGAGCGGATTAAAGAAGCTATTGAACTTTGTTTAGAGGTTAAACAAGAAAACGCCGAAGCATTAGAGTTTATAAGTGTACAGAGGGTTTCTGTTCAGAAATAGGTAAAACTTACCCTTCTGGTGTCATGGATTCTCCTATATATAGTGTGAGTGTGAGATTATTTGATTTTTTATTTCACTGAAACTACTACAATTACTATTGATGCTAGATAATGGGAAGGCTTTGACATTTTCTTGCCATCTAGCCCAGGAAACAATAATTAACACTTATGCGAACTCACTATTGCGGCGAACTCCGAAAAGAACATATTGGAGAGACAGTTACCTTTTACGGATGGGTAGACCGTCGCCGCGATCACGGTGGTGTGATATTTTTAGATTTACGCGATCGCTCTGGAATTGTCCAAATCGTCAGCGATCCGCAACGCACCCCAGATTCATACGAACAGGCGAACGCCCTGCGAAATGAATATGTTGTCGAAATCACTGGTAGGGTAACGCACCGTCCCGAAGAATCCCTGAATCCCCGCATCCCAACAGGCGAGGTAGAAATCTACGCTGATAAAATTCAACTCCTCAATGCTGTTCGCAAACAGTTACCTTTCCAAGTTTCCCTAGCTGACACCGAAACAGTGCGCGAAGACTTGCGGCTGAAATATCGTTATTTGGATTTGCGACGCGAACGGATGGCGCAAAATTTGCAACTGCGTCATCAAATTGTTAAAGCCATGCGTCGTTATCTGGAAGATTTGGAAGGTTTTATCGAAGTCGAAACCCCAATACTTACTCGTTCTACCCCAGAAGGGGCGCGGGATTATGTTCTACCCAGTCGCGTCAATCCTGGTGAGTGGTATGCTTTGCCGCAATCACCCCAGCTATTTAAACAATTGCTGATGGTATCCGGCTTAGACAGATATTATCAGATTGCCCGTTGCTTTCGTGATGAAGATTTACGCGCCGACAGACAACCGGAATTCACCCAGTTGGACATGGAAATGAGCTTCATGTCCCAAGAAGAAATTATCGAACTAAATGAGAAGTTAGTTTGCCATATCTTCAAAACAGTTAAAGGAATTGAGTTACAGCGCCCTTTTCCCCGTCTCACTTACACCCAAGGGATGGAACGCTACGGTAGTGATAAACCAGATACCCGCTATGGTTTGGAATTAGTTGATGTCTCAGATATTGTGAAAGACTCTAGCTTCAAAGTCTTTCGGGACACCGTTAACAATGGTGGTATCGTCAAAATTCTGCCCATTCCCAACGGTAACGATGTAATTTCTAATGTCCGGATTAAACCAGGCGGTGACTTATTTAAAGAAGCTAGCGAAGCCGGTGCGAAAGGTTTAGCTTACATCCGCGTCAGGGATGATGGCGAAATTGACACCATTGGCGCGATTAAAGACAACCTCAGCGTTGAACAAAAACAAGAAATTTTACGCCGTACAGATGCAAAAGCTGGACATTTGCTGTTGTTTGGGGCTGGTGATGCTGCTACAGTTAATAAAACATTAGATAGATTACGGCAAGCGATCGCTAAAGAATTTGAGTTAATTGATCCAGAAAAAATCAACTTGCTGTGGATTACAGATTTCCCGATGTTCGAGTGGAATGCTGACGAAAAGCGCCTAGAAGCACTACACCACCCGTTTACAGCACCTCATCCTGATGATTTGAGCGACTTAAAAATTGCACGCGCCCAAGCTTATGACTTAGTACTCAACGGCGTGGAAGTTGGCGGCGGAAGTCTGCGGATTTATCAGCGAGAAATTCAACAGCAAGTATTTGAAGCGATCGGTTTATCTGCTGAAGAAGCACAAAGTAAATTTGGCTTTCTTTTAGAAGCATTTGAATATGGTACACCGCCGCATGGTGGCATCGCCTACGGTTTAGATCGTTTAGTGATGTTGCTAGCTGGAGAAGAATCCATTCGAGATGTCATTGCTTTTCCGAAGACACAACAAGCGCGTTGTTTGTTAACAGATGCACCTTCGAGTGTAGATGCTAAACAGTTGAAAGAATTGCACGTTGCTTCAACTTATAAACCAAAGTCTTAGTGAACTAGGGAATTGTCTGAGTAAGATTTGCTTGGGGTTTGAATCCCCATTCAAATCTTCCCAGTCAACCAGTATAACCAGTAACCAATGCCCAGTTCCCAATTCAATGAAAGTTTTGTTAGCTAATATTAATCATCTCGAAAGTGTTTCAGTACTATTTGATCGGTATCGTATTTTTTACAATCAGCGATCAAACCTGGAAGCTGCCAAGGAGTTTCTTAAAGAACGTTTCAAGAAGAATGACTCGCTAGTGTTTGCATAACCAGGTATAAAGTAATGAATTATTTGACCAAAACGGCAGATTCTTTGTCACCAATTTAAATTCTTCTACATCACTTGTTCAAGTAATTTCTACAGCTTCATATCAGATTCCTCTAGAGCGAAGCTTACAAGCATGAAGAACTTGACCTATAATTTGTCGCTGGGGTTCAAATAATCTGTCGCTTTACAAAAACGCTATAAAAACGAAATTGGCAAGGAATCCCCTAAAAAAAAACCCGCCGTAGCGGGTTACACAACAAACTAAGAACATTGAAAACTTGATTTAGCTGGAATACCTCATCTCAGCTTCCAGTTGACGAATCAGTTGTTCGTCGCCTTTTGCTCTGGCTACTTGCAAGCGATGCTCTAGGCTTCTTTGAATATTTTCTCTGTGAGCTTCTTGTGCTTTCCTGGTTCTTTGTAGTCTACTTTGATTCATAGTGATTAACCTCTTAATTTTTTGTTTTATGTCTTGTATCTTTAATATAACAGATATTTTGTAGCTTTTGCTACAGAAATTTCTATCTTAATGTATATTTTACAAAAACATGTCTAAGAACCAGATAGATCAACAACCACTCCTAACTTTACTGAGCGATTTCGGCGATCGCGATGTTTATGTAGGCATAATCAAGGGAGTCATCGCCCAACTCAACCCCAGACTGACGGTGATAGACTTAACGCACCAAATTCCGCCGCAAGACATCGCCGCAGCCAGGTTTTGCTTGATGAATGCTTATGCCTATTTCCCAGTTGGGACAGTGCATCTGGCAGTAGTAGATCCGGGTGTGGGAAGCAAGCGACGAGCGATCGCAGTAGAATTTGCTCAAGGGTTTCTGGTAGGCCCAGATAATGGTATCTTCAGCGGGGTACTCAGTCAAAGTCCAGCGATCGCAGCCGTTGAACTCACAAATCTTAACTATTGGCGAACTCCTCAACCAAGCAAGACTTTTCACGGTAGGGATATCTTTGCACCAGTGGGAGTTAATCTTGCTAGTGGTGTTTCTCTCAAACAGCTAGGACAAGAAATTGATCCAGCAAGTTTGGTAAAGCTAGATATAGGCGAGTGTAAGCAGACAACCAGTGGCATAGTGGGTTGCATTCAATATATTGACAATTTTGGCAACTTAGTGAGTAATATTGCAGGGAGTTACGTACAAGGCAAAACTTGGTGTGTGCAAGCTGCTGGGTTGAGAATACCAGGCTGTGAAACTTACAGTGATGTCAACGTGGGAGAGATAATAGCTTTAGTTGGCAGTCACGGCTGGGTAGAAATTGCTATTAATAGCGGCAATGCTCACTCGCAGTTACAGTTAGATTTGCAAGAAACGCTTCAAGTTGTGCTAACTTAAATACCGCACCTTGTGAGTGTCGCATCAAGAGAAACATTAAAGTTATATCCTCTTTCCACAGTTGGTAGATGTCCTCACGAAACATTCACCCTTGATTTTGATTTGTAACGCTAATTCAGCAGTTAGTACTCAAGAAAAAAAGCTAATTAACCCAAGTTGCGGGTTATCGGACAGAGGAATGCTTTTCATCCCAAGGTTCGTGTGATTAATGCTAAGTTAATTTAAAATCACATCCACCCTCCAACTTCCGCGTCAGTTAAAGGTTTCTCTAACTTGGTATATTCTGCCTGAGCAGCCCGCAACACATGTTTCATCTGCACTGGTTCCCCAGCATCGGCAGCTATAAAAGCTGCATTTAAGGCTATGTTACGGATATTACCCCCAGCGACATTTAGCCGTGCCAGTTGCAGAGCATCTAAGTCTGCGGTTGGGGTGTCGGCTGGAAAGACGCGTCGCCAAATCTCGGCTCGTTGCGTTGTATCTGGGAAGGGGAACTGCACTACGAAGCGAATCCGCCGCAGAAAGGCTGTATCAATTGAACTCTTCAGGTTAGTAGTCAGGACTGCTAAACCTGGGTAGCTTTCCATGCGTTGCAATAGATAGCTGACTTCGATGTTTGCATAGCGATCGCGGGCATCTTTGACTTCACTGCGTTTGCCAAATAAAGCATCAGCTTCATCAAATAACAAAATCACCCCGCCTTGTTCTGCTGCATCGAATACCCGGCGGAGATTCTTCTCTGTCTCCCCAATATATTTGCTGACTACCGATGATATATCAATACGATAAAGGTCGAGGCGCAATTTACGGGCCAGCACTTCTGCCCCCAAGGTTTTACCTGTGCCGCTAGCACCTGCAAATAGAGCGCTGATTCCCAATCCCCGCGCACTCTTGCCACCAAAACCCCAATTGTTATATACAGTACTTCGTTGACGGACATGAGCCGCAATGTCCCGGAGAACTTGTTTCTGTGCCTCTGGTAATACCAAGTCCTCCCAATCACCAGATGGCTCAATTCGCTGGGCGAGTTCATCCAAGCGGGGACGTGCTTGTACCCGGCAGGCATCCCATAAAATGCTAGTGATATCGTTTTCTGGTGTTTGTGCTAATTGTCCTGCGGCTTCTACACAAGCAGCGCGAATAGTTGCGGCACTTAGGTTAAACTGATCCACTAGGGTTTTAACTTGCCCGTTCATTTGCGGTGCGATCGCACTTAGTGCATCTTGCCAAACTGCACCTTGTTCTTTGATAGTTGGTTGATGCACGTCAAAGTTAACTACCAGGCGTTGTGATAAGCCTATCCGTTCCCGACTCGTAACGATTAAAAAGCCCTTTGTGCATTCCATGAAACGAGCGATCGCATTCAGCCGCGCCGGCTCATTGGTGTCCAGTTCGTTGCAGTCTAGAAGCAAGGCACTGTTACTTAAAATCGTCTCGCGAGTCCACAGGCGGATGAGATTATCCAACTCGCTAGATCCTAATGGAATGACTTGTACAGGCATTACCCACAAGCTTAAGCCCTGGAGTTGACAAATTCTGGCGGCAATGGCGCGTTTGCTATCCGTTTCTTTACTACATAACTGGATAATTGGCAAGCTATTAACCTTGTAAGCTTGTGACCAAACTGCTGCTACTCGCTCTGCTAAATCTTGGTGCGAGGGGACTAAATCACTAACCTCTTGTAATGGTTCAATGATGCCAGCTAGCCGTTCGTCAAGATATTGAATGCCCGTGAGATAATGTAAAATCCGCTCCTCAATTCTTAGGGGACTGAGGGTAAGGGAATGACCTTCACCAATTTGAATTAACCGCCAATGACGTAAGGGAGCATTTGGAGCGATCGCATCCCAGTGGACGTGAGGTAAAGCTGCCAGAGCTAAACTCAAGGTTGGGTAAGCTCGTTGTGAATCGCCGTTTATTGTAGCACACAATTTCACAAAATCTCCATTCAATTCCATCCCTGCACACAACAGCAACAAATCACGTTCAAAGGATGAGAGACGAAACATTTTGCATACTCTCTCCAATGCCGATGGTGCAGGCATAGCAGCAGCTGCTTCCTGTAGCGCTTGCTGTAAATATTCTTGGTTTTTCTCCTCTGGTTGATTTTGCTCCCTTGCCGTGTGATTTTCCAAAATACCACACACCAACGCTAGGGCTGCTGATAGATAGCGGTAGTTTGCCTCATTCCAATTATGATTAATTGTTGTAGCATTCATAGAATTGTCACCTGTGGCGAATCATATTCTCCAGACTGATTCTTGTGCAGTGGACTTTGTGCCCCATCTACCTGCACCCGGACAATATAAGTTCCTGGCTTGACATTTTTGACAGGAATAGTGATTGCATCAGTATCTTCGGTGCGTGATCCAACCAAGAAAGAGTAAGCTACCGGACTATTACCTGACACTTCATTGAGTAACAAAACTACCCGCTGTGCCTCACCAACTTTAGGCTGGAATTTAACGGTAATTTCTGCTGCGCGTAAATTGTCGCCGCTATTTTCCACTTGAGTGACGAATGCTGTAATTGTTGGATGCAGGACAAAAGCCGCAACGTTTGATTCAACTAGATGATCCGTTTGCCCTGCATTGCCCATTGTTAGATGTACAACTTGGACACTCTGCACACTTGCGTATAAATTTGGCGGGACTAACAGGCTGATCTGTGTTTCTTTGACTTCCTGAGGTACTATTAATGTCTCCGTATTACCCAAACGAACTTGTGTGATCTTACCGCGTAACCGCTTCCCACGAATTACTAATGTTGTGCCTGCAACAATTATTTGATCAGTCTTTGCCGGAGCCATAACTTGCTCTATATTCGGTTGAGACAAGGGCATCATGTAAAAACTTTCAGACTTCTTGTCATTGCTACTCTCAATCAATATCATTGACGCCAGATAGGTAGCTGAAGGTCGATAGTGCGTTTGGAAAGCAGACCATAACTTAGAAGTTTCTTCCATGTTAAAAAACTCTGGAGTCAGTTTGATCTGCCCAATTTCTTCAGCTAAATCAGATACAGATACACCTGCCACAGCTTGCGAAAAAGCACTTGAGGTATTGGTTGTAGATGCATTTATCAGAGTATTCTTAATAATATCAGATGTAATAACTGATGTTTTGTGTAATAAATGCATTGCATAGCCTAGTAAAAGCTCCGCCTGAAAATCCTTGGCTCCGTAAGCTGTTATTAGGTAGTGGAGGTCAAGAGCTAGTGGTGGAGTCAAAGAGCGCGGGTTTCCATTAATCTGTGAGTGCCTGCTCCGAAATTCCTGAGATACCCAATCGACATTGCGATTCTGCGTCACTTGATAGAGAAAGAGGTTCAGTTGAGCACGTTCGTCAGCTTCAACTGAAATTCGATCAGGCGGTAGGGCAGTTACAATTACATCACCAACACTAGCAGTGATCGGATCACTGACTAAACCATTTTCCAGCAAGACTTTTAGTACTGCTGTCACGGCGGCTATAGAGAGCACATTACTCATTCTCATTCCTCATGGCAATAGCACGTATCAATCATCTATGTCAGAGCAAATTGACAAAATATATTTTGCAAAACTTGAAATATTCTGTAACGGAGACTATCTGCACGGCATACAAAAGCACATTAATAACTACTAGTCTGTCAAGCTTGACTTGCTAGGTTCGTAGTTTGCGTTTTAGTGATAAACTGCAAACTACGAACAATCCCACCTCTCAATTACTTCTTGATCCACTACTACTTCTTAGCAGATAAGCAGATAAAAAGAACCTTAATTCGATGAGTAGAGTCTGCTATAGCTCAAAATGATTAAAAAAGAGTCACGCTGACGACCCTCGTCGAATTTGCGTTAAGTTAACATCAGGAACAAATTTCAACTGTCATCGGTCTTAATTTTAAACATTTTATCAAATTGCTAGGATTACTTTTATGTTAATCTAAGTATAATTAAAAATATTGGTAGTATAAATTACGAATATTTATTTAGTTTACGAAGCAAGCACTTATATTTGTAATACTAGTACTATCTCTGACTAAAGCTAACACTTTAAAGTAACTAGGATGGGTTGCCCAGATGAAATCCCCACCTTCTTCAAATTCTTGGATTGGCCGTTTCGTAGGTGATAATCAGCGATACCATTTAGACCGACGGTTAGGCGGGGGTGGCATGGGAGAAGTCTTCCTGGCAACGGACACCCGTGTAGGTCAGCAGGTAGCGTTGAAGTTGCTCAAAGATACGCTAGTGGCATCACAAGAAATGAGAAAGCGTTTTGAGCGTGAGGTGGCAGTTTGTGCTGCTTTGCAAAGTGACCACATTGTTAAGATTAGTGACTGTGGAGTCACCCCGGAAGGTTTTCCATTTTATGTAATGGAATATTTGCAGGGGCAAACGCTCGGACAACTACTGCTGCGTGAAAAGCGGCTATCTGTTGAACGGACGGTGAAGATTATGGCGCAGGTTTGCAAGGGTCTACAGCTTGCCCATCAAGGAGTTACTCTCCGACGGGATGGCGGAAAAACCACTGAACATATTCAGGTAGTTCATCGTGACCTGAAACCAGACAATATATTTTTAGTGCCTACAGATTTGGGAGAGTGGGTAAAGGTTTTGGATTTTGGTGTTGCCAAAATTCGGAGTGAATCTTTAGAAAATTCCAACATTACAAATATAACTAGTACATTTATCGGGACATTTCGTTACGCACCTCCTGAACAAATCCAAAGTGATAAAAACCTGGACGCTAGAGGTGATATTTACAGCTTAGGGATTATCCTTTATGAAATGCTGAGTGCAGCCGACCCATTTGGAATCAGCATTAAAGGTAGTCATATCAGTGAAGCTTCTTGGGTATTAGCTCATGCTTATGAGCCACCGAAACCACTGCGATCGCAACCAGGGTGTGAGAATTTACCCGTACAAATAGAAGCGGTGGTGATGAAATGCCTCCACAAGAACCCAGCTAACCGATTTGCGACAGTAGAAGAACTGAATCAGGCTTTGCAAGCTGCTGCCAAATTTGTCACAAGGACTACTGTACCGGAACAGATTACTGGGCAATCGCAACCTCCCTACAATCAAGGTTCAAATCACGAAACTGTTCCGAGACAATCGAACGACGACACTATTATTCGTCCTCCATCTGCATCCAATCAAGATTCAAATAACGAAACCGTTCCGAGACAGTTTAACCCGATTGAGCAAAAACAACCTGAGTCAAGCGTTCCTCCCCTTCAGGCTGGGCACAATCAAGGTTCAAATAACGAAACCATTCCGAGACAGTTTAACCCAGTTGAGCAAAATCAACAGAGTCCTGTGAATAATCCGAACGCTAGCAAACCGGATGTAACGTTGTATCAACCGCGACCTGCGTCTAATCAAGGTGGGCAACAAGTGCCACCAGATAAGACGTTGTTTCAACAACGACCTGCATCTAATCAAGGTGGGCAACAAGTGCCACCAGATAAAACGTTGTTTCAACAACGACCTGCATCTAATCAAGGCAGACCACAAGTGCCAACAGATAAGACCTTTTATCAACAAACACATGAATCTAATAAAGGAAGACCAAAATATCCCAAATAAGACACTATTTACCAACCAAAGCTAAATGAGCAGTTAGCTACGAGAATTACTCCCAATTTCTTGCGAATCCTGGGAGTGGTCTTAGCTATTGGGCTGACTTTAGGATTAGTAATCTATATATATACTCAATTTCAACCTCGTAAACAGCCAAGCAACCAGCAAGGTTTGCCTAATAACGAACAGACTCAGAACTAAACCTCATCTATGTTGAAAACCGTAGTTTTTGCCCTCACCCTAAATCCCTCTCCCTACTTGGGAGAGGGACTTATTTCCGGCTCCCCTTCTGCCAAATTTGGGAGAAGGGGCTGGGGGATGAGGGTTTTTCTTTTCATACCGAAAGAACTACAGTTTTCAAGGTAGACGCGGTTTAATTAGCTAATTAGCAATGAACTACCCCGCCCATCTAAGAAGATGGGCGAGGTTTTTGACGCTTCATTTCGGCTAGTTGCTTAAACCCACCGCATGGGTAGAAGTAGAGCTATCCGATTCTGCCTCAAGACTAGCGGCACCGCAATTGAAAAGCATTTCCAGCCTCTGGCTGGAAACGAGGTTTTAAAAGGGTTTGGGCTGAAGTTGACACCAATGGACCGCGCTGGCTCCCCAATGCACTGGCTCGTCTACACGAGGCAAAACCCACCTGCGTGGGTTTCAAGCCCTGAGTTTTTCCTTAGTCCGCGCAGGCTAACTACCCTGCGAGAAGGCTTTGACTACCTTTGTATAGCCAAGCCAGTGCGATGGTCGCGAAGCGAACCGCCTTCTCTACGAGACGCTCCGCGAACGGCATCGCAATCCGGTTCGGTTAAGATTTCCCCGCCCGATCCCCTTAAAAAGGGGGTAAAAGAATGTTGCAAACGACATTTATTAACTATATTCATCCCAAGCCACGGGAAAGGAATAATCTGAAAACGCCGAGAAATTCTGATTGTTGCTGCGGGTTTCTTCATCCAGAACTTTGATAACTTTGTTATAAATGTCTTGTGCCTGCTGTGGGGAATCACCGATGCTGGTTAATCCCAACTTGCCAAACTGCGAAAGACAACCTATAAGATGAAACACTGTGCCTGTTTCACTACCGCTGTCAAAGTGCAATCTGTGTTCAGCGATGATATCCATCAAATTATTCGGTAATAATCCTTGATAGCGCTCTTTTTGCAGATTATCAGTGGCGATGTAGTATTTTGGACGACCTTGCTGAGTATAAAATAAACCCGTGGAAAGGTCATAGCGACCGTTCGTTAATAATTTCAGGGTCATAAATGGATGAGTAGTGCCGCCTTTACGCAGGTTAATTTCGATCGCCTGAATATCCCACTCTCCGTTACCCTTATCAACGGCGATAAAATCTAATCCAAATCGCTCTAAAGTACCTTTCTCTGCTAGTTTTCTGCCAACTTGTAATCCCAATTGCTGTAATTGCAACCGATAGCTTTCATCAGCTGGGAAGCGACAACCAAGATAAATCTGACCGTCTGGGCCTCCGAGAATTTGGTCGTGGGTTGAAAGGATTTCCACTTCGCCATTGGGTGTGATCCTTCCTTGGACGCTGGGCGATCGCTTAATTTCCCCTTCCACAAATGCTTCAGCGAGCGCCCCTAACTCAGGCATTTTTCCGGAAAAACTATCCCAATTCTCTTGTTTTGCTTGAAAGCGCATTGTTGAGAAGCGATCGCTAATTGCTGCTACCCTTTCGGCCCGAGTCCCTTTGCCTGGTGCTACATTCTCAATTGGTCTAAAGTCTAGCAGCGCATTCCCTTCTCCAGAAATGCCTTCGTTAAGTTTCACTACTACCCGTTTTAATGTCGGTTGGCGTTCCCACAAATCACTAGTAGCTTCTGCCAAATCTGTGTGGTTCCAAACTTTTTCGGTGCCATCTGGATAAGGTATTCCACTTTCGGCAAAGATTTGCCGACTGCCACTTTTTGTCCCCCAAATCTGTAAATCTGGTGCAGCAGCATACAGTGGTACACCTAATTTTACAGACAATTCGCCTTCCCACTGCGTAGAGTTGTAGCAGATCATAAACGATTTGTCTAGCCTCAAAGCTTGATGAATCCGCTCTAGCAGGCGGGGGCGTTCTAAAATCTTTTGGCTTAGAGGCTTAAGGGAGGAATCGTAAGTAGAAAGTAGCAGCAAGCGATTGCGAGCATGAGAAAAGGGAATTCCTGGCAAAAGTTGCAAGTAATAATCAATGATACTAGGATGCAGTGGTACTGATGTCACATAAATCAGCCGAGTTTGGGGATTCTGCAACCGGATCAAGGAAAATAGTAATCTTTCTTCATAATGCTCGCAGCCTTCGATCTTTTGGAGTTCGCCCTGGTCGATACTCAGAGAGGGAATAATTAAAATATCTGCTTCACTATTGTCAAATAGCTCGCTCGTTTTCCAGCGATCGCGTAGAGTTAATTGTAAGTTGCGAAACTTTTCAATTTGTTCTAACTCAGAAATATTTTCTATTGCCATAACCCCAGCCCTCAAATGATTTCAATGTAGCGCACCATGCAGGCTTTTGGATTATTAGTTTCAGGACTAGTCGTCAGATACTTTTGTAAGGAGTTTAGTCTGCAAGAAGATAGCTATGCAGATATCAGCCAAAATAAATATTAAAATTAACGAAAATCGATGGCATGATCGTAAGTATTTTTGCAAACACGAAGTAAGAAAGTATAAATCTTTATTTTTATTTCTCGAAAATCGCCCGATTATTGAGCCAATAGATATGATTATAGACTAATTAAGTTTAAGTAACTATCATTTAATTAATTGATTCTCCGTCTTAAGGTTGAGTAAAATTCAGTTTTTTTACCTCTAAGGAACGATAAAGTCGAGCAATATAATAGTAAACTTGAAAGCAGGTGAAAACGAGAAATTCTTCATCAGATGAGAGTTATGTACTTGTTTTTCGTAATCAGCTTCATAGCGTGTATCAACTGTGAAGATAAATGATCTAAGCCGTGTTTAGTTGCTAGCAATAAGTACGTTTGGCAACTATTGGTGTGTATAAACGCCTAAAATTGCAAATGGCATGTGAGAGCCAAAGCAAAAAACAAACCTTGGATCGAAAATTCTATCCGAGGTTTAGTTTTGGAATGAGAATTGCTGGGGGAAACAAGGAGAACACGGGGAATAACCAATAGTTCGACACCGCTCAGTACAAGTGCCCCATGCCCAATTCAATATTCAATATTCAATTACCAAGACAAAACCTATGCCTAAATCAAAAGAGAAAAAATTACAACCGCCACAGGAACAGCAAACACCAGGTGTTGAATCAGAAATGACACCAAAACCCAAAGCAGATGATGAGCAGTATCGGGGTAGTGGCAAGTTACAAGATAAAGTAGCATTAATTACGGGTGCAGATAGTGGTATTGGTCGTGCTGTAGCGATCGCATTTGCTAAAGAAGGTGCAGATGTGGCGATCCTTTACTTGAATGAACACGACGATGCCAAAGAAACAAAACATTTGGTAGAAAAACAAGGGCGTCGTGCAGTAACTATCGCAGGCGATATTGGTGATGAAACTTTTTGTCAGCAAGCTATACAACAAACAGTTGGTGAATTTGGCAAACTCGATATTCTGATCAACAACGCCGCAGAACAACATCCTCAAGAAAGTATCGAGGAAATTACCAAAGAGCAACTAGAGCGCACTTTCCGCACTAATATATTCTCGATGTTTTTCATGACTAAAGCTGCACTCAAGCATTTACAAGCAGGTAGTTCTATCATCAACACTACATCGGTAACAGCTTATAAAGGTAATCCACAACTACTAGATTATTCTTCCACAAAAGGTGCGATCGTTGCCTTTACTCGTTCTTTATCACAAAATTTGATATCAAAGAAAATTCGCGTTAATGCTGTTGCACCAGGCCCAATTTGGACACCTTTAATTCCCTCAACTTTCCCCGAAGATAAAGTTGAAAGTTTTGGAAAACAAGTACCAATGGAACGAGCCGGACAACCAGAAGAAGTTGCTCCTAGCTACGTATTTTTAGCCTCTGATGATAGTTCTTATATGTCTGGACAAGTTTTACATGTCAATGGTGGAGAAGTTGTCAATGGCTAAGTAAAATAGTTAGGAGTCACTCGATTTTGGATAATGGAATTGACCCCATGCATTAATGCACTTGCTCTGGATGATGAAGTTTTTTCATTTCTCCACGACTCTTGTCGCTTGTGGAAGCTTTTTTTAGATTCTAGATTTTAATTTAATCCAAATTCTATTATCTAAAATCTAAAATTATCTCGGTCATTCAATTTGGGATTTTAAGTTTTTCCTTCAATCCCAAATTCAAAAACCCAAGTTGGCATTTAAAATTTAGAGTTATAAATTTTTAACTTTTAACTCCTAACTCTACCGAATTTACAATGTTTAAATTTTGGATAATGGAATTGAATATTCTTGCGCTCCATTATTTAATGTATGTTTGTTCGCGCCGCATCTCTAAGAGTTGCCCCCAAATCAAAACACAAGAATAATTCTATCATCCCAAATCCAAAATTAATTGACTTGCCCCTGACTTGATTGCTGGGGTCAATCTAAAATCTAAAATCCCAAATCCAAAATTGATTGACCCTAATTGTCTTCCATTGGAGGGATGAGTCAATGTGGAAATATTGATAATCTGTCTAGCAGTAAACATTTAAGAAATAATAACTACGTCTATGGCATCTCCTACACCCCTGCATGGCACGGAACTAGTAGATTGTGCTAGAGCAAATGCCAAGGAAGGAATTGAAACTGCTGCTTATCAATGTGGCTATGGTCAAGACCTCAACAAATTTGCACGAGAACTGAGACAAGCTTGTGAAGAAATGAATTTACAAGTGAAGGAACTCAGCGGATTGATTACTGACCAGGATGCGATATTACAATTGGGTACTGGCGAAATTGTTGCTCCAGATACGGAATCAGAATTGTAAAACTTAAGAGTGAGCAGTGAGGAGTTAGGAGTGAGGAGTTTTGAATTAAAAAAATATTTAACTCATAACTCATAATTCATAATTTTAAAATTACCCGCGCTAAATTGAAGTAAATCAAAACGCCAACAACATCAACTGCTGTGGTGATAAATGGTGCTGACATTAATGCCGGATCTAAACGAAGGTAGCGAAATAGAAACGGCAATGCTGAACCAGAAATAGAAGCTAAAATAGAAATCGCTACCAGACTAACGCCTACAGCGATCGCAACTTCTAATCTTCCTTGGAGATAATAAGCCCAGACAGTAGCGATCGTACCTAACATTCCTCCCAATAATACCCCAGCGATCGCCTCCCGGCCGATTACCTGCAATACGCCAAGCGATCGGATTTCATCGGTATTCATCCCGCGAATCACGACTGTGGAAGACTGGGCACCCACATTACCACCAGTACCAGTCAGCAACGGCATAAACGCTGTCAGTGTCACCACTTTTGCTAACAAATCTTCTTGTGACTTAATAATTGTTCCTGTGATGGTATTGGTTACAAGTAAGACCAATAACCACACAACCCGCTTCCGAGCAATTTCCAGTAAATTCATCTGAAAATAATTGTCGCCTCCCGACTGCACACCACCCAAGGCATAGATATCCTCGGTGGTTTCCTGTTGCAGAATATCAATCACATCATCCACGGTAACAATACCTACTAGACGCTGTTCCCGATCTACCACAGGCACAGCCAGAAAGTCATATCTTTGGATTAATCTTGCAACTTCTTCCTGGTCTGTATCAGTGTGGACAAACACCACATCACGGGTCATAATTTCGCCAATAATTTGCTCAGGCTCAGATGTGACCAACTCTCGTAACGAGACAATTCCCGTTAAGCGCCTTTCTGCATCAGTGACATAAAGATAATAAATCATCTCACTGGCATTAGCAAAGTTGCGAATTCGCTCTAGGGCTTGAGATCCTGTAAAGTTTTCTTTGAGCGAGATTAACTCTAGCGTCATGATTCGCCCAGCAGTATCAGCTTCATAACCCAATAGTTGGGCTGTAGCTTGACGTTCTGCTGGACTCAGTTGTTCTAGAAGGCGATTGACGACTTTTGCTGGTAATTCATCAAATAACCTAGCTCGGTCATCTGGCGACATTTGATCAACAATATCGCGGACTTCCTGGCTTTTAAGTTCCTCGATTAACCGTTCTTGAACACTGTAGTCGAGATATTCATAAACCTCTATAGCCTCATCCTTAGAAAGCAAGCGAAAAGCTAAAGCGTGCATTGCTTTTGGTAAACCCTCAATCGCCTCGGCAATATCCGCAGGCTGCACAGATACGAGAATAGCTTTTGCTCCCTGCAAGTCTCCCGCTTTTAGGAGCATTTGCAGCTGAGTCCGCACTAAATCTCGCAATTCCCTGCGTGAGACATTCTGGATGATAGAGCTTAAATTGTTTGTCTCAGTCAAAGTCCACTTTCCTCAGCCAGTTTGAACAAGGTTGCTGCCCCTAGTCTAGGGGAAAGTGGGAATATAGAACGTCAAACTTGTAATTTTTTCGACTTTGAGTAAATTGAAACTTTTTGTAACTTAAGGAAATAATCAGGATTTCGGACGCTGCGCGAACGCTGGATAGTTTACTTACAACAGGGTGAGGAGAAAAGTACGATCATCGGGTAATTCCAGCAGATTGTGTTCCCTACCTTAAATGCACGATTGGTGAGGCTTTTGCAAAACTTTTCGCTCCACTGACTTTAGGTTAGTAGTATACCTCTGCTGGTTCTTGCAACAAAGATATGAATTTCAGTCAATATCAAGCAAAGATAAATAATATTTTTTCAAATCTTTAAATATAAAAAATTTATCTTTATACAACTTTTATACAAGTTTCATACAAGTTTTATATAACTTTTATTTATCTGGCTCAAAAACATGGGATTATTCGATAGGTTGACAAGTTTATTTAAAGCTCATCAAAAATTTGATATTCCTTTAAAAAGGTATATATCAATGTGAATTTTTAAATAAAGTTTCACAAAAAAGATAGACATAACACTGTGCTCTAGTGTCAAATATGTAGTTGATTAATCTAAGAACAATACTTAAACTAAAATATGTAAATTTATTATTTTTAACTACTTAAGTATGTATCTGCCCTGATTGGGCGTTGCTTCACTCAAACTTAATGCACCTGCATATCAGTAAGGTTAGAAGCTTTCAATAATGGTGATTTATAATTTTTGTTTGATTAAATTCACCAAATTGAATTTATATATATCAAAAACTCAGAAATTTGTCGAAAGAAAATAAAGATTCATAAGGACTTATACGCCCTTCAAGTAATCTTTAGTATTTCTTGTCATACACATTTTTCTATATATCTGTTTCTAGAGAAGATATAGGAAAATATATCACGTCATGCTCTTTTATTTTTATGTTGAGCTAAATAGGCAGCACAGTAGTAAAGCAGATGAGGGAAGGAGGATATATCAAAGGAATAATTTGTATCAACAATTAAGTTAAATCGGATCAGCATTCATTAATAAATATATTAGTAAGCTAATCTTTATTAGCTTACTAATATGTTGAAACCTAGCATGATTACGCATTTAAACCTTGAAAATATTAAATATAAAACTAATCCTAAAGTATTGATTATGGCATTAGTTTTAGTAGCTCTATTGTAAGGCATATATCTCAATGAATTCACAGAATAAACAGTTGTCAACATCTGTAAGTCCAACAATTGCTGCTCCATCATCTGGTCTAGATAAGGCACAACTCAGTATTTCCGGGTCTAGCAGCAGCATACTCTCTCAAGGAGATGGACTCAAAGCACAATACTACGACAACAAAGACTTCACCAACCTGAAGGTAACTCGCACAGATCCGACGGTGAACTTTAACTGGGGCCAAGGTTCTCCAAATCCATCCATAGGTGCTGATACCTTCTCAGCGCGTTGGACAGGTCAGGTGGAAGCCAAGTACAGCGAGACTTACAAGTTCTACACCACTGCTGATGATGGTGTACGACTGTGGGTCAATGGTAAGCAAATCATCAATCAGTTTGTCAATCAATCTGCCACAGAATCCAGTGGCTCGATCGCACTGGTTGCAGGTCAGAAGTACGATATTAAACTTGAGTACTACGAAAATACCAACTTTGCCGTTTCCAAACTGGCTTGGTCAAGTTCCTCTCAGACCAAGGAAATCATTCCCCAGTCCCAACTCTATAGTAATGTCAACACACCTGCTAATGGTAATGGACTCCAAGCCGAGTACTACGACAACAAAGACTTCACCAACCTGAAGGTAACTCGCACAGATCCGACGGTGAACTTTAACTGGGGCCAAGGTTCTCCAAATCCATCCATAGGTGCTGATACCTTCTCAGCGCGTTGGACAGGTCAGGTGGAAGCCAAGTACAGCGAGACTTACAAGTTCTACACCACTGCTGATGATGGTGTACGACTGTGGGTCAATGGTAAGCAAATCATCAATCAGTTTGTCAATCAATCTGCCACAGAATCCAGTGGCTCGATCGCACTGGTTGCAGGTCAGAAGTACGATATTAAACTTGAGTACTACGAAAATACCAATTATGCCGTTTCCAAACTGGCTTGGTCAAGTTCCTCTCAGACCAAGGAAATCATTCCTCAGTCCCAACTGTATTCACCAGTCCTTCAGTCCACTATCACCTTAGGATCATCTTCTACGACTGTGAACGAAGGCAGTGGTAGTGTTACCATAAATTTGCTGAGAACTGGTGATTTAAGCAGCACTTCTTCAATCAAGTATGCAACCATAGCTGGTACTGCCAAAGCAGGAATTGACTACGGAAGTGAAGGCACCGAAAGCGGTGGAACACTTATTTTTGCGGCGGGACAAAGCAGCAGACAGATATCCATTCCGATCAATGACGATTCATTAGCAGAACCAGATGAAACTTTTAATTTTGTGATTGATCAGCCAGGGGGGGCAACACTAGGACTCCAAAGAACTATTGGAATTACGATTCAAGATAACGATCGCTCTAGCCTCGATTTCACTCAGCCAGTAGTTAATGAGGGTACGGGTACTGCTACGGTGACAGTTACACGGGGTAATGCCTTGGGGGCTGCTAGTCTGGACTACATAACTGTGAATGGGACTGCTAAAGCTGGATCTGACTACAAGGCTGTATCTGGAACCTTAGCCTTTGCAGCAGGACAAGCCAGTAAGAATATTCTTATCCCCATTATTAATGACACCGTTGGGGAGCAAAATGAAACGTTTACTTTGAAGTTCAGTAAGGCCGTTGGAGTACAACTAAATACTCAACAGACAACGGTCACTATTATCGATAATGACTCTGGTAACTTTGCAGTAGATACGGTAGCTTCTGGTTTGACTCAACCTACAGCTTTTGACTGGACATCTGACGGTAAGCGCATGTTCATTGCCCAGAAAGATGGGGTAGTGCGAGTTTTGAACAACGGCACCTTATTATCAACACCATTTATTGATATTTCTAGACAAGTTAATGATACGCGCGATCGCGGTTTGTTAGGCATTGCCGTACATCCAGATTTTGGCAAAAATCCAAATGGCAACAACTATGTTTACCTGTTGTATACCTACGATCCACCAGAAACCAATCCAAACAATTCTAAGAACAATCCCAACAGCACATTGGACGATCCCGATCAGAATGGGAATCGGACTGCACAGCTAATTCGGGTGACAGCTGACCCCAAGACTAATTACACTACTGCCATTGCTGGCAGCCAGGTTGTGCTGCTGGGTACTAATGCCAGTTGGGATAATATCAGCCACCCAGATGGAAATAGTACAAATGTCTCACTTGGCTACGCACCATCAGGAATTATCAACAAAGATACTGGTAAGCGGTTTACCAGCTTGCAGGATTATCTGAATAATCTCGATAAAGTCGAAAATGTCCAGAATTTTATAGCCAACGATAGTGAATCTCACTCAGTTGGTTCTGTGCACTTTGGTACTGATGGTTCTCTGTTTGTGAGCGTAGGAGATGGCACTTCCTACAATGGGGTAGACCCCCGAGCAATTCGCGTTCAGGATGTGAATAGTCTGTCTGGCAAGATCCTGCGGATTGATGCGATTACTGGTAAAGGCTTATCAAATAATCCTTTCTACAACGGTGACCCCAATAGCAATCGTTCCAAAGTTTATGACTTAGGTTTGCGTAACCCCTTCCGTTTCACAATTGATAAAAAGACTAATACCCCTGTTATTGGTGATGTTGGCTACTATCTTTACGAAGAGGTGAATGTCGGAAAACCAGGAGCTAACTTTGGCTGGCCGTTCTATGAAGGTGGCCTTGATGCGAATAACAATATCGTCAGCCTGAAACAACCAAACTATGATGACCTAGATGCAGCGAAAGCCTTCTATAGTAGTGGCAAAACTGTTACAGCACCAGTTTACACTTACAAGCATTTTAGTTCCAATTCGATTGTTTTGGGTGACTTTTACACAGGCAATACTTTCCCCTCAATCTATCAAGGTGCCTTATTCGTTGGTGATTTCAGTCAAGGAACTATCGATGCTTTGACATTCGATAGTCAGGGCAAATTTGTCTCAACTAAGCGGTTTGCTACCCTGACAGAAAAACAAGGAGTGGCTGTACAAATCACTACTGGACAGGATGGCAATCTGTATTACGCAGACATCGCCAACGGCAACATTGATCGCTTCCGACCTGTTTAGAGATGACATAACAGTGAACAGTCATCTGACTGACTGTTCACTGATTTTGGTCAAGATAACTTTGTCAAAAATCCCAACAATTTTTTGGTATTTGATGTCAAGAGTGTATGACGATAAGCATCAGCTGCTTTTTTAATAGCTTCGGCTTGAGTGGGATAAGGATGAATTACACTGCTTAACTTACTCAAACCGATCTTATTCACAATTGCCGTAGTTACAACTGATATCATCTCACCCGCATGACTGGCGACAATAGTTGCACCGATAATTTGATCAGACCCCTTTTTATGGTGGATTTTGAGAAATCCTGACTCTTCACCATCTGCGATCGCTCGGTCTACACTACTAAAAGGGATCTTAATTGTCGTCACCTCAATACCCAACTTCTGCGCCTCGTATTCGGACAACCCTACATGGGCAATTTCTGGGTTAGTATAAGTTACCCAAGGCATCACTAGACTACTAAGTTTGGAGCGTCCTAAGCCAAAGGGAGAAAACAGCGTATTTTTAATCACAATCCGCGCCGCTGCATCGGCAGCATGGGTAAACTTCCAGTTCATGCAAATATCACCAGCTGCATAAATTTTGGGATTGGTCGTCTGAAGATAATCGTTTACCTTCACACCTTGGCGCTGATCATATTTTACCCCCACTGCTTCTAAATTCAGACCTTCCACATTTGGCGATCGCCCCGCACCGACTAAAATTTCATCTACTGTTACCGAATCTCGATGACCATTGGAAGAAAAGTAAAGCCGTTTCCCCTGAGTAACTGTTACCACTTCTTCCAACTTGGAATTTAGTACCATGCGAATTCCTTCGCTAATCAAAACGTTTTGGAGAATTTCAGCAGCCTCAACGTCTTCTTTATTCAGAAGATGAGAACCGCTATGGAAAAGTACCACCTCAGAACCCAAACGCCGGAAAGCTTGTGCCAATTCGCAACCAATGGGGCCGCCACCAATCACCGCCAAACGTTCCGGTCGTTGAATCAGGGAAAAAACCGTCTCATTAGTTAGATAACCCGCCTTTTCAATTCCCGGAATCGACAGTTGTGCAGCCCTAGTGCCAGTAGCAATTACAGCTTTTTTAAACTGGAGGGTTTTGTCACCAACTTCCACGGAATTTTTACTCGCAAATCGACCGCTACCCAAAAATACATCAACACCCAAGAATGAGAAGCGTTCCGCCGAGTCGTTATGGCTGATACTAGCCCTTACCCGCCGCATCCTTGCCATGACTTTGGGAAAATCAACATCAATATTATTATGTTGGGGAATATTAACTCCCAAGTCTTTAGCATCCCAGATTTCGCCAACAACACGAGCAGAGCGAATAATAGTTTTAGATGGTACGCAACCAACATTTAAGCAATCCCCACCCATGAGATGCTTTTCAATTAACGCCACTTTTAAACCCAAATCCAGACCTGCCGCTTCCGCCGCCACCACTAATCCCGCCGTACCAGCACCAATTACTACCAAGTCGTAAACATCTGCCGGTTGAGGATTAACCCAATTTGGCGGATGGACCTGAGACACCAACTTTTGGTTATACTCATCCATTGGGCGAACTGTGACTCTCTCTAAATCTGAATTGGACATTGGTGGAACCTCATTTGAGAATTAAAAATGCTCAAGTCAACGCCTTTGCGGTATTCAAAATTAAGAATCCCGATAAATTTAGGCGGCTCAATCTTTTATTTTTAATGGTTGTTTAACAACGAATACAGTCTTTGAACTGTTTTGTCCGTCTGGAATTGACAGATTCTATTAAAGTTTTCCTAATTAAGCGATCGCAGCAAACAAAAACTAACCCTGAAGTAACTTCCGTCAACTCTGAAGCAGCTTCCGCGAACCCTGAAGCAGCTTTTGCGAACCCTGAAGCAGCTTTTGCGAACCCTGAAGTAGCTTTTGCGAACTCTGCATCTAATCTTAAAAAATGGCGTTAAAGAGGGGTCTACCTTGAAAACTGTAGTTCTTTCCGTATGAAAAGAAAAAACCCTCATCCCCCAGC
>NZ_CALMFY010000055.1 GCF_937863485.1 uncultured Nostoc sp. | reverse complement strand
TTAAGATTCTAAACCAGAAAAAACTGAAAAATAACACACCTTGAAAGGGCTAGGGTTAGGACTTACGCATTGACAGAAATATAAGCATATGCATTTAAATAGGAACGATAGCGCTCCGGTTCGAGTTGTGAGATTCGGGAGCGCCCCTCAAACCCAGAACTCTGGGGGTTAAGCGCGCGAACATTAACCCGAACTGACGTTAAGTTTTAGCGCATCTTTTGCTCAAGGAACTCTAAAAAGACTTTGACTTTCATTGGGACATATTTTCGACTGGGGTAAAGTGCGTTAATCGGGACCGGAGCTGATGACCACTGGGGTAAGACGTTTACTATATCCCCACCCTGTAACTCCTGCTGAAACAGAAATTCCGGTAGCAGCCCAATCCCTACTCCAGCAACGATTGCTTGATAAATGGGGGCAACGTCATTGCTGAGTAGTCGTGGATGAAAGGAGAGCGTTACTGTTTCGTGCTGTTTATTATCCAATGTCCAGGTCACTTCGTTCTGACGATGAGCCATACAAAGCAGCGTATGACTGGTCAAATCAGCAATTGCTCTTAGTTCGCCAGCGGTTTTGAGATAGGTTGCGCTGGCAAAGAGTTTCTGACGATCTGTGCTAATCCGCCGCATGATCAGGGTTGAATCGTCCAATTCCCCAATCCGAATCGCTAGATCATACCCTTCCTTCACAATATCCTTGTATTCAGTCGCCGCATGGAGAATCACTCGAATATCAGGGTAGGTCAGCAGAAACTCTGGCAAATTGGGTGCGAGAACAGACCGTACAAACAACGGGGTAGCTGTCACTCGCACAGTGCCTTGCGGATGTCCTTGCAGGCTGGCGATCGCATCATCACCATCATGTAACGCATTGAGAATAGGTGAACAGTTTTTGTAATACAGTCGTCCTTCTTCAGTAAGAGAAACCCGCCGCGTCGTGCGATGAAATAATCGGACTCCTAGCCGTTGCTCTAGCTTATTGACCTTCAGACTGACGGTAGATTTAGGCAAGTCTAGCGATCGCGCTGCTGCGGCAAATCCTCCCAGTTCCGCGACTTTGAGAAATACTAAAACAGCATTCAAATCGTCCATAACCTGCACTAACTGCAATGAGAGTATCTGCACTCTGCTATTGTCCAATATTAAAAACAATCAATTCATAAAAACCACCTTTATCTATATAAGTTGATTAATCATACTGGGAGATGTTAAATACAGAGGAAACTTTAAATCGAAGCAATCGCACGTTATGAAATCAAGCCTTGAACGAAAAATACTACGGTGGGTTCACATTGTTTTGAGCATCCCAGCGCACACTCAATCGCTACCGAAATGAAAGCTCATTTGAAAAACACCGTCCGTGTTACCCTTTTGACTTCCGATTCGATCAGAGTCTCTAAGCAAGCTAAATAGAGTGTCATATGCAATATCTTGTTATCTTCACACCCAAACAGAAATTCGGAAGCGATGAAATGCCCTCTGACTTCCCGCAATTGTTACTCGAGGAAGAGGCGCGAGCGAAAGATCTCTACATGGAGGGACTTCTCCGTCAATCGTGGGTGCTGGGCAAGAGGGATCATGGCGCGGCCGTTCTCTTTGAAGCGGAGTCACCGGAGCGCCTGCAAGAGATAATCGACAGCTTTCCACTGATCAAGGCTGACTACTCTGACACCCAGGTCTTCCCTCTCGCCCCAGATCCTGCATTCGCACAGAAGTCCTGATCAAGGCCCCATTTCTGTGAGTTGAAAACCCACTAAGCGTTACATAGGAAAGTTAAAATATGAAAATCTTAGTCATAGGAGCCGCCGGCAAGACCGGTAGAGCTGTAATCGAACAGGCTATAGCCGGTGGCCACCAGGTCACGGCCTTCGTTCATAAAGCTGATGAATACGAAGTCTCGGATGTTCGCGTCATCGAAGGGGACGCCACCGACAGTGCCACAATGGACGCAGCAGTCCTCGGTCAAGACGCGGTGCTTGACACGATCGGCGGCAAAACACCTTACAAGGAAACGACGCTCGAATCGAGTGCCGCCAACACCATCATTGCTGCCATGCAGCGAAACGGCGTGCATCGTCTCGTAGTCACTTCCATGCTTGGCGAAGGGGAGAGTGAGGCGAATACCCCCTTTTATGTGCGCTTACTGGTTTCGACCTTTTTGCGCGGCGCGGACAAGGACAAAGCGGCAATGGAGTCTGCTGTCGAGTCCAGCGGTCTGGACTGGGTGATTCTTCGCCCAGCCATCCTCACCGACGACCCCGCCAAGGGGAACATTCGAGTCTTCGATCCCGAAACGGGCGAGAAGGCTCATAAAATTACACGTGCCGACTTGGCTGACTTCATGCTTGCCCAGCTTTCCAGTAACGAATACCTCCATCAAACCGTTACTATCGCAAATAGCTAAGAACTCTTCGACCACGCTCTCTTTTTGGGGTCAGCAGCGTGTTCGTTGAGGCTTCGGCGTCTGCTTTCTTGCGGGTATGCCTCCTTTTTTGTCCGGTTTTCACAACCAACTAAGCTAAACAGAAGTGTCCTATGCAATATCTTGTTATCTTCACGCCCAAACAGAAATTCGAGACTGATGGAATGCCCTCTGACTTCCAGAAACGGGAACTCGAAGAGGAGGCGCAAGCGCAAGTCCTTTACGCGGAGGGAGGTCTCCGTCAAGTGTGGGCGCTGGACACGAAAAACCGCGGCGCAGGCGTTCTCTTTGAAGCAGAGTCACCGGAGCATCTGCAAAAGATGATCGATAGTTTTCCACTGATCGAGGTTGATTACGCTGACTACCAGATCTTGCCGCTCGCGCCGTATCCAGCATTCATGAAGAAGTCCGTCTAATCGCACCGCATAACAATACGCTCCAGCGAACGGAGGCTGATGATCGGGCTTTCTCTGTTTGTCGGGCCTTGTGTTGCCAGTCGCTGTCACTGAGCTTGGGTTCGTTAGCCCGTCTTCACTGGCAACTTAGCACAAACTGCCAAGCGGTGCCCGAACGAATTGTTACCAAGCAATGGAGAAAAAAGATGCAGTCCGACAATGAGAAGCTTGAACCCAGCAATGCTAATGCAGCCGAGATCCGCCATCCGCTCACCGAAAAGGATGGCGAGCTCGTCGCTGTGATGCGGACGGAGGCTGCTTCCTCCAAAGGCAAGCTGAGCGGACCGGATGCTCGCGGTTCCTTCGACGAGATCATGGAGAAAACCCCGGACGCGCTGGGTGTAAGCTATGAGCAAGGTGTAGTTGGGGGTGTGCCAGGCGTTTGGTGCCATCCGCAGAACCCACACCTAGGCGTCGCCATCATCCATCTTCACGGGGGAGCGTATGCACAAGGTTCGGCGCATGCATATCGGCATCTCGCCGGCCAGGTCGCCGCACGCACAAGCGCATCCGCGTTCGTGGTGGACTACAGGCTCGCACCGGAACACCCCTTCCCAGCCGCCTTGGACGATGCGAAGGCGGCTTATCGCGGACTCGTCGAACAGGGCACCCAGAAGATCGCGATCGTCGGAGACTCAGCCGGTGGCGGTCTGGCTCTGGTCCTATTGTCAGTCACACAATCCGATGCGCTTGCAGGCGGTGGCATTGCTCCCTCCGCTGCCGTTGTGATGTCGCCCTGGACAGACCTGGCCTTGACAGGACTGAGTTTACAGGACCACGCAGACGACGATCCACTGTTGACGAGGGAGGTGCTGTCAATGGCTAGTGCGAGCTACCTGAACGGGCACGATCCAAGCGATCCGCTGGTTTCGCCGCTTTACGGCAGCTTCACTGGCTTGCCCCCGATTCAAATTCACGTTGGAACGAGCGAGGTGCTGCTCGATGACACGCGCCGCTATGCCAAGCGTGCCCATGCCGAGGGGGTCGATGTGACGGCTCACGTGTGGGAAGGAATGACGCACGTCTTTCCAGGGAACGTCGGAACACTGAACGCAGCGGAGGCGGCTTTGGGCATGATAGCTAGCTTCCTCAAGAGCAAGACTAATCCGTAATACGTTCCGTTGAGCAGAAACTTGCTAAGCAAACACTTATATAAACCAATCATGAAAAACAACGAAGCGAACAACATGCCATAAAGCTACTGCATCAATTCACAAGGAGATAAATTGACATGGCTCAAACACCGATCAACCAATTTTTTGCAGCTATTAGACAAAACCAAGCGTTACAGGCACAGTGTCAAGCTGCAGGCGATATACAAACTTGCGTCAACCTTGCAGAAGCACAAGGCTATCTCTTCACGGCTGAAGAACTGCAGGCTGAGTTGAGCAAATTATCAAAAGAAGAGGTGGCAGAATTAGTCAATCCAGGAATAGCCCCTCGACTACATATTGAGCCGCACTGATTTGTGATTTAGGGGACTATTGATATTTCTTAACCCGAAAGTGACAAGGAAAGCGATCGCTTTGCAGCTAGATCCATTAGAGGGTGTCTGAAAAGCTATAGAGCAAGTCGTCTGAGCATCAACAGACAAACAATGAGGTAAGCCAATGAAGATTCTCGTAACAGGTGGAACCGGCAATGTAGGTAGTGCAGTGCTGAAGCCGGGTGGCATTTTAGTTTCAATCCCTGCTCCCCCCAATGCTCAAGATGCTCAAGGACGAGGTATCCGTGCTGAGATGGTGGATGCGAAACCCTCTGCCTCGCTGCTGAAAGAAATTGCGAATTTACTTGATTCTGGGCAGGTTAAGACAGTTATTGCTCAGACCTTTCCCTTGTCTGAAGCCCGTCAAGCTCAAGACCTAAGTCAGAGTGGGCATGTTCGCGGCAAAATCGTGCTGTAAATTAGCGCTTAGGTGTAATGACTCATTAAGTTAGCCTTCAATATGTTTTTCAAACGCTTTTGGTTCGGAAACAGAATTTGGCTAATGTTCTGAGTCAATACACTTACTACCGGGAGCGGTATTTGATTAACACATCAGTCCTGTAAAAGCCTTGCTGCAAGGCATCCCTGAAAAAACTGTTCACCATAACCCGCTCCCAGTAGTAGGTTGTAAGAATTGCTCTGTCCTTAAAAAGTTTTTGCAACACAACCAATAGACGAGAGGAGAACCGTATGGCACAGCTAAAGCTTGACATTGCATTTTGGAACTATGACCGCACCCGTGCTCTGGCAGATGGCACGGTGAAAATCGAGGGTGTCGATGCTACGTATCACAGCGCCCCGATCGTGACAGAAATCTTCCGAGGCGTGATTGGGGATCGGAAATTCGATGTCTCCGAATTGGGCATGACATACTTCCTGCGCACATTTGAGGGCGGAGAGTCGCCATTCGTTGCGATTCCCGTCTTTCCCAATCGAGCGTTTCGGCATTCCGCGATTTACATCAACAAGGCAAGCGGCATCGAGAGACCTGAAGACCTTAACGGTAAAACCATTGGCGAACTCGCCCTCTACAGCCACGATGCAGGCATCATGCCGAAGGGGATGCTGTCGGATGAGCACGGGTTCAAACCCGAGACGTGCCGCTGGGTTATCGGCGGACTCGACTGGCCGTTGAAGCCGATCGACTTCGTTCCGCATACGCATCCGGTAAATGTCGAGGTGACGGACATTCCAAAGGGCAAAGAGTTGGGTGCCATGCTTGAAGCTGGCGAACTCGATGCGCTGATTTCAGCGGATGTGCCGAAGTGCATCCTTGAGAACTCACCCAAAGTGACGCGCCTCTTTCCTGACTACCCAACGGTGGAGCGCGAGTATTACAAGCGCACGGGCATTTTCCCGATCATGCACACCGTGGTCATCCGCAAGGACATTCTCACGCAGCATCCCGGATTGGCGCAGTCAGTGTATAGGGGCTTCTGGGAGTCCAAGAAGGCTGCGGAGGAAGAGTACAAGCACGGCGTGATCTTCAACAACATGGGCACGATGTTCCCGTGGTTCAGCAAACTCATCACAGACGATCGTGCAGTGCTCGGTGAAGACTGGTGGCCATACGGGATCGAGGCGAACCGGAAAGCTATTGATGCTGTGCTTCGCTACCACTTCGAGCAGGGTATCACCAATCGCCTCTTCAAGATCGAGGATATCTTCCTGCAGGAGCTGCTCACCGCATAGCAGCTCCGTCCCGAGCTATGTCTTTTGTTTTCGGAAAATGACTCAATATGTTTTTCAAACGCTTTTAGTTCGGAAACAGAATTTGGCTAATGTTCTGAGTCAATACACTTAGGGGTTATCGACTCGTAAAAAATCGGTCATTTGCTTTAAATCGTGGTGCAATCGTTCTCTTTGCAGAGGAGTCACCGAAGCAGTTAAACACCTTCAAATGCACAAAGAAGTTATCAATGAAAAAGCTAGCAGGAAAAGTCGCCATTGTTACCGGATCGAGCCGTGGAATTGGCAAAGAGATTGCGATGAAATTGGCGCACGAAGGCGCTAAAGTGGTCGTCAATTACAGTAGCAGCCCTAAGAAAGCTGAAGAAGTTGTCAACCAAATTCAGCAACAGGGCGGCGAAGTCATGGCAATCCAAGCTGATATGAGTCAGGTTGACCAAATTCAGCAGTTGGTGACAACAGCAATTGATCAGTACGGTCAACTCGATATTTTGGTCAGTAATGCTGGGATTGAGCACTTCGGAAAGCTAGAGGAGATCACCCCGCAAGATTTCGAGCGTGTGTTCAGTGTAAATGTTGCCGGTCAGTTGTTTGCTGCGGAGGCTGCTGCTCGCTACCTTCCGTCCGGTGGACGTATCGTGCTGACTTCCTCCGACAGTGCCCGGAAGTCGGTCTTCTATCACACGCTCTATGCTGCCAGCAAAGCTGCCGTTTCAGCAATGGTGCTCAATTTAGCACCTGAGTTGGGGGAGCGTGGGATCACCATTAACGCCATTGCTCCAGGTGGCACAGCGACGGACATGGCCCAAGAGAATGCAAAGCGTTACACACACCCAGCGCTCCAGAACGTACCGCCCGAGGCTGTGCTCAAGAGCCAGATATCACTGCAGCGTCTAGCGCAGCCGAAAGAAATTGCAGCGGCGGTGACATTTCTAGTCTCTGATGATGCTTCCTACATCAACGGTAGCACACTCGCGGTTGACGGCGGATGGCTCTAAAGCTGATTAATTCGGGCGTAGAAGTGTTTGTTTAATCCAAGCTAATCTAAACAGAGAAAAATTACGATGCTGAATATAGAAAACAAAGTCATTATCATCACCGGAGCCAGCAGCGGCATCGGTGAAGCTAGTGCCAGGCTGTTAGCTCAAAATGGCGCAACTGTTGTTCTAGGTGCGCGGCGCACCCAAAAGCTGGAAAAGATTGTCGGCGAGATCCGCGCAGCAGGCGGCACAGCAGAATTCAAAGCCGTGGATGTCAGCAATCGCGAGGATATGAAAGCATTCATCCACTTTGCTAGAGACAAATTTGGTCGCGTCGATGTCATCTTTAACAATGCAGGCGTTATGCCCCTGTCTCCAATGAATGCTCTGAAAGTTGAGGAGTGGGATAGCACGATCAATGTGAATATCTACGGCGTGTTAAACGGCATTGCTGCTGGTCTGCCAATCATGGAAGCACAAGGCGGCGGTCAGTTTATCAACACCGCATCCATCAGCGCGCATGTGGTGGGATCTAACAGCGCAGTCTATTCTGCCACAAAATTTGCGGTTTGGGCTATTTCCGAAGGACTGCGGCAGGAATCGAAAAATATCCGCGTCACCACATTATGCCCCGGTGTGGTTGCGACTGAACTTGGCTCAGATATAACAGACGAATCATCAAAAGACGCTTTGCAAAAATTCCGCAAGACTGCACTCACCCCAGATGCAATCGCCAGAGCCGTCTTGTATATTGTGTCCCAGCCGGATGATGTCGATGTCAACGAATTGATTGTCCGCCCGACAGCAAGTTTAACGAATCTCTAAAGGAAACATCAGGCATAGAAAGCTTTTAACTTTAACCGTAATAGGAGCAGTTTTTATGTTGTAGATGCGATAGTTTACAGGTACAGATTACCTGATAGGTATGCGTAGTACAATGTTATTAACTAAATCACTTTGACTGCACGATGATGTTTTCCTGACCAAAAATAACCGATTAATTCTGTTATATTTTGGTCACTATAAGACTTATCAATTACTGTATCGTCGTAACTTATGTTCCACCGCTCAAATTGATATGTGGTCTTAACTCGATAAATAAATCCTTGGGTTCATACTGCTCCGGCAACAAAAATCTGTTGACACTATCATGAGATAAATCTTCCAGGATTCTTGTCAAACGTACACATCCTGGGTATTTTTATTCGCCAGGAGAAATAGAGTGTAAGTGTTCAAGTCACACTTTGCTGTTGATGGCTTAGTAGTACCTCTGATAATCTTAACCCCAGATAGAGCAACGTAGGTATTATCCGCTTGGAGCAGCCCATAATGATTAGTGATCGCTGGGTCGCTTCCTTAATTTCCTGAACGCGTATCTTGTCTTTATTGTCAATGCGTAAGTACTAGGGGTGTTCGGAAATCCACCAGTGCATCTCGCAGGTTCGCTCGCCACAGGCTAGTTCTTCCCAAAAACACGCGGTTTAGCCTCGCCTCTGATATATTTGCAGCGTAGAAAGTTGCATTATTCAAGTTGGTTTCAGAAAAATCTGCTCGATGAAAGTCCGCGTAGGTTGCATTGACAATCGTGGTGCGTTACGTGTAACCCACCCATGTATCCTAGAAGAGTAGCGATCGCACTAATAACGTAAGTTGCTAGTTAGTGCCCGATAACGCTATCAAAATGATACAAAAACCTTGTTTTTCAGTATTTATAAATAATGAAATGTCAGTTATTATACTTATAAATAGGCATTTTTTTATAACTAGTAGTCTGCCAAGCTAAGTTTGCAGAGTTAAATAACGAACCGCAGAGGCAAAGTGACATTAAGAAATATTCGCTAATTTGTCATCATCAATCTTCAATATTTATACGTATTTAAAGTGTATTTATGATTAACCGTATTTACACCGAATAGAAACTCTTTGTGATTATGAATTAGGTTGACTTTTGATGACTCTACCGGGACTAATAAAAGAAATTCCTTGCTGAAAGTCAGTACCAATCATGACTGCTTCCACTATAGGTTCGGATATATCTGTTTGGGCTACCCACTCTATAATAAAGTTTGCGCCTAAACCTCCACTAGTGTCATTTCTATTAATAAAAAAATCTGTAGAAGCTAGTGCATCAAGCTGAATAGGGCGCTCTAAATACTGTTTAACTAATTTCCCCTCTGAGTTATAGTAGCGCACGGAAGTAATGATCATCGGATTGGTCAAATCTGTATTCCGAATACTGAGCGTAACTGCTAACTCGAAAATCTCCTGACGATTGTGATGATAGATATGAGAATAGACAGGAACATAAACAGTTTGACCGCTTGCTATCTTAAAATTCTTATCCAGCGTCACTATTTTTTGAGATGGGGTTGCTTGAGTGGCATCGGGTTGTGACTTGGGTGGAATACTTGTTGATTGACAAGATACAAGAAAAATAACAGCGATCGCTAAATAAAGATGTGGATACGGCTTCATTAAAACTATTTACACCCATTTTTTATACATCTGTAGCTAACCCCATCTAATAAAAAGTTTAGGTGGGGACTGCGCTCAACATTTTTGTTCAATAAAATCAATTACTTGGTGTAAAGATCCTGGTTTAGTCACAATCAGCACTGTTGAATGAGGTTCCAGTATTGTACTGCCGTTAGGAATCATTAAGTCTTCGTGGGGATGGGGTTGATAGCCAATAATTAACGAACCACTAGGAAACCCGGAATCCTGAGCGATTTCGGCAACGCTACGACCAGCAACATAGCAATTGTTTGGGATGGCAAGTTTCAGAACCTCAATTTGCCCTTGCTCAAAATGCATCATTGATTCTACTTGCGGATACTCAATGGCATTCACCATTGTTGAAACTGCTAGTTCAACAGTACTGATGATATGGTTGGCTCCAGCTATCCGCAGTGGTTCGGCAAAATCGGGGTGGCGCATCCGACTTAAAAGGTGAGGAACACCATAATGTTTCGCAAGAGTTACCATTGCCAAGTTTAAAGCATCACTTCTCAGGACAGCTGCCAAGGAGCCGGCTTTCCGAATCCCAGCTTCTAACAATACTTCTGTACTCACAGCACTTCCTTCAAAAGCCATTGCTCCTACTTGTTCACGAGCATAGCGACAAGCTATAGGATCAATGTCAATAACGGCAACAGTATGTCCTACTTCTACCAGTTTTTGGGCTAAAGTCAGCCCCACTAAGCCTGCTCCACCAATTAGTACGTACATGAATGTTCCTAATGCTCTTTCACTTCTTACTTCACTTTATAGGCTAACAAGGAAATGAAGATGTAGCTTGTGAGGATAATTCGGTACTTAGAGCCTATCCGATTTCATTGCTTTTCTAATCATTTTGGATCACTTCTTTTTTTTGAACTCCCTAATTTATTCTTTATCTGCTTTGGCAGTGAGGTTTGCTCATCTTATATAGTTTCCTAAAGCAACCCCGGATTGTGCAGGAGCAATGCCGCCTAGTAGTGCTGTTAGGCAGCACAACAGATACAAAGTTAATTTTCATTCATTTATCTTTGAAGTATGCTAATTTATAACTTGGTTGATATAAAAGTTATTCTCCAATCGAATAATTAAAAATTGACAATGCATCAATATAACATCAGTGCTTTATCAGCAAAGCCAAAAAATCCTTGTTTGAAACAAAGCACGGATAAATAAGATTTTTATTATTCTCATTAGAGAATAATAAAAAAGCGTTATGTAGGCTTTTAAATTATGATGTTGAGCCATTATCTTTTGCAAATAATTTAGGCAATTATTTGTTTTTTTTAAGAGTAATGTCTAATTAAAGAGCATAGTTGTGAGATACTGGGCAGGATGAGTGAAAAGGCTATGGTTGACCTTGCTTCTGCTCCCCCTACCTATGCATCATTAACTAGACGATATAATTGTTAATACTAAAATATTCTATTATTTCGCTGTTAGTAGGTGGTATTGGCATCATGAATATCATGCTAGTCTCAGTGACTGAACGCACCCAGGAAATTGGCTTACGTAAGGCACTTGGGGCAACTCAAGAAGCGATTCTAACTCAGTTTTTGATTGAGGCAATCATTCTGTCAGTAGCTGGCGGTTTAATTGGCGTTGGTGTGGGCATCAGTGGCACTACGATTGTGGGACTTTTTACCCCTTTTAAACCCAGTGTGCCAGTAGGGGCGATCGCTATGGCTGTCGGTGTCTCTGGTGGGATTGGTCTAATTTTTGGTGTTGTTCCAGCTCGTAGAGCGGGTCAACTCGACCCAATAGTTGCAATAAGTAGCGCTTAAAATGTCAAATTTACTTTCTACTCGTTCTTGTTCGCCTAGAAAACATTTCTCAAGTCTACGATTGTGAAGAAACACAAGTCCAAGTACTACTTAGCAGCAATGGAAATAACAAAATTATTCCAGCAGAGGTTTTTTCAATTGTAATTTTTAAACTGGTATTTTTCGAGTAACTCTTTAACTTGAGCAGCCACTAAAGGATGTGGATCTTTTTGTAACTGGGGTAAGATTTGCAGGAGAACGCGATGTGAAACCAGATGCAAGTATGCGATCGCAGCTTCTCTGACAAAGCCAGTTGGATGACGCAAACTCATTAAAATCTCAGAACTTGTCAGTCGGATGCGAGTCACTTGAGCAAAATGAAAACAGCAAGCTAGGCACCAGTCAGAAAGCAAGTTACCCAACATCAGCAATCTGTGGAGGCGATCGCTAACTACCATATTTTCATATTCTAGGATCTTGGCTTCTACAAGATGTTGCAATTTTTCTGCCTGCGGTCGGTTATCTAAAGTATTCAGCAACAGAGACTTTGAAGACAGAATTACGGTATGCTCTAAGATTTCTAAGCCCCGCGCTAAGTTTACCACTGAGAGCGATCGCAGATTAAATGCTGCTGCCTGCATCTTTTCTGGCGAGTAAAGCAGTCTCAGTAACAGTAGCAGCCGATCTTTGACATCCAATTCCAATTCTAGGAGGGCGCGTTGTAGTAATTCAGAGACAATCACAATCTTTTGACTTGATTGATGATTTTCTTTTTCGTCTAGTGTTTTGAAGTCAATGTAGGCGGCGTAAATCTCACCTAAAAACTTTAATTCCTGTTGTATTAAATTTTCTACTCGACTTTCATAAAACCGATCTACTAAACCTGTAATTCCTGGTTGTTTATGTATTTTTAGTAAGCTGCGGAGAATATGATCCCTGGTAGTTCCCCAAGATGATTCCAAGTTTTCCCATAAAGTCTCTAATGCTTGCTGGGTGCCAATTTGAGCAATAGTCCGCCAAGCATACATCCGCACTACTTCTGGTTTGTAAATATTGATAGCCAACTGCAACAGCATCTCTACAGCTTCATTCTCCAGTAGTATTAGGGCTGACATTGCTGTACTGCGGGTTGATTTATAATAAAGTGCTGCAATCAGTGCCGAATAGTACTCCTCTAAATGGGTTGCTGCAATCATTTCTAATACGGCACAGCGCACCCTTAAGGACTCATCTTGTAATAAATTCGGGATGTAAATCCGCAACGCCTGCAAATAAACTGCTTCTCTGAGCGCTCTGACTCCATTCACCCGTTCCCGTTCTTGCTTATGAGTCAACATCCGGCGCATGGTTTGGGTAGCAGCTACCTTTTGCATGGGCGTTCCCTGGCGTAAGACTAAAGCGGCGGCGGTGGCGCGGATGAGTGAGTTTTGGCGGGGGTTCAAGTATTCTTCTAAAGTACTTAAATTGGGATTTGGTTCAGCTAGCCAAACGTAGCGTAGCGCCAAGGCAAAAACTTCGGGGTTAGTTTCTTGGGGTTGTTCTAACAAAGGACGGATGGCGGCTAGATAAGCGGGATTGGCACCTGCCATCAGCATCACCTCCAAACTTTGGCGCTGCAAATCTGGGGTTAACTTGAATAATAGGGGTGCTAAAACTTCCGCAGCTCCAAGGGAATCAATTTGGGCTAAAAGTTCAATACAAGAACGTTTATCAGCCTCACTGCCTTTTTCTGCTAAAGCTTTGACTACCCCCTGCTTAAAGAATCGCAGACCCACATTCGTTGCACTTAAGTGACCCCGTGCCACACTTAAGACTAACAGTTCAACATAGCGCGATCGCAATTCCCAAACTACTTTTAAACAGGCACTAGCTATCAGCATTGTTTCTGCTACCAACACCCACTTTTGCAGGGGTACAGGTACAAACCTCCCACAAAACAATAGAGTTACAAAAATTAGCGCTCCTGTCAAACCTGTAGCGATCGCTTCGGCGGTTCCACCAGATAAAGTCTGCATCCGGCTGCGAATTGCCTCTGGAATCGGTTGGTACAGGATGGGGCCGCTACTCATGACAAAGGTGTAGCGCAGAAGTTCATCGCAGAATTTAACAATCACTAGACCCCAAAAAAAGCTTTGCGATTGTATGGCTGGAATTAAATTCAGGAATACCAGCACTCCTGGTAGTGAAAAGCCTACAGTGATTGGTAAAAGTGTGGCTGTGAAAAATACCCCCATCCGTTCGATGAGTCGGCTGGAAATAAACCACTGCAACAACAACTCACACAGTCCTAACATGCCACCAAAAAGACCCAAGAAGCTAGCGAGTTCTCGATCACCCAAATTAGATTGAAGTTCGCGCAGATATTGAAAATCTACTAACAACCCAATGACTTGCAACAGACCCACAAAGGCAAACAATTGCCAGACATAGCGTTTCAGCGGACTTTTAATGAAACGCTCTCGTGAGGTTTGTTCTTCAGAAATTAGTCTTTGTGGAGTTTCAGGAAAAGCTGCTCGATAGTGATGAGTTAAATAGAAGAGAATCCCCGATCCGAATAAAATTACTGTACAGGCGATCAGGATGATCTTATTCAGCGTGGTGTATTGCACTAGCCAAGGCAAACTAAAGCCACTAATCACATCTGCTACCAAAAGACCACTACTCACCAGTGGGTAAGTGCGCTTAATCTCCCGAATGTTAAATAGTTGGTTGGCGACGATGGAGGTGTTGAGGTCATTGACCACATAAAGTGCATCTACCCACAGCCGCAGCAGAAATACCGAAATCACTGCCAGGTAGGAAAAGTGCGCTCCCCAACGTAATACAACTAATAAAACTAATGGCATTAACATGCAAGGCGCGATCGCTACAATCACCCTGCGTAAGGGAAAAATCTTTTGTAACCAAGAGTATAAAAAAACCAGTCCTGCACTCATAACGGCACTGGCAATATACATCCACGGCAGTAGGTTAGTTCCGTATTTATCCAAAAATAGCGCCACCGTACTGTCCTCTGCCCACCGCAATCCTACACATACAGTTGTGTAAAAAACAAACATTATCCGAGTCCGTTCACTCTCCTCTGGTCGGAGATTCACCCACTGTAGTAGTCGTGGTAAAGCAACTTTATTTGCAGCCAACCAGTGATTTTTCAGTTCCATGCAGTTTTATTTTCTGGTAGTATCACCGCGCAATAGGCGAGTTGGGATCTGGCGTTCCAAGAAAAGAAAATACTTCCTTGTCCTCCTCGTCCCTCATCTCCTGGAAATAGCAAAAGTCCTGAGCAACTGAGTCTTATGTTTCCCACTCAGCCTTCAGGACTATCGATTTTCGATAAATTTAAATGACCTCAGTACCTTTGGGCGCATGTTGTATCCAAACGAAAAACGAAAAAATCCCCTGGTTATAAGTCAGGGGATTTTCAAACTTGGTCTATTAAACTAGTTAGAGAATTATTTTTTGGGCGAGATGAGCATCATCATGTTTCGCCCTTCTTTTTTAGGCATTTGTTGAACCTCACCAAATGGCTCCAAATCCGTTGCCATTCGCTTGAGCAAATCTTCTGCTAGGTCGCTGTGTTGAATTTCTCGACCCCGGAACATCACAGTAGCTTTGACTTTATCGCCATCTTTTAAAAAGCGCTCTGCTTGCTTGACACGCACGTTGTAGTCGTGTTCTTCTATTTTGTAGCGCATCTTAACTTCTTTGACATCAGCCGTGTGCTGCTTTTTCCGGGCTTCTCGTGCTTTTTTCTCCTGCTCAAACTTATATTTCCCGTAGTCCATAATCCGACAAACTGGTGGGTCAGCTTTATCACTGAGTAGCACCAAATCTAACTCTTTTTCTTCTGCTAGTTGTAGTGCTTCCAGTGGGGGCATAATTCCCAGTTGGGCACCGTCAGTGTCAATCACCCGAATTTTGGGGAAGCGAATTCGTTCGTTAATTTGGGGCAGATCGCGAGTTCTTTTCTTCTCAATCACAGGCATTATGATTTGTGGGAGCTCTTAATGAAGGATTTGGTATGGTCTTGATTGGTATGCCGCAGAGGCAAAATAAAAACATAGTCTACAGTTCTAGGGTAACTAATCTATAAAATAGTTGCCTGGTTGTATTTGTCATTCTACTGACTTTGAAAGAATTTCTTTGCAATAGTTAATCTAAATAACACAACATCAAATCATGTTAAATATTATTACAATTATTTCGCAATGCAATACTTTTTGTGATCGCATTGAGCAACATATCTCCAGAATACCTTGATCACAGATGCAGGACATCTAGCAAAACTAATGAAGTTTTCGCTTACCGACTCACCCAGCAGGGATTTTAATCCCTGGAACCAATAACCAAAGTCCTTTAAACAGGACTAATAAAAGGTTCCAATCCACTTGAGTGGACTTCAGCTATTAGCCTTGCACTTGAGTGTAACGCAGGATAGATTGACTTAAGGTCAAAACCTGCACACAAATCTAGATTTAGATGAGCTTATGACCAATTCAGCGCACCTACCTAAAGATAACCTTATGATTGTTCACTGCAACAATTGGCTTGAGGGATTGAGACGTCTGTGGGGCAGTTTAAGCTGATTTTGGCCCGGTGTAATTATGATATTGCGCGATCGCCTTATCCAAAGATTGCGTCAAATCTGTCAAGTCGAAATTCGGCTTTTGCTGGTGCAGTAATCTCGTAGAACTCTTTATACCGCCCCGAATGGAGAAATTCGGACAGAAGGCACCAGCCTGTATGATGGTAGTGGGCTTGGAAACAGTGCAGGATTTGGTAATCATGTTAACTTCTGCTAATCAGGTGCGGGAGGAGTTTGGCATGTGGATTGATGATAAAATCTATAAGCAACTGATGCAAGTAGCTGCTGATTTAGAGAGTTGGGCTACTACAAGAAATTTGGCGATCGCAATTGCTGAATTAATTGATTTTCTGTAACAAACAGCAGTGAAATTATTTTATAATCATTTAAAGATTAATTTATCAATTTGCGCTGAAATAAAATCAGCATGGGAATCATCGATATATGGTGAATTCCAAAAATCAGATGTTGCTTGGGTTGCTGTTTTATTTCCTGATGCTTGGGGTACACTGCAATCTAGCTGTGCCGCTAAGTTTTCCACGATTTTTATCAGACGTTTCTTGCCTCTTGGGTTTCAGGTGGGATCTCAATCCCTATCTGCAAAATTCCCCTTGTCCCCAAATCTCTTTCTTCAATTTTATGGTAGCTGGCAATGTCTAGAATAAATAAAATTAATGGGCCATTAAAGGTAAAAAGATTAAATTTTCTTTTTACCTTTGCCCTTTAACCTGATTCTGCAAGAACTTTAATGCCTTTTTGTGGAGGACTAAATCAGACTTTTACTAGGGCGTGGATGCAACGTAGCTTGTCGTCAGACATCGCAACCTAGATGTAATCAAATAGCTCCTCTGGTTTTAGCAAAATATTAATTGAAAAGTGGATATAGTATTACTTCACTTCACTGGGTTCAAACTTAGTCACTTTACCTTTCTTAATTGCTACAATCACATCGTAGTATGAACAGTAAGCGAATGTGATATCATTGGCTTTGTTGTAAAGGTTAACTACGTGACCTGCACCACCTACCTGGATACCGATTGGCTCCAAGTCACCGTAAAAGAAACGACGTAGTTGATCACCACTACCAATCTTACCCTTACTCTTAGTTAGCAAGTCTAATTTCTGTGTTAGAGACATTTCTTGGGCTGCTGATGCCTGCACTAATAACGGATTGATCACCTTTAATGGTGCGTCCCAAACTGTGAGAAAACCAACCAAAGCGACACTTGTAAGTATGGGTGCAAGTTTCATTTGTTACTCTCTTCTTTGTTTTATCCTGAACATCCCAAGCATCTCAGGTGGGAGTGAGAGTTGATTGAAACTAAGCCACTATTTTCATGAATTTATCCTTTGAGAAAATTTAGTTGATTCTCAGCACTTTCTCAGGCAATCATGGTTACTCCAAGTCACAGCAGAATTTAAGTATTTTCTCAACAAAACCTTATTCAGAACTGAATGACGGCAACTTAATATAATGAGCAATGCTTTGATTGCAGTAGTGTTATTGTGACTAGACCCAAAAGACCACATCGCCTAATTCATAGAATTTCGGGACAAACATATCTCTGGCTAGCAATGCTAATTTTTGCAGCATCTGGCGCAGTTACCCGGAAGCTAACAGAAATTGGTGCTGAACATTTCATAAGCAATCGCAATCCGATTTCTTTTTGTAATGTTTTATTTGTGGGAAACCTTTGCGCCTTGATACTTCTGATCCTAATCTATGGGCGACAGTGGAACAAAGCTACTTTGAAGCAACTCTCAAGTCAGGATTGGGTCAGTCTAACAGCAGTAGCTATTTTATCGGGAGCGTTGGCCCCTGGCTTAATTTTCCAGGCATTTGCACTCACAGGAGTGAACAATGTCATCTTGGTGGGACGTTTGGAACCGCCTCTAACTCTGGCTTTATCAGTCTGGTTATTGAGGGAACGGGTAAATATTTGGGAATTTATCGGAGCGATCGCAGCGTTTATCGGTGTTATCCTAACTATCATCCTTCAGCCTTCAACAGATGCCATGATGAACATGGGAGGTTTCAGTTTAGGCATAGGGGAACTTTTGGCAGCAGTAGGATCAGCGGCCATAGGTGTTTCGACGATTATTGGTAAGAAACACCTTTCGCAGATCCCTCTAGGAATCCATAGCATCTTTCGGACTGCACTAGGAACCGTAATCTTTTTCCTCATTGCTTTAGTCGTCTATGGCAGCGATCATTTTGCTAACGTCCTCTCACCGTTCTTGTGGCAATGGATGTTTCTCTATGGTGGATTGATTGTAGTAGTAGGTCAGTCTTTTTTAATTAAAGGCTTGAAAACTTCCACTGTATCTATGGCTTCCTTAGTTAGCTCATTTAGCCCAATTGTGGGCATTCTCGCAGCCTATTTAATTTTAGGTGAAGCTCCTACCCGACCTCAATATATTGGCGGTAGCTTGATTTTAGTAGGTCTATTCTTAAGCCAAGTTGGTATTTGGCGTCAAACTTCTAGCATTGCGTCTGGTAAGGTAAGTTCTACCCAAGCACACCAACAGGTAGAAACTGGTATGGGATTCAAGGGGATTTGAGTGAGGCAGAAGAATTTTAGATTTTAGATTTTGGATTTTAGATTGAATAAGACTTACGTAGAAAAGACTCCCCAATCCCTTTAAAAAGTTAGCTCTTAAAATCTCCCCCTTTTTAAGCTACGGTATAGACACATCTCTACACAGGATGCAAAACATCGTACTATTGAACAATCTAAAACCGCAAATCCAAAATTGAAGGGCAGGGGACAGAAGGGAAGAAAGCTTATGTCCTAAGCCTTTGCGTTATTTTTAACTGTACAGTTATTATTGCCTTGCGGTACTATTATGTCAAAATGAAAATACCCGATACCTCAAGGTGAGCGATCGCTCCGAAAGCTAGATTAAAGGATTGACCTGAGCAATGGCAGACCAAACCAATCACAATCAAGCGGGAGAAGTAGCTCCCAGCACTGTTGACAAGCAAGCTCCCAGTGTAGCTGAAGAACACGCTCCTAGTACAGACTCACCCGAAGCCACAGATATTCCTACTGCCAACGCGCCAGATCCTAAAGCCGCAAATCCTGAAGATAACCCCAATGCTGCTAAACCCGCTGCTGTACCACCCAAGCGAGAAAAACCCGCAGCTAAAGCCGCAGGAGGCGAAAAACCCGCAGCCGCCGCAGCAACAGGAGAAAAACCAGCCGCCGCAGCTAAAGCCCCAGAAGGCGAAAAAGCCGCAGCAACAGGAGAAAAAGCCGCAGGAGGCGAAAAAGCCGCAGCAACAGGAGAAAAACCAGCCGCCGCAGCTAAAGCCGCCAAAAAGGAAAAAGCTCCAGCTGTTGAAGATAAGCCATTTGTAGAGTTCATCGAGCAAGATTACTTGCCAGCTTTACAAAAAGCGATCGCTCAACAAGGTGTGCAAGATTTACAGGTGTCTTTTGCCAAGCAAAAGGTGCCAATCACTGGCTTTGAATCCGCCGAAGAATGCTGGCAAATTATCGGCAGTTGGACAGAAATCGGTCTGCGTCAGTTTAACTTGTATTTCCCCGAAGAAGATATTCAAGGGAAAAAGGGATTTTCCTGTAATGAAGGCAAAAAACCTAGCACTCTTGAGTCATTCTTAATCGATGAGCGCAGAATTACACTCGATTTATTGGTATTTGGCTTAGTTCAACGCTTGGACGGTCAAAAGTGGTTAGGTATAAATTAGTCATTGGGCATTGAAAAGAGGCAGAGAGGCAGTTCTTGTTGAGAGCAGAGGGGAAAGAGGTAATTTTTTATTCTCCTCCTTGCCCTCTGCCCGCTACTCCCCTGCTTCTTCCCCACTCCCCTTAAAGTTCGTGGAAATGGTAAGTAACGGCTCCAGTATTGGGGTCGTTATCAATTTTCACGTAACCTGATTTGTACATCTCATTGAGAGTAGCTTCCACTTCGACAAAGCTAGCTCCGGTGAATTTTACCCCTTGAGTGACAGTTAAAATACCACCTTTGCTTTCCGCCGCTTCGATCAGTTTCATCATCAGTTGGTTGCCTGTTGGGCGGTGAACTTCAGAGGCAACCACTGCTTGATTTAACGGCACACCAAAGGGAGATACACCCGCTTTTAGTCTTAGTTTGTATTCGTATTCGTCAACCATACCGGGCATGAAGAACAAATCCACGACCTGTCCTATACCAAACACACCACCGGTCAACAGCCACAACAACCCAGTCCCGATCTTGCCATTGTAGAAACGGTGCAGCCCTCCCACCCCGAAAAATCCGACTGCACACAAGATGTAAGAGACAAGAAGTCGGTCTTTTTGCTGATTGTTTTCAAGATTCATCTTGTTTTCAACTCTTTGGATTTGCTCTTGTTGTCTAAGATAGTTTTTCCATACTGTTTTTTATACCAAGCATGAATAGCTAGATTTACATCTTACACCAGTTGCTTTCTGGCAATTTTTGTAGGTGGGTAGTGATGTTCGCTCCAACTATAATTTGACGTTATGGGCAGTGTCCAACCTACAGTTATTGGAAAGGGTGCAAGATATCACTAAAATAATTAGAATTTTTCAGTAATTATGCTAGTCATGGATTGTTAATTTTAAGATGATCAATGTATTGAGAAAACCGCATTAATTTATTGTAGTAAGAACCAAAGAAAATTACTGAGATAGTAGTGCTTTGAGAATACAAGAGGAGCGTCCTAATCCACTTGATCAAAACAATCCTGATCACTGAACTACGTTTATTTGACTACCAATCCGCGATTTTTGATTCCGCAAACATTGAATTATTGTTGCAACTCTTAATGTTTCGCTTGCAAATTTATAACCCGTACCTTGGTAGACTGAACTTTATACAATTGGATTCTTGTGGGCTGTTGCGCCTTGCCAGAGCTTTACCCTTGGCTTTCTGGTGAGTCAGTTCGGTCTTCTCCCAAGGGGAGACGCCAAAGGCGATGGGGGTTTCCCTATGAGGAACTGCCATTAGCGTAGCGGTAGCGACGTAGGAGCGTCACCCGAAGGGTCTACTTAAGATAATAAAGACGAAAGAGCAATCAAGACATGGTAGATTCCCTCAAAAAACCAGGCTTTGAAGAAATCCGGCCAGGGATTAAAGTCCCGGCAAAAGAAACCCTGTTAACACCTCGGTTTTATACTACCGATTTTGATGAAATGGCGCGGATGGACATCTCCGTTAACGAAGACGAGTTAAGAGCCATTCTCGAAGAGTTTCGCACTGACTACAACCGCCATCACTTTGTTCGGGATGCCGAGTTTGAACAATCCTGGGATCATATTGATGGGGAGACTCGTCGGTTGTTCGTTGAATTTTTAGAACGTTCATGTACGGCAGAGTTTTCTGGCTTTTTGCTGTATAAAGAACTCGGTCGTCGCTTGAAAGGCAAAAGCCCCGTTTTGGCAGAGTGCTTTAACCTGATGTCACGGGATGAAGCACGTCACGCTGGCTTTTTGAACAAAGCTATGTCGGACTTTAATCTGTCCCTAGATTTAGGGTTTTTGACTAAGAGCCGCAATTATACCTTCTTTAAGCCAAAATTCATCTTTTACGCCACTTATCTTTCTGAAAAGATTGGTTATTGGCGCTATATCACCATTTATCGCCACTTAGAAGCACATCCCGAAGACCGGATTTATCCAATCTTCCGGTTCTTTGAAAACTGGTGTCAAGATGAAAACCGTCACGGGGATTTCTTCGATGCGATCATGAAATCCCAGCCGCAAATATTGAATGATTGGAAAGCACGGCTGTGGAGTCGGTTCTTCCTCTTGTCGGTGTTTGCGACAATGTATCTCAATGACATCCAACGCAAGGACTTTTATGCCACCCTTGGATTGGATGCGCGAGAATACGACATCCATGTTATTCAGAAGACTAACGAAAACGCAGGTAGGGTATTCCCGCTGATGCTGGATGTAGAGAATCCAGAGTTTTATCAACGGTTGGATACTTGTATAAGCAATAATCAGAAGCTGAGTGCGCTCGCTAACTCTAACACTCCCAAATTCCTGCAATTCTTCCAGAAACTGCCGCTTTACATCTCCAATGGCTGGCAGTTATTGCGGCTGTACCTGATGAAGCCAATTGATACTGTTTCTGCTCAAGGGGCAGTTCGTTAAGTTATAACAGGTTTGCGAAAGCTTTAGTGGTTCTGCTGATTGCAGAGCCACTTTTTTTTGCCAAAAATACTACCCTAAGGGGTACTACTCGTCAATAGGTCTAGGTTGTTAATTTGTATATGTAGTTTAACTGTAAACAAACATATGACAGACCGATCAAACAGAATTGGAATCATTAGACAAAAACCAACTCTAGTTTCAATATTTGAACTGCTAGTAAAAGTAATTACACCGAGTTAAGCTGATTTTTCCATTCTGATTAAGTAAATCGGTGAGAAAATTTATAAGTATGTAATAAAATTTTAACCTAGTAAATTAGAGTAAAATTTAATACGTTATGTACTGTAGTTTCCTCTTTCCCCTCTAGCTTGAATACATAAACTAACAAGGGTAGAAAGCGATCACCAAAGTTTGTGTAGTTTATTAAAGAATGTGCAACTATATCATGTATTATTTTTAGATAATTTCAGAAAGATTTCAACTAATGGTAACAAAAAAGAATAAAAGAAAGCGCCTATTTATTTTACTTGCCACCACTGTTAGCTTTTGTTTACTGATTCTGTATGCTTTTATCATTGAGCCGAATCGTTTTGTCGTCACACGTCATCAACTAAATCAACAATTCGCTTCTAACAATAATAGTTTCAAGATTGTCCAAATCAGCGACCTCCATCTCAAAAAATTTAACAATCGGGCACAACATATTGCCGAACAAGTTAATAAACTTAACCCAGATGTTGTACTCTTTACTGGAGATTCGATTGATAAAGTCGAACAGCTTGATGGATTTGATCGCTTTTTGTCGCTCCTTGACAAGCAAACAGCTAAGTATGCAATTATGGGTAATTGGGAATACTGGGCAGGTATTGATTTAAAACGTTTGACAAAAATCTATGCCACTTATAATTGCCGTTTATTAGTTAATGAAAGCATTTTACATAACTATGGTGATCGCTCTATATTAATCACGGGATTAGATGATTTAGTCAGCAAACCCGATTTAATCAAATCACTCCAAGGTCTTCGCCCTCAACAAAACCATTTATTACTTGCCCACTCACCAGCATATCGAGATTCATTTTCAAGTGATGAGTTAGCAAAGATAACACAATACAAACCACAATATATGTTATCAGGACATACTCATGGCGGACAATTATCATTATTTGGCTTTGCTCCTTTACGTCCACCTGGTAGCGGACGTTATGTCAGTGGTTGGTATCGAGATGGGGCGATCGCCTTGTACGTATCGCGTGGACTAGGAGTTTCGGTTTTACCAGTCAGAATGGGTGTAGTCCCAGAGATTAGCTATTTTGAGTGGTTTCTGAACTCGGCTTGATTTTTTGGTGATATCGCCCCTCATATCTATCGAACTTCACAGTCTCTCGCTGTTTGTAAAGTCCAATTAAAATGAACTGCTATTTTTTCCACGTTTTTCTCTTTCATAAACGACTACTCACGTCGCTATATAACCGCCATCTACAACCAGAGACTGACCAGTTATATAGGAAGCAGCTTCTGAACATAAGAAAAGTACAGTCGAAGCTATTTCTTCAGGTTTGCCCATTCGTCCCATTGGAACCATTGTTGTCAACTGTTGACTTGCAGATTCAGCATCACCCATTTTCTCTGCCATCCGAACAATCAAATCTGTATTAATAATGCCAGGGTTAACAGCATTAATCCGGATATCCAATTTGGCATAATCAAGGGCTGCTGACTTTGTTAACCCCATAACAGCGTGCTTGCTTGCATGATATGGTCCAATGCGGGGGAAGGCTATAAGTCCACCCATCGAAGAATTGTTGACAATCACGCCTCCTCCAGTCCGAAGCATTTGGGCAATTTCATACTTCATGCACAGGAATAATCCGCGTACATTGACTGCTATAAGTTGATCAAACTGTTCAAGCGATTGTTCGTGGAGAGGAGCGTTCCCACCATCAATACCAGCATTGTTGAATGCAAAATCTAGGCGACCGTAGGTTTCTACCGTCTTGCTCACAAGTGCTTCCACCTCAGATACTTGGGCGACATCTGTTTTAACAAACAAGGCTTCACTCCCAGCTTGTTTAATTAGATTCACCGTTTCTTCACCTTCGGAGTCTCGACGAGCCGCAACGACGACTTTTGCGCCTGCTTTGCCAAAAGCGATCGCTGTCGCCTTACCAATTCCCGAACTCCCACCTGTAACAATCGCGACTTTGCCATCAAATTCACCTGTCATCAATTTCCCTCTGTAATATTATTTAGACGCTTTTATTGTAAACGTTCACAGGATTTACTTGGCTGTACTTTTGCCAACAAGATTGATAGCAGAGGATGAAACAGTATCCTTGTATTCGGGTTCAAAATTTAACTCCTTGTAGTTTGGTAATTGCTTTAATTTTTTTAAAGGCTTCAATTTATTCAGCAGTTGTTAGTAGCTTTGATTCTTGAGATTCTTGTTTATCTTCTTCAATCTCTTGTTCTATTTTCACTTCAACAGGCTGAGTTATTTCTTGACTAAGTGAGCGAGTCATTAACTCTACTAAACTTTTACGAATCAAATTTTTAACAAAGAGTTCTATTTTTTAGATTATTCTTTTTCTGTAGTTAAAGCATTATTCGACCTAGCAATCAATAGTCCAAATTTTTACCTCTCTAAGCTGAATGAATCTGGTAATTTATCACAAATGATTTAGGATTGCTATAAAATTTTAGTCAAGATAAAAAAGTACTATTTTATACTATATTTCAAAAATTATATTTGCAGAATAGCACTCCGGACTAACTAGCTGGAGTTAATATATACTTATTGATTCAGTTACAAAAAAGGTGAAATATAATCATGAGTAGCAAAACATCCAAGGTCGGTATTATTGGTGCGGGGAATGTGGGTGCAAACATAGCAAATGCTTTAGTGCTACTCCGTAAATGTGTAACAGTCGTCCTTTTTGACCGAACTTTATCAAAAGCTGAGGGGCAAGCATGGGATATTGGAGACAGCATTCCCCTACTTCAAGAGATGGAGATTATAGCATCAAACCAGTATGAAGATTTAGCGGATTCTGATATTATTGTCGTGACTGTTGGGGTGCGGCAAAAACAAGGACAGACCCGATTAGATATATTGAGCGACAATGCAGAGATTATGCGTTCGACGATGAAAGAATTGGATCGAGTTGCACCGAATTCAATCGTACTTATCGTTAGCAATCCAGTGGATGTACTAACGCGGATTGCGATCGCCAGTTCCACGAGAGCAGAAAACCTAATTTTCGGTTCGGGAACCGTTCTTGATACTGCTAGACTGAGATATCAACTTGGTAAGCGGCTGAATGTTGCCCTTCAAGACGTTCATGTTTATGTGATTGGAGAGCATGGAGACAGTGAATTTGTTGTTTGGTCTAATGCATTCATTGGGGGAATTCCGTTAACTGAATTTCCCATACCACAAGGAGAAAAACTGGAACAAATTCAGCAAGAGTACACAGAGTTAACGCGTAAGCGAAGCTATAGTATTACTGAACGTAAAGGAAATACTAGCTATGGTATATCAACGGTAGTTTGTCAGTTAGTTGATTCCATCCTGCAAGATGAAAAGCAAATATTTCCAGTATCCGTGAGAGCAGATTCTAACTATGGAATTGACAGTGATATTGTTCTTGGACTTCCATGTATCATTAGCTCAATAGGTATTGAGCGCCAACTGGTGTTACCAAGAAATGCTGATGAACAACGCTTATTAGAAGAGTCAGCCACCAAACTCAATCAAGCCTACAATTCAGGAGCATAATTAAAATCAACTCATATAGCCTGTCTAAAAATGCCCTTTTTTGAATATGTATAAGATGATAACTGGGATGACGAGTAACTAACCAGCGCATCACCTAATGCTGGCTGATGGTGTCGGAGGATGCCGGGTGTAGTACTGTTGTTGGTCCAATCAAGGCTAACATTCTTGTCAGTTCTGTAACTTCCGCCACATTTGGCCATAACAGTGTTAGCACCACTGCGACCATCAACGGGAAGTTAAGAATTCTGTCTCTTAGTCCCAGTTGATGGTAGTAGTTTTCTTGTGCAGTGATAGCCGATGTAACTAATGCTGCTAGTAAAAGCAATTACACCGAGTTAAGCTGATTTTTCCATTCTGATTACATCTGGGGTGAATGTTTGATGCTTGGCTGCTTCTGCCTCGTAACATCTGAGAATCAGTGATGTCAACTTATCGAAATCACTGACAGAGGAAATAATTACTTTCGATGTGGCATCCCCCACAGAAGCTGTTACTTCCTGTACTTCAAAATTTGAAGCTAGAGACTTTACTTCATCTACACTTAAACGAGTAATAAAACTTTTTTTCTGCGAAGATAGATATAGTCTCAGAAACCACCAGGTAGTTTTGCCAACAAGATTGATACCAAAGTATGAAGCAGTATCCTTGTATTGGAGTTCAAAATTGTAACTTTTTGAGGTTCGCGTAATTGCTTTAATTTTTTCAAAGGCTTCGATTTCTTCAGCAGTTGTTACTATTTTCGTTGATTCTTGAGATTCCTGCTGTTTATCCTCTTCTTCAATCTCTTGTTCTACTTCAAGTTCAACAGGCTGAGTTATTTCTTGGCTAAGTGAGCGAGTCATTAACTCTACTAAACTTCCCTGAATCGACTTTTTAACAATTGGTTTAAATTTATCAATAACTTTACCAGTCATTCGACCTTTAATTTCATAACTAGGGGCAACTGTACCGAGTTCAGCTACTAAGAAGCGAACAAATTCTTCAGAAGGAGAACGTAAAAGATTTCCTAGAAGGTGAGTCATACCTTTTACATAAACCATTTCTTCAGCATAGTTGGTAATAGCTGTAACATCAAAGTTATCACGGTGAAAAAATTTGAGGTTATCAATATCTTTGACATCATATTCCAAGATGTTAAAACTAAAAAATGGCTCCTTGTCCATGACATTTTTATCACGCAAGTCTGTAAAGAAACGGTACTCAACCCCATTAGTGACGATAGCTACTTTTGTTGTCAAAAGTCCATTAAAATAGCGGCTCAATTGTCCATCATGTGCTTCAGCTTTTTGACCACGGGCTTTTGCCTCTACGAGCATAACTATATTATTGTTAATAGCTAAGGCGTAATCTACCTTTTCAAACTGCCCTGCTTTTTTAATAGCAAAATCTGCCACGTATTCCGGCATTACTTCACTAGGGTCATAGACATCGTAGCCAAGAGCACTCAAAAAAGGAACAATCAGTGCCATCTTAGTCGCTTCTTCACCAACAACTTGGTCAGCCCGCTTACGCACTTGTTCAGACAGCTTGGTAATATCTTCAATGAATCCCATCTTGTTTGCTCCTGGTATATTAGTGAGTATTAATACAATATTTTTTGTAAAATAGGAGTGATTGTAAGGTGATAAAGTACATTTAAATTGAAAGTGTTAGGGCGATCGCCTTCCTGATCACTCCTATAAAAGTATTCCCAAACAAGTATCAGACGGTAACACTTATCACTTGTTCCCAGGTGCAATGGCATCGGTAATGAATGACAATAAGTCAGAATAATTTTTGATGAAGCCTCAGTCTATAGGCATTCTCAAAAGAAAAATGCTCAAGCTAACTTGTCATAGCTGCTTTGTTGCCATTTTTGCTGCCGCTGCCGTTCACACTGGCAATGAATGAGGGTTGCTGTGAACTGGGAACTGGTGACTCACCTCGTAGTCCCTTGTGGCGCTGGTTCTTAGGAACACCTCCTGCCATGCCGTACTCCACACTGCTTTTACCATATTGAGTAGCAACTCCCAACAGCATATGCTCTGCCATATCTGCCAACTCGCGCTCTGTTTGGAGCATGTCATGGTACATCTTATCAAGGTTGGAAAGAGCAGTGTTGTATAAATTCTCTCTAGTTCGCATCGTCTCAATTAGGGTTGAGAATGCCGGTAGGGTGAGTCCATTACCTACATTTAAATTCGGATCAATTGAGTTGATACCAGCAGCACGACGCGCTGCTTTTTCTAACACCTGAGAGGTTCTTTTTCTGCGAGCCATGATCTGAGCCTTGTAATCTAGTACGGTTAATATTCTTTACTTTAAAAAACTTCCGTATTGATCCGCTTGAGAGAACTCCGGCAATTCTGCAATGGTTTTTGTTACATAGCGATCGTTGTCATGAATGTGCAATATACCGAAATGAGTAAGCAATCAAGCTTTTGAAAAAGCAATATGCCTTTTTGCTTGCTAAATCTACCGAAATGAGTAAGCAATCAAGTATTTTGAGAAAGCAATATGCCTTTTTGCTTACTGAATTTACTGGAATGAATACGTGATATACCGAAATGAGAAAGCAATTAAGCATTTTAAGAAAGCAATATGCCTTTTTACTTGCTGAATCTACTGAAATCAGAAAGCAATCAAGCATTTTGAGAAAGCAATATGCCTTTTTACTTGCTGAATCTACCGAAATTAGAAAGCAATCAAGCATTTTGAGAAAGTAATATGCTTTTTTACTAGCTAAATCTACCGAAATTAGTAAGCAATTAAGCATTTTGAGAAAGCAATATATCTTTTTGCTTATTAGACATCTGTTGAAATTAATTATGCGTTGCCCAAAATTCTTGGTAGGCACAATTCACAAATTATGCCTACGTCGTTTTTGACACAATACGCTTGGGTTAGAGCCACAAAAAATATATTGTGTAGGTTCTTTTAAATTTCCATCTGTAGGTAATCTTACTTTTTACAGGTTTTGGAAAACCTCAATTCCATATAGCGAATTGGTATTAGTTAATTTGCCAAATATGAATAGTACTATCCTCATTGCTACTAGCGAGGGTTTTACCATCTGGGCTAAGAGCAACCGCTAAAACAGAACTGGAACCATCCTGAAAGGTGTGCAACAATTTTAAAGTCTCTAAGCTCCACAGTTTAATACTGCCATCAAAATTGCCGCAGATCAGAATTTTTCCATCGGGGCTGATGGTAAGAGATTCAACTGAACTAAAATTGTCAGGAAACTCATGCAGTAGTTTTCCAGTTTGAAGATTCCATAACTTCAGGGTACTAATTGCACGATTTCGAGAAACTAATTGACCAAAACTGCCAGTGACGAGCTTTTTGCTATCTGGAGTAATGGCAATAGCATCAACTCCGGTTTTATGTCCTTTGAGAACATGGCGCGTTTTTTTAGTTCGCAGATCAATTAGCCTAATTGTATTGTCATCGCCACCCCCAGTACTAACAAGGGTTTGTATATCAGGGCTAATTGTAACCTTACTCACATAATCTGAGTGTGCAGCAATGGTATTAAGCAACTTAAGCGTGTGTAAATCCCAAAGCTTGATTCTGTGATCATCACTGCCACTAACAATCAATCTATCATCTGAACTAATAGCAACGGTTTCTACTGGCAGCGTATGTCCACTTTCGATGTTAAGCATTAATTGAGTGCGTAAATCCCAAACCTTCATTGTTGGGGTGGTTATTCCACCACTTACAAGCAGCTTGCCATCTGGACTAATAGCAATTGAAGTAACACCATCTGAGTGAGCATCTAAACTACGCAGTAATTTTCCAGTCCGGAGATTCCAGAATTTAATAGTATCATCTCTACCTCCACTAATCAGGGTTTGCCCATCTGGGCTAATCACAATTGCTCGAACACCAAAAGTCACTTTTTTATGGCCTGTCAGTGTGTGAACAAGTTGAATATGTGATTGGGACTGAGTAATTCTACTCTTGACAATGGGAGGATTTGAACTGGAAGAATGGACATTAATGACAGTGATGTTTACTGCGATCGCTAAAGCTGTAATAGCTAGTTTGGATTTGAGAAAATTTAATAATTTCATGGCAATGAGGAACGCTATTATATAACAGGGTTCCCATTTTATGGGGTGCGTAGTTTACCGCCGTAGGCATCGCCCTTCATCCTCTTGATTCAAGTAAGGAAATATGCCAAGGGATGTCTGCCAAATCTAAGCAGTAGATAGACTGCTCAATTGCTATGTGTTTTCTAGTACATTACTAGCCAGTTGTAGAGAAGCGATGACCGAGCGCTGTAAGTTGCCTAAGAAGTGATTCTACAGCGTTGGGTCAACAACTGGCGATTTGTGGAGCTACTGAGGCATAGGGTAAACTATTCCTCGTGTAACCTTTGGGCTATTCCGTTCTCTTGATATCTCATTTAAACGGCAATTCAGAGACTTGTAATGCCAAATTGGCAGAATCTTTCTGTGTTCATTTGAAGTGCTGCCGCCACTTCACCTTTTTCTTAACACAGGAATGCAAAGAATTGATAGCAGTATGGTCAAATACCTCTGCTAGTTCAATAGATAACTTTTAGCAAAGTTCGTTAAGCACGTCCAATTTAGGTCGGTTGTTACACACACCAGTCTGATTGTGATTAGTCATAATGTAGTGTAGTAGTGCAATACATTGCACTGTTACAAAAGCTAAATACAGAGGTAAACTATGTTTCCTTTTTGGGGTAATCCCTGTTATGGAAGCGAACCCATTTCGCGCAAAGCTGGCTTAGAGCGGAAATTAAAATTCTTGATTTGGATGCGAGATGATTTAGAGTCCAAACTGGCTGGCGTTAATGCTTCTATTGATACCATTCGGCAACAAATAGAACGCTCAGACTCAACTGTTTAGAACTAAGTTCTTGTATTTGTAGTTAAGCCGATTGTAACTCCTTTGTGACAGAGCGCTGTAAATGGGCTGCATCAGTGTTGTAGGTCTTTGTGCAGCGCCCTGTCATAAACTGGCGCACAAAAGAAGTAGTCTTGAAAAACGAAGTCCAGCCTTTTGTGTCACTGGAACTAACCTTGAATAAATAACTTAAGACAGAGGTAGAGTAACCTAGAGTTTATTAATATCTGGAAGTTAAAGCCGTAATCGTCACTTAACGTGCCAAACACTTATAAAAATGAAAAATATTATCTCAATTGGTTGGAATAGCTGGTTAAAACGGCACAAGGAATCTATTTTACTATTTGACTCAATTGCTGCCGCTAATGAGATTGCCTTTATACTTAACGGTCAATGGGATGGCTGCAATGGTGTGATCATAGCTAAATGTGATCAGGTAGCTGTTAATACTGCGGCCAAACTATTAGAAGCTACATGGTGTTATCAAGGCGCATCAAAAGCTGTTTTAGACAGAGTAACAACTGATGAACTTTTACGCCGTTATGCAATGGGAGAAAGAAATTTTATTAATGCTAATTTGAGGTGTGCAGTACTTGCATCAGTAAAGCTGAGTGAAATTAACCTAAGTTATGCAAAGTTGAGTTTGGCAGACTTAAGTCAAGCCAATCTAAGTAAAGCTGATTTAACAGCAGCAGACCTAAGTGAAGCTAATTTAAGTGGAGCCGACCTGAGTAAGGCATATTTAATGAGGACAAACCTAACCAAGGCAAACCTGCAACAAGCTTCACTGAGGGGGGCTAATTTAAGTAGCGCTAACTTAGGTGAAGTTAACCTCACAGATGCAGACCTAAGAGGAGCTAATCTAGCATTAGCAGACTTAAGAGGGGCAAATTTTAACTTCTGCAATTTGAGTGGGGCTAACCTAACAGGTGCCAAGTTAATTGAAAGTGACTTGGCTTTTGCTCTTTAATGATCACGCCTGGAGGCGATTGGACTTAGGTGCGGTTTGCTTAAGTAATCAACAATAATAATGTGCGATAGCGTAACCGCCGTAGCCATCGCGCAGTATTCAGGGTAAGGATTTTCACTTTAATGCTTACTACAAAGTATTGTTTATTTATGCCTATCCACTTAACAAAGTATTGCCAAATTTAATTCGCAATAAATTCATGAAATGCTGTACTTTGGTAATTTCTTACTTTAATCTGGAACCACAATATTTTCTAAACCCTTTTCTGCTGGTGGAAATTGCGGGTTGATTGCCTCTAAAGTGTCTGCGATCGTTCGAGCTACTACCAAGTTACGATACCACTTATTGTTTGCAGGTATGACATACCAGGGAGCATGAGCAGTCGAGCAATTGTTAATCATCTCCTCAAATGCCACTTGGTAGTCATCCCACAGTACCCGCTCTTTTAAATCGTTGCTGGAAAACTTCCAATGCTTATCTGGATCTTCTAACCGACTTTCCAAGCGCCGTTTTTGTTCATCTTTAGAAATGTGAAGAAAAAACTTGATAACAGCAATGTTGTTGAGTGTCAGCATATGCTCAAACTCGTTAATCAACTGATAGCGATCGCGCCAAATATCCTCTGGTACTAGCTGTTTGACTCGCACAATTAACACATCTTCGTAATGAGAGCGATTGAAGATGCTAATCATCCCCCGTTGTGGTGCCCGCTGGTGGTAGCGCCAAAGAAAATCATGGCTTAATTCTTCATCGCTGGGCTTTTTGAATGACCAAACCTGACAGCCTTGTGGGTTAAGACCACCGAATACATGTTTGATGGTACCATCTTTACCCCCGGTGTCCATCGCTTGCAGCACGATTAGCAAACTGCGATGGTGTTCAGCATATAACCGTTCTTGCAAATTTTGCAACCGTTGACGCTGCTTTTCCAATTCTTCCTCAACATGCTTCTTTTTCTTGTAGCCCTCACAGGCATTTGGATCGAAATTAGCCAAGGTGATGGGCTGTCCGGGGTGAACTCGGTAGCGAGGATAGTCTGGTTTAGGCGGTGGCTCGTCTACAACGATTTTTTCAGGTGCCATTTCCTCGGCATATTCGGTTGTAATCTTTGCTGCCGCTTTTTTTGTCTTACGAGATTCTGCTGGTGTTGCGTTGCTGTTGGCAGTTGAATTATTATCTGTTGAACTATTTGACTGGCTCATAGGTTCTTTTAACTTTTAACTTAGATAGGGTTTACAGTGAGATATCCTTAATTTGCTCAATTTATTTGAATGCTTAATCATGGTGCTTGAGTGTGGGAATTTTTTGGCTAAAGAATGTCTTAGCCTGTTTTTGCTTCAATACCTCACTTAACCTTTAGTCTGTACCAAGTAATTTTAAACTACAGTAAATTGAGCGATATATTGTAGTATCTAGCTAAAGGATGATATTATAAAATTTATATCTTGTACTAACTATATAAAGTAACGTGAGTTCGACGGTCTTGCTATAAATCTCACATTACCAGATTAGGAGTCGTTCTATTTGACGATCGCCCTTCTGCCCCCTGAAAGGTTACGATAAAAGCTATTTTTGACAAGATACTTGCTAAAATAGCACTGTATTTTAATCGAAAACTAGTAATATAAATTACTAGTTAATCAGACATAATTAAGATATTTATGTTTGAATTTCTGTAAAATCTAAGTATTTTTCTTCTCAGACTTAAACCAAGTTTTTGCAATTATTCATATTCAAATTCAGCAACGTTGAAATTTTACTTAGTTTGAAAGATATTTTGTACCATTTTTTTGTCTGCATTCATCGCCGCCCTATCCAACTCTGCAATCTCATTGCCGTCTAATTGCCAACCCAATGCACCAATATTCTCCCTTGCCTGTTCGACGCTCTTTGCTCCAGGAATAGGAATGGTTCCTTTACAGATGCACCAATTAATTGCTACCTGTGACATAGTTTTGTTTCTAGACTGTGCTACCTCTTGGATACATGCCAAAAGCGATCGCATTCCTGGTAATATCTGCCTAAACAGCAGACCTCGGATGCCTTTGGGCAAAGGGCCTTGCTTAGAGTATTTTCCTGTCAGTAGTCCCAAAGCTAGAGGGCTGTAGGCAATCAATTTGATTCCCAACTCATCACAAAGGTCTTTAAGCTTTAGTTGAGTGACAGGATATGTAGACAACAAAGAGTATTGAACTTGCAGAGTAGTAATCGGAACGCCTCGTTCAGCAAACTTTTTCTGTACCTGCTTAAGCCGCTTAGGCCCATAATTAGATAGTCCCACTCCCTTAACCAGTCCTTGCTCATATAAATCGCCAAGACCATCTAATAGCCCTCCCTCTTGCCAAGGAGCATAGTTTGCTGTAGACCAGTGCATCTGTACCAAATCTACGTTTCTTCCCAGGCGTTGGGCAGATGATTTGCAAGCTTTTACCATTGACTGACGTGTCCATCTCCACGGGTAAGCAGCAAGCTTAGTAGCAATACAAATATTTTCTTTACCTGAACCTACATATTCTCGGTTGAATCGTCCCAAGAGTAACTCACTGCGACCATTCAATCTCCCTGTTCCGTAAGAATCACCTGTATCAAATAAAGTCACAGCGTTGCTTACACAAAGGTTAAAGACGGCTTGCAACTGGTCATCCATACTTTCGTTATATCCCCAAAGCAGTTGGTTGCCCCAGGCCCAAGTCCCGCAGCCCATGCTTGGGAGGGAGAGTTGTTGGAGAGTCTGCATCTTTGCTCTCTGTAGATTGCCTTATTAATTATCAGGTATTAACGCGCGAGTAGCATGATTATCAAGCAAATCAGGAGAACCCTCTAATACTTGTGCAACGGTGCCTATTTTGTTTTAAAAATTTACAAAGGTTTGGAACGTTCCCCGAAGTAGGGTCGCTAATTTCTTATTGGGCAAACAAAGCCCAAGCACATATATTTTTAGTCGGTTGCTAAAAGAGTGATTAGCACCAACCATTAGGATATTGTCGAATTTGCAAGGAGCCAAGCTTTCTGAGTCCATACGTTATTAAAGAATTCAACCTCTGGCACTTTTAATTCAAATGAATGAGGTGGTGATTGTAGCAATAAGCATGAACCTTTGTCATGAGCCTCAACTAAGTTAACTATCCAGGGAAGAAAGTCTAAGATTTCTTTTGGTAGTACAGTTAACTCGAAATCCCACACCAAATTAAGACCTCGCCAGACTTGTCCTTTTCTGAACGTCGTCACTCTACCAGCACTCTTGTTTATAGCCAGTCGAAGAATGAATGGGCGGAATGGGACAAATTCATCAGGTGCTGTATAAGCATATATATTTACATAGTTTAGTCTTTCCCTATAATCCATCCAAGATGCGATCGGTGAATTACTACTATAAGATGTACCAGTTATGATCACCGGCATATTCATAGCAGTTGCAAAGCTAGAGTAGAATTCACGCCTTAGTTCGCTAACAATATGTTTAACTTCTGGGTTCATAAAAGGCATTTATTATCAATTGCGGAAACTTCTCTTCCGCTGTTTGTGTTTGGCAATTGTTTTGCGTTTGAGCTTTTGCAGGGGCGTTTCAAAGTGACGGTGCTTCTTGATATCTGGGAAAATCCCCGCCTTGGACACTTCTCGCTTAAATCGACGTAAGGCTGATTCAATCCCTTCATTTTCGCCTGGTATTATCTGGGTCATACTATATTCCTACTAAATTGGCTTAATTGGTGGTAAGCACTCCAGTCAACCGAAGCGCAAAAAAAAAGGCAGACGCCTTGTCTGCCCTCAAGACCTTAGAGTTAAATTCTTGATTTTAGACCTTAATAGCGGCCAGAGGAACCACCACCACCACTATAGTTTCCTCGTCTACCACCAGAGGAACCTCCATCAGTTTTGGGTTTAGCTTTATTAACTTTTAAGCTCCGACCCATCCACTCAGCGTTATCAAGGGCTTCAATTGCTGCTGTTTCTTGTGCGTCCGATTCCATTTCTACAAAGCCGAAACCTCTCATCCGACCTGTTTCTCGGTCTATAGGCAATTGAACATTTTTTACCGTTCCGTATTCTGCAAAGACTTGCCGGAGGTCGTCTTCTTTAACCTCATAAGCTAGGTTACCGACATAAATTGACATATAATGTCTCCAGAATCAGGGGGTGTAGAGATTGAGATCCGCAGAGGTCTGTAATACAATTATCTATAAAAACAAACTACATAGCCGAATTTAATCTTCTATACAGAGTTTAACATGAATTGAGAAGTTATGTTCATAAGCAACACTATACTCATCTGTTGATCTAAATACTCAGACAGTTGACGAAACTCTTTTAAAATCAACCTACCAGCGATCGCATTTAATTTGAAGTCACCAAAAAATTTCAATCACTGAACTTATTTCTCTTCAAACAGTATTAGTAATTTTTAAATTTTATTCACTCAAAATTTCGCCTTAGTGCAATTAAATAAAATCAGTGCGATCGCTTGTAACGTAAAATTAATTTCCATCTGGCATTTGCTAACACCTTGACACCCATGTATTGCGACTACCTCATCCAAATTCTAACTGCCCGTGTGTACGATGTTGCCCAGGAAACACCACTGGAGTATGCTCCAAATTTGTCTGCGCGGCTAAATAATCAACTACTGCTGAAACGTGAGGATATGCAGTCAGTATTTTCCTTTAAACTGCGGGGTGCTTATAACAAAATGGTGCAACTGCCACCAGATATATTGGCGCTGGGTGTAATCGCCGCGTCTGCGGGGAACCATGCTCAGGGGGTCGCCCTTGCAGCCCAGCGCTTGGGAACCAAAGCGATTATCATCATGCCAATAACCACACCCCAAGTCAAGGTAGATGCGGTTAGAATGAGGGGCGGAGCAGTCGTGTTGCATGGAAATACCTACGACGATGCTTATAGTTATGCCCGTGAATTAGAAGTAGAAAAAGGATTAACCTTTATTCATCCTTTCGATGATCCCCATGTAATTGCTGGACAGGGAACAATCGGGATGGAAATTTTACGGCAATATCAGCAACCCATCCATGCGATTTTTGTAGCGATTGGAGGGGGTGGATTAATTTCTGGGATTGGGGCTTATGTGAAACGGTTGCGTCCGGAAATCAAGATTATTGGGGTTGAGCCAGTAGATGCTGATGCGATGTCTCAATCACTAAAAGCCGGACATCGGGTGCGCTTGTCCCAAGTGGGGTTATTTGCCGATGGCGTGGCGGTGCGAGAAGTAGGTGAAGAAACCTTTCGTTTATGTCAGCAGTATATAGATGAAATTATTCTGGTGGATACAGACAAAACTTGTGCCGCGATTAAAGACGTGTTTGAGGATACGCGATCTATTCTAGAACCAGCCGGTGCATTGGCGATCGCAGCTGCCAAAGCTTACGCAGAACGAGAACAAATCGAAGGACAAACCTTAATTGCTGTAGCTTGTGGTGCAAACATGAATTTTGATCGCCTCCGCTTTGTGGCAGAACGGGCAGAGTTGGGCGAACGCCGCGAAGCTATCTTTGCAGTCACAATTCCTGAGGAACGGGGAAGTATTCGTCGGTTTTGTGAATGTATTGGCAACCGTAATCTTACCGAGTTTAATTATCGCATTGCCCATGAAAAAACGGCCCATATTTTTGTAGGTGTGCAAATTCAAAACCGGGCCGATGCTGCAAAGATGGTAGAAAACTTTGAAGCTCAAGGATTTAAAACTCTTGATTTAACAGACGACGAACTAACTAAATTACATCTGCGGCACATGGTGGGTGGGCACTCTCCCTTGGCTCACAATGAATTGCTCTACCGTTTTGAGTTTCCCGAACGTCCCGGCGCATTGATGAAGTTTGTTACTTCCACCAGTCCCAATTGGAATATTAGTCTTTTTCATTACCGCAACAACGGGGCAGACTACGGACGAATCGTTGTTGGTATCCAGGTTCCCCCCCACGAGATGAAAGAGTGGCAAGCTTTTCTCGATAACCTGGGCTATCGCTATTGGGATGAAAACAAGAATCCAGCATACAAGCTGTTTTTAGGATAGGGGAGGAGTGGGGAGTAAGAATTTTAGATTTTAGACTTTCCTGCGGAACGCTACGCGTAGCAAGATCCCCGTAAGGGTACGGCTACGCTCAGTCGAACGACTTTGGATTAAAGAATTGAAATTTAATCCAAAAGACGCTCTCTACGAGACGCTCTTGCTAGCAAGATCCCCGAACGCAAGAGCGTCCCGTAGGGAAAGGGTATGCAGACTCTCTAAGAGTTGCCATGCCGCAGGCTTTACGCTGCGCTATCGTCAATT
>NZ_CALMFY010000054.1 GCF_937863485.1 uncultured Nostoc sp. | reverse complement strand
GGGACTTCCAGTTAAAAAAACATCCCATCCCTGCGGGACGCTCCGCGAACGTAGGAGCGCAAGGCCAAGATCCCCTACAAATGTACAAATAATTTTGGATAATTTATTTTTTGTCAGTCCCTAACCATACTGGTTATCATGCATGAGAATCGCTATAAAATGAGTAAAAGGGTCTTCTTTATCAACAATTTCAATCTTAAACACCATGAAGTGTCCTAAATTAAAGACAGCTATCTACCGTTTGCATAGAAATGACTGAGCAACGTGATGCTGACTCACCCTCAACTGATTCTCAGCAATTGAGTAAACCGACTGATGGAGCAACAACCAAGTCGGTCGATAATTCCTGGACAAACCGCATTGCTGGTGTCTGGAACAACGCAACAACACGCTTAACGCAACTCTTACCCGTAGAACAAGTGGCACAAACGGTTGTTGAATGGTTTAGTGTAAGCGAGGCTCAGGTTGCAGAGATTTTAGAGAAAGTCCGAGCCGAACTGCCAACCACAGAAGCTCTCGTGATTGGTAAACCCCAAGCCGGAAAAAGTTCAATTGTCCGGGGATTGACAGGAGTATCTGCCGATATTGTCGGTCAGGGATTTCGTCCTCATACGCAACACACCCAACGCTATGCCTATCCTTCCAATGACCTGCCGTTACTGATTTTTACTGATACGGTCGGACTAGGTGATGTTAAACAAGATACTCAGGCAATTATTCAGGAGTTAGTTGGCGATTTACAAAAAGAGACTCGTTCCGCTAGAATCCTGCTTCTTACCGTTAAAATTAATGATTTTGCAACTGACACGCTACGACAAATTGCTCAACAGTTGCGCCAGCAGTATCCAAATATTCCCTGTCTGCTGGTAGTTACTTGCTTGCATGAGGTTTATCCTGGCGATATCGTCGATCATCCTGCCTATCCGCCAGATTATCAGCAAGTCAACCGCGCATTTGCCGCAATGCAACAAGCCTTTGCCGGAATAACTGACCGCTCTGTGCTAATTGACTTTACCCTAGAAGAAGATGGTTACACTCCGGTATTTTATGGCTTAGAAGCCCTGAGAGATTCCCTGGCAGAATTACTCCCAGAAGCCGAAGCCCAGGCGATTTATCAGCTATTAGATCAAGAAGAAACTGGTAAGCAACTTGGCAACCTTTACCGGGATGCTGCCCGCCGTTATATTTTGCCATTTTCGATTATGTCTGCCACCGTCGCCGCTGTACCTTTGCCATTTGCCACAATGCCCGTACTCACTGCCTTGCAAGGATCAATGGTGGGTCTGTTGGGTAAATTATATGGGCAGACACTTACGCCATCTCAGGCGGGAGGCGTTGTGAGTGCGATCGCAGGTGGTTTTTTAGCACAGGCAATTGCCCGGGAGTTAATTAAATTTATACCAGGTTTTGGTAGTGCGATCGCAGCCTCTTGGGCAGCCGCCTATACCTGGGCACTAGGGGAAGCAGCCTGCGTTTACTTTGGTGATTTAATGGGAGGTAAGAAACCCGATCCCCAAAAAATTCAGTTGGTGATGCAAGAAGCGTTCCAGGCGGCGCAAGAAAGGTTTAAGGGAATCAAACGTTAAGACTCAAAATCTTTATCCAGCAGGGTTTTCGGAAATCCTGTGCGTTTACCCTGATCAACTATGGCTTCTAATATTTAGCTGAAGAATTGCTCATTTAGTCGTTCAATTTCACATCTGTCCTACTTTCAATTGCTACTTGCTCTAAAGTCGGTTCTTCAAACGTAAACTCATCAATCAGCGTAATTATCACCGCTGCCGCAGGCACTGCAAGCAATATACCAATAAATCCAAATAGCTTACCCATTACCAGAAATGTCACAATTACCATTACCGGGTGAATATTAACTTGCTGACCCATCACCACAGGCTGAACAACATGGGCATCTACTTGATTCATTACAAAGAAAAGTATCAGCACAAATACTAGCTTTAGCGGTGAAATACTCAATGCTATTAATGCTGGTAAAAAAGCACCAATAATCGAACCAAAGTAAGGAATTATTTCAAATAAACCTGCAATAATCCCAAATGGTAAGGCTGACGGAATTCCCAAAATCAAAAGTCCAAAGGCTGCTCCAACACCCAGAAATATCATTGCTATCCCTGTCCCAAAAATCCAGCCCCGCAATCTTGTCTCGCAAGCCTTAAGGATTCGTTTAAACCGCGGATGATGTCGCCTTGGTACTAATCTTAAAATCCCTTTCACTAAGGAATTAGGATCGTAAGCCATATAAAGCGCTAGAATTAACGTCGCTACCAACTCCACAGTTAAACTCAAAGCTTCACCTAAGAAAACTGGTACTCCAGCCAGTAACTGGTCGGTCAAGTTCCGTAGTTGTATCAGTGCTTGGGAAATGTCCGGAATAAAACTGAATCTCTGACGTAGTTGCTCAACATCTCCTGTCAATCTATTGAGATAAGTTGGTAATGTTTTTATTAATTTTTGAGACTCAAACGTCACACTAGGTAGGACTACAGTAGCTAATACTACAATAAATCCGACGATTAATCCAATTAATAACAGAACAGCAAGATCCTGTGATTTGACTAGCTTTTGCAAAAACCGTAATAGCGTTCGCAAAATTAAAGCAATCAATGCTGCAATAGTTAAAAGTTCTAATACTGGTAAAAGTTGGTATAGGATGTAGAGTACCACAGCTACCATTACTGCCAATGGTGCACCACGAGTTAACTGTGACCATCCACTGCCTGTATCTCTAGGATTCGCCATTACTGTCACTTATTCTTCTGTTGATCATTATTTAAGTTATGGTTCGATAAATTAAGTTTTTTACCGATTTTTGCGTAATTCCTGTTACTGAAGTACACAAATTGGATTTCAAAGTCAGCCAGAAAATCCGTTTGACTTCTGAATACTAGATTTGGACTGTCATGAGTCATTCATTTACACATCCCGCACCTTGAAAAAACTGTAAAATGCAAGCCCAATAGCTAAAAGTAATACTGCATAAATTAAATTTCCAGCAAGATGAAATACCAATCTTGATGCCCAAAAAGCAATCTGTGCAACAACAATACCCTAAAGTATGCTCAACATAATATGTTTCCTCTTGAGCAAGTGATTTTTATTGATTCAGATATTTTATCATCTAACTTGAGTCTTATTCCATTTGTCATAGATATAGAAATTTCAATCATCATTAATCACTTTCTTAAAGTTACAAAAAATTCTCCTACACTTTCTCCTTTGCTGCTGGCACAATGCCAAACTTATTTAAACCTGCATCAATGTTCTTAAGTGCTTTAAAATCCTTTTCTGGTAAGGGATAGCTGCTACTGCTGAACAAACCCCCACTGACAGCAGGCTGCTTTTCCAAAAAAGAGAAAGCTTGGCGAAACTGATGCGGCTCGGCTTTAATCGGTGAATCAAAGTGACAGGGAATAATCCACTCAAAGTCCCAACTAGCAACTTTATCAGCCCAGTCAATGGTTTCTTGCGGTGCGCGGTTGAGAATCAGCGTCTGTAAAATTGGTGCGACAAACAAACGCCCATTCCCTCGCAGCGCATCAAACGATCGCTGCCAATCTGACTGCCATTTAAAGGGATACAATCCAAAATAAGCTTTCCTTGAACGTTCTGCTGCTTTCAAGGCATCTTGCAATACTTGACTCCATTGGCGTATATCTAGTGTGCTTGGTTGAAAGTACAAAGCAAACAACGAGATCCGCCGCCAACCCTTACGGCGATTTACTTCAATGTCTGCAACAATATCAGAAGCATGATCCTTGGCATGGAATAGCAAGGGATATGGATCTAATAGAACGATCGCAGGCGGATCTTCTGGGATAGAAAGCACAGAATCTGTTACTAAAAGAGTATGCGATCGCTTGTGGAAAAAAGCAACTTCCGCAAACCGACCAGGCCCAAGCTCGATGGGGCCCAGCATCGCATAATCAAACTCGTCAGCAAAAGGTGTTTTGCTACTATCTTCTGGGAGTACTTGAGTGCGTTTTGAGGGTAAGCCAAGCCAGCTAAGGGGTAGATTGAGCGGGAAACTCCACTGATGGGGAGCCACAAACACCTGTGCAGTCCCAAAATATCTAGCGAAGGGGCCGACGAAGACTTTGTGTTCTATAGCGGAGATAGTTGGCAGAATAATGTATTTAACGTTACCGTGTTTCGCCACCAACTCATTCACAAGCCGGATGCACTCTGTGGTTGGTGCAACAGGCGCATAGACGAGAAGACCCCCAGCTTCGAGCTTAACCACAGTCATGCGAATCGGCACAACTACGTAGAAAATGCCCTGAATCTGGTCAAAATTCCAGATTGTGTCCTTAACCACTTCTTTGCGGATTGTCTGCCGCCTGCCAAATGGGTAAAGTGGCACAACAGGCCATAATCTCCATGAAAAGTCTTTTGGATGTATCTGTTGTGCATTGACTATGCGTTGATCATCAGCCACTCTGCGACCCCCTCCAAATTCCCTGCTCAAATTGTTTTTATTTACTCTCTACAAAGTTGGAGTTTAGCAAATTGTTGAGATAATAACCTAACTTTTAACAAAACTGTTGATACACGCGCTTTGGGCGCACAGATGTCCACCCCGATTAACGCTCTTGATTGGTTCATCAATAAAGCTCAAAGATTCATTTACAAGTCCCACTTATACTAATTCGCTAAATTTTTGATGGCATTTTAACTTGAAACCTATTTTAGCTATTGATTTGGGACAGAAATAATTAATTATTAAGAGGAGGTAGAAGAGGAAAGGCTAAAATCTGAGTAAGAGTGCGATCGCATTAATACCCAGATGACTAATTTGGTAAAACTTGAATGGAATAGATACGCATAATGGATAGCCTCCTTTTAGAACGCCCAAACCAAGCGAACACTGGCTACAAAAAGCCCTTAGAGATTAATCTTGACTTTTTAGTAGGCTCTTACAAAAGCAAAACAGTACTAGCGAACTTAGAAGTTATTGATGAAGATATAGTTGCTAACTTAGACAAAGTACTGGAAATTAAACCAGATTTGTACGAAGCCTGGTACAACCGGAGTATTGCGCTGGTGAATTTAGGTAACTTAGAAGAGGCGATCGCTAACTTGGACAAAGCTCTGGCAATTAAACCAGATTTATATGAAGCCTGGTTCAACCGGGGCATTATAGTGGGATGTTTAAAACAGTCGCAAGAGGCACTTGCCAGTTTCGACAAAGCCTTGGAGATTAGACCCAACAAATACGAAGCATGGTTTAACCGAGGGATTACGCTGTATGACTTAGGACGCCTAGAAGATGCTATTGCCAGTTTCAATAAAGCCATTCAATTCAAATCTAACGATTACTGGAGTTGGTATAATTTGGGCATTGTGTTCTATGACTTGGGACACTTTGAAGAAGCAACCAATAGTTTTGATAAAAGTATAAAATTGAACCCCAACATCTCCAAAGGCTGGTATTGTCGAGGTATTGCACTTGGGCAATTAAAACGCTTGCAAGAAGTAATCATTAGCTTTGATAAAGCCTTATAATTACAACCGTATTGGTACGAAGCTTGGAAGTATCGAGGGATCACACTGAGAAAGTTAGAACGCTTTCCGGAAGCAATTGTTAGTTTTAACAAAGCCATTACAATTAAGTCTGATGACTACGGAGATTGGAATAATCAAGGCTACATGTTGTTGAAGCTGAGACACTTTGAATAAGCTATTACTAGCTTTGACAAAGCTTTAGAATTAAAACCTGATTATGCAGATGCTTTTTACAATAAGGCATGTTGTTATGCGTTGCAGGGAGATACTGAATCAGCAATTGATAATTTTCAAAAAGTTATTAATCTGAGTTATGAGCAATATTTACAAAGGGCAAAAAATGACTCAGATTTTGACAGCATTCGAGAAAATGAGCAGTTTCAGGCTTTGATTTAGACAGAAAATGATTGGGAAGATGAAGAAGAAATAGATGAACAAGAATGGCTGAAAGCAGCAGCGAGTAATCCAGTCTTTGATTTTCTAAAAGATCCTGAAGAAGATATTTACACCTTAGCCGATGGAAAGCCATTCAATGACTAAGGGTAAAATTGTCCTCGTACCTTTCCCATTCGATGATTTATCAGCTATTAAATTGCGTCCAGCCATTTGCTTGACTAATTCAGTGGGATCTTACAAACATGTTATCCTTGCTTTCATCACGAGTAAGATTCCATCTGATTTAATGGAAACGGACATTGTATTGGATATCAATCATCCTGATTTTGTTGCCAGTGGGTTAAATAAACCATCGACTATTAGGCTGGATCATTTGATGACAGTTCGTAAATCGGTGATTCAGCGTGAACTGGGTACATTGTCATCGGATATGCAAGATTTGATTGCTAAAATTCTGTGCAAGTTATTAACATAGCGGTTCTCTCTTTGATGCAAGACGCGTTAGGGAATATTGCTATATCCCTACCAATGGTACACCAGTATGCTCAAGTCTCTTAACCCGCCTATGCGACTTGCTCCTGTATTATACACAACTAAAAACAAAACAGCGATGACTCACTACATTTTAAAAGCCTCAAAAGAAACTGTGCATTTAGGTGGTTTCTCCCATCTGCTAGAACCAGCACTCACTATTAATTCAGGTGATACGGTTGATGTGGAAACTTATACTGGTTACTACGTTTATGACAAAGCACCACCTGAGTTTGTTACACCAGAATTTCTCGACATCTGCCAAAATCTTCTCCCAGAACGCAAAATTGCTGGGGGGCCGCATTTACTCACAGGGCCGATTTATGTGCGCGATGCCGAACCAGGGGATGTTTTAGAAGTACAATTAGATGCGATCGCACCTCGTTTACCCGTCGGCTTCAATGCCATTCGTCCAGGTTGGGGAGCTTTACCACATCAGTTTCCTGAACCTGCTTTAAGATTCATTCCTCTAGATTTAGCAAATAATATCGCTGAATTTCCGGCGGGTGCTGGCATAAAAATTCCCCTGAAACCGTTTTTTGGAATTCTTGGTGTAGCTACTCCAGAAACCTCTCGAACTTCTGTCCCACCAGGTTCTTACGGTGGTAATATTGACAATCGGGAACTGCAAGCTGGTTCTCGTTTATTTTTGCCAATTTTTGTACCAGGTGGATTATTTTCTATTGGTGATGGACATTCTGCACAGGGAGACGGCGAAGTAAATGTTACCGCCATTGAAACTTCGATGAACGGTAGAATTACCCTCAAACTTCGTAAGGATTTGCAACTGACAACACCAATTGCCGAAACTCCAACTCATATCATCACAATGGGCTTTGCTCAAACCTTAGATGAAGCCTTAGAACTGGCTTTAAAAAACATGATTGATTTTCTGAAACGCTTCATAAATTTGTCGCCAGAAGATGCTTATGTCTTGTGTAGTTTAGCTGTGAATTTTCATATCACTCAAGTTGTGAACAGTCCTCAAAAAGGTGTACATGGAATGCTACCAAAATCAATCTTTTCCCAAAATATTAATTTATAATTTGCAATTTAGCTACCATTTTTTATGTCTAATATCTTTATTCAACTGTTGTTAATCGGTTTAGTTTCTGGCGTTGCTGGCGGGATGTTTGGTATTGGTGGCGGCGCGATTATGATTCCGGCAATGGTATTAGTAATTGGTTTGGATCAGAAGTTAGCTACAGGAACTTCTGTGGCTGCTCAAATTTTGCCAATCGGCATCTTAGCAGCCTTAGTTTACCACCGCAACGGTAATCTTAATATCAAATATGCCCTGATTATTGCAGTTGGTTTAATCGTGGGTAACTTCTTCGGGGCATTGTTTGCAAATCAGCCGTTTATTAGCACCGAGTTAATGAAAAAGCTGTATGGCATCTTTGTGTTAATGATAGGTATTCGTTATTTACTGTCAAATTAAAGACTTTAATTAAGCTTCAGCAATATCTTTGTTAAGCCATCGCCTAGCTTTTCAATAGATTGCTGCTGTTTAGGATCTTTTAACGTGTCATCAGCATTAAAGGCCTCATAAGCTTTGGGTACGGCTACCTGATCGGGAAGTACCAAAACTTTCATGTTTCCCAAGATAGACCGCAGGTGAACTAACCCCCGCAGACCACCAAGAGCGCCTGGGGAAGCGCTCATAATGCTAGCAACTTTACCTACAAAAGCAGTCAAAGCCAAAGGCGCTTCATTTGGATATGGACGAGATGCCCAGTCAATGGCGTTCTTCAAAACTGCTGTAAGGGAACTGTTATATTCAGGCGAAGCAATCAGCAATCCTTGATGAGAAATCATCAAGTCCTTAAAAGTGCGGGCGTTGGCAGGTATTCCTTCTTGAGCTTCCAAATTTTCATCAAAAAGAGGTAAGGGCAAATCGCGGAGGTCTATATAAGTCACTTCTGCGCCTGCTGCCTTCGCGCCAGTCGCCGCAATTTTTACCAATTTTTTGTTGTAAGAATCAATCCGGGTGCTGCCAGCAAAGGCGAGGATTTTGGGTGTAGATGCCATAGTTCTAGGTTGAATGGGAAGAATTAACCTGTTCAGCTGCATTATCCTGTTTTCAGGCGATCGCTATTTGCTACCTTTAGATTTTCTTTATACATTCCCTCTTAGCTTACAAGCGGGTGTTGACACCCGCTAATCAAACCTGTATCTTCAAAGTATATACGTCAGACAAAGTTTTTAAAAGTGTTTCACTCCGAAAATCTGAAGTTCGGGCGTGTAGATCACTAACAAAATATTTGGAGATAGCTATGACGGCAGTTGTTGCTAAATGGGGAAATAGTTTAGCTATTCGGATTCCAAGAGCGATCGCCCAACAAGCAGATATAACCGAAGGGACAGGTATAGAGCTTAGTGTGGAAGGTAACAATATTATAATTACACCACAAAAAAGAAAAAAGTATACCCTTGATGAGTTGCTTGAAGGTATGACTCCTGATAAATTTCATCCTGAATTTGAAACTGGAAACGCTTTGGGGAATGAAGATTGGTAGTTAATCCATACTTTCCTAAAAGAGGAGATATTATCAAATTAGAATTTGGAGCAACACAGCAGTTTACGGTTGATTCAATTCAGCGTGCATTTGCCCTCTACACATCAGGAATGTCATTTGATGACATTGCTAGAACAATGAACAATGAACTACAACAACAAGGGCGGGAACAAATGGGCTACCGCCCTGTTCTTGTTATATCTCCAATTCAATACAATCGAATGGCTTCTTTAGTTTTAGCGTGTCCTATAACCAGCAAGGCAAAAGGGCTTAGTTTTGAAGTTCCACTTGTTAAAGAAATGCAAACAAAAGGAGTTGTGTTAGCCGACCAAATTAAAACACTCGATTGGAAAGCTAGAAAGGTAAAAATTGTTGAAAGTGTTTCACAAGATTTAATAGAAGAAGTACAGGCAAAACTCGAAACATTGATTTTATAAAACTAATTTTATTTAAATTTATAAGCGCGAACGCAACTTTAATTGCAACGTGAGTTGATGCATTACTCGACGCAGCATTTCTCGCTCTACTTCCAACTCCTGACTTCTGACTTCCACCAACTAATTAATAAGTTGTAAGTTGAAGTCGGAAGCATTATTGTTTATCCTGGATCTTAGGTTGAATGGGAAGGATTAAACAGTTCAGGCGATCGCTATTTGCTACCTTTAGATTTTCTTTACAAACTTTCTCTAAGTGAAATTTGCATTTAATTACAAAATTACATAATTACACTAATCATAGTAAAGACTGAAAACCCTGCTTTTAGAGTCGAAATATGAACGTTCACAAGATAGAAGTCGTTTTAACTGAAGATGAAACTCTGATGCTGCGGGGTTTACCCTTTCATGCCGGCGATGCTGTGGAAGTGATTATTCTGGAAACTAATACTCCACAGCACCAAGCAGCACCGAAACCCCAATTAGATACAAATACCTTATCTTTTGCACAACACACAGCCATAGTGTTATGACGACTCTACAGAACCCGTCGCCTTAGAAGACTGGGAGGTTTTGCAATGATTGTACTTGATACTCATATTTGGGTTTGGTGGTTCAGAACGATTCACGACTGACTAGATAACAGCAACATTGGTTGGGGGACAGTTTGATGCAGTCCTGTTATTCAGCTTCCGTTTAAAAGCAAAACCAAAACCAAAAGCAGCAACTGCCAGTGAACTGATTACTGAAGAAGATTCAGGGACGGGTGTTGCCTTAATGCTAGTTGCCTTAATGCTAGTTGTGTCACCTAAGAAAGTAGATTTGTCAGTAATTTTGTCAAACAAAAATAGGTTGTAATTAGTGCTACCAGATGCAACAGGGTTTCCGCTGGCATCAACGCTATTGGAGATGAAGTAGTACGGGTTCTGACTAGGTGTATCGGTGCTGACATCTAATGCTGGAAGGTTAGCAGTTAGAGAGTTATCGTAATCCAAACGCAAAAACTCATCATTTGAAATGCCGTTTATAACCGAACTACCACTTTGAAGAAGTGTATTGGTGGAGTCGAAAATGGATAGCGACTGAGATTCCAAAAATTGAGTTGAAAATGGAATATAGTCTGCACTAATTTCTGAAAAAGAAGCCGGAGCATCAGTTTTAGTTGTAAACGAACCTTCGGCTGAATATCCATTGCTAAAATTCGCGCTGAATGCAAAATCAGCAGCCTGAGCGGATGAGACTGCAAACACTAAGGGAATGGATGAACAAGTCACCATCGCAAGCAATACAGGGAATATTTGAAGTTTCATGAATAAACCTTGAATTATTGAATGAATAAACGCAATTTCGCAAAAAATATCCCGAATGCCTATTCTTTCGTTAAATCCAGGAGTCAGAATCTAGAACTTCTGATCTCTAAATTTATCGTAGTATCGGTTATGAACCTTAACAAACTTGATTAGCAATCCCTAGATAAGTAGTGACGCAAGCTTAATCTGAACCTTTAAAAAGTTAAAGCAACAGAACAAATGTGAAAGACCTGTAGGATCAACACAAATATGTTTTTTCTTTTTACTATTGGTTTGACAAGAAACACTACAAAAAACGTACCATAATGACATAGAAATTTTATATAAATTTTTGATAAAGAAGTTGAGCAATATATTAATAAATATTCCCGAAACCTTTATTTATTTTGTAACAACACAATACTTGTATGTTAAAAACATGATTTTTTGAAATTAAAAAGTTTCAGCAATACGATAAAAGTGGCGAAGGGAGCATCTCAGTTTTTGAAGTGGCTCAAACCGACAATAATCCATTAAGGTAGGTACAGCGATGGACAAGGACTTGAGGCACATTTTCTCGTTTCCATTGTGCCCCGGAAATCTTGGTTCGACGGTCAACCTGTTTAACGGCAGATTCAACCGAACCAGAACCAATTGAACAAATTTGTTCAGCTTGATGATATTGATAGTTGATGATGCGTAGGCGTAGCCCGCCGCAGGCATCGCCTGAATATGTTCTTGAAGTGCTTACTTTTGTTCTGGAGTCATCGCTAGATAAATACACTCGTTTTACTTATCCTGACTCATTTTTGCCCTCTTTGCAAAAAACTGGGATGCTGCCATTGGGATGCTCCCCACCAATGAACGAATATCCGATTCTAAATTGGGCAGAGATTAAGTAACATTGCTTTTTTCGCGCGGGCGCTTTGCGCCCGCTTTAATAGCGATCGCACTAAAAATTTTATACTGCTTTGCAAATCGTCTTTTAAGCACTTTAAGCTTTTTGAGGACATATGCAGGCAGGAATCCAAACATCAAAGAAATAGGTTGATGCGAATATACTTTTATAGTATAGTGTGGGCGTTTATCCATCTTCCAATTGTCGTACCAAGAAAAATCACTAACTAGATTAATCTCGTCAACTTTATCCGCATAGGCTGATTTAACTACTTGTTCAAAAAGTATAGTGCCAGGAGAAAATTTGGAATAACTCTCATCATAAGCCAGCTTCCAAATAATGGTTGAACGCTTCAACTTAATCGCTAAATTGATCGCAATTGTCTTACCTTTAACTTCAAGTAATTGCCATTCAAGCCAACCAGCTTCTGATAGTCGCCGTGTAAGATTTGTGAAAAATGATATATCTGTTGATGAATTTGCAATTGAGCTTCCTCTAGTTCCTTTCCAACTGGCAGCTTCCACTTCTATTAATTGAGGTAAATATTTTTCAGTGGCATCGCTTCCTTTGAGGAAGATAGTTTTCACCCCTTCTAATTGATAGAGTTTCTTTCCCGACCTTTTGATAGTACTCCTTAAATTACCACTGAGGGTTTCTCGATATTCATCAAAACAGCCAGTTATTTTTAAGTTAGCTCCCATCATCCAATCAAGCTCTTTAATGAGGAGAATATCTGACATCCCTTCTAAAGCAGCGATAGTAGGTGAATTCTCCGGTAAACGGTTAAATACCATACCCAGATGATGGGGAGAAAATTGTTTCGCAGCATCAATAAGGACTGGAATAACTATATTTTCAATTCCCAATGCGGCTACAATATCAAGCGAACATGATTGCGAAGACTTACGTATAACTAAGAACGAAAAATTGAATCCAAAGAACCTTTGTGGAGTTACAATTAGCGGCAGAACACCTACTAGCTCCGAATCGTTATAAGCAAATACACAAAACCATGATTCGTCAACTTTCACATAGTGTTCAAAATATGATGATATCCATGCATAGGATGTCATTGGTAACTGTTGAGGAGCTTCAAAAGCAAGCTGATTCCAACTGTCTGCATGGAGCTTGAGTTCTTCAAGGTTTTCAACAATCTGTACTTTTAATTTTTCCATAGTTAAGAATTTTGATTGTGTTAACGCTATTATATATCCGGATTTCTCACAAGAACTCTTGCAAAAGTGTTTTGTGGTATGATTGAAAGTTTGGCAATTTGCAATTAGGACTTTGAGGAGCAGTGAAAATAGAGAAAGCTAAACAGCTTACTGCGAGAAAATTTAAGCGCATGACTGGGGTAAACCGTAAAACCTTTGAGCTAATGGTTGGGTTAGTAAAAGCTGACGCTCAAAAGAAAAAGAAACCCAGTCGTCGTCCTAAAATAATTATTGAAGACCAAGTTTTAATGGTTCTTCAATATTGGAGCGGAGCCGGAGACGCTCCGCCTCCGGAGAATACCGCACTTATTACCATATTGGATTAGAATTTGGGCTTTCGGAATCTACGGTTTGTCGAATAGTTTTTAAAATTGAAAATATTTTAATTAAGTCAAGAAATTTTAGTCTGCCGGGGAAAAAAGAATTGTGGAAAATGTCATCTGAAGAAGATTTAATTGGGAGCATCTCACTTTTTGAAGTGGCTCAAACCGACAATAATCCATTGAGATAGGCACAGCGATGGGCAAGGACTTGAGGCACATTTTCTCGTTTCCATTGCGCTCCAGAAATCTTAGTTCGACGGTCAACCTGTTTAACGGCAGATTCAACCGATCCAAAACCAATCGAACTTTCTTTGTTCAGCTTGATAGTATTCGTAATTGATGATGCGTAGGCGTAGCCCGCCGCAGGCATCGCTTGAACATGTTTTTGAAGAGCTTGCTTTTGTTCTGGGGTCATCGCTGGATAAATATACTCATCTTAATTATCCTGCCTCATTTTCGCCCTCTTTGCAAAAAACTGGGATGCTCCCAGCGGCGAATTCCAATTGTTCTAAAGCATTTTTTCCAAGAACTGTTTAGCGCGATCGCACTGAGGATTTTGGAAAAACTCGTTAGGAGTAGCATCTTCTGCTAAACTTCCCTGATCGAGGAACATAATCCGATTAGCAACTTCTTTTGCAAAGCCCATTTCATGGGTAACGATCGCCATTGTCATTCCAGATAGCGCTAAAGCTTTCATCACTTCCAATACATCTTTGACCATTTCTGGATCTAAGGCAGAGGTGGGTTCATCAAACAAAATCATCTCAGGTTCCATTGCTAATGCACGGGCGATCGCTACTCGCTGTTTCTGTCCCCCGGATAGTTTGGACGGATAGACAGACACTTTTGACTCTAAACCTACCTTAGCAAGCAATTCTAAGCCATGTTCTTCTGCTTTTTGCTTGTTTATTCCTTTCACCTTTATCGGTGCATAGGTGACATTTTGCAGCACACTCATGTGGGGAAACAAATTAAAATGTTGAAATACCATCCCCAACTGCTGGCGCACCTTAGCGATGTTTGCTTTGGGTTTGGTAATTTCTTGCTCGTGAAAGTAGATTCTTCCTCTAGTGGGTTGTTCTAGCAAGTTTATGCATCGTAAAAAGGTAGATTTACCTGAACCAGAAGGGCCTAATATAGCAACTACTTCCCCCTGGTAAAACTCAGTAGAAATATCTTTGAGTACGTCGAGTTTGCCAAAGGATTTAGATAAGAATTCCGTGCGAATTACTACATTACTCACTTTCCCGTAACCTCCTTTCTAAAGCGGATGCACCCAAGGTCATACCCATTACCAAAACATAGTAGATTAATCCTGCAAATAGCAGTGGTTCAAAATAAATATACTTATTTGCACCAACGATTTGGGCGCTGCGTAATATTTCCACTACCCCAATCGTTGACACCAGCGCGGAATCTTTGAGCAGTCCGATAGTTTCATTTACCAATGCTGGGAGAATGTTCTTTAATGCTTGGGGCAAAATCACATCCCACATCATCAACCAATAGGGAACACCCATAGACATCGCCGCTTCACTTTGCCCTTTATCCACCGCCTGAATCCCACCCCTGATAGTTTCTGACATATAAGCACCAGAATTCAGGGTAAAAGTTAGCACCCCTGCCTGTAATGCTGAAATGTCATAGCCTGTAAGCTGGGGTGTTGCGTAGTAAACTAACGCCAACTGTAATAACAAAGGTGTGCCTCGAAAAACAGAGGTGTAAACGTTAGCAACCCAGGTAAGCGGCTTGATGCCGATAATTTTTAATAGAGACAGGATTGTTCCCCAGATTAACCCCAAAGATACAGATAATAGCGTAAACAACAAAGTTAAAGGGATTCCCCGAAGAATAAAGGGAATGTCTGGAAGAATTCTGGTGAAGTCGAGATTCAATCCACCTTTGGCAGGAGTTGAGGATGCAGGATTGGCGGTAGTGTTCTGTGAAAACCACTTGGCTACAAGTTTATTCAATGTGCCATCGTCCTTCATTTGTTGGAGGACTTTGTTAAACGGTTCTACAAAAGAAGAACCTTTGGGAAAAGCGATCGCTGATCCACTTGCCTCCTCTGAGGGAATAATATTAAATTCTAAATCTGGGTTAGCTTGGGCGAATCCTTTAGCGACGGTATCCTCAACAATTGCTGCATCAATTCGTCCAGATTTGATTTCTTGAACTACTTCCGGGACTTTGTTGAGTTGCTTTAGCTGAATACCCGCAACTTTTTTAGCAATTTTCTGGGCATTTTGTTCTTGTATCGTTCCTAGTTGCACCCCAACTTTTTTTCCTAATAAGTTTTGGGGTTGCTTCAAGTTGCTACCTTTAGGAGCGACAATCGTATCTTTAGCTTCGTAATAAATAATTGAAAAATCAACATTTTTCTGACGTTCTGGAGTTGGAGTCATCCCAGCCATTACAAAGTCAGCGCGATTTGCTTGGAGTGCAGGAATTAATCCATTAAAATCGGATTCCATTATTTGAAGTTTAAACCCTAGTTTTTCAGCAAGGGTCTTGGCAATATCTATATCAAAGCCAACGATTTGGCGATCGCCTCCTTTCGTATCATAAAACTCATAAGGAGGATAATCTGGGGAAGTAATTATCGTCAGCGTGTCTTTACCTAAAGATGAAACAGCTTTTAGAGAATTACTATGTCCTGTGATAATGCTGATTACTACTGCTACAACCAGTATCTTTAATAGCCATACTTTCTTTTTCTTCATGCACTTGATAAGTATATAAACTCTATTCTGCACCTTAAACTGTCACATCAATCGAGCAGATAATATCTGTGATATCATGTCCGCTGAATTGCCCATAAGAAAAGTACCTCACCCCGCTTATAGCTAGAGCTACAGATTTGCTTCTCTCCTTTAGTAGGCTACAGTGTACACACAAGTCTTCTAAAGCTGCCCCACATCTTGCTCTGCAATGCCAATGCATCGACTGACAATGCCAATGCATCGACTGACAATGCCAATGTATAAACTTGCAATGCCAATGTATCGACTGACAATGCCAATGCATCGACTTACAATGCTAATGTATCAACTGACAATGCCAATGCATTGACCTACAATGCCAATGCATCGACTGACAATGCCAATGCATTGACTGACAATGCCAATGCATTGACCTGTAAAAATTAACGCTATGTTACGCAGCAACTCTAAAAGACTTTTGTGTACATGGTAGCCCTAGTAGGGAAAGATTTAGGGGAAAGGTCACGCAGGAATCACAAGTAATTTACAGGACATCAGATGACATGGAGCAGGGAAAAATTCTAATATCCATTATTATCAGGTAACATCTCTGCTTAATCCCATGAAAACTTCGGGACTGTCAAATTCTCACTTTGGTCGCCTCCAGCAGCTTGACGCTGGCATAGATCGCATCAATATAAGGTGTGGGAATTTGAGTGAGTTTTCCCAATTCTGCCACTGCGCCAACAATAGCGTCTATCTCCGTGGAGCGTCCAGCTTCAATATCTTGTAACATTGAGGTTTTGTGGGCACCAACATTTTCTGCCCCATTAATTCGCTGTTCCAAAGTAATGCCAAACTTAATACCCAAATTTTCAGCGATCGCTTGAGTTTCTGTCATCATTTGCAGTGCTAATTCACGAGTGAGGGGATAACGGCAAATATCCTCTAAAGTAGCACCAGTCAAGGCACTGATGGGATTAAACGCGACATTTCCCCACAACTTGATCCAAATTTCAGTGCGAATCTGATTGCGGATTGGTGCTTTAAATCCTGCTTGTTTTAAAGTCTGCGCCAATAATTGGATGCGTTCTGTTTTAGTGCCGTCGATTTCACCCAGAGTAAAGCGATCGCCTTCAATATGTTTGATCACACCTGGTTCAATTATCTCAGTTGCCGGGTAAACAACACAACCGATGGCGCGTTCAGCACCGATACTAGCTTCAATAATCCCATCTGGATCAACAGATTGAATCCGCGTACCTTCATACTCACCGCCATACTTGCGAAAGTACCACCAAGGAACGCCATTTTGGGCTGTTACCACCATTGTATGAGGATTGTAGAGTGCAGGTAGAAGAGGTGCGATCGCAGGCACACTGTGAGCCTTGACAGTTAAAATTACTACATCTTGCGTCCCTGCTGACTGGATATCGCTAGTTGCCAGAAATGGAGTAGCAATTTGGCTGGAACCATCTGCCATGATCAACTTCAACCCATTTTTTTGAATTGCCTCCAAATGAGAACCACGAGCGATCAGCGTCACTGCTTCCCCAGCCAGTGCCAATTTCGCCCCTAAATATCCACCGATCGCACCCGCGCCAACAATACAGATTTTCATTTTGTCAAAAGAATATGAGTCGTGGAAGACGGTATCCAGTTGCTTTTACATCAAACAGCTACGCTTTGCATCGCTTTCAGTAGGTCTTGATGAACAGATTTTGAGGCAGCTACGATCAATCCAGGCAGGCTATAATTTTGACAAGTATGCAGTGGCGGTAAAGTCGAACCGTCCAGAGTAGTTACAATCCAGCCAGCCTCTTTCGCAATAAAAGCAAGTCCAGCACTATCAATAAATTTGCCCGATTTGATGACTGCTCCACTCAAGTCGCCACTGAGAATACCATTGAGATTGGGAATTTGAATATCACTAGAGTAATCAGTCGCTATATCAATTACTTTATATTGATCTTTTAGTAAAGGTGCGACAGAATTCATTCCCCATCCCAACAAAATAGAAGGTTTGGCAGATGTTATGTGTAATGGGGCACAGGCTTCTAAGCTCATCTCTAGCGTCCCTTTAAAAGCACCTTCGCCTCTAAAAGCGTAAAAATAAACATTTTGGGCAGGGGAAATGGCGAGTACTGCTTCAAAGTCATCCGAATTTAGAATACTGAGAATAATTTGGTAATTAGAATGTCCATCCATGTAAAACTTCGTGCCATCAATCGGGTCGAGTGTGACTAAGTAATCACCTTCTGAACCTAGTTCGGTAGCGCGAAAATACTTGGTGTTGTTAGAACTTTCATACTCTTCCCCAAAAAAGCGAATCTCTGGAAAAGTGGCCAGTAATACTACTTCTATTAGATTTTGAATAGCCACATCTGCATCAGTAAGGGCAGCAGCAAAAAAGTTTTTGCCTTGTTCTTTAGCCGGAAGTGCAGCAATTTTTGGTTGAAGAAAATTGGCATAAGCTGCTGCTACTTTGAGATGGGGAAGTAAAGTCTCCAAAATTAGTCGGGTAGTTGGTGTTGTAGACATTGCAGCAAACTCCTTTCAGAAATAATCTACCGTTGGCAGGGCGATAGAATTCTATATCTAGACAAAATTACGGTATCATTTGGATGCAATGATACCACCGTTGCTATATTATTCTAATCTGTGTGTCTTAAAGAGCCTATAGGGACATAGCCATTTTTATCAGAGGATACGCACCTCATTTAGACTGTTTACTCTGAACCCTATATTCCATAAGACTTCATGCAAAAAATGTGTCGCCTATTTTTATGGAAAAGCGGCTGTTCCAAACGCTTTCCGACATATAAAAGTAGCATAAATAATTTTCTTGGAAATTGACTCAAAATACTCAAAGTCAACAGCCTAGTCTACAGACTCAGACAACAGATTCAAATTAATAGCTCGAATTGCGATCGCATCATCCAAGGTTTTAGTGGGGAAACTGGCGATGTGATTGCGATATTTTCGATAGTCAACAGCGTAAGTCGAAGGACTAATCTGTGGTTTTTTAAATTCAGTGTATTTTTTCCATAATTCTCCCAAGTCTGGTTGGGGGTTAACTGAAGGAGGAATCGGGGTAATTGGGGTAACGGTGCTTAATGACGCTGCTGGTTTGTACTTAACTAAACTGGCATCAAATTCTCCATAGTCAATATCCCTCTGGATTTTTGTCGCCAAAGCCGATGCTTGATGTCTTCCAATAAGTGTATCGTTGTGCCTTATTGAAAGATAGAAACGCTTGGTTTTTAGCTCTCCAGTTGGAGTAATAATAGGATGAGAAAAAACTAATTGGAGACTGCCGTTAGAGTTCTTTATCTGCACTGAACCCCGACGGGCAATACTTTGAGATTTTTGAGATTCCATAAGGTTAATTAACTGGGGTAAACACCTTTATCCTTCCAGTTTACCCCAGACCTTTGCCTTACATGTTTACCCCAGTTTTACCCCAGTTGTTTCCCCAAACTACCCAAAATTACCCCAAAAATCTCGAAATGCTCTGGAAAGAAGCCCTACAACTCCCATTAAAAAAGGACTTAGAAGCCCTGTATTTGTATTTATTTAAAGGCGGCACCCGGATTTGAACCGGGGATGGAGGTTTTGCAGACCTCTGCCTTACCACTTGGCTATGCCGCCACAGCTTATGTAGACTTATTTTGAGCTATCCTCTTGACTCTTAGCTACCATTTAGCTACCATTCGGTAAGGTAAAGGTTATAGGGTAGCTTAACATGGTACAGTCCCCAAGAACTAGACAAGCCAGAGGTACAGTAGGCATAGAAGACCATAGAGGTAAACTCAGGCTTAGGTTGCCTACCATGCTGACACAGGAAGGTCAGAGCAGGTACATGATGACTGGTTTAGATGCATCTGACTATAACAGAAAACAGCTAAGAAGTCTAGCCGCGCTAATGGATGAGGAAATAGCTACCGGACAGTTTGACTGCACTTTAGAGCGCTACAAGGATAGACTAGAGGGCTACAACAGACCACAGCTAACCATAGTCAAACCTCATCAACCTCAGCAAGACTTAGGCGCTCTATGGGATAAATATTGTGAGTATATGCAGCCACAGCTAGCAAGTACTACTTACCTAAGAGACTATAGAAGAAAGTATACTAAACATATTGCTGCTTTACCTACTAAGGACTTAAGCCAGTCAATAGCTATTAGAGACCATTTATTAGCTACCCTATCACCTAATGCTGCAAAGCGGGTGCTAACCTACCTATCTGCTTGCTGTAAATGGGCTGTAGCCTCTGGTATGGTTAAGAGTAACCCATTTGTGGGTATGTCAGAGGATATTAAGCTACCTAAACATGACTTAGATGCTATTGACCCATTTACCAGGGAGGAGATGAATATCATCATTAAGGCATTTGAGGAGACTAGAGTCCATTATGCACCCTATGTCAAGTTCTTATTCTGGACTGGGTGTAGACCGGGTGAGGCAATAGCCTTACAATGGCAACATATCAGCGCTGACTGTAGCCAGATAACCTTCTGTGAGTCCTATGATAGCGGTCTAAGGGTTAGAAAGTGTACTAAAACTGGTAAGGCTAGAAAGTTCCCTTGTAATGCCAAGCTAAGGGCGCTATTGCTATCTATAAAGCCTATAGATGTTGCTAAGGATGCCTCAGTATTTACTAGTCCAAAAGGTGGCTTAATGAATGCCAGTAAGTTTAGCACTCAAGTATGGCAAGGATGTAAGTCAGGGTCTAAGACATACAGAGGAGTGATGCAAGGTTTGATAGACTCAGGCACTATCGACCGCTACAGATGCCCATACAACACTAGGCACACCTTCATCACCCTAATGCTACTTGAGGGCTATACAGTCAGCCAAGTAGCTAAACTAGTGGGCAATAGTCCCACAGTAACCCTACAGCATTATGCTGGCAATATAATAGTGCAGGAGTTACCTGAACTGTAAGGAGTTTTGAGATACAGGATAAAAGTATAAAATATGACAATACTACCCTCTTAGTACCACACTAGAGGGTATTTTAATGGGTAGTATCTAAGGTAGTAGCCATAAGTAGTATGTAAGTAGTATATAACTGCTAGACTTCCAGTACAGCAAGACTTTGAATGGTAGTATCTATAAGTAGTAGCTAGCCTTGACAATAGGTAGTAGCTATAAGTAGTATAGTAGGTAGTAGTCCAGCTAGAGAGATAAGACAATGGCTAAACCTAAGCAATATTCAGAGCGCATTCAAGTGGTAGTAACTCCTAATGAGGGTAAGCTCATTAAGCAGCTAGCTGATAAAGCTAACCTATCATTATCAGGTTTCTGTAAGCAGCTTATCCTTGCTGCTATTAACCTACCAGAGGATACTACCCAGTTACTACCTATAGATACTACTCAAGCTACTACCTTAGATACTACCTATGTTACTACCCTGGATGCTGCTAATGAGTACAGCAAACTGTGGGAGGCTTTTAACACCCTAACTAAGGATAACCTAGCCATTAGGGAAGAGGTTGAATACTTAGTTACTACTTTAGCTACTACCCAGGCTAGTACTACCTCAAATATAGACCTAGAGCCAGTTACAGAGGAAAGTAGTACTCAGCTACTATCTACTATACTACCTATAGCTACTACTGAAGTTATTAACTTAGATACTACCCAAGATACTAACCTAGTTACTACTGCCTTAGACCCCAGTAATATACTAACCACTGGGCAACTATTAGATAGGTTAAGGGAGAAAATATTAGCGCAGTCAACCGCTAAGACAGAGAAAGGTAGGTTAGCTGTGCTAAATAACTATCTACAAACACTATCTACAACCAGGCTCAATAGGTTAGCAGCAATAACAGCTAAGGTAGACCCTGATAAGTCCTCTTGGTTGCCAGAGGATACAACTAGACAGCGATGGGTAATGCAACCAGTAGCAGAGGTTGTAACCTAGCTAAGGAATATTGAAGCAATACCCACTATTTAGCCCTCCCAGGATGACCTTGAAAGGGCTTTATCATGCTTAGGGGTGTGTTAGCTCATTTACCTAGCCTACCAGCCCCCTACCCTCTATGTCTTGTCTTATATCAATGGGTACATCTTTACCATCTAGTACCATTTATACCCGCTTAAGCGGCTGAAATGCCTATTCTATGGTTAAACAACAAACATCTACAAAGTATAGGTAAGCAGATAGGAGACAACAAGATGGCAAGGACAACAGAAAAGCTTACTATGCGCTTCTCAGAGCAAGACTATACCGCTATGCAAACCTCTGCCTTACCACTTGGCTATGCCGCCACAGCAGGATTCCGTGAACTACTTTAATGTTCCTAAGCTATCTTAGTAGCCATTCAGTAGCCATAGGGCGCTAGTTAACCCATGATAGCATAGGATTCTGAGGTAGAGATAGTGGGTTAACTGGATGTTTCTGGTAGTCTTTAGGCGATCGCTAAGGAGGTTGACCATAGCCCAACAACCCTTAGCAGATTAATGGAAGCTCTGGAGTCTGCCTGGATTTCTGATGATGTATATTTATTTATCCATAAAAACAAATCACCAAGGTTATTTGTAACATCCTGGGTTGTTTCCAGGTTCTTCCTGAGCTTCCCTTAATAGCATTAATATGTCATAGCCGATACATAATATACACAAATAGCTATCAGCAAATAAAACCAAACTATGTGTATATTGACTAGGCTAAAATCCTCTTTCCTCCTACCTTATAGAAACAACAAATGAGTTATAAGTTTTAATTCACTCCTCAAGGTCACTTGTTACACCTTCACTTCATCGGCAAAATTACCCCAGCGAACAAAGTGAAATGGCCCGGCGATAGAACCCCACAGACGTTCATCAGTGTCTAAATCCCTTCCCCGGTCGAGGCTGAAAAATTCTTTAGCGTCAATCTCAAATTCGTTATCCAGATAAGTATTTTTGCCGTCACGAAGTACAATGCAGCCTTTACCAGGTTCAACCCTGCCTTTGAAGCTATGACCTGTCCACTCTACAACCATGTTGCAACCTGACATTTTTTCCAATTGGTCAAGGGATAAAACTTTTAAACGTTCGGGGTCACGAGATGCGCCATAAAATTTTTGTTCTTCTTTAACTGTGTAGTGTTCAATAACAATGTGGTTTTCTGCCGGAATCAACTTCATTACCCGCATTCGGTAGGGTTGATTGAGCATAAAATCGTAAGCTTGTTCGAGAAACAAACTTACCCCTGAGAACAATTCCAAGGGAAGGGGACGGATACACACGCGAATGTGGGCATAAAAAGGCGGATTTTCAAAAGCTTGTTCTTGATTGCTAAAGTCAGCTGCCATCAAGCGGGCTAAAGTGGCGATATCAGTAGAATGAGTCATTACAAGATGATCAAGTAGTTGCTTAAAAATTATCTAAGATTATTTTGACACTTACCAGACTGAAAAATCCTGGCTGCGATCGCTTCTGGTGCGTCTGCTACGCCTAGCAAGATCCCGTTCGCCCCTAGTGTCCCGTAGGGAAGGTTACGGTGGGCTTCTCTACGAGACGCTGCGCGTAGCTTGCTTCCCCGCAGGGATATGCCTACGCAATTTTTCAATTAGATATTACGATCGCTCTTAGTTCCAGAGTGCTTAAAATCCCATTGCCTCCGCTACTGCGCCCAGTTTTGCTGCAATACCCTGTTTAAATTGACTGTGATTGTGTTTAATGGCTGTATCTGGGTCTTTTAGACCATTCCCTGTGAGGACACAAACCACTGTCGCCCCTGTAGGAATTTGGTCTTTCACCTGCAACAACCCGGCTACAGAAGCGGCGCTAGCAGGTTCGCAGAAGATACCTTCTGATCCTGCCAAAAGTCGATAAGCGTCGAGAATTTCTGCATCGGTAACAGCGTGAAAATTTCCCTGACTTGCGGTTTGCGCTGCAACAGCTAACTCCCAACTAGCAGGGTTGCCAATGCGAATTGCTGTGGCTAGGGTTTCGGGATCTGCCACTGGCTGACCGTGTACTAAGGGGGCTGCACCTGCGGCTTGGAATCCCATCATCCGGGGTAGGCGATCGCACTTCCCATCTTGATGATATTGACAAAATCCCATCCAATATGCTGTGATATTCCCTGCATTACCCACGGGGATACACAGCCAGTCTGGCGCATCACCCAGCACATCGACAATTTCAAAGGCTGCTGTTTTCTGCCCTTCTAGACGGTAGGGATTGACCGAATTTACCAAAGTGACCGGATAGCTTTCGGCCATCTCGCGGACAATTTCTAGGGCTTGGTCAAAATTACCTTTAATTGCTAATACTTCTGCACCGTACACTAATGCTTGGGCTAACTTGCCCAACGCCACATAACCGTCGGGAATTAGTACGAAGGTATTCATGCCCCCACGCGTTGCGTAAGCGGCGGCGGCGGCTGAAGTATTGCCGGTGCTGGCACAAATTACTGCTTTTGCCCCTGCTTCCTTGGCTTTGGAAATTGCCAGAGTCATCCCCCGGTCTTTGAAGCTGCCGGTGGGATTCAGACCGTCATATTTTACAAAAACCCGCACTTGTCTGCCAATACGTTCTGCGATCGCTGGCACTGGTATTAGGGGTGTGTTTCCCTCCAACAGAGTCACAATCGGTGTTTTTTCGCTGACAGGCAAGTATTCGCGATAGGCTTCTATCAGTCCGGGCCAGGGTTGGCGATGAGATTTAGCAACAGACAGGCTCAAAGTCACAGTATTTAATATTTCTTAATGTAAGGATTGGATATTTAGAGAGGATGGCATAGGGAAGGGCAGAATCGGAAAGAGGAAGAAAGTGAATTTTTCGTTGCCAGTTAAGAGTTAAGAGTCCCCTAATTCCAAAAGAATATGTAAAAATATTATTTTTTTTGGTGCAGGCGTTTGACTTGCCATTTTTATTTTATTTTGAATGTCAGTTTATCATAGACCGCAACGGCGACCTTCGGTTTAATGAATTAGCCTGGGGATGCTGACGGGGTGAAAAATGATAGACAAATCTATCGGACTTACGTAATAACTCTCTGAAACACTTATTCTTCCCGTAGAAAGGCACTTTTGATGCGTGCGTCCCTTCAGCGAACGAGTCATTTTCAGTCTAGATATCTACAATAGATAAAAGCCATTTTTTAAAAGTATCAAAATGATAAAAACAACTGATTGTTTGAAGCAATTAAAAACTTGCTTTATTTACAGTTTTATGTTATCATAACTGCGCTCATTTTCGTAACTATATTATGGAAACCGTGAAAATTTACAGACCGGGCGAAATATCCCGCCAAACAGGACAGTATTGCGTTGTTGATATTCAAGGAAATCCTGTAATAGACCAAAGAGGACTTACACACACAATCATGATAAGCAATAGCATGTTTTTTCCAGATAACCGTTTTAGTCAGGAATTTGGGTATCGACTTGTGTGTACACAGTAACCTTAAAAAGGGGGGGAACTAGAATCTTTTGCCCCCTTTTTAAGGGGATTGGGGGATCTAAAACTAAGGTAAATTGCGTATTTGAGCTTAAGTTGACACCAATGAGCATTGCTGCACCCTACATCTTTTCATAATTTGGCGTAATTCTTGATATAGTCTACATCTAGTTTCTTACGTAAATTACCAGGTAACAGCGACAATAATTAATACAACCATAATTGAATTGACAGGTTATAAATTAAGTATTGCTAAGTACCGTCGAGTGGACGGAAGCTTTGCATACTTGGGGCAATGTTTTCTTTGGAACACAGCCATTATGATCACCGTCTCTTATGATTGAACCTAAAATCCATTAGAGTAATTGATTGAAAATATACAATATTGTAATAAAGCTTAAAAGAGAATTATTATAATATTTCTAATGGTGTGAGTTAAGTTGTGGATTTAATTAGCGATGTCTACTTGTTTATCTAGTGTTTCCGATCGCGAGTCTCAGACTAACTGGGTCAGTAAGTTAACCAAGTCTTATTATCAAGACGATCAGCAAGCTAAGTTTATGCATTTACAAGCAGAGGTAGACTCCCTTTTGCAGCAGTTGGAAAACCTGAAGCACCAACGTCTAGCCGACAATAACCAAAAAGAATAAATCAGTTTAGTAGAAAAGCGATCGCTTTTCCCCTCTCTAATTTAAATTTGAGAAAGGGTAAATTTGAGTAAAAGGTGTGCTATTCAAAGCGCTGATTTTTCTCTGACCAGCGTCTCAAACTGTAGTTATGAGCATTTTCTACTAATAAAGCTAAGGATTTCACGCCTGAAAGCTTGGCGATCGCAGAGAGCCTTTGGAAGTAATTTCCTGTAAAATCAGTGTAAATGACTTCATTACGATCAGACAAAATTATAGTCCGATCACGGTGTTGCTCTGTGTTTTTCCTCTGAATTCCAGATGTAGGCTGATTCAAGGATGCGATTGCTGCTGCTGAGATAGTCAGTATTATTTCTGGTTGAGCGTTATTTGTTAAATCAATCACTTGAACGGGCCAATCACCCAACTTTTCCTGCATCTGTTCAAAGCTAGGAATAGCACCAGCCGGAACTTCACCAGATTGTTGTAAAGATTGCCACACAGTTGATAACATTACCTTGACCCCTTGGGGATTTTGTTGATGCAGTTCTTGTAAAGTTATTGGAGATGGTTGCACCCATTCCAGTGCTGCATTTGTTAAGGCTAAAGGTTTGGGTTGAAGAACATCGTTTTGATTCTCTGGAGTTTTTGGGCCAGCAGCTAATAGGCGCAAAACTTTACCCCGTAGTTGCACCGCTTTGATAGCGGCTATAGTAATTTGTTGTTCTCCATTTGGCAACCAGACCACAATCTGGATTTCAGGGTCAGAAGTGATTCCCAAAGTTTTCCAGAAAAATTTGGCGGCGTCAGTTTTGGGTGGGTTCAAATTCTCAAAGGGGGAATTTAGCCAGCGTTTCCCGTCATGAAAAGCACTCACCTCTACCTGATACCAAACTTGGTTATCTGTTAGTTTCAGGTTCGCTGGGGAATTTGGTTGCAGCCATTCGGTGCTGGTAACTTGAGTAATTGGTTGCACTGTACCGACAATTTGACTAGGGTGAGTAGAGGATATTTGCGACTTTGTACCCTGATTATTGAGTCTTGCTAACAGACCTTGAATATAGGCAAAATTATCTTTTGTAATTTTTGGTTGCGCCTTTAACCAGGAATTAGCATGTTCCTCTCCCTGCTGAACTGCTAAAATCAAAGCGAACCAAGCTTGCACCTCTAGTCTATTTGGGTTTACCCGCAACGCCGCCGCTGTGCGATTCCACAACCGTTTTTTATCAGCTTTGAGTAAAGTAGCAATTTCTTGGGCATTATGTGGCGACGCTTCAAACACCTGTAAAGCTTTCCCCCAACGACCATCAATCAAATCTGCTAACACTTCTTGACTAGGACTTGCCCAATTTTTATCAGCTTGGATTTTAGTAAGTTGGGAATGCAAGCGAATCAAATCCATTTGCGCTTGCGCCACTGCTGGCAAAACTCCTTTGCGTTGTTTTTTGATGAATTTCAACCATTCAAAGGCTGGTGTCCACAGTCCACTACGGGCAATTGATAAGGCATTTTGGTATGCAGAATCCTTGAGGGCTGGTGATTGGAGAGTAATTGCCTCCAATTGAATTGGTTTGAGGAATAACTTCAGAGGTTTGACTTGGTAAACCTGTAAGTAAGGTTCTAAACCTATAGTTTGATCAACAACTAACTCTTTTGTACCATCACCAGTTACCTGTTGCCATTTAGGCAATTGTCCGTTAGGACTAGTCCAAGACAACATTTGTAGTAAATTCGTGCGTTCTGGATTGTAGTATACGATGTCACCGTAGGCGAACGCACCAGTTCCTTGTTGGCGTTGACCCCGTAAATTAAACCAAACCCCTGATGATGGTGTCCTACCGTCAAAGCGTTGCACTTTAGTTAAAGGTAGGGGAATGCTGATATCTTGGGGTTCTGATGTCCCATCAAGTAAGGGAGAAATCACAAAGGATTCTTCTGGCCCAGTTACAGGTAATTGAGTTGCTAAATAGTAGTAATTTTCTGACTGAGATTTAAACTCTAACTCTTCTGAGCGCTGGTAAACCCTGAGTTCCACAAGTTGTTTACAATCAGATTGACAATTAGCACGCTGTTGAAAGACTGGCAGTAAAAATGAGTTTTTTGCATCCTGATGTAAAGGCAGAGTTTCCCCAAATATTTTGTTTTCTTTACTCAAATTGAGTTGAATTTGTTTGAGAGTTTGAGGGTGTTCGTGGTTACCAAGGGGGATTTGTGCCCATGCGGGTAAAATTTTATTTAGCCAGCTTACCTGGTCTGGATTGAAGATGAAGAGAACGCTAATCCAGGCAAAAGCCATAATTAGACTAGCACTACTCAACAGAATTGCGATCGCTAGCGTTGACGACAACCAACTTCCCCGTTTGAGCTTTTTCTGGGGTTTTTTGGCGATGCGTTTCATCGCGCCTGCATGAGGTTTATTTCGTTTAGAGGCTTTTGGCGTCAGCTTGCGTGAGCGGTTTGCCATATTAGTATTTCAATCAATCAATCCAGTGGATATTTTTGGGCATTGGGCACTTGTACTGAGCTTGTCCTGAGCGTAGCGGCGCAGCCTCTCCAAGAGTTGTATTGGGTATTAAT
>NZ_CALMFY010000053.1 GCF_937863485.1 uncultured Nostoc sp. | reverse complement strand
CAGCCCCTTCTCCCAATATTGGGAGAAGGGGAGCCGGAAAGAAGTCCCTCTCCCATTACTTGGGAGAGGGATTTAGGGTGAGGGCAAAAACTACGGTTCTCAACATAGATGAGGTTTATATAAAATTGCCTAGTCGCAGTAATTTCTTCACCTAGAAACAGTATTTTATCTCAGTTAAAGATTGCTACAGAAGCAATGCGATTTTGTTAGATCGCGTTTTTATTTTCATTTACATAGCTATCTTCTCAATAAAAACATTTATTTCACTGCGATGCCTGCGGCGGGCTACGCCTACGCACTATTAAATAGGTGATTTATACCTCTAATTTTTAACACCTCACAAAATCACACTGCACCCGATTACTACCCCATAAGAAGGTAGAAAACTGTTCTAGGTCTAGAGATTCTGGATATTAACCAATGTGACACGATAATTTGGTGTGGACGTTCCCAACAAGCCCTCTACACGCATCCTGACACCGCCATTGTCATAGCGGAAGAGGCAATCTAATTCTTGACAGCCCTCAAATTCTAGACTGGTTCCCTTGCGAACCTGAAACATCTGATTTACTACATCGGGAGACGCATATTGTGAAGCAGCTGAGCGATCGCCTGATTGCCAAGCTCGAACTAACCCCAGTACAGCATCTTCAGGGGTGGTGTTAGGAGATGGGTTGGAGAATTTAATTGACGTGACGCGGAAGCTTGGGCTAGATGTCCCTAGCAGCGATTGTACTTGCATATTGACAGTGCTATTTGAGGTGCCAAAAGAGCAATTATTCTTTCGACATCCATGAAATTCCCAGTTGCGGCTGCTTTGATAAGCAAATAACTGCTTGACTATATCTGCCCCAGCGTACTGCAAAGCCCGGCTATAATTACCATCATGCCAAGCACCATAAAGTCCCAACGCTGCTTGTGTAGCATTACTGCTTGCATTACCAACTGATGTTTGAGCCTGAATAACGCTTGGAACTGATATTGCAACGAGAGTTATCAGTCCAATCGAAGCGGTGTTTTTGAAAATAAAATTCATATTCTTAAAGTTTTTATTGTTTACACTACCACGACTTACGCAACTGGCACAATCGGTCTCAGTCCAACGATGTTATCCGAATTATCTCAGCACCAAGGGCAAATTGATATGAGCAAAAACGATTTGAACAATATCTCACGTACTAATTGGGAAGCTTTGAAATCGATGTCAGATGACGATATTGACTATTCTGATATCCCACCGTTGACTGATGAGTTTTTTGAGAAAGCAACCTTGAGAGTGCCAGCAACTCAAGCACAGAATCTAATTCAGCTTGATTGAGATGTGATGGCTTGGTTTCAAACCCAAGGTGTGGAATACAAAACACTCATTAATTCAGTCTTGCGCCAACACATCAAAAATAGTAATGACAAGCAATCTGCCTAACCCTTGAATGTTATTACAGTAATTATTGAAATCCCTCAAAAGCCAGCTGAACCTCACCGCCAGTATCGAAAGCTTTGGAACAAGGCAAAAGCCGGAAATCGGAAAGCATCGAATTTTCTACTGTGTTAAGAATATACTACGCTTCAATGCGATTGTAATTAATTGAAAAAATACTTAATCTAACAATTAAAGCTTGGTACAACAAAGCTTATTGCTTTTTGCCTACTGTCTTCCTTGGGTAATAGTCTCAACCCCAATCGAATATTCCACACCTGAAGGATAAACACTCTAAATCCTATTGTTATGCTACCTGTATAGCGTTGAGGAAACAAAGTAATGTTGAAGGTTTTTGCTGACCGTGGTGGTACATTCACAGATATTGTTGCTGTTACTGACAATCAGGACATCATAAACAAATTATCAAGACATCCGGAACGTTTTTTAATTGTGACTCTGCCTAATCGGCAATGGATTATCGTCTACAAACTGCTTTCAGAAAATCCCGAACAATACCAAGATGCAGCCATCCAAGGTATACGGGATATTATGGGTATTTCCGGCAAGGAACCTATTCTTAGTGAAGCAATAGAAGTGATAAAAATGGGGACAACAGTAGCAACAAATGCACTGTTAGAACGAAAAGGAGACAGGGTTGTTCTTCTGATCACCAAAGGTTTTAAAGATGCCCTACTAATTGGCTACCAAAACCGTCCTAATATCTTTGCCCGTCATATCGTTTTACCAACCATGCTTTATGAGCAGGTGATTGAGATTGATGAACGTTATGATGCTCATGGAAATGAATTAACCTCTGTAAATATTCATCAAGCTAAAAATGACTTACAAGCAGTTTACGACATAGGAGTTCGCAGTTGTGCTATTGTTTTTATGCATAGCGATCGCTATCCTGAACACGAACAACAAATAGCCCAACTTGCCGAAGAAATTGGATTTACCCAAATATCCCTATCTCACCAAGTTAGTCCGTTAATGAAATTAGTCAGCCGAGGAGATACAACAGTAGTAGATGCTTATTTAACTCCTATTCTCCGTCGCTATGTCAACCAAATAGCGAGTCAGTTATCTGGAGTCAAATTAATGTTCATGAAATCTGATGGAGGTTTAGTCGCAGCCCAACAATTTCAAGGCAAAGATAGTATTTTGAGTGGCCCGGCTGGGGGAATTGTCGGTGCAGTTCAAACTAGTAAAAGAGCAGGTTTCGAGTTAGTTATTACCTTTGATATGGGAGGAACAAGTACAGATGTCGCCCACTTTAAAGGAGAGTATGAACGACAACTAGATTCGGAAATCGCTGGGGCGCGGATGCGAGTTCCCGTATTAGCAATTAATACCATTGCGGCTGGAGGCGGTTCAATTCTCTTTTTTGATGGTTCTAGTTATCGTGTCGGCCCTAAATCTGCTGGATCAAATCCTGGCCCTGCTTGTTACCGACGCGGGGGGCCATTAGCGGTTACTGATGCCAACGTGATGTTAGGCAAAATCCACCCGCAATATTTTCCCTCAGTTTTTGGAATTGATGGCAATTTACCTTTAGATAAAGATACCGTAATTCGGCAATTTACACAATTAGCCCAAGAGATTCAAGCCGCTACATTAAATCATTGTACTCCCGAACAAGTAGCTGCTGGATTTATGGCGATCGCAGTGGAAAATATGGCAAACGCAATTAAAAAAATCAGTCTACAGCGGGGTTATGATGTCAGCCAATATGTGCTTTGTTGTTTTGGTGGTGCAGGTGGGCAAGTTGCTTGTTTAATTGCCGATACCTTGGGAATGAAAAAGATATTTCTTCACCCTTATGCTGGAGTTCTTTCTGCTTATGGAATGGGATTAGCTGATGTACGGGCGATTAGACAAGGGGGACTAGAACAGCCTTTAACTCAAATATTAATTCCTAAATTACACCAGTTAATGGAATATTTAGAAACTCAAGCTAAAAGTGAAATAGATGAAGATAATATCCAGGCAGAAGTAGTCCGCAAAGTCAACTTAAAATATGAGGGGACTAACTCTACCTTGACCGTTAATTTTACTGATGAAGTAGCAATGATGCGGCAAGAATTTGAAGCTGAACATAAATCTCGTTATGGTTTCATTCAATTAGAGAAAACCTTAATTGTAGAATCCACCTCAGTGGAAGTAATTCAGAAGATGGAGACTCCGGAAGAACCTTTAATTATTCGGACTCGTTCTCTAGATGAAGCTCCTGTATCTGTTGAGATAGTAAGAATGTTTAGTACTGATAGATGGTATGATACTCCTGTTTATCGGCGGGAAGATTTACAACCAGAAGATAGGATTAATGGACCTGTGATCGTTGTCGAAAAAATTAGCACAATTGTAGTGGAACCTAACTGGCAAGCAAGATTAACTGAACACAACCATCTAGTTTTACAGCGTCTATCAACAGGCTACAGAAAAAATCTGTCTAACAGTATTAACGCTAAGAAGCAGAATTGACAAAAGATCAAAAATGGGCAAGGTATCCACCGTCAACCGCCAAAATCTGACCAGTGACATAGGATGCGGCTGGAGAAGCAAAGAAAACGATAGCACCAGCGATTTCTTCTGGATATCCCCAACGACCAAGGGAGGTTCGTTTTTCCAACCAAGCCGCGATTTCTTTATCGGCAAGCACGTCTGCATTGCTTTCAGTCGCGAAAAAACCTGGGGCAACGCCATTGACAGTTATTCCAAACATTCCCACTTCGGCGGCAAGAGCGCGAGTTAGTGCTTCGAGTCCACCCTTGGCAGCAGTATACACGGCATCGCCTGCATCTGCGAGCGGACCAGCGATCGACGTTATGTTGATGATTTTCCCCTCGCCATTCTCAACCATCAGCCGTGCTGCTTCCTGGCAGAGATTGAAGGAAGCAATAAGATTCGCATCGATAAGCCGACGCACCGCATCCATTTCAAATTCAAAAAAACCGCGACGATCACGCATACCAACATTATTGACGAGGATATCCAGATGCCCGTATTTGTCTCGAATTTCGCTGAACGCTTTTTTAACGGCTGCTTTATCCGTAATATCTAATTGCAATGGTAAGGCTGATCCGCCAATTGCAGTGACAGCTGCAACTGCGCGATTTAGGCTTTCATGATTCCGCCCATTAACAAGAACAAAAGCACCAGCACTCGCGAGTGCTTTGCTGATTTCTAGTCCTAACCCTTGCCCCCCTCCAGTAACTAAGGCAATTTTTTCATCCAATGAAAATCCAGGTGGTGTCACAGTGTTTTCTTTGCGGGGTCATACTTTAACAATTTATCATATCACTCTTAACACGGGAGTTTGTTGAAAAAGGGTTATATTCTCGTTACTAGGTTCAGTCTAGTAACGAGGGTTTAGAGGCTCCGCCTCCTGATTTTTAAAATTGGTGCAAAATATAAGTTTTACAAACATTCAACCTTTCTACCTTCTAATATTTATCAAATCGAAACAAATAGGAAACAAAAATGTACACAACATCTCAACCTGATCCTGTCCGCTTGGAAATATTCAAAAATCTTTATCAATTTATTGCCGAACAAATGGGGATTGTTCTCCAAAATACGGCAACATCTGTAAATATCAAAGAAAGGCTAGATTTCTCCTGCGCTATCTTTGACTCTTCTGGATTACTAGTTGCTAATGCTCCCCACATTCCTGTACATTTAGGCTCAATGAGTGAAAGTGTCCGCAGTTTAATTAATGATAAAGGTAACATCCTAAAACCAGAAAATGTCTATTTATCAAATAATCCCTATAACGGCGGTACACATCTTCCTGACGTAACTGCAATTACCCCTGTTTTTCTAGAAAGTGGAGAAAATTCTGCATCCCCTACTCCTCTATTCTACGTTGCTTCTCGTGGACACCAAGCAGATATCGGTGGAATTACTCCCGGTTCAATGCCTCCCCACAGTACCACAGTTGAAGAGGAAGGAATTCTTTTTGATAATTTTCTTTTGGTTGAAGAGGGCAATTTTCGAGAAACCGCAGTAAAACAGCATCTCTCAAATCATATTTATCCTGCCCGTAACCCTGACCAAAATATAGCTGATTTTAAGGCACAAATTGCCGCCAATGAACGGGGAGTTCAAGAACTTCATAAAATGGTTTCCCAATATGGACTTGAGACTGTCGAAGCTTATATGAAATTCGTGCAAGCTAATGCTGAAGAGTCGGTGAGAAAGGCTATCAATCTTCTCAAGGATGGCTCATTTATTTATGAAATGGATAATGGGGCAATAATTAAAGTAAAAGTTACAATTCATCAAGAAAATCGCAGTGCTACCATCGATTTTACTGGAACATCTAAGCAACTAAATAGTAATTTTAATGCTCCGAAAGCTGTAACTCAAGCAGCAGTCTTATATGTCTTTCGGACTTTGGTTGATGATAATATTCCTCTGAATGCCGGGTGTCTTAATCCTCTAGAAATTATTATCCCAGTCGGCTGTATGCTGAATCCAATTTATCCAGCAGCAGTAGTAGCGGGTAATGTAGAAACTTCTCAAACAATTGTTGATGCTTTATATGGTGCTTTGGGTGTAATAGCTGCTTCTCAAGGAACGATGAATAATTTTACTTTTGGTAATGAGCAGTATCAATATTATGAAACTATCTGCGGCGGCTCTGGGGCAGGAATTGATTTTGATGGAACTGATGGTGTTCATTCTCATATGACTAACTCCCGATTGACCGATCCAGAAGTTTTAGAAACCCGTTATCCTGTACTTTTAGAAAGCTTTAGTCTTCGTCCCGATAGCGGTGGGAAAGGAAAGTATTCCGGTGGTAATGGAGTTGTCCGCCGCATCCGTTTTTTAGAACCCATGACAGCTAATATTCTCTCTGGCCATCGGGTTGTCCCTCCCTTTGGATTAAATGGTGGGGAAGCCGGAATTGTCGGACGCAACTGGATACAACGTCAGAATGGAATTGAAGAGAAATTAGACAGCACAGCAACAGTAGAGATGAAAGCTGGGGATGTTTTTGTGATAGAAACTCCTGGAGGAGGCGGATTTGGTAAAGTCTCCTAGTACCGCAAGGCGGAAGTCAAAAGTCAAAAGTCAAAAGTCAAAATTAATACAACGTAAGCGTTTCATTGATTTTGAATGGGTCGGTTATTTATGCCGTGCTGTATTAGTACCAGTATTTTCTGCTGAATTGAAAAGCTATAAATTTTTGCCCTGTTTACTTTTGATAACTAATTACTAGTTAATTTGAGTTGCAGTTTGGCACAAGATTTTATTTGTAATAACACTTATCAATCCAAATTCGCATTTCTTCTTCAGAACCAAAACAAGCCGAGCGTCCTGTGATTGGATCATATGCACGCCAACAAGAAATATGACCATGCTGATCAGATTCCTGCCACACTTGGAGGTCAGAACCACTAGTCATCCATATGACAAAATATTGCAAATATTTTCGTAAATTTAACAGTAAATTAAGTTTATTCATAGTGAAAGCACCTGATGAATAGTGAACTATTACTTTTACTTTTACGTAAGAATTTTCAACTGAGAAGGTACAGTTTTGACAGATTTGAACTAGTACAGTTCAATGCCATCCCAACTGGTATAGTAAAAAATCTCTTGACTGTACTAGGTAAACTTGGTAAAAATAGTTTATATTGCCAGTATTGATGATTATTTAGTCATTAAGGAGTGCGCCAAAATGAACATTTTATTAGAACGACAGTCACACAAACCGATTTATTTGCAGATTCATGATCGCATCAGTCATCTGATTAAATCTGGCGCACTCAAAAGTGGCGATCGCCTCCCCTCTATCCGCTCTCTTGCAGAAAGTTTACAAGTTAACAAACTGACGATTATTGAAGCATATAACGTTTTAGAAGCAGATGGGATTGTTTCTGCCCGTCAGGGTTCAGGATATTTTGTCAGCAGCGTTTCTCTTAAGAGTGCCAACCTAGAATCTACATTTGCTCCAGCCCAAAATGTCATAATTACAAAACCAGGGAAGTGTTCTTTTTATGAGATGTATACTCCACTGGTGCAAGCACAAACGCAGCCAGGAATGATTAATTTTGGCTACGGTTATCCACGTCCACCAAAAGATATCAACGTCATTGCTAGACGAGCGCTAAGACAAGATGATACTGATATTTTCTTTCCTCATGAGATGCCTCAAGGACAACTAACTCTGTGTAGACAAATTGCCCAGATGCTAGTATATCAAGGATTAGAGGTTTTTCCAGAGGATTTAATTATTACTAATGGCTCTCAGCAAGGGTTGTCATTAGCTATGAATTATTATGTACAACCTGGTGATTGGGTGATTGTGGAAGCTCCCACTTATTATGGTGCAATTTCTATCTTAGAAAACATAGGAGCCAAGATTATTGGCATTCCCATGACTGCGGAGGGAATGAATTTAGATTTATTAGAGCAATATCTACACAGCCACCGCCCGAAATTAATTTATACGATTAGTACCTTCCACAATCCAACCGGATTGACGACAACACAAGCTCATCGTCAACAATTATTAGCATTAGCGGAAAAGTATGAGTGTCCCATTTTAGAAGATAATGCTTATGAAGGAATAAATTTTGAGGCTGTGCCAGCGCCAATTAAAGCTTTAGATAAAAATAATTTGGTAACTTACTTAAGCACCTTTTCTAAAACTTTAATGCCTGGTTTACGAGTGGGCTATATGGTAGTTACAGGTAAGCATTATCAAGCAATTATTGAGCGGAAGTTGCTCCATGACTTGCACACATCCAGTATTTCGCAAACAATAGTTAGCGAATATCTCGCTTCAGGACATTACCGCCGTCACCTCAGCCGACTTCGTACAGATAATCTCCAAAGTCGTAATACCATGCTGCAAGCTTTGGAGCGTTATTTTCCTGAAGAGATTCGCTGGACAGTTCCCACGGGTGGATTATTTCTCTGGGTACAGTTACCAGATGATTTTCCGATTGGGACAATTCGTAAGGAAGCCTTTGCACAAAATATTTACCTGGCGTGCGGTTCCGCATTTTTCCCCGATAAGCAAGGTTATCCAGCGATGCGCCTGACTTTCTGTCTCCCGCCAGAGGAGATTGAGCGAGGGATCTCGATTGTGGGTAAGTTGCTGAAAAAGTATATTTCCAGAGAATGCGTGGTAGCACAAAGAAGTTTGAGTAACGGAAGCCAGCGCTCAGTTAGCGCAGCGTTAGCGATCGCGCAGCATTAGCAAGCGTCCGCAAGAGCCAAGACACAGAGGTTTGGAGATAATTCAACCCGTAGTCTACATCAACTGAAAAATGCTGTTATGCGATCGCTTACTTAAAAAAGGCGCTCTAAATGTCAACCTTAAGGGGGTATTCCTGAGCATTGCGATCGTTGTAAAAAACTTTAAAGATAGCTAATCTCCTGTCCAGATGATTAACATTAGCTGTTTGCAGGAAAAACTACTTTAAAGCATATGACCTTAAACTTTGTCATTACAGGCGCTGATACGGAACTGGGACAAGAAACCACACAGCAACTAGTTGCTCGTGGACATCAGGTGACTGGAATACCACTGAATAAAGATGGAGCTGAGATCATACGTTCTAAGGGTGGCCTAGTTGCTGATGTCAGTTTGACAAGTGCCACTGAACTTAAGGATGTTTTATCCACAGCTAATGCTAATGTGGTTATCAATCTCACGCCACAGTTTGCCAATACATTATTAAGCGATGGTCAGGACTGGAAAGGATTTGACAAAACCTTAAAAGCCACAACTGATGCACTATTAACAGCGATTGAAGATGCAGGGACTGCGTTTCTTGTCAATACCAGTTATACCTTTCTTTATGGCAATGCAAAAGATAACGGAGAAACTGCGCCTATAGTAGCACCTGGCGATGACCCAATTTTTGCCGCTGCGATCGCCACAGAAAATCAGGTGAGCAACAGCAAGATTCCCTCTAGCCTTTTACGGATAGGATACCTGTATGGCCCCCAATCTGAAGACCTGAAGCTATATATAAAATCATTCAACCTCAAACGCCCTTATTTTGCCGGGCCTGCAAATAACTTAGGCAACTGGCTGCACTTTGAAGATGCTGCTCAAGCCATAGTTCAAGCCGGAGAGCAGCAAACTGTAGGCGCAGTATTTAACGTCGTCGATGGAACTCCCGTATCCTTTGCGGATTTCATTGATTACTTTGCTTTCGCTTTAGGTAGAAAACAACCTGCACACATTCCTACGTGGCTGACTCCTGTAGCACTTCTGGTAGTAATTACACCTCAGCAGGTAGAGTTACTGAAATTGGCAACCACAGTTAAAAGCGACTCAATTCGTCAACAGCTTGGTTGGAAACCGCGTTATTTAAGTTACAAAGAGGGTTTGCAGCAAACGGTACAAACTTGGCGCAGCAAGAACGAAATTAAATAGGAGTTAGGAGTTAGGAGTTAGAAGTTTGCTGACTTTTCACGTCATATGGAAAAGCTAACACGAAACCTAACCCCCCAGCCCCCAAGCCTTGTAGGGAAGGGGGAGAATTCAAAGCCTCTCTCCTAAGAGGAGAGAGGTTTGGAGAGAGGTTTTCCAGATCCCCTGAAAAGTCAGAGGAGTTAGGAGCCAGAAATCGCCTTTTCAACTTCATCATTCCACCTCTAAGCCTCATCACTCAAGCTTTGAACTCGGAAGGTCTAGCTCTTATCTCGAAGCTTCGAGATGGGAACATGAAACTAGAATATTAATGCGCTGTTGATGAGCTAGGTTTTTACAGGATGACGCTCTTTTAAAATCTCGTTGAGCAATTGTGTAACTACATTCTTAGTATGCGAGTCAACTGAATTCAACATCTCTTGATATAAAACGCTAGTTAACTCATCATTCAAAATCCGAGTATGGATAATTCTTGTCCATTCTGGAGCAGAATCCAATAACTTCGGCAGGACATGAATAAATCCCTGAAGCTGCTCTTTAACGTCAAAAGATTCTAGGAAGTGAACGAGACTAAACATTACTTCTTCGTGCTGACATCGATCATCTAGAACTAGATGCAGTTTTGGCAAATACTCAGTTTTAGGATTATTGGCAAGTTCCCCTAAAGCATTTTCAAAAGCAGCAATTTCGTCATCTGAACACATTAATCTATTAGCCTGCAAGATGGAAATTAATGTGTTTTCGCTGATCATTGGGATTAATCTTGCTCCCACTCTCGCTCAATTCTCTCTAAATCCTTCGCTGCACCCAATTGCTGAAATATTTGATGTGCTGTGTTGTAATGCTGTTGAGCAAGTTCTGTATTACCGCGCTTACGCTCTAGCCGTGCTAAATCATAGTTAACCTCTGCCACTAGGTAAATCATCCCTAATTTTTGGGCTATTTCTAAAGCTTGTTTAGAAAACTGTTCTGCTGCTTCGAGATTACCGCGATCGCATTCATTTTCTCCTAAACAACTATAAGAATAAGCCATGCCAGAGCGATCGCCTAATTCTGTCCGCAATTCCAAAGATTGCTGATACAGGATTTTAGCTGCATCCCACCTGCCGTGATTGCGCTCTATATCTCCCAACAATCCCCAACTATTCGCTATACCAGAGCGATCGCCTAATTCTGTCATCACTTCTAAAGATTGCTGATAGAGGATTTTGGCTTCATCCCACTTGCTGCGTAATTGCTCAATATATCCTAACTGTCGCCAATTATTCGCCATACCAGAGCGATCGCCTAATTCTGTTCTCACTTCCAAAGCTTGCCGATATAGGGTTTCGGCTACATCCCACCTGCCGCGATTGCGTTCTATATCTCCCAACACTCCCCAACTAGTAGCCACGCCAAAGGGATCGCCTAATTCTGTCATCACTTCTAAAGATTGCTGATACAGGGTTTCGGCTGCATCCCAGTGGCCGCAACATTGCTCAATATATCCCAAAAATCCATTACAAGATGCAATACTCCTTTTACTTTCTTGCTTTTGTGCAATGGCTAAAGCATTCTGAAAACATCTTCCTGCTTCATCCCAAGTGCCTAAATTAACATGAATTACTCCAATCCATTGCCAGCAGATGCAGCGTTTTTCTTCCTCAATGTGCAGCAAAACTTGTTCACATAAGTCTTTTAATAAACTCCACTTTCCCCAGCGTTGCAGATATTTTATCAGAGTTCGCGTTATCAAATAATATGCTTCGCTGTAGTTGCCTAATTGAAAAGCAAAATATTCAGCTTCTAAAACTGGGCGCAAATCTTCTAAAGTTGTAGGATTTTCAACATTCTTACCAGAGCAGTAAAACTTATAAATACTCTTGAGCAGATTGGGCAGTTGGTCTTTATATTCCGTTTTCAGAAACTCCACAATCACACGATGCAAGTCATAAAATACCTCACATTGCTGTTCATCATAGCGACTCTGCACCAAACTGCTATCGACTAATCGCTCTAAAATTGTTTGCGTTTCACTAATTTCTTCCTCTGTTAATTCAGCAGGTTTTCCCCGCTTTGCTGCCATTTCAAAGCGATTATCTTGCTCCCAATTATCTGTAAATAACCGCAAGAAAGTTAAACCTCGGATATCTATCCCCACCCGCAACACACACATCCGGCTGAGTAAATCTCGCGCTGCTTCACTTTGCCTTGCCAGTTGTTCTCTGAGAATGGGTTCAGCCTTTTTCGTCACAAATTCTGGATGCTTCCGCAGATACCCAGGCTTACCCTTACCAATAGCCGCCAGTTGGGTTAACAAAAATACGTGTCCCTCAACTCGCTCAGATATCCACTGCAAATCTGCTACACTATCTTTCAGTTGGCGCTGTCGCAAAATCTCAACTCCCGCGACTGTCGCCACTCCAGAAATTATCTTGATATACACCAATTCTGAATCTGGTTCCGCACCCTCATAGCGGATACTTGCCAAATCTGCTGGCACTTCCCGACTGGTTAATAGGGTTTGTGATTGATGCTGCTGATAGACTAAAGCATTTAGCAGTTTACCCCAATCTGGTGAAATTGCCCGTCCCGCTTGCGGATGGTTGGCAGGCTGTAAAATACTTTCCAGGTTATCCAGCACCACAAGAGTGTATGTTTGCGCCAACCCCTCAATAATTTTCGCTATCTTTTCATCAGCAGTTTTCAATGTGTCTGCTGTTTGAATACCCAAGCCATCAATTAGGAGAAATTCTGCTACATCATCAAAACTTGTCCCCTCTTGTGCCTTGAAATAAATTACGCAGTCATAAGGGGAGTCTGTCAAAATCCGGCTCTGGAAATTAACAGCCAGTGCCTCTAACAGTTTCACGGCTAAACTGGTTTTACCAATACCCCCCTGTCCAATCAGTGCTAATACCTTCGGTGGGTTTTCCAGTTGGAGTAATTTTGCCTGCAACTGCTGAAGTAGTTCATCTCGTCCCTTCCACACTGGCACACTGGGAATTGCTGGATTTACCACCAATCGCTTTTCAGTCGTTGTTGTAGTCTGTGGGAGCGATCGCAGTCCAGCTTCAATTTTATCGAGTTGATCACCAAGACGCGCCAGTTGAGCTTCTTCTTCCGAAAGCTGATGTTCTAATTTAAACTTTACTGTCGTATCATTCTCAATAGCTAAGTCACGCCGTATCCGTTTTACTTTCTCACTTCGGATATCCGACTCTTGTTGCAGTTCGTCTCGTCTTTCCTCTAATCGACGCTGTTGTTCTTTGTTCATTTAGAGGTTGAGATACAAGTTAGATTACTTAAGTATAATCATGATAATCTACGGTGCTGCTAAAGGGTGTATACTAAGCGGGCTTTTTTAGGAACGCTCGCACCACTCACCCTAAAAACGTAGGCACACAGCAGTTTTTCGTCAGATATCGCCTTTTCAACTTCATCATTCCACCTCTAAACGTCATCGTTCAAGCTCAGAACTCGCAAGCCCGACCTTTTATCTCGGAACTTCAAGTTTAGAACTCGCAAGCCCGACCTTTTAGCTCGGAACTTCATGCTCAGAACTCGAAACGCCGAGCTAGGAGGCTGAGAAATCTAAACTTTGCCGAAAAGAGATTAGTATTTCATTCAATGCATCCATGTCAATTAAAAATGCATCATGTCCGTGGGTTGACTTTAGCCACGCCAGTTGAGCATTAGGAATTAAATTTGCTAATTCTTGTTGTTCTACTGGAGGATAAAGGATATCAGAATCAATTGCGACAACTAAAGTCGGTTGCTGGATGCTTTGTAGAACAGATTCATAATCTGATAAATTAGGAACTGTGCGATCGCGTCCAACATCATGACCATCCATTGCGTGGGTGAGGGTGATATAAGTATTGGCATCAAATTGTTCTGTTAGCTTTTGACCTTGATGCTGTAAGTAAGTGGCTATAGCAAACTGCTCAGATGCATCATACTGCCGCCCAAAGCGGGTTGTAAAACTATCCCAGGAACGGTAAGTACTCATCGCCATCATCCGCGCCACTGCTAATCCTTGATTTGGGGGCGCATCCAGAGTGTAGTTCCCTCCTTACCAGTTTGGATCGGCATAAATTGCCTGTCTTTGGGCTTCACTTAATCCAATACACCAAGCGGAATGTCTTCCAGAAATGGCGATGGGTGCAATTCCTTTCACCTTTTCTGGATATAATAACGCCCACTCCAATACTTGCATCCCACCGAGTGAACCGCCAATTACAAACCGCAGAGATTGAACACCCAGGTATTCTAGTAGTGCAGCTTGCAGATGAACCATATCTCGGATTGTAATCTCAGGGAAGGATACACCATAAGGCTTTCCCGTTATTGGGTTGATACTAGTTGGCCCAGTTGTACCGTAACAACTTCCCAAGATGTTGCTGCACACAATAAAATCGCGTTCTGGATTGAAAGCTTTCCCTGAACCAAACAAAGTTTCCCACCAATCATCAGCGTCAGCCGAACCAGTTAAGGCATGACAAATTAGTACCCCATTATCGCCTTGAGCATTTAACTGTCCCCAGGTACGATAAGCAACCTGAACCCCAGTTAATGCTTCGCCCCCTTCCAGTTGAAATGGTACCGTCAGCTGGTAAAACTGGGTTTGCGGTGAGATGAAGTCTGAGTAGATCATATCTAGGATTATGTTCAAAAGGCAGTGAAGATGGAAAATAGGGAGAACTAACTCCAAACGGGAGCAACGCGATTTTGTGAGGTTGGACAAAAAAGGTGCGATCGCTAAT
>NZ_CALMFY010000052.1 GCF_937863485.1 uncultured Nostoc sp. | reverse complement strand
GTTCAGAGTATCAACAACTGTGATTTTTTACAAATGATTTAGGATTGCTATATCTAGAGTCAGACTTCAATGTATCCTCAAGAGATTCGACAAGTTGGAGTGTCAAAATGTTACCGTCCATCTTTGAACAATTTGTACAATAAACTCCCGTAAATGTAATGGCACGAGCAGCTTCTGTCGATTAATTAGGGGATTTTTTATTAGGGAAAAACCGCAGATAATGACTCGACGAGCCATAGAGGTTTTTATAAAGAAACCAGGTATCAAGCACTAGTTCCAGAAGAGCAATCAACACCCAAATTGCTAGAGAAACAATTACAGGAAGGCTGAGATCAGGAAACTTCCTTTGCAAATCAATAATCCCAAATAACAGCAAAAACAGCAGCGAAACTCCCAGGAGAAAGGACAACTTGACGATCGCCAGAATGAAACGGCTCATCTCCAGGATGCGATTGTAAAGCCTGGAGAATCCCTCCACGATTTCTTCGATGTTATTGATAACAAGTAAAATTTGTTGTCGGTGCAGATGGGTAGCTAAGGAGCATTGTTGCTGCACCTGCGCCCATTCATATTCATTCTTGAAATTATTTAAAAGCTTGTCCAAAGGTAGCATCTGGGAGCTAGTTGGCCAAATTGGTAAATCCTTTAAATGCAAGGGAACTAAATAGTTAATCAGCGCTATCAGAGTTTCAGCAAAATTACTGAGTTCGGGGGGAAGAGACTGAGTTAAACGAATGAGTTGGTCAATCTGAATCTGAAGTGTATAGTAGTCCTCATGTTGCCTTTGAGCAATCAACTGACTATTAAACGTCAGGAAAACAATTAACACCCCCAATAACGCAGCTAGGGACTGGGATACAGCAGAAAAGAACTCAATTGCCACCTGTTTAGGCACTGTCAGCCAGGGGTCGTTTTCCCGCATAGCAAAAACTAAAGTGACAACAAATACAACCCCGACGATAGCTAGCTGATGGTGGGTAACAGTACCTATGACTGTCCGCACTAGGGGAGTGTTACTGAGTTGAACCAGGATTCTAAGACCTGGGACTGGTTCACAAATTTGAAGTCGTTGAGCTTTGCGGGTTGACATGATTGAAAGTGGCCATAAGAGATATTGTTAAGAATATCTCTATACTTATTGCTCACGTTGTAAACTTAGATGATTAGCCTCTGACTGAATCAATTTGCTCAGGTCAGCAACCGCGCTAGCATACTGAGGATCAGCTAATGTCCCCAGGGTTCGGTTTTGCACCAATGCTTGCTGTTGTGCCTTGGTTAACTCCACGTTAATATCTGGTGCAATGCCGACATGATTGATATCTCGACCTTTAGGTGTATAGTATTTAGCGATCGTTAGTTTCAGCGCCGAACCATCAGAAAGTGGCTCTACGGATTGAACTAAACCTTTACCGAAGGTGCGAGTCCCTACTAATCTGGCGCGATTGTCATCTTGCAGCGCTCCCGACAGAATTTCGCTGGCGCTAGCAGATCCCTTATCGACCAGGATCACTAAGGGTTTGTTGGTGAGAGGATGTCCCGACGCATTGTAGCTATCTTTAACTTGGTCTCGATTTACCAAAGATACTATTGCCCCTTCCTTCAACCACATACTGGCAATTTGCAAACTTGCATCCAGTAGTCCACCTGGGTCAGAACGCAGATCCAAGACGTAGCCCTGCACCTGCTGTTTTTCTAATGCTTGAATTGCCCGATGCATCTCTACCGGAGCCGTTTGCGTAAACTCTGGTAACCGAATGTAACCAATTTTACCCATTAATGTTTTTTGCGTGTTATAAGTTACAGGATGGATAGCAATATTTGCGCGGGTAAGGTTGAAAGTTTGCGATTGATTGCCCCGTTGAATTGTCAGTACTACCTTGGTTCCCACCGGGCCCAGAATCCGCTTAACGGCATCCTCAATTTTCATCCCCTGAGTTCTTTGACCGTTAATTTGGACAATTACATCGTCCGGCAAAATACCCGCCCTAAAAGCAGGCGTTCCTTGAATCGGGGCGATAACAGTTAAAGCTTTAGTTTTTTCATTCAGTGCCAGTTCCAATCCGACACCACTGAGGTTGCCAGAAAGGTCTTTATTTAGGGCAAGAAATTCCTGGGGGTTGAAAAACTCCGTATAGCGATCGCCTAATTTAGCCACCATTTCTTGAATCGCCCCATAAGCCTGTTTGTTGGAACTATAAGAACGGCTAAGATACTGCTGTCGAATTGCTTTCCAATCTTGATGGTTAAAGCTGACATCAACATAATTTTTATCTAGGATTTGCCACACCTCATCCACGAGTTTTTGGGGGCTAGCTTGGGGTTTACCTAGAGCTTTTGAAGCGTAGAGACTAGTTCCTGCCAGGATTGCTGCGATAATAGCGAGTTCTATCTTGAGGATCAATTTTTGCTTGAACATAGTTTAACTATTTAGCATCTATTATCTTATAAGTATTCTTTCTTTTGACTTGTTGCACTAGGATTTATCTTGGGATTGCCTTTTACGGTGGGGATAGGCAGTCTTAAAAATATCCTGAATTTTAGTCTTTTGTTCAGCCGTGAGATTCAGGCTCAATACTGCTTTACGCATTCTTTCACCTTGTTGTAATTTCGCTGACAATTGCTTTACCTGATCTGGGGTCAGAACTGCCTCAACTTGCTTGCGAACTGCTTCGCGTTTCTCGGCGCTCTGCGGCGTATTCGCCCCAGGAGAGTTGGGAGCAGAAGCATTGGTATTAGATACCTTTGTCCCGGAGTCCTCCCCTTGAGACACATCTGGAGACTTTGAACTGGTGCAACTTGTCATTCCTCCAATCAGGATAGTTGCAAGTAGAAGGGTTGGTAAAATTATCTGTTTTTTAATCATTTACTTCTCTGGTTTTTGTTGTGTATAATCCGACTGTTCTGACCAAAGAGGAAGGGGAGCAGGGAGCAGGGGGCATTGGTTTAATACTCGTTGACGAGTCTTTAAACTCCGTTAATAAGTCTTTAATACTCGCTGACGAGTCTTTGAACTCCGTTAATAAGTCTTTAATACTCGCTGACGAGTCTTTGAACTCCGTTAATGAGTCTCTAATACTCGCTGACGAGTCTTTGAACTCCGTTAATAAGTCTTTAATACTCGCTGACGAGTCTTTGAACTCACTCCCTTGCCCCATGCCCCTTTTCCTCTTCGGTGACTGTTTAGAAGATGTTTGAAAAGTTACTGCTTTACTCATACCAGCTAATCTTAAAAGTTGGCATAGGTTTGTGCATCAGCTAGAATTCCTAACCTGACCAGTAAAAAAGTACTCAATTTATTGTGACTTTTTTCCTAATTTAGAAATAGTTAATCAGTCAGAACGGCTCTATCGATACTAGAGACAGATTCGTTATATAGGAAGAAGAGTTTCATCCTAAAATTGTGAAAATACCTATGGTTTTGTTACAAAGACCATTGAATTGGAACAGTTCTATGGTTCGCTTGACCTACCCATCGTTTCGTCTGTTGCTTTACCTAGAGTGGCTGTTATTAGCCACAGCAATGTTCATGGAAGTTGTGCTGCCGTTTGAGTTGTCCTGGTCGTTGCTGCTACGAGTTGTCGCGATCGCAACTTTCAGCTTGATGGGCTTGAGACTACCAATGGTGAAGCTGGAAACAAAATTACTTTATACAGCCCTGGAATTCGGTTTAATTTTATTGCCAACAGCTCAACATAGCTTATCTAGTCGCTCCGTTTTCCTGCTGTGTCTGGTACTGGTGATGCGGAGTTGCCTGATATTTAAGCGATCGGGACAGTTAATTGTCTTGGGTTTATCTCTGCTTTGTTATGGAACACTGCTTTTGTCAAGACCGATTGTACCTGATAAGTTTATCCCAGATAAACTGATCGCTATGTCTTGGGATTGGCGATTAAGTAATATATTATTGTTTAGCTTAACGTTAGTATTCGCTTTATTATTAATTAATGCCCTGCTTGCAGAGCGTCAAAGTCGAGAGCAGTTAGAAATTGCCCATCAGCAATTAGAGATAACCAATCAACAACTGTGCCAGTATGCACTACGGATTGAAGATCAGGCAACTTTGCAGGAACGCAACCGAATTGCTCGTGAAATTCATGATGGGTTGGGACACACTCTAGTTGCCCAAACTATTCAGATTAATAATACCCTGTTGTTCTGGGAATCAAACAATTACAAAGCATTGACATTTCTCAAACAGGCAAAGGAATTAGGGGCTGAGGCGCTGCTGGAAATTCGGCGATCGCTTTCTGTTTTACGTTCAAATCCTTTACAAGGACAATCTCTCAAATCAGCCATTGAAAAGCTGCTGACAGATTTTCAGCAAATCACAGGTATTGAACCGGGCTGTAAAATTGATCTACCGTACACTTTACCAATAGAAGTAAATACGGCTCTTTACCGGATTGTGCAAGAATCGTTAACAAATATTTGCAAACACGCTCAGGCAACGAGTGTCACCGTTGGACTACTGGCTGACGCTGGAATGATTCATCTGTCAATCGAAGATAATGGAAAAGGGTTTAACCCCACTCAAAATACAACCGGGTTTGGGCTACAAGGGATGCGAGAACGAGCGGTTGCACTGGGCGCTCAGTTAAATCTCCACAGTCAATTAGGAACAGGTTGCTGTATTTCTGTTTCTTTGCCACTATCAAAGCTGTTGTTTTAGCTATGATTCGGATTTTATTAGTTGATGATCAGCATCTTATTCGCCAGGGACTTAAGAGTATGCTTGAGTCCAATGCCGAGATGCAGGTAATTGGTGAGGCGGAGAATGGACAACGCGCACTCGAGGTGATTCCTGCACTGCAACCTGATATTGTGCTAATGGATATTCGGATGCCTGTAATGGATGGAGTTGCTACAACAAAGGCGATCGCTCAACAATATCCTGACATTAAGGTTCTGGTTCTGACCACCTTCGATGATGATGAGTATGTTTACCAGGCGATGCGGCTGGGTGCAAAGGGCTATTTACTCAAGGACACCGAACCTGATGAATTAATGTTGGCAATTCGATCCGTCTATAAGGGACAAACCCTACTCGGTCCGGGATTGTTTGAGAAAGCACTCATGCCGATTACCGCACCTGTCCCGTCTGTGCAAACTCCTCCAGAATTGGCGCAACTTACACCCAGAGAATTAGATGTATTGCGGTTAATTGCTTCTGGAGCCAATAACCGTGAAATTGCCGAATCGCTGTTTCTTTCAGAAAACACTGTTAAGAATTATGTTACCAATATTCTGAGTCGGTTAAATTTACGCGATCGCACTCAAGCTGCTTTGTTTGCCCATTCCTTGTTCTGACTTTTCGCATTAAGTCTTGAAAAGCTTATTCACAAAGGATTTAGGAAACAGCACAGTATATCCCTCTTCTGTCACTTTCCGGAATAAGCAAGTAATGGTAGTAGTGCATAGTAATGATAAAAAAAGGAAGGGTTGTTCAATATGGGAACTATGCACTGTCCTAAATGCAACTCAAACAACATAGTCAAAAATGGACGCACTCACTACGAAAAATAACGGTTCAAATGTCAAAATTGTGGACTACAATTTGTCGAAAGTCCAACGCGACAATCGATTGACAACTCAACACGTGAATTAATCGATAAACTCTTACTTAAACTGTCTTCGACCATCAGTCGTTCTCAAATCTTCCACTTGCTTCAAATGTTCTACCAGAGCCGCACCCATAATTTTTTCCCTAGCCCTTTCAAGGTGTGTTATTTTTCAGTTTTTTCTGGTTTAGAATCTTAA
>NZ_CALMFY010000051.1 GCF_937863485.1 uncultured Nostoc sp. | reverse complement strand
GAGGTAATTTTCGAGACGCGACTTCGTTATACTTTAAAAGCCTCCGTCGGTAAGCCTTTAAAATATAGTTTCGCTCTCGTACTAAAATTTTACAGCGTTCTCCAGTCGCCTGTGAGATAAATTCTCCCATGTTTCGCATTAAATCTAGTGTCTCACCTTTCTTTAAACTTTTCCGAGCTTTTTTAAACCATACTTGACGCTCATTATCTGTGCTAAAAGCAGCATCGGCAAAATCCTGTAAATGTGATGCGGCGTGATAAAAATCTAATAATCGATAAGTTTCATCTGGGCATTTTAGCTTTTTTAACAAAGGAGGAATATGTATCCAAATCCATTCAGCACCATCAGCAATCAACAATACCTGTTTAGCTTGACTTATTCCCAAATGTACCAAATACATTTCTAATATTTTAAGAAACTCTTGATAACCGGAATAGGTGCCATCATTAGTAATAGGTATTTCTGAAATTCTAATTTTCTGACCCTGTTCATTTACTATATAAATTGTGAGTAACTTTGGCTCCATCCATTCACTAACAAAACCGTGACGATTCGTCTTAGAACTGCGTTTACCTTTTTTATTAAACCTAATTTTAGTTTTTCCACCATCTACAGCAATGACAACTCGTTGACCTTTCAGAACATTCCTATTAGATAAGTTCCCCATCTCCAGGTTTAGTATCTTTGATTGACGAAGATTAATGCCAATTTTACCAAAAAGATAAGTCAGGCGTTAAATTCGTTTTAAACTAACATTTATTCCCCAATCTGTTAGCGTCAAACGTGCTGCATCAAACGAACTGGCTATTGCACCATACTCAGCAATTGTTGACCAGACTAAAGGGGTAATACCTTCGGACATACCTAACCATTTTAAAAATGGATAAAATCCCTGATTTGTAGATTCATTTTTCTTCTTGTTGGTTTCTATTTTGTTACCATGTATGGTAAAGATAGAGGAAATAAAACATTACCAATTGTTAGTATTTGTCGCTTGGTATAACCGTGTTTTTGTGTTTTGGGATACTGCCACCCTTGGGTTTGAATAACTGCTGTATGATGATCCGATCCATCAAGGTCGCAAGCTTGCCCTGGTGTCAGGTAAAAGCTTAGTGGGTTGCCCAACGCATCCACTACAGCATGAATCTTGGTACTCAATCCACCAATGCTTGGACCAATGGCTTCAGTAGATGGCTCCCCCCCTTTGCACCAGCACTATGCTGATGGGCGCGGACAATCGTGGAGTCAATCATCGCATATTCATTATCGGCGTCGTCTGCCAAGTGCTGAAACACTCCTTCCCAAACCCCTGTTTTTGACCATCGGCTAAAACGAGTATGAATCACTCGGAAATCTCCAAATCGCTTTGGGAGGTCTCTCCAGGGTATCCCTGCCCGATAACGGTACAGTACTGCTTCCACAAACAACCGATTATCTTTTGCTGTCACCCCAATATACCCTTGTGTTCCAGGCAGTAAGTCTTTTATCCTCTCCCACTGGTCATCTTGCAGCGCATAACGTCGAGTCATTGTTTCTGTATTTGGCTTATCCCAAGCATTACCTACTCAAATTTACCTAATTGATGACACGCCCTAGATAACTGGTAAGGAAGTTGCAGCATAGACCCAACCCATCCCTAGAATTTCGTAAATGCGACGGAAAACCTCAACATTTTTAACTAGCGTTTCGTCTGACAATACAGCATAAATACGCCCCATTGAAGTTTCATAGTCAACACCGCCATCTGCTTGGGGGTTGTAGTCATCTTAACATTGATCTGTAAATTTTCAGATTGTTGTTCAAACATAAAAATCGACACTACTGTTTATACTAAACATACTTAAGCTACTTGACATAAATCTTTTTAAGGAGGGACAGGCTTACTCAAACCTTAGGAGAATATGGAAAAAGTCAGGAGAGCTTGTCATAACCGATAAAACCTGTAGTCTGGAGTTAATAATAATGGCCGATGTGACAAATGTAGGAACTAAGCTTGCTGATCTAAAGCTTTTTCAGAATGTTCTGTTGGAAAGTGAGCAAAAGTTGATAGCACAGACGGACGACAATACGATTTGCGAGCGGCTCGAAGGAATGATAAAGAGTGATCGTGAAAATCTCGGCATCATCGAAGCAGCTATTTCTAGATACGGCAACGCAGCAGAACCTCGCGACATTACTCAACAACATGCCCAGAAGGTAAGCCAAATGATGAGCGGCTCTGAGCTAACTCTGTATGACAAGTACTTACAGCTTGAGTTGCTAAAGCATCAACAGACAATGACCGGGCTGGTTCTACACAAGGTTGCCCAGTCCTTGAATGATGACCTTCAAGATTTGATGGAACTGCTCAACCGAGTTAATTTTGAAAATCGCGCTCACCAAGAGATTCTTAAAGGTGTTCTTTACTTCGTCGGAACGCGAGAGATAGCCGGTAAGGAACCTGACATGGGTCTGTGGGCTAGCATTGAACAGGGAATTGCAGCGCTTAAGGGTGCTGTAAGCAGCGCCGTAAGCTAGTAACCCAAGTTGCTAGTTATCAAAAAGTGCCTTCTTTTAAGTACATAATTTAATTTTTTAGTATTCAGGAGTACTTAAAAATTGAGCTTTTGTATTATTATGATACTGTTTATGGACACTAACTAGCAACTTACGTTATTAGCAATGAGTGGCAGAGGGCGCGTCAAAAAAATTCACAATTACCAATTCGCAATTCGCAATTATTACCCCACAACTAAAGTTGGGGGCTTGAATATTGATACTACGTGTTTTAATTTTTATATAATTAAAATTAGGGGCTTGTATCCCAATGGTTCAATTATTCAATTATGTTCACAATTGCGAATTGCGTTAGCGCATCGTTAGCGACGAAGGAGCGTCACTGCGAATTGCGAATGTGTCCGGTCATTCATGGAAGCGTAATAGATTCAGATGATTTATGCCACATTGAAGCATACTTTTCAATAGTGAATCATCTCTAACTCAAAACAATTATCCCAATTAAGGGGATCTCAAATTTGCCGACTGAAACCTTTAATTACGCCACAGCTTTTTCATAGTGAGCATCATTGTAACTACTGTTACAGTGATGCTCACTTCTCAAGATAGAACTCAAATCCCAGCAAATAAGCGAAAGCTGATAAAACTGTCAGATATAATACCGATATTAGCTTAAAAACAATTAAGTAGGTGGGCTACTGTTTGATTGAGCAGTAAAGGTGGATTGGTGAGGATACCGGAACAATTAAGGCGAAATACAGTTGTCTAGTTTAATCGCGATCGTCATAACATCTGCCTTGATATCTCTAATCTTATACAGCGGTTTGGGGTACAGATGCAGATAAACTACTGTGGACACTTTTTTAAGAAACGGTAAAGACTTACTTGAACAAAGTACTTATTTTGCCTAAAGCATTTTATACTTCCTTTATACTGCCTTGATATTTACTATTTTTAAGCAACTTAAGCTTTACACTCTCAAATCAACTTTACATCTTGACTAGATTTTTTTGAAATGTATTAGTTGACTTCACGATCTATTGAATGAAAAGTCATTGATAATACCCATGTAGTAACAAATTAAGTGATTGATATTAGAGAAGTAATTGAAAAAGCGAACTTGTCTAATATTATGAATAAAAAATGGGCTGCTAAACGACTTACAATCAATCTCACATCAAGTGAGACAGAGAAGTTGGAAAAATACTGTTCAATTATAGGTAGACCAGCAACCGATGTAATTCGGGAATTAATTCGCTCTCTGACAACTGAAGAAACACAAAACTAATTTCCAGGTTAACTAGCGTTTGCTTGGTTTGGATTGAGAATCCTAAAGAAAGTTTTGAATGATTTGTAGTACAAATGATTTTTAAACTTCCCTTGATTGGCGTTGGCGCTTTGCTTTTAGCTCAAATGTCATTACCTGTATTTGCCAATAACCTGACTGCTACAGTTGTAAGCGTCGGTGATGGTGACACTATACGTGTGTTGACTGGAAATAAAACTGTGACTGTTCGCCTTGCTTGCATTGATGCACCAGAGATGAAGCAAAGCTCTTGGGGACAGCAATCATCAGCAAGACTTAAACAATTGCTGCCAGTGGGACAAGCAATCACCCTACGTGCTGTTGAAACTGACAAATACAAGCGCTTAGTTGCAGAGGTGTTTATCGAGAATCGCAGTGTCAATGTCAATATGGTGCAAGAGGGACAATATGAAAGTTTATCGCCAGTATCTTAAAAGCTGTCCGTTTGTTACAGGGTGAGAGTTATGCCAAAGAACAGCGTCTAGCATTCTGGAGTCAGGCCAATCCTGTGATGCCTTGGGACTTCCGCCACAGAGCTACCCGAAAGACAACTTTACAACCAATACAAGGGCAACAACAGAATAACTGCGATCCCTCTTACCCAGATTTTTGTCTGACCAAAAATTCACCCGATTTGAATTGCCGAGATAAGCTGTTCCACATTTAACTTGCTATGATAGCATTGCCTTTGTTTTTGAGTTTCCGATACCATTTAATAATTAGTTGTCCTTGATTAAGCAGTCGGTCTAATAAATTCTTTAATTGCTCAACTGATTGAAATAATCGATGAGCAATATATTCCTTAGCCGAATGCCATACTAACTTAATTAGATTAGAATCGGGACTATAAGGCGGTAAAAAGTACAGTTGAATATTTGGTAAATTTGTCTCAACTTCGGCTAGCATTGTTTTCTTTTTGTGATAGCTAGCATTATCTAAAACAATGAAAATCTTTGGCCCTTTTTCTGAACTTCACAAAGCGTCAATTTCTTTTTGATTAACTCAACCCCCTACTTTATCACAAAACTTTTTTGCAAGAGGTCTAATGACTAAAGTTAGGGTGCAGTAATGTGGATGCGATCGCTAGATGAGTTTATCGAAAATAGCCAAGATAAGCGTGAAGTTCAACGAGCGATAGCAGTTAAGATGTTGTTGTGTGGATACAAGCATGAGCAGATAATGTCGGTCTTGGGAGTGTCCAGTGGTTTTATAAGTAAGTGGAAAAAAGCATTTTTTCAAAATGGGGTAGAAGGTTTAAAACTCGCTCATCGAGGAAGTGTTGGGCTATTAAGCCCAGAGCAGCGCTTATTTATAATAGAGTGGCTGTTAACAAAAGATAGATGGACTTTGAAGGAGCTAGAGTACGAGATCAGCTACCAATACGGCGTTACTTTCTCCTCAAAGCAAAGCTATTATGATTTATTTAACGAAGCAGGTATTAGTTGGAAGAAAACTCAAGCTCACAACCCAAAATATGATGAAGAATTAGTCGCGTCAAAAAAAAAGATATTTGTACATTGCTAGCTGGGCGACGTGAGGAAATAGAATCTGGAGAATTAGTCGTATTTATGGCTGATGAATGTCATTTGTTATGGGGAGATGTAAACGGTTATGTTTGGGGCAAAACGAGGGAACGAGTATCAGTTCCTGTAAGTAATGCCCGCTGTCAACAAACATATTTCGGCGCATTAGACTATAAAACAAAGGAATTTTTCATTTACAAGGCAAAAAAAGCTAATTCCGAGACTACAATTGGTTTCTTAGAATATCTTCAATTCATAAGTCCTCAAGCCAAAATTTTAATTATTTGGGACGGTGCTAGTTACCACCGTTCAGGGCAAATTAAAGAGTATTTAGACTCGCTCAATGCCGAATTAGAAAAAGAACAATGGTTGATAACTTGTGAGCGCTTTGCCCCAAATGCTCCACAACAAAACCCGCTCCGAAGATATCTGGTTACAAGCAAAAAGACTGATTCGAGAATTTTACTTTTTTTGTCATTCTTTTTGTGTACTCAAGGGGTTATTTGAATTAGCAATCGATTGTCAAACTTTTGACTTCCCTAAGCTACATGAGTATGGTGTTTTCTCATGAATCATTTAGGATTGCTATAGTTACCATCGTTCGCAAGAAATTAGAAATTTCTTGGATGACATGAATCAAGGACCTTCAAACGACCAATGGAAGATACACTGCGTTCGTTTTGCTCCCAATTGTCCGGTACAAAATCCAATTGAGGATATTTGGTTACAAGCCAAAACCTGGATTCGACGTTTCTGCGCTTTGATCCCTTCATTCTCTCATTTAAAATGGATATTTGAATGGTTTATCCGACACACGACCTTTGATTTTCCCACTCTTCAGATGTACGGAGCTTTTTCAAAACTAAAATATTAGTCCTATATCTTTTCCACAAGTTCCATAAGTTTATTGGCGATAATCTCAGTGATGTAGAAGCTGGACATAGTGCAGGGTGTAAAACGATTTTGATAGATGGGGGTAATCAGTCTCAGCCCCAAATGTCTCGTTTAGGAATTGCTGACTATATTTTGGTTAACCTTTCAATAGCAGCACAGGTGATATGTAAGCATTCAGTATCTAATTTTTAGGATTTCTGGCATGGAGTTATAGAAATTGCTGGAATAGGAAACCTAAAAAAATTTAGATTAATGACAAACAATTTGCCATTCTGGTCAAATAATTCGTCGTTCTACAGTAGACTTCTCAAATATGCCGCACCAGTATAATAAATAGTTCCTTATCGTTTAGTGCTTGAAATGACTGTACCTGCTGGAATCCGGCTTTTTTCCATGCTTTGAGCGCACGTTCATTAAATACTGCCACTGTAATGCGAAAGAGGGTAGAATTAAACTTTGAACGTGCAAAATTGAGGACATCTGCAATCATAGCCGCTCAACAAGAATGTAGCTTAGGAAATACCAATGAACTTAAGCATTCAACAGATTGTGCCGGAGGAAGTTGCATTAATGGAAGCTTTATTAGCGACCTTTGGTGAGGCGTTCGATGAGGTGGAGACTTATGGGAATCCGCCTAGTGCAGACTACCTGCGGCAACTGCTTGATAGTGACTACTTCATTGCGATCGCCGCATTGAAAGAAGGTAAGGTCGTTGGCGGTCTTACTGCCTACGAGCTTAAAAAGTTCGAGCAGGAGCGCAGCGAGATTTACATTTACGATCTAGCTGTTGCCGCCGCACACCGACGGGAGGGGATTGCAACGGCATTAATTCAGAAGCTGAAGGAAGTAGCAGCAGCATGTGGAGCTTATGTCATTTTCGTCCAGGCGGATATCGGTGACGATCCAGCCATTAAACTTTATACAAAGCTGGGCGCTCGCGAAGACGTATTGCATTTCGACATAGCAGTTAATAGCGGCAATGACAATGCCTAACGCTTATCTAAGTCCTAGATCAGGAGCAATCTCATGGATGATAATCTGGGCAATTCTCGTTATCCAACCCATTCGGGTGTATACCGCAGACTAGCACGTTGTCCCCATACTCAACTCTATGATAGTTAGTGCAACCGATGCAAGCTATTGGTCGGCTAATTTTGTCATCAAAATCAAAATCATCATCCTCCGATTCATCTGCTCGAACTAAGGATGCATTGCAGTTGGGGCAGGTTTGAATATCTCGCCCCAAGTTTTTAACTAGACAAGTGAGCGATTGCCACGAAGTCATGGCCTCACCACTGTTGCTAATATGACTAGTGAGTAACGAAAAATAGGGGTAACTGCATTGGCATACGACCACCTCACCATTAGTATGCGTCGCGTAGTGAGCTTCTAGATATTCTTGGGCAATTTTCCAATTCTGTTGCTTAGAAATACTTTGTGGCTCGCCTTCATAGTTTACCTCCCACAGTTGATCATCGTGGAAAATCCTAAGAGAAAATGATGTATAGTCATGAGCTAGATTTTCTAGTTCGCAATGACTTTTGGCATTTTTGTAATTAAAACTGCGATGCTCAACAATTAACTTATGCTCACGGGGATAGGTCTGGATTACCAGATACTCTCCTTCATAAAAGGGATTATATTTGGTAGCGATTCTTTCGTTGAAAAATAAGAAATTCCGTTCAGTATCCATACTTAAAAACTCTAATCGCTTTCTTGAATTAGTACTATCGTTTTTGAACCTCGTTCCTGATAATTGAATAGCTTTTTTGCCTGGCAAAGGACAACAAATACAATACCAATTTAAACTCTTTAATTTACTATAAATGCAGACGAGCAACCACAAGTTACTAATAGGATTACTAACAACTCAATGCCGACTTTCGTTGTTTATTTAACTAATGAACTAAGGCGATTTTTGATATCAAAAATTTTCATTCATCCTCCTAACCCAGGAAAAACCTTACTCCAAACACTTTGAGTTTTCGGGTCTGATTCTTCTTGTATACCGCTTCCAAGACCTTGCTGTTGGGCTTGGGTTTCCTGCATATTGAAATTGTGAATAGTTTGTGCAAGCTTAGGATTTTCCTCGATTAACTGAGTTTCAATCTCCAACTCTTGCTGCAACAGTTGAGCATTTTTCCGTGCGAACATTCGGTGCTGATGTCGTCGCCGGATTTCGGATTCAGTAAGTTGTAAGTGTTTTTTAAAATTCAAATCATCGTATTCGCCGTTATACATGAGAATTCTTCTCCAATTAACTTAAAACTTGATTTTTAGGAAAATTAACAACACTACTCAACTAATTAAACACGTTTTTGTTGATAATCACCCCAGCCAGCGTAGACTTCCCCGACTGTGTTCCACCAGAAAGGTAAAAATGGTGATTACTGCGAAGAGTTATACAGCGTATTGCAGGTTTATGAGGTACAGTAACAACAGTTTGTAAACCAGTTT
>NZ_CALMFY010000050.1 GCF_937863485.1 uncultured Nostoc sp. | reverse complement strand
CCCCAGTTCCCTAGCGGGGATAGGTAATAATAACCCGCGATCGCCCACTGCTAAATGGTGTACGACGCCATGAATTATTTGTAATCACCGGATTAACTACAGTTGAGTCTCGAATTGTCGGATTAATCAAAGTTGGATTAATCAGGGTGCAATTATCTCACGGGCTGCCTTACCTGGGGATAATAAGAATCGGGCTGCCTTACCTGGGGATAATAAGAATCGGGGTAATTATTGCGTTGTGGCATTAGTCCCGTTGCTGGGTCTACAGGCATAGGTGTGGGAATCGGACTACCATAAATAAAGGAACCGACAGCAGGCGATCGCCTGACTCCATAACCACCATCAATCACTCTCACACGCTGGGCAGAAGCTGGAGCAATGCTTGCACCCATAACTGCTAAAGTCATGCCTGCTAAGAGCCAATTCAGTTGCGAATGCTTGATTTTCAACATATTTTGCTCACTTGTATTTGATACCGGAATTTTTAATCAGAAAATAGTCACAGCTACTTAGTTAAAATTTTAGAAGTTTATCCACTTTCAGATTGCCAGCTTTTGAAAAGATTCCAAAAAGATTGCTGGCATTGGCAAAATTAAAACAGTGCTGATTTTTTATAGAAGACGTGAGTGCAGAAAGTTTAGAAATTGCTAAAACCCGCTACCAGACTGGGAAAGTTGCCTTTGAAAATGGGCAATACCGCGAAGCCGTAGAAAATTTAGAAAAGGCTAGCGCCCTGTTAGCTGGTAATTCTCGCCTTGGGGGCGAAGTAGAAATTCATCTAGTGACAGCTTATGAAGCGGCTGGACGCACGGATGATGCGATCGCTCTTTGCGAAAGACTCAAACGCCATCCCTTTTTTGAAATCAGCAAACAAGCGCGACAGATGCTTTACATCTTGAAAGCACCAAAGCTGAAAAGACCGAGCGAATGGATGACCCAAATCCCCGATTTGGGCACATTACCCGATAATGAACTCAAAATTTCTATTGCTGCTAAACCTACTAAATCTTCTGTGCAGCAGAAGCCTAAACCTACGGAGCCAGAATTTGTTGACCTCAGTCAGGTCAATACCAGAGATAATCGCTTTATCTGGGTGGCGCTAATTGCCATTGGTTTAACCATCTCGTACTTGGTTTGGTTGAGTTTTTCAGGAACCCCTGGCTGATACCAATTTTGGATTTTAGATTTTGGATTTTGGATTTTGGATTAAAATTCTTTACCAAAATGGTGTTCCACGAATCTCAAACAATACGAAGAAGTCAAGATTGGTTAAAAACTTTGACTTTTGGGGAGATTTATAGTTATGAATTCTTCAATTTTCGGAACGATTTTCTTGTGGTTAATCAGACCATTTAGTTTTGTGTTGGCAAAGATGAAATTTCTCTCACCACTGAATGGTCGAAATCGAATCAAGCGCGTTTTTCCCATCCGAAATCCTATTCTGTGGTTAGTGCTGTTAACATCCCTGCTATTGTCTGGCTGTGTGAAGTACGATGTGGGGCTTAACTTTGACAACTCAAATAGTGGTGAACTAGTACAGCATATTAAGTTGGGAGAACGGCTAACCAGTTTTAGTGGCGATTATGTATATGAATGGTTAAATACCATAGAGCGCCGCGCCCGTAAACTTGAGGGTAAAGCACAGCGAATTTCCACTGAAGAAATCATCGTCACAATTCCTTTTAGCAGTGGTAGGGAATTGCAAGAGAAATTCAACGAATTTTTTAACTCCCGTGTTAATCAATCATCTGAGTCTGTGCAGAGCAAATCTGACTCAGAACTGCCGAAAATTGAATCAAACGTCCTCTTGGAGGAGAACAATTTTTTACTTTTAGTCCGAAATCGGTTGATTTATGATTTGGATTTGCGATCGCTTTCTCTAATTGCCAGCAAAGGTAACGTCCTGGCTAATGCTGGTTCAATTCTCGACCTGGAATTTAGTTTGAAGACTCCTTGGGGAGCCAAAAATATTCAACTAACTGAAACTGCGATCGCGCCTGAAAAGAATGGCAATCAACTAGTGTGGAAACTCCAGCCTGGTGAGCTAAATCACATAGAAGCTGTTTTCTGGCTTCCTAGCCCCCTTGGTATTGGGGCGTTGTTAATTACCCTGTTTGTCTGGGGAGGATTCTACTTAAGATACAATTTCATGCCAGATCCCAGAATTCAGTTTCCTGCTAAAGCAGCAGCTATCCAGGAACAGTAGACTATTCATCTGTTCAATATTGTCAGTTAAGCCGATGGAGAATGCATCGGCTTTTTTATACTTTCCCCAGCTTTTTCTAAAAATGAGCCATAGCGAATTAGCCAAAGAAATTGTTCGTGTTTCTTACTTGAATGGAGAGTTTCGGTTACGTTCAGGTCAGATATCTTCCCATTACTTTGATAAATACCAGTTTGAATCTAATCCTTTGTTACTGAAGCAGTTAGCAAAAGAAATGGTAAAAAAGATTTCACCAGGTACGGAAATTTTGGCAGGGCTGGAATTAGGGGGAGTTCCTTTGGCAACAGCAATTTCATTAGAAGTTGAATTGCCAGTTGTCTTTGTTCGGAAGACAAAAAAAGAATATGGGACTGAGAAGATAGCAGAAGGGATTAATATCCAAGGAAAAAAGTTGTGTATCATTGAAGACGTTATTACAACAGGTGGTCAGGTTATAAAAAGTACAGAAGCGCTGCGTAATGCGGGAGCGATCGTGGACTTCGTAATTTGCGTAATCTGGCGCGGAAGTACACAAGACAACAGCCTTGAAAAAGCTAGTATTCAAAAACTTTCTCTGTTTGACATGGAAGAACTTTCGGTGTGGATGAAACATTCCCTTTGAATATTGCTATGTTCTCGTTGTTCGCTGCCATACCAGCGTTCAGCTAGTGTATTGAGTTGATGAAGCACATCAATTAATTCTTGACCATGTTCTGTCAGACCGTAAGTTACTTGAGGTGGCACAGTTGGTTCATAGTGGCGATAAATAATTTCTGCTGCCTCAAGCATTCTCAGTCTTTCAGTCAGAACTTTGGTGGAGATGCCCTCGACTAGATGCTTCAATGCACCAAAGCGAGTAGGCCCACGATTACACAACACCCACAGTATATACATTGTCCAGGTTCCTGATAGTAAGGACATCAGAATACTGACTGGGCAAGCATCAGGATTTTTAGAGACAGACATCGATAAGTTAGCCAAAATTGTCCAACAGTTACTTTATAGTAACTACTTTACTTTAGTAACTAGTTACTTATAGTATCTGATGTAATGCTTTGAAATAAAAACTCAAAAAAGTAAAAGCAGAAATCCTAGCTAATCAGGAGATATTTCGTGGTAAACATTCTACATATTGATTCCAGCCCACGTGCTGAACGATCGCACTCAAGAGAACTATCTAAGGAATTCGTCAGTCGTTGGAGGGCGGCGCATCCTGAAGATGCGATCGCTTATCGAGATTTAGGACATTACCCAGTTCCTCACGTTGATGAACCTTGGATTGCAGCTGCATTTTCACCACCAGAAACCCATACCCCAGAGTTAACTGAGGCAATTAGGATTTCTGACGAGTTAGTAGATGAATTTTTCGCTGCCGATCGCTATGTCTTTGGAGTGCCTATGTATAACTTTAATATACCTTCCACTTTCAAGGCTTACATTGACCAAATCGTTCGGATTAACCGGACTGTTGCTTTAAATGATCAAGGTTTTAGAGGATTAGTCGAGGGTAAAAAGGCAGTTATCATTACAGCTAGCGGCGCTGACTATAGTGCAACATCCCCTGCTGCTGCCTATAACTTCCAAGAACCATACCTGCGGGCGATTTTTGGGTTTATTGGGCTTACAGACATTCAATTTATTAACGCTCATAGCATGAACAATAGTGATGATGCCCGTACCCAATCTCTATCAGAAGCACGGGCAGCAATTCAAGATGCGATCGCCCAGTGGTAAGCAGGATAACTGGGAAAGGGAGCAGGGGAAGCAGGGGAAGTATAATTTTCCATTGTCTCCCTCATCCCCCTCATCCCCTCAAGGTGACAACCGCTTAATATTCCAAGTGCCATTATCTAAACGGCTATAGAGTAAGCGATCGTGCAGACGGCTGGAGCGGCCTTGCCAAAACTCAATTTCTGTGGGGATCACTCGTAAGCCTCCCCAATGAGGCGGTCGGGGAATCTCCTGATTTTCATATTTGCTCTTAAACTCCTGCAAGCGTCGCTCCAGAACTTCTCGGCTTTCTATCGCCTCGCTTTGATTAGATACCCACGCACCCAGGCGACTGTTGGCAGGGCGACTGTCAAAATACTGGTCAGACTCAGTTTCGGAAACTTTCTCTACATACCCCGAAATTCGGATTTGACGTTCCAGTTCTGCCCACCAAAAGACTAAAGCCGCCTGGGGATTTTCTGCCAGTTCTAGTCCTTTGTGACTGTTGTAGTTGGTGAATAAGACAAAACCTCGTTCATCAAAATCCTTGAGCAGCACCATTCTAGCCGAGGGCTTCCCGTCTGGGGTGGCGGTAGCAATGGTCATCGCATTGGGTTCAGGAAGTTGTCCTGCTAGAGCCTGATCGAACCATTTTTTAAATTGGATAAAAGGATTGAGGTCTACTTCGAGTTCGCTTAAACCTTCCAAGGTGTAATCCTTGCGAAGGTCGGCTACGGTTTTGTCCATTGTGATTTGTTTCCTTGTGATCAGTCTTTGTTAAAAATATCTATGATGATGATCAGTGCCATCAAGAATTTTATAAATTCTCTCAAAAAATATATAAAATAGGTTGCATAAGATGCGCCGTTCGGCCTCCCTTCAACGCTTGTTAATTTATGGTCTAAGCGGTCCAATTATCGCTCTCAATGTCTGGCTACTGTCGGTGCTTTTTCGCTATTTCCAGCATCCGATTACCGTCTTGAGCATTGCGGCGATTCTGGCTTTTCTACTAAATTACCCAGTTAAGTTCTTTGAACGGGCTCAGATCACGCGCACTCAGGCGGTGATCATAGTTTTACTTGCGACGTTAACCCTGTTTGGGATTCTGGGTGTCACCCTAGTGCCGTTGGTGATTAACCAAACAATCCAGCTATTAAATAACATCCCTGATTGGTTAGGTGCCAGTCAAGCAAACTTGGAGCAGTTTGAGATGCTGGCAAAACAACGACGTTTGCCAATTGATCTGAGGGTTGTGACCAGTCAAATTAATGCCAACATTCAGAATCTGGTGCAACAGCTAGCTTCTGGGGCAGTGGGATTTGCTGGAACACTACTCTCAGGATTGCTTGACTTAGTGTTAGTCATTGTGCTTGCATTTTATATGCTTTTATATGGCGATCGCGTCTGGTATGGTCTGATCAATCTTTTGCCCTCTAATATTGGAGATCCTCTTACCACATCCTTGCGCCTAAATTTCCAGAACTTCTTCCTCAGCCAGTTGTTGCTAGGACTGTTCATGGTGCTAACCCTAACGCCAATTTTCTTAGTGATAAAGGTGCCCTTTGCCCTGTTGTTTGCCATATTAATTGGTATCTCAGAACTCATTCCCTTTATCGGGGCGTCTCTAGGCATTGGTCTGGTAACAATTTTAGTACTGCTGCAAAATTGGTGGTTGGCAGTTCAAGTTGCCATAGCGGCAATTATCATGCAGCAGCTTAAAGATAACTTGTTAGCTCCCAGGTTACTCGGCAATTTTATCGGACTGAATCCGATCTGGATTTTTGTGGCTATTTTGATGGGATTTGAGATTGCTGGGTTGTTGGGGACGCTTGTTGCTGTTCCCATTGCTGGTACTATTAAAGGCACTTTCGATGCGATTAAGAGCGGCAAGTCAGGTGACTTTCTCTCAAGTGTGATCATTGCTCGTGACTCGCCCCACGATTAAGATGGCAGGGGGGCAGGGAGCAGGGGGGAAAGATTCTTGAAATTCCCCAGCAATCACTGTCTTTTCAAGCCCACTTCGGCTTTGCTCAGTGCATCGCCTAAATTTATTTATGCTCAAAAGAAAAACATTTATTTCGAGATGTAACGCACTCCTAAATAATACGTCCAAGTTTTCAGAGCAACTAAATTTATTTATGGGGTTCTCCCCCAGCAAGAACTGCCCCTCTGCCTCTTTGGTCACCCACAAGGGATAAAAGCGCATAGCGGGACGTTACTCCAGTATGAACCAAAAGATTTTTTAATCTAAAATCTAAAATGTAAAATCTAAAATTGGTATGGTCAAAAGTTGCACATTCTAATCTCACAATTCACAATGGTGATTGATTGCAAATTTCAGCGGATACTGCCAGCAGGCAATTCCTGAATAAAAGAAACGCAAGGGAATTCATAAAGTACACGCTTTGCCAATAGTCAATGAGTTTACTGTTGAATTTACGGTCTTTTGATTTTTATTAATTAACTTAGAACCTGTTGATGGAAGCTTCTGAGCTATTAGAAACAATCACACTCCTGATTTACCAAGCTGAACAGGGAGAAATTGACCCTTGGGATGTCCAAGTGATTGAGGTGATTGACCGTTACTTAGAACTGATGGCACCGGAGGCAATAGGAAGAGGTTATGAAGCGGACTTGTCTCAATCTGGACAGGCCTTTTTGTCAGCATCAATGTTGGTATTATTCAAAGCTAATACATTGATGCAATTGTCAACAGTAGGAGATGTCCAAGATGGTGTAGTAGATGATGCCCTACTGGAAGATGAAGACGGAATATCACATCCAGGTCATCGTCTACCATTAGAACGGCAATTGCGTCGTCGTCCAGCAGCAATGCCGCCACCAAAACGTCGAGTGACTCTGCAAGAGTTAATCGAGCAATTGCAGATTATGGCGAACCAGCTAAAACTAGTAGAAAAAGTCAGCAAACCTATCCGTCTGAGACGTCAGCCTAGCGTCCAAAGTATGCGGGAGGCGCTGGAGTTAGCTCACCAGGAAAATCTGACGGAAGTAGCTAGAGAACTGGAGCAGGTATTGAATTTATCGGCAAGGGAGCTAAATTTAGAACAAAATTGGTTGAATCTAGAACAACTTGTAGAGTTGTGGACTCACACAAAGCTTCTCAACCAAAATGGGTCTGGACATGAGTCTAAACACAGTCATTTAGTTAGCGTTTTCTGGGCGCTACTACTACTCTCGGCTCAATCGAAAGTAGAGCTATTTCAAGAGGAGTTTTACCATGAGATTAAAATTCGCTTACTAGCAGATTCAGCTAACTCCTGCAAACCTTTTGAGCACCCGATGAATTAAGAAAGCCAAAAGTAGACCTAGAGATAATTTACAGATTTTTGATTCAGCCCCAAAATCCGAGTAAATTGAAAAGATAAGCGATCGCTTGTCATCTAAGTATACCTATGGTTGCAATAACCACTAATTCCTGTTATCCCTGTTTTGAGGGATGACTTAGAGCATAAATAAAAACTGATGATTAAGTATCACTCGATAAAAGTAAACTGGCTTGTGGTTGAGGAATAAATTTTTATGAAAGCGATGATTCTCGCAGCTGGCAAGGGGACTCGCGTGCGTCCGATTACCTATACAATTCCCAAACCGATGATTCCCATCCTGCAAAAGCCAGTGATGGAGTTCTTGCTGGAACTGTTACGCCGACATGGATTTGACCAGATTATGGTCAATGTTAGTCATTTGGCTGAGGAAATAGAAAACTATTTTCGTGATGGTCAACGGTTTGGAGTGCAGATTGCCTATTCCTTTGAAGGGAAAATTGATGACGAGGGGAAACTGGAGGGAGAAGCAATTGGTTCAGCTGGAGGGATGCGCCGCATCCAAGACTTCTCACCTTTTTTTGATGATACCTTTGTGGTTTTGTGCGGTGATGCTTTGATTGACTTGGATTTAACTGCGGCGGTTAAATGGCATAAAGCTAGAGGGGCGATCGCTACTATTATTACGAAATCTGTCCCCAAGGAAGAAGTTTCTAGCTACGGTGTGGTTGTGACTGACGAAGAGGGTCGTGTCAAAGCTTTCCAAGAAAAACCTTCAACTGAAGAAGCCCTCAGCACCAACATCAACACTGGTATTTACATCTTTGAGCCAGAGGTTTTTAACTATATCCCCTCTGGTGTCGAATATGACATTGGTAGTCAATTGTTTCCCAAATTGGTAGAAATCAAAGCTCCCTTCTATGCCATTCCTATGGACTTTGAATGGGTAGATATTGGTAAAGTACCAGACTATTGGCGGGCGATTCGCGGTGTACTGCTGGGTGAAATCAAAAATGTGCAAATCCCTGGTCATGAAGTCGCCCCTGGCATCTATACTGGCTTAAATGTTGCTGTAAATTGGGACAAAGTGGATATCACAGGCCCAGTTTACATTGGCGGGATGACCAGAATAGAAGATGGAGCTAAAATTGTCGGCCCAGCGATGATTGGCCCCAATTGTTGGATATGTAGTGGTGCAACAGTGGAAAACAGCGTGATTTTTGAATGGTCGCGCCTGGGCCCAGGAGTCCGGTTAGTCGATAAGCTGGTGTTTGGACGTTATTGCGTGGATAAAACTGGCGCTGCGATCGATGTTCAAGCAGCTGCTTTAGACTGGCTGATTACCGATGCCCGTCAGACGGTGCCATCACATACCCCTGTTGAACGACAAGCGATAGAGGAATTGTTGGGGACAAACGCAAATTAAAGTTAGGAGTTAGGAGTTAAGAGTTATAACCTTTATTCCTAACTCTAGCCCGCGTTTTGGTGGTCGCAAGTATGCTGAAACCTTTGTTATGAAGTTCAATTTGGTTTTGCAAGTCCCATATGTATTTTTTTTGACCGCCCAAAAACTATTAACCTCTCGTTCCTATTGCTCTGCATAGGAATGAATTTGGGGAGGCTCTGCCTCCTTGGACTATAGGCAGAGCCTCTAGATGAGCATTCCCATGCAGAGCATGGGAACGAGATCATGTCATTTTGACAGAGCTACTCTTAATTCCTCACTCCTGTACAGACAAAGATTTTTCGCGTCTCTCCTCACTCCTCACTCCTGTACAAACAAAGATTTTTCGCGTCTCTCCTCACTCCTCACTCCTAACTATTTAAGTACGTATATCTTCTGAGACTCTGCTCGTAGGTTTGCAGCAGTCGCTGAGATTCTGCTAGGGTAATGCGCTTTTCTTCTAATGCTTGCTCGCAACGCTGGCGAATGTTTTCCACCATATCTTCGGAGTCATACTGGACGTAGCTCACCACTTCGCTCATGGTGTCACCTTTGACAACGTGTTCAATCTGGTAGCCTTTGGGCGTCAATTGAATGTGAACGGCGTTAGTATCGCCAAATAAGTTGTGCAAATTGCCCATGATTTCTTGGTAAGCTCCATTCAAGAACATCCCCAAATAATAGGGTTCTCCGGGCTTGTAGGTGTGCAACTCTAAAACCGACTTGACATCGCGCAGGTCAATAAAACGGTCGATTTTACCATCACTGTCGCAGGTGAGGTCTGCTAAAATTCCTCGCCGCGTTGGTTCTTCATCTAAGCGGTGGATTGGCATGATCGGGAATAGCTGATCGATCGCCCAGCAATCTGGTGCCGATTGAAACACCGACATATTGACATAGTATATGGAAGCCATAATTTTCTCTAAGTCTTCCAGTTCATCGGGTACGTATTCTTGCTGTCTAGTAATGTTGAGAATTTTTTGACAACAAGCCCAGTAGAGGCGTTCGGCCTTGGCTCGTTCTCTGAGGCGTAAAATTCCTAAGTTGAAGCGGCTGATGGCTTCTTCTTTGAATTGTGCAGCGTCGTGGTACAACTCTTGGTAATTCTCTTGGTTGATGGATTGGAAGCTTTCCCAAAGATAATTAATAATTGGGGATTCTCCCTCTTGTGGAGGTTCTGGGGCGTCAAGGGGGACATCGCTAGTACTGAGAACATCAAAAATCAGCAGCGACTGATGGGAAGCGAGCGCTCGTCCACTTTCGCTAATCAGTGTTGGTACGGGAATCTGCCGTTCTGCACAGGTATCTTTTAACTCTGCCACGATGTCGTTGGCATAGTTCTGCATGTTGTAATTTTTCGATGCATAGAAGTTGGTTTGGGAGCCATCATAATCTACACCCAAGCCGCCACCTACATCAAGGTATTTCATATCTGCCCCCAGCATCGCCAATTCCACATAAATGCGGCTGGCTTCTTGGATGGCATCTTTAATCACATTAATGGCAGAGATTTGTGAGCCAATGTGGAAGTGCATCAACTGCAAAGAATCGAGCAGGTTAGCTTCCCGTAACTTGTCAACAGCCTCGATTACCTCAGGCATAGTCAAACCAAATTTAGCGCGATCGCCACTAGAGGCTCCCCAACGTCCCATGCCTTGGGTACTGAGTTTAGCACGAACCCCCAAAATCGGCTTAATACCTAATTGGCGATTGGCATTAATCACCAAATCAACCTCTTCAATCTGTTCTAAGACAATGATTGGTGTTTGCCCTAGTCTTTGGGCTAACATTGCCGTTTCAATGTATTCTCGGTCTTTGTAGCCGTTGCAAACTAACAATGCTCCTGGTGTATCCAAGACAGCCAGAGCAATCATTAATTCTGGCTTGGAACCGGCTTCTAAACCAAATTGATGAGGCTTGCCAAATTTCACTAAATCCTCAATCAAATGCCGCTCTTGGTTGCATTTGACGGGAAACACGCCCCGGTAGACGCCAGGGTAATTGTAGCGGGCGATCGCTTTGGCAAAACAAGCGTTCAACCGCTCAATCCGGTCTTCCAAAATATCGGAAAAGCGAATCAACATCGGAAGTCCCAAGTTGCGCTGCTTCAAGGCGTTGACCAATTCAAACAAGTCAAGAGATCCGCCGCGATCGCCCTTGGGTGCAACAGTAACGTGTCCAGCAGCGTTAATCGAAAAATAAGGTTGTCCCCAACCTTCAATCCGGTATAAGGCTTCGCTATCCTCAATTTTCCAGGAGTGAGGTAAATCTCCTGTGGTAGTACTAGGTGGTAACAACTTTTTCTGTTTATGATTTTTCACTTCAGATTTATGTCCATTGGCCGGTACTTGTACCACCTCGTCAGATGTAGCAGTTGGCTCAACACCCATTTCTTCCTAACCTCAGTTTTTCTACCCACGAGTTAACAATTTAGCGCATTCATCTGAGAACGGATATGCACCCAAAGATAAATTCTGAGATAAACTCTGATTGGTCAGCCCCTTTGGGGAAGTCAAAAGTCACTCATTCAAAAGTCAAAAATCAAGAGTCATTGGTCATTAGTGCAAAACCGAATGTCTCAAGACACAAGACGAAGAACAAATGACAAATAATAAAGGACAATTGACCAGATAAAAAATTCATTAAGTTTTTGGAGATAGCAATGGAGCGTACATTCTTAGCAATTAAGCCTGATGGAGTACAGCGGGGATTAGTGGGGGAAATTATCCGTCGCTTTGAAACTAAAGGTTTTACCCTAGTTGGTTTAAAATTCCTGAAAGTCAGTCGGGATTTGGCGGAACAACACTATGACGTTCACCGAGAACGTCCCTTTTTTAGTGGTTTAGTCGAATTTATCACTTCTAGCCCAGTAGTGGCGATGGTATGGGAAGGTGATGGCGTCGTTGGATCTGCCAGAAAAATTATTGGTGCAACGAACCCTTTAACAGCAGAGCCAGGAACGATTCGCGGTGATTTTGGTTTGAATATTGGTCGCAACTTGATCCACGGTTCTGATGCTCAAGAAACCGCGCAACGGGAAATTGCTTTATGGTTTAAGGATGAAGAATTAGTCAATTGGCAACCACACTTAACGCCTTGGTTGCAGGAGTAAGATAGTAGGGACTGGGGACTAGGAATCCCTGCCCCCTGCTCTTTTTACTTCGACACTTCGCTCTTTTCCGGTTCTACTTGGGGTAATTCAGTGTTAATACGCTTGGAAAATCCCCAGCCTAAAATCAGGAAGATGGCAGGAATCATTATCCATTCTGGTGGAACTAAACTATCGTTCACCACTTTCAACAACAAGCGCAAGCCTACCAACGCTACCGTTACATAGCCTGCATCTTCTAGGTTTTCATATTCGTCTAGCCAACGGATAAACAATCCCGCCATGAATCGCAGCGTAATAATACCAATTGTTGCACCCGTCAGCACCAGCCATTTTTCTTGAGAAACTGCGATCGCAGTTGTCACGCTATCCAAAGAAAATGCCAAATCTGTAAATGCAATCACGGGTATTGCTTGCAACAACGAACTAAAACGCGGTTCGTGATGCTGCTCGTCTTCATCTTGTTGAGAGGTAAAGTGTTGGAATACCAACCACAGCAGGTAAGCAGCACCCAATAATTCAAATTGCCAGAATTGTTGTACCCAAGTAGCCGTGAGAATCAGGGTAATTCGCAGCACATAGGCAACGACTAAACCAAAGTTGAGGGCCTTACGCTCAAGTTCTTTGTCTTCTAGCCCTTGAGCGATCGCAGCCAGAGCGATCGCATTGTCGGCAGATAACACCGCCTCTAAAAATATCAGGATCAGCAGAACTATTGGGGCTTCAACGCTAAAATGAAAGTTGAGGTAATCAAAAATTTGGTCTAGCATTCCGGGTTTCTCAAGCAGAAAAAATTAAAATTTGACAAAAACAGAGATTTGCATATTAAAAAGCGCAATAAATTGCCACTCTAATTCAGCTTAACGTGGTTGAGGTGCATTTTGATGGGGGTTGAATGGATGCGATCGCCGTCCCATTAGGGTGTTTTGGGTGTTATTCAATACATCAAAAGTTTTAACATCTTGCTCAATGCGATCGCAATGGACTGCTGTCAGTTTGCATCTAGAATTAGAATATGAGAACAAAAATATGGTAATAGTTTATGAATATTTCCTTAACAACCGAGCTTGAGCAGTTCATTCAAAGTCAGGTTACAAGCGGGAAGTACACCTCATCAGAAGAAGTGATCCTTGCAGGTATTAGGCTGTTGGAGGAACGGGAACGTATTTACAAGGGTCGGTTTGAGGAACTGCAAAGAGAAATTGAGATCGGGGTTAAGCAACTTGATAGCGGAGAACGACTCGACGGTAGAGAAATAATCGAGCAACTGCGTCAAAAGAACCAAGCCATGAAAAAGGCTCAAGCGCAATAATGAGTTGATATTTTCTATCGCCCCAAGCTGTAAAAGACTTACAAGAAATTAACGATTACTTATTTGCTGGAAATCCAGATATTGCAGATAGATTTCTCACAATCATCACTCAAAAGCTTGATACTTTAGCACAGTTTCCCAGTATGGGACGCTGACGGGATGAACTTTCACCTGCGTTGCGTAGCTTTCCAGTTGATGATTATTTGATATTTTATCGCCCAATTGTAGAGGGGATTGAAGTTGTGCGGATAGTGAGTGGCTATCGTGATTTAGAGGCGCTATTTTCTGATTAAAATCACTGCTTTTTGGGTTTAGCAATATGCTAAACCCCTACAAAAGATGAAGTTTAAGTAGGGTGCGTTGTCGCAAGGGCGCAACGCCCCATCTTGATATGTCCTATTGCATTAAAATCTGACGGATTAAAATACTCATTACCTCGCCTGGGTTAGCGGTTGGTAATAGTGGACTCCAGTCTCCAATGTTGGCGTAGCCAATCGCTTGCAAACGGTAGATTGTATTGGTAACGGCTTTTGGAGAACCAATAAGTAAATGTTTAATCGGTTCTCTTTTGGGTAATAGATTTTCAGAAGGTTGATTAAGGATGGGTGTGTTTAAATTTTCGCTACCCAAGTATTGTTGTAATTCTAATTGGGCGAACTTCTGATTTTTTACAAACTTTTGTACTTGTGCCATGATTGTAATTGTCTCCCAGAATGGGGGTTTACAGAAAGGCGATCGCAGCTTCTTGGCAGAGGGCGATCGCCTTTCTTCTTTATAGAATATAGTATAATTTTATACTTGTAAAGCCTTAAATCAAAAATAAATTAACATTCAAAAGTATTTATTTGTAGCTACAATTATTTTTTTGCTGTCGTTATTTGGCATCTAGAATTAGCTTATGAGAACAAAAATATCGTCATAATTTATGAATATTTCTTGATGAATGACACACTTCTACAACGCATTATTCATAATCCAGATATCTGCCACGGTAAACCTTGTATTTGAGGACTTCGTTATCCAGTTGAGTTTATTTTGGAACTGCTCAGTTCTGGTATGAGTAATGAAGAAATATTGGCAGATTATGACGATTTAGAATCTGAAGATATTTTGGCTGTCTTGTTATTTGCTGCTCGACTCAGCCAAGTCAAAAGCATTCATTGAATTGCCTCATGAATCCTCTTGCACCCCAC
>NZ_CALMFY010000049.1 GCF_937863485.1 uncultured Nostoc sp. | reverse complement strand
AGCAAATGCGATCGCCGAAATAACAAATGCGAACGCCGAAATAGCAAATGCGAACACCGAAATAACAAATGCAATCGCTGAAGTAGCAAATGCAATCGCTGAAGTAGCAAATGCGTAGGCGTAGCCAGCCGTAGGCATCGCCGATATAACAAATGCGTAGGCGTAGCCAGCCGTAGGCATCGCTGACATAACAAATGCGATCGCTAAAATTAAGTCCGCCTTCGCGGACTTAGCCTGTGTAGCCGCGAATTCCATTCGCCTTCCATTCGTTACTGCTGTAAAACCCAACGGCGAAACAGTTCTACCATAATCCGCCAGCTTCCCTGAGTTTCCTCAACGACATCATGACGCTTCAGAGTATTCAGCGCTTCCTGTAAATCAGCGTCGTTCATACCTGTAGACTGAGCTAAGGCATCCAGACTTAGCCCTTCTGGTTGAGGTACAAGTAGTTGTATTATTGCCTGTTGACCATCTGCACCCCGCGCCGCCTGACCCCAAACCCCATCAAAGTAGTAGCGTCCCCGCTTGAAAAACTCAGGGTCATTGATAACTGCTTCCACGTCTTCTACTGTGAAAACTGGGTCACGCGATCGTCCTTGCTCAAAAACAAAGTCATTGTAGCGGCGCACTAGCTGAAAACCCAGCAGTTGCACTAAATATGGTTGACCATGCGTCAAAGCATAAATTTCATCTAAAGCTTCTGGGATGTAGTCGAGGGGGAAGTCTTCATTACCTGGGTTAGCGAGAATTTGGGGAGTAGCTGCACGTTCTTGAAAGCCTACATGAATAGGAATGACGCTAGCAAAGAAGGGTTGAAAATAATCTGCTGTCATTTCCTCTAAAGTATGTAAACCAGCAAAAGCAAAGCCAACTTTAGAACTCATTTGCACTAAACCCCGCAGAAAACCCATAAAGTCGATAGGGATTTTTTTCGCTTCAATTAAATCTTCAATTTTCTCGAATTCGTCTAAGGCAATGATTAACCCACCATCTAGCTTTGCTTCCACCTGTTTTAAATAGCGTTCAAAAGTCCGGTAGGGGAGATTAAGTAAATCAGCATCAGTTGGGGGTGGAAGTTCGAGAGTTCGAGAAATTTCATCACAAATTGCCATCAGCACCTCACCTACACCTTGGGGGCTATCTCCCAAACGTAGCAAGTTGACATAGGCTAGTTGTATTTGTGAGCCTAGACAGTTAGCAGCGTTAAGCAGAATAGAAGTTTTGCCCATACGCCTGTGACCGTAGAGAACTACAGACTGGAGTTGATTACCCATCACCCAGAGTTCTTCTAACTGTCTGATGATATCTTCTCGCCCAATAAAGAGATGACCTTGAACGGGGTCGCCTACAACATAAGGATTAATCACAGGCTTGGTGATGGAAATTTCTCCTACTTCACCAGTGATTTGTAAAAGGCTTTCTTTCCAAGTTTGAGCGATACCTATGATTAACCCTTGCTCTGCTTGCGGCAAGGTATGAGCTTGATTTAGGATGTTTGTCAGTTCGCCTAATGCTCGATTAAGAGCTAAAGACCTGGCTGAACGTGAGACGTTGCGCTCTACAAACTGGACATCCTCAACAACTCGACGCAGACTAGCAAGGACTTTCCAAGTAATTGGACGTAAAAGTGGTTCCTGTGGAAAAGGAGGAACTTGGATAGCTGCAATAGACGCTGATGTTTGAGCTTTATCAAACACAGCTAGAGTTTGAGCAAGGGTATACATTTCCTCACCGTAGAGAAGAGAACGTACTACAACAAAAGCCTCCATTGCTTTGGCTGACTCATATTCATGCAGATGCCAGAAACCAGCAACAACTGCACGGGTAGGAGTATCTAAGCGAGTGTCTGTGTTAAAACGAGCCTGTAAACCTTCTTGCCAAGAACTAGGGAAGAAAAAGAACCAGGGCAAAGAGAAGAAATCTCTGACAAACCTTGATTTTAGGGTTTCATCTAGAGAAGCTGAAGCAAAACGTACTATATTCCAATCAAAAGGATTTGCCGCCAGTCGAGAGACATTCCAAATAAGTTGCTCTGAGGGGATTTTGACAAGTACTCTATTGACTGCTTGGACAACAGGAATGAATTGTAGGGTATATGCCAGAAGTTCATTAGTATTATGTAAACCTGTTTCCCAATCATTTTGCAACCAATTTTCCAAGCGCCAAACAAGATTAGGAAGGGGAAGCGGAGTGATGCGGGGGAGTAGCCAATTACCGTTTCGGATGATTCGCAAGTTTAAAGGTGAGCCAATAAGCCAGGTTTCTGGACGCAGTACCGCCACGCCGAACCCCACGCCTAACCCCACGCCGAACCCTACGCCTTCCGCCACGCCGAACCCCACGCCTACCGCCACGCC
>NZ_CALMFY010000048.1:10617-56355 GCF_937863485.1 uncultured Nostoc sp. | reverse complement strand
CCCTGCTCCCTCATCCCCCATTGCCCACTCCCTGAGGAATAATCATCTCACGAATTGCATAAGCTGTGGCGGGTGCAAGTAAAACGCCGTTGCGATAGTGTCCGGTAGCTAGGAGGACATTACTAAACCCTGACAACTTACCAATAACTGGGGCTGGGCGTCCTTCAGGACGGGGACGTAACCCCGACCAAGTGCGGATAATAGTTGCTGTGGCTAACTCTGGGCAAAATGCGATCGCTTGTTCTCTAACAGATTCCAGCAGTTCTTGATTTGGCGGTATCTCACCCTTCGGGTTCGCCAGTTCCTTTAACGGGGGGAACTCCCGCAACGGACTGGACTCATTTTCATTGCTGGGAAATTCCACTGTTGCACCCACCCAATAATCTCCACCGCCCACAGGAACAATATGGACATCGTTACCTGTAATCGCTGGCTGGAAATCGGGATTGCCTAATGGATGCCCTACACGTACTTGCAATGCTTGCCCAAGCACAGGACGGATATCAATTATCTGATTTAATTTTGCTGTCAATGGTGTTGAACCTAGCCCTGCTGCGACTACAAACCAATCAGCGGCTATTTTTCCTTCTGTAGTCTCAAGTTGAACGCAAAATTGGGGGGAAGACTCAGGTGGTGAGGTTTGGGCATCCAAAACAGTCACGCCAAATTTGAAAGTTACACCATTTTGCTGGGCAGCCTCAACTAAAGCTAATGTGAGGGCAGTTGGATCAAGTTGACGGTCTTGAGGAGAATAGACAGCGCTAGTAATTTTTTCGTGTAGGCGCAGCCCGTCGTAGACATCAACTTGAGGACACATATTCTGGATTTTAGCAGTGTCCCAAATTTCTAAATGCCAGCCTTGAGAGTGGCGAATTTCTACTAGTTTTTCCCATGCTGAGGTTCCCTCAACTCCCGTGTTCAAAGTGGGATCAGACAAAAGCATGAGAATTCCCTGGCGATTAAAAGGGATTTTGCGACCTGTTAAAGCTTCTAGTTCAGGAATTAAAGTTTCATAGCGTTGGATGCTAGTTTGTCGCATCTGCCAAGCTTTGCCCTTAATTTTTTGGCTGATTGCGCCCATCAAAACGCCAAGTGCAGCGCCCGTAGAAGCTTGTGCTGGTGGTTGTCGATCGCAAACCGTGATTTTTAGCCCTTTTACTTGACTCAGTTCATAGGCGATCGCAGCCCCAACTACACCACAACCGATAATAACTACATTCATGACTTGTGCTTAGAGTTATAAGTGAGAACTTAGAAGTTAGAAGTGAGGAGTTAAAAATTTAAAACTCTTAACTCCTAACTCCTATACAGACGCGATTAATGAGCCAGCGCGTTGCGGGGGTTCCCCCCGTTGTAGCGACTGGCGTCGCGTCTCTACTCCTAACTCTTAACTCTCTTTTGCTTTAGGAAGCAAATCGAGGAATTTGTCAATGTCTGCGAAAGCAGCTTGGGAGTTACTCAAGGCAGTTTCAGGATTGCCAGCACTAGTAGCTCTATCAAGTTTAACCAGGTCGTTAAACAAATCTCGCGTTATTTGACGTGCTGTGGGTTGGTCTTTGGGTAGAAGGTTGGAAGTGACATAAGTCAGGTTCAGCCTTGCTTCTGTTACCGGCCCATGTATAAAGTTACGCACGTTGATCCAATCACCTCTTTGGATCAGGGTTTTCAACTCTTGTGAGCGATCGCGCACAGCCTGAATTTCAGGAAGATATGCCTGAATTCTTTCAAGTTGTGTTGCCGTGTAAGTTGGAGGTGCCACCGCGACACCAGGACCGCCACAACTAATGAGGAATGTGGCCAATAATACTAGAACAAATGAAAAAATCGAGCGTTGACGCGCCATACACTGAACTTAATTGTTTTTTGTTTACCGATTAACAGTGTCATTTTAGATCGCTAGCGCAATTTATCGTTCACTCTAGTCAACTTTTAACCAAACCACGCTGCCTAGCTGCAACTTTATCCTCACCAACTTAACCGGGCGGCCGGAGGCTTTCTCAGTATCTAGCAGTTCGCCCAACTCGTGTACTATGTGATCACTAAGGCGTAATTGTTTGGGTTCAATTATAGTAAAAAACCATTGCCACAAGGCTTTATGACATAAGTCGCTACCTGCAATTACCTTACTTTTATGTTTATCGCCCGATGATTCCAGTGACCAAGCCATACCCAAAGCCTTCTGAAACTTTCTGAACGAAATCCTACTTATCCACTCTAACAATGATTATCATTATTGTACTTAGTGATTTTATTGCTTGGAAGTCCCTTAACCTGAATCCTTACCTAAATAAGAGCTTTCAAAATTTTTTCCAAAATATCAACTGTTTCAAATACAGCCTGGTTATTAAGGGTGTTGAGATTAGCCCGGTAGTGAGAATAGTTTTCTGGTTGAATTAGCTTTTCGACAGCCCGCTCGATATTGTGAAAATTATAAATTACAATCCCGAGTTCTTTATCCGTAATCCATTCACAAGAGAGTGTTTCCTGACTCATAGTGAAGGGATTGCGTTCTGTAATCACAGGTAACTTCATCGCCGTAGCCTCGCTGAGGCTACCAGGTCCTGGCTTACCAATAAAAAAATCGGCAAGATGCATATAATAAGGAATGTCTTCAGTAAAGGTAGTGACAAACCGCTTCTGAAAACCTTGACTTTGACGGAGTGCTGAAGCTAACTCTTCATTTCGCCCGCAAAGAAAAATGAGTTGGAGCTTGTCTTGAAAACATTCGAGACGTTGGGCAATTTCGAGTATAACCTTAGAGCCATAACCGCCAAACAGAACCAATCCAGTGGGCAAATCTGGATCTAGATCCAAGCGTTGTCTTTCGCTTCGGCGATCAACAGTAATGGGATCGTAGAACCGGGGATTAATGACCAATCCTGATGTGCGGAAGATTCGCTTTTCCTGATGCCCCAACGCGCGTGCTTGTTCGACTGCCTGTTCAGTAGGACAGATTAAGAATTGCTCCTGTGGTTCTATCCAGAAATGAGGAGGAGAATCCGCAAAATCCGTAAGAAGAGTGACGAAGGGTGTTGTGGGTATTGCTTTTTGTAAGCTTTCCCTAAGTACTCGGTTATAAAATGGAATGCAGGATACTACTAAATCCGGCTGATTCTTCCGCCAGTGACTTTCAAGCAGAGCTATCAGCTCAGAATAATTTTGACGAATGTTTGCCTTTGCCAAAGTCCGAAGTAATGGAAATAATGGAATGAGGAATGTCCAGCCTTTTTTTAGTACCAGGTTGTAGATATCATTTCCATTCTTACCAGTCATTCTGTAGAACATATCCGCATGCTCTATATTTTCAATTTCTTCAATATTGACTAGCTGAGGTTGCCAGTTCGGCTGTTGCTTCTTGATGGCTTGGGACAGAGCATTTGCAGTGCTGCGGTGTCCACCACCACCACTATAAAAAATCAAATCTATTCTTGTCATTCAGTGACCTCTTCAAAAATGACTTTGGCAAAACCGCCCCACACATTTACACTGACCAATGTTACAAGGGAACGTACCTCAAACGGTTGCTGCATCAAAACTGCAATGATAACTTCAAGTTTGTCACTATCAATAACTTCTCATCAAGTGCTATTAATTGTGTAAGAGGAATGGCTGAGTTGGCTTGCTGTTTCCTTGAACAATTTTATGACTGGATTAGTTAATTCTATTGACACTTCAAAGACCCAAAATCTCAACCTCAATTAATGTACTACAAAAAAGGGAAGAAGAAGCCGCCGACCGCGGCTTCTTCTTCCCTTAACAATGATTATAATTATTATATTTGGTTGGTGATTTTATTCTTTGGAAGTCCCTTAACAATGCAGCTGATGCATTAACAATGCAAGCCGATGCATACAAGCGCTCGGCATGGTGGCAAACAGTGGCTCTCAAGCCCAATCCAATGGTCAGCTTGTACAGTAAATCGTATTTCTTGCTTTGGCGATCGCAAATCACAGTTACGGATGGTAAGACGCGAAAAGTCAATTAGCAGAAAGGTTAAAAACAGAACCTAACGTGCAACTGAGTCCCGACAGATTATAGACGGGTACTGCTGTGACTTCTAATCTTGATAAAGCCAGAGTCCGAACTGGGAAACCATCACCTTCAGTGGCAGCGATTTCGGCAGGTTTTTCCCGGCTGGTAAGCAGCACACAGCTTTGATGCCCAGTTTCTCCCAATCACCACAAAAGTTCGCCGGAAAATTCATTGCCTTCAGTTTTCGGAAGTAGAACTGACTGGGGATTCTTGTTAGCCAAGGATTTTGCAGAAAATTTTGATATTTTTTACAAAGGGCAGAGTTTCATCTGCTTTTAAGGAATTTTTAAGTATAATTACTTAATAGGTGTTAGCCAGTTCCAACAAGATGCGATTTTTGGCATCTGTTAGTAACAATGATTGTTAGAGAAGTATGATTTAGAGTTGCTAAATTTCAAAGGTCTTGATAAGCTGAAACACCAATAATATAAGCCTTCTGGCGGTTTTTATGTCTTCACATCCCTGAAGATGTCGATGTCAATATAGGAGTGTTTTTTAGTGAATGCAGCTGAACAGGCAACGAACCTTGAACTCGCCAGCAACATTGCTACGGTGGTTAATTTGTTCAAATTCGAGTTTCCTGATGCCAAATCTGATCTCAAACCCTGGAAAAATGACCCGGAAACCAGGCAGTTAGTCGATCCAGACTCTATAGACATTGGCTTTCACTTTCCTGGTATTAGCAAATCTTGGCGAAGTCGCAGTATTTTAATTCAAATTCGATTTTATCAAGATCCGATCAATAACTCATGCCGGGCGATCGGCGTCCAGGTAGCTGGATTTGATCATCGCGGCGAGGCGTGGCGACTTTCGACGGTAGAAAATTGGAGTATTGTCGGCGCGTCTTTGCCTTCTGGTGAAATTGGGGATAAGCTCAAACAGATTTGCCGACAGATTTTAGAAGTTTTTAATAAACCAACTGATTTAACTAACACACCGTAGAGACAGAGCATTGCTCATCGGTGTCAAGTCGCTTCGCGAAATTCAAAAGTTGTACCCCTACCCTCAAAGCGTCTTGTAGAAAAGATGTTGGCGCTGCGATCGCCTTAAGTGTGTGATTCGCAAACTCGCTCGTCCCGCCACAATTGATATAGCCGCGTCGCTGGCATCGTCATATACAAAACATCCCCAACACTGAGATTATTTTCTAATAAATCCCAGCCATGATGGATTTGGTGATTTTTTTCTAAGTATAAAGGAACACAATCAGTAGACATGGCTACATCTTTCACCCACTGACCACAAAAGATGTGTGAAGGTGTAATCACAGTCGCAAAAGCTACCCAAAGACTATCGGCTGTGATGCCATTACCGAGGATGCGTCCCCCTAGTGCCGCTGCGGCAAAAGCTGGAGCCGCTAGTTCAGCCGGACTCAGTACAGCCTCGAAGCCAAATAGCTGTTGCGCTATGCCGGCAAAATCGGGATCGGCATAATTAACAATCACCGGAATCTTGGGTGTCAAGCCTTTGGCTTTGAGGGCAATTTCCAGATTGGTAGCATCATTGTTAGTAACAGCAAGCACTGCGGCGGCAGACTCTATATTGCTGGCTTTGAGTATTGTGCGAAAGCTGGCATCACCCTGAATTACGGGGATACCGAGTTCGCGGGCGGTATTGATATATTTGTTGTTGGAGTCGGGTTCAACTACTACAACTTCATATCCGCTGGCGTGGAGTTGCTGGACAATTCTCACCCCAATACCACTCAAGCCACAGACAATATAGTGATATCGCTGGGGAATTCGGGCTGCATCCCAAAATTGCTTAAAGCGGCTTCCCAAAACAAAATCGGTGAGCATTGCATACCAAATACCAATCACCACTGCTCCAACCATCATCATCACAACGGTAAATAGCTTAATACTGTTAGGAGCATTTTCTACTACTTTGTCATTACCACCCGCTCCCGTAATCATGCCTACAGAAAAATATAGAGCATCGACAGGAGACAAACTCAACTCAGCCGACATATAGGTGAATGTAGCAATCGCAATAACCGCCAATAGTGCCATAGCACCCAGTAGCACTGATCGCCCGTGTTCCTGAAACAGCCTAATATTAGTCAAGACTTTCAGCAGTTTTTTAATCAATGATCTCCGAGGAGAACGGATACGGGGTTGGGTGCCAACAATTAAGCGATCGCCTACTTGTATCTTTTGTCCAGATATTACAGCTGACACCAAATCCATCTCACCTTTTACTGGCAAGTAATAAATCAGCATCCGCGATCGGTCTTCCCAGAATTCACTCAGCTTTCGACCCTTCCAGAAGTGGTTTTCATCAATGTATTCTTCGTGAATTGGCCAAGTTTGCTCAAATAATTTGATTTGTCCGATCGCTTGGCTTCCCAGTGCTGCAAACGTGAATACGGGTGCTACTAATCCTACAACACTCATACTCAAGTGGTCTGGCAAACTTTGATCTAGGCGCTCCCCCAAATTTGTATTATAAAAACGGTTGATAATCCGAATTTGGGGATTCAGCACTCGCGCTTGCATCATAATAGACAAATTCAGAGCATCTTTAGATCCAGTGATTACTAAAGTGTCTGCCTGTTGAATTCCGGCTGCGGTTAGAGTAGAAACTGCTTGTAAATCGCCAACAATCACATCTGGTGCTGTTTCGCCAGGGATAGATTGGTGATGAATACCAACAACGAAGGCTCCCTGCTGTCTCAGCAACCGAAAGGTTTTATATCCGGTAAGTCCTAAGCCACAAACAATGATTCGAGGTTTCATGAAACGGCAGCATCTTTTATAGGTAGGGCTGCATTTCTAGTTATTTATCAATATTGTTGCCCACTTTCCTGGAATATAACTGTAGCTGACAACACGATTGTTTTAATTGAAGGCAAGAGGCAGGAGGCAAGAGTTAGAGACACCAAGTAGAAAGAGGATTATAAATTTGATGATTGAGGGTAAAAGGTTTTATAGCACTTCTGGTGTTGAGTTTAATAGAGACCTAACAAGAACGGCCCCTTCCCTGCAACAAAAGGGAAGTAAGATTTCATTCCTCTCTCCTTTTAAGCTAAGGTGTACACACAAGTATTTTGACCTGCAATGCTATTTTATCGTCTTTCAATGCTATTGTATCGTCTGACAATGCAATTGTATCGACTGACAATGCGATTGTATCGACTGACAATGCGATTGTATCGGTTGCACAATGCCAATGCACACCCGACGTTACCTAGCAACTCTAAAAGCTCACTATAATTTGACACCTCGAATAGGAGAGTTTTTTCTAGCCAGGGTTTGAACAGGCAATAAAATAATATAGAAAAATATGGCAATTTTTGTAGGTTGTGATACGCTATCTGCTTGAGGAGTGTGGAGGAACCGAAAATGACTAAGCTGCGCGTGGGGTTGTTGTTTGGCGGTCGTTCGGGAGAACATGAAGTTTCGATCAATTCAGCACGGGCGATCGCTAATGCCTTGAGTGCAGAGGAAAATGCTAGTAAGTACGAAATACTGCCTTTTTACATCCAAAAAGATGGACGTTGGCTAGCGGGAGAAACACCCCAAAAGGTTTTAGCAACCGGCAGTCCACTACTGGAATCGGAAGAATCAACTTCTGAAGGACATCTGACATCTAACCCTCAAGCCCAAACCCTCAACAAGTGGCAATCTCCCTCTCAAGTTGCCCAAGTAGATGTTTGGTTTCCCATTCTCCACGGCCCCAACGGTGAAGACGGGACAATTCAAGGGTTACTCACTTTGATGCAAGTCCCCTTTGTTGGTTCTGGGGTGTTAGGTTCGGCAATGGGGATGGATAAAATTGCCATGAAAATGGCCTTTGAGCAAGCGGGACTAGCACAGGTAAAATACAAGGCGATAACTAGAGCGCAGGTTTGGTCTAATCCTTGCGTATTTCCGAAATTGTGTGATGAAATTGAGGCAGCATTAGGTTATCCCGCTTTTGTCAAGCCTGCTAATTTGGGTTCATCAGTGGGTATTGCCAAAGTGCGATCGCGCCAAGAATTAGAAGCCGCCTTAGATAATGCTGCCAGTTATGACCGAAGGCTGGTTGTGGAAGCTGGTGTCGTCGCCAGAGAAGTCGAGTGTGCCGTTTTAGGTAACGATCAACCCCAAGCCTCTGTCATTGGAGAGATTCTATACGACAGTGATTTTTACGACTATGAGACTAAATATACTATAGGGATGGCAGATTTACTGATACCAGCACCGATTCCAGATGCGATCGCCCGTCAAATTCAGGACATGGCTTTGCAAGCGTTTGCAGCTGTTGACGCTGCGGGGTTGGCAAGGGTAGATTTTTTCTACGTGGAAGCGACAAAAGAAGTTTTGATTAACGAAATCAACACCTTGCCAGGCTTTACTGCAACGAGTATGTATCCCCAACTCTGGGCCCATAGTGGAGTTTCCTTTCCAGAATTAGTTGATCGGTTAATTCAACTTGCGATCGCTAGGCATTCTCCTAGCTAAGGGAGAAAATAAGCAAACTGATTTCAGATTATTACGGCAAAAAGTCACAATAAATACAGAATTTTGGCAAAAGTTAGCCGGATTTGGTAGCGTATGTTTTACAAAAAAGCTACTTGAATCTAAAATTTTGTTACGGATACCTGATGCTTGACTCCTCCAGTACAATTTATTGACTAGAGGGGTACAAATCTGAAAGTAATCATGGAAAAAAGTCAGAGTGTACAGCGCGAGCGAACCCAACTAAGAGGGGCTACTCCAGAGCTGACAAAAAGGAAATCGAGACTAAAACAAAGCTCGAATGTTCTGATATATCTGGTTGCACATCATCCTTGGCTATTGTTTAGTGGGTTTTTAGCCATGTTTATCGGAGGTGGTGGCTTTGCCCTGTATAGCTTAGGTAATGCTGGACAGGTAGCACAAGAAGAACCAGAAAAAATCCCAGTTATAGTTGAACAACCAATCAATGCGCCCTCTGAGAATAGTAATCCTACACCTTTATGGATGGTGGCTGCGATCGTCCTCAGTTGTGGTAGTGGTTGCTTGCTCATTTTCCGAATGCTCAACCGGAAAGCACAACCGCAAAAAGTTCAAAAACAAATTAACCGTCATCAGGCACGCTTGGCACAAAGCCATTACCAAAAATTGGAACCACGCCTACCCAAGAACCAGCCAATTTTTGTACCACAGCCACGACTGATGCCCGTTATGCAGATGCCACCTAAACCAAAACATCTGGTGACGGTTCTGCCAGCAGAACACAAGCACCACTTGGATACACGTACAGAATCTTTGGCAGACTTGATGGATCTTCGTAAAGATAGTTCATTATCTGCAATTTTACGCCAGTATTGATAGTACTGTAAAGCAAAAACCTGTCAAAATAATCCTTTTTGCGAATTAAGGCACGGTTATACCGTGTCTTTACTAGTTTTTACACGTCCGGTTAAACTGATAAGGAAGAAAATAGCAGATCAAGCAGTGAATAACATAGTGCGGTTAGTTTTGACAGCAATATTACTGGTGCTAGTGACAGCTTGTGGCAGTATTGGACTGCTACCGACTAGCGAGTTAGTGCAAAAAGCGATCGCACTTGGACTAGAACAAACTCAACAAAAACTTAGCCAACAGTTGGATCTAGATTTTCAAGGATTTGAAATCAAACGGCTATCAATTACCCAGGAACAACCCCTGACGATTGAAAATTTACCAGCTTTCCGCGTTCGGGGAACCTATGACTTGATTGTTAAGTTACCAAAACGACGCTTGACGCAGCCACAACAACCCTTTGACGTTTACCTGCAAATTCAGCAAGAAGGTAAAACTTGGCGATCGCTAATTCCAGAAAAAGGTAGTAAAGGTACTCAATCAACTTGGCGCAGTTATCTCATCCAATAGTGACGGGCAAAGGTTTGAATTGCCTCACTCTTTTTCCAAACTACAGGCTAAATTTTGTGTATTTTGTACCCTCATCTTCTGCAATAATTACAAAATCGAAGGATTCAATTAACGCCTCTATTGCACCAATTCCGCCATAGGGATAGCTAAAGGGTTCAAACTCAAGTCTAGCTCTGTTGGCAGAAACCATACTACAAGAAATTAATTGATATTCACCATTTTCAAAAGCATCAAACATAGATTCAAAGTCCCAAGGAGTTTTGAGGCTAGGATCTGTCCACCTGTCTTCCACAGGTGTTGCAAACCAGCGACGGTAATGTTCAGTCTTTTCCTCTTCACTAGGCCACCAAAAATGTGATAGTGCCTTGCGATCAAAAAAAATTAGCCAATCTTCTTCATTACGCCAATAATCATTGTCTTTATCTTTTTTAATTTCGTTAAAAACTTCACAAAGAGCATTGAATCTTGTGAAATCATCTACTTGAAACTCTACAAAGCAGTATTCCATTATTTCTCCCTTCTTTCTTTCTAAATAGCGGTTCATTTTATTTATACATATGCAACTATAAAAACTATCACAATCATGTCTGTTGCTACTTTCCCCAAAAGGGTAGCAAAGATACTCAACTTAATTGGCGTAGCTATCTCATCAAAAAGCTGGTGTGTGCAAATAAAAAACCATCACAATGATTTCCGTATAACTGCCGGGGCAAGTCAGGATCGAGGTGATAGTTTCACCAAAGACAGGGCAAGATGTATATTAACTTTTTCATCAGTTCCATTGCTGGAATTGTGGTTGTGGTGCTGGCGGCTTTTGGCTTACTGCAATGGTTGCACATCCCTGCTGGTAACTTTCTTGATTGGGTGATTGGTGGTGCAAGTTTTTGGTGGCTGTTGGTAATTGTTACCGTACCGTGGAATGTACATTTTCAAGCCAAAGAAGTCTTAGCAGAAGCAGCACAATCAACTGAGAAAGGAATTCCAGTCGATGAGAAACAAGTGAAGTATGTCACAGTATTGGCAAAGCGATCGCTCTGGGTTGCCATTGCTTTACACTTATTCTCAACCGTTGGTCTTTATACTCTTGCTGCCACTGGTATTAGTACGGTGGGATATATCAGTTCTGGTGCAGCTTTATTATTAACAATTCTGCGTCCAGCTATTCGGGCTTACGAGTATTTATATGCGCGGTTAGCGATGATTCGCCAAGAATGGAAGTATCCGCGCGAAGATATTGTTGAACTGCGCGATCGCTTCTCTGTATTGGAACAAAAAATCCAGTCATTCGAGGAGCAACTTAACCCAGAACAATCTTATTCATTACCAGCAACTCAACAACGCTTCGCCGAAGAAACTCGCAGAGATTTAGCCCGGATTGCTGCTAATTTGGAGGAATTACGGGCGACAAATCAAAGTGAACATGAGCGTTTGGGGAGAGAAGCAAGAAATGCGATCGCGCAACTTTCCACTGACGGACAATTTCTCGATCATGTCCGTGAAATTATTCGATTTTTTAAGACTGCTTAATTATTACTCTCATAGCTAACCAAATTTTAAATTTTGGATAATGTAATTGAATATTCATCATCCAAAATTTAAAAAGTTTCTCCAAAGAGGGTTAACTAGACTCGACAAACAGTAAGATAAGTTTGACATAAATGGCACAAAGTTGGTATATAAAGACATTGGAATTTACCAGGGCAAGGGAGAAAACTAAATATGTTATAACTTTGTACGGATGATGTTTGGTGAAGTTCACAGAACTTCAGGAGTACTTACGGTGAATCAGATACAACTGGCTTTAACTATTGGTTACTTGTTTATGACATGCTATTTTTTAAGCAATTGGTTAATATTTTCCCTACGTCATCCTGCTTCTACTCTAGAAGATAAATTTTTATCAATTGTGATGTTTTTGGTCACAACTATCTTCTGGCCTCTGATGATTCCGATATCTTGCTTAGAAATAGTTCAAAAAAAGCGAATAGACTTTAGTAAAATGATTCCTATTCTCTTAGCAATATTTGTATTTGGTATTTCATATTATTTGACCGAATAATTCATAATTAATCGTTGCCAATTGTATAGATATAAAGCAATCCGCTTTCTTTTATGATACTTTGCCCCGGAAGATCCCCCCAAGCCCTTTTAAAAAGAGGGGCTTAATTCAATACGCTTGGGTTAATGGGCTTTTGCTATATGTGGGATCATACCAGGCAAAATATCCAATCCGTCACGAGCAGATAAAAAACCCTACATCCGCGTGTGACAGCGATTGTAGGGCTGGTGTGTAATGAGGTGTCGGATTTTGAAATCTTTTAAATTGTATAAAAGGATTTGAAACGGATTAAACAACTGCGGGGGGATATCTGGGTAATGCTGGGGTTATAGTTTGTTGAATTTGCTGAGGGTTGGCTATTTTACTGAAAAAATTGGTAATTGAATGCTGGTAGCTTTTTCTAGTTCTTTTTAGAGAGATATCGTCAAATATTTCTATGACGACATCTCCCAACAGCCTACTAACAAAAAGCATTCAGCCCGTTAATTAGCTTTAGTTTCTCCCCACCTTGAAACCTCCCCCGCTCAAGAATTCTTCATTGACCAGCAACAAAATTTTCTTAACGGCGTCTGCTGCCAAAACCACTTGAGCGACGGGGTGCTGTACTACGCCCACTACCAAAACCACTACCAGAATTGCGTCTGATAGTGCTGGAATTACCAGAGGGTCGCAACGTACTACCACCAAAACCAGAACCAGAAGGACGGTTATTACCTGTAGTGCTACGCGGTGTATTGCGTATAGTTGAATTTCCAGGATATGACCTTCTAATTGTCCCTGTATTCCGGAACGCAGTGCGATTAGTCACGGCTGCGGGTGGCGCATTGTAGCGAGTTTGGTAGTGTTGAACTGCTTGGCCATAGCTTGTGCCATATCCACCGAAGCCACTTAATCCTTGTCCTGATTGATAGACAGGGGGTACATAATACTGGGGTCTAAACAACATACTACCAATTGCCTGACCGGCCAAACTACCAGCCACAGACCCGGCAAACGGTGCCCAGAAGCTATTTTCTCGACGGACTACAACCGTCTCTTGTTGTCCTGTTTGGGGATTGGTTTTATTCTCGGTAACGTTGTGAACGTACTCAATTTTAAAGTCTTCCGTCAGATATAAAATCGGTTGTCCTTTTTCTACCTTCAGATAGGTCTTCTTACCCTGCTTGATTTCATCATCAGTTAACCGTGCCATTTGCAAATTTTCGGTTGCAAAGGTTGGGGGCTTATTATTAAGTAAAAACAGGTTGTACTCACCACTTGCATCGTCATAAGTACCTTGTTGTATTTGATACTCACCGTCACCCAGCTTTGTGTTAGTAGAAGTTTGGCTAACGTTCCTAGTCGGAGAAGTAGTTTGGTTTCCCCCACCACAAGCGACAGTTGTCATACACAAACTCAGAGCTAAAAAAACGGCAGTAAATTTACGTACTATGGTCATGATCATTGGATTATTGTCCTATCTCTGAGCTTAACAATTTATTGATGTGAGCAGTAAGTACGGACTACCCAACAGATTATAAAGGAATCAATTCTGGGTAATATTGCAACAGTTGATCGCTAGAGAGTTCATCACCTAATTGTGCTGGTGAGAAATGCACTTGGATTGCCTTCAATCTATGTTTATAATGCAAATTTATCAATGCTTTCAATCCTTCCTTGAGTGCCTGAACGTTAGAAAGATCAGTTTCTAATTCTGGTACTTCTCCTTCATAAGCTACTGTAATCATCACAATGACGTTGCGCGTTACAGGTATAGATAAAGGTTCATTCAATCCAGAGTTAGGACTATAATCTGGTTCACTGAGATATCTCTCGGCAGAGTCAGTAAATAATTCATTCACGTAATCTCCTGCCTCGCCTTCATTCCAAAATACATCACCTTCGTTGGCAGCAGAAAGCCAATATTCATCGTATTGCAGCAAGGTTTGGCTAATTTCTACCAATCCTTCTCCCAAAACATCTAAGTCACCATCAACATCGATCGCATCTCGTCCAGCACTATTTAATACTCCCAAAATTGGTGCTACCTCACCTCCCCCTAAGTGCAGAAATAGGCGAAAGACTACATAGCGAGTTCGACCGATCATTTTATTAAAGGTATCGCGCATTTTTGTCCTCCAAAATTTTGTTTTTTCTTATTTCTCATTTGTCCAATGACGCTAGTTGCTTCTCCCTATAGCCCTTCTCCTAAAGAGACGCTCTTGCGTTCGGGCATCCTACGGCAGGCGCTAGCCTCTCACGAATAGGAGAAGGGGAGACGCTGCGCGTAGCTTGCTTGTATTGTAAGGGTACAAGGCTGGGAACCTCCGCAACGCATTGGCTCCCCAATGCCCCATGATTAATGACTAATATAGTGAAATCCTTGGACAAAATCTATAACCATATTTAACGGAGGCAATATATCATATTTTATTGATTCATTAGATATATCATCATAAGCTGAAGCATTAAGAGCAGAGCGATTAATAAATCTTTTCCCAAAGTTGGGATGGTCATGGACAATCAAAGTGTGGGCGCTAGAATTCGTTAAAATTATTTGGGTTGAGGCTTTACAAAAATTTAACTTTGCAGCTACTTCGATATTTTTTTTCATCTGTTTAATTGTTGTAGCCTGAATCATAGCTTGCTCTACAAAAAGATTTAATTGTTTCACCAAATGGGGAGATTTTAGCGATTTTAAATCTTGGTTCGCAACAACTTCACTGTTAATCATTTCCACCATACTCAAAATATTCTTTTGGGTAGATGCCGCATCTAGAAAGGGAAGAATCACAATGTAAGCAGTGGCAAATAATGCTGCGTCGCTATCTACATGAAATGTGAAAACAGTTCGGCGACGCCCATTTTCCAGGCTTGGGGGTTGTTTCAGTCCCCGGTATTCCTGAGCAATTTGGTAGTAAGCGCCAGCAAGAGCAAAATTGGCTTCGTATTCTAGGGCTGCATCAACAATAATCCGGATTGTTGGTGGTGCTTCATTAAAAAAATCTCTTGAGTCTTCGGAATGGAAGTTTTGGATAATGGAGCGATCGCCTCTGGGGCTAAGATCAACCCATTCACAAATCATGCCTTCAGTTTTTAAACCAAACCTGGAGGTGGCATAAAGCTTTGCCCCAGTTAAAGTTGCTCCTGTTAAGTCAGCACCGATCCATTCCGCCTTAATTAATTTTGCCTGAGTTAAATTGGCGTGTACTAAACTCGTATTCGTTAAATTGGCATTGCTTAAATCTGCGCCAATTAAAGTAGCCCCGCTCAATTTTGCGCCACTCAAATCTGCCCACCGGAGATTTGCATTGCTCAAATCTGCCCACCGGAGATTCGCCCCGCTCAAATCTGCCCCGCTCAGGTTAGCATGGCTGAGATTCGCTTGTCTGAGTTCGGCATCTCGCAAATTTGCACCGCTAATGTCAGAACGACTCAGGTCAGTGGTGTTTAAGTTAGCCATTTCCAAGTTGGCTCCGGTTAAGGAAGCGCCTTTCAAGACGGCCTCACTCAAATTAGCGTGACGGAGATTTGCTTGGCGGAGTGTGGCCTCTCGCAGATCGGCACTGGTGAGATCAGCCTCCAGCAGGTCAGCGCGACTCAGATCAGCACGAATTAACTCGGCGCGGATCAACGAGGCTCCTCTAAGTTTAGCGCGACCCAGATCCGCTCGAATCAAATTAGCGACGTTGAAACTAGCGTTGTTCAAGATGGCGTTAGATAGATTCGCACCACTTAGTCTGGCTACATTCAGCTTGGCATTGCTCAAGTTAGCTTCACTCAGATTCGCGCCACTCAGGTTGACTATACTCAAATTAGCATCGCTAAGATTCACACCACTGAGTTTGGCCCCACTCAGGTTAGCTTCTGCGAGGTCAACACCACAAAAGTTTAAGACTCCTGCTGCGTATTGTTCCAATAATTCCTCTATAGTCATCGATGCTACCCCTTGGATGCCAACTTTAATAGTTGGTATCATAAAAAACGGAATGTCAAAATCAAAAATGAATATTGGGATTTTAGGACTGGGATTGATAGGCGGATGTTTGGGTTTTGATTTGCGATCGCAAGGACATCATATCTTAGGAGTTAGTCGCCGTGAAGCCACGTGTCAAAAGGCAGTTGCCCTCGGCACTGTTGATCAAGCATCAGTTGATCTGAGCCTGTTAGCAGCCGCAGAGGTTGTATTTATTTGTACACCCTTAGCGCTTATTGTGCCCCAATTAGAACAGTTGAGCGCTCATTTGTCTAGCGCTACCGTCGTGACTGATGTGGGTTCGGCGAAAGCACAGATAGTCAAGGCGATTTCTCCCCTTTGGAATAATTTTATCGGCGGTCATCCAATGGCGGGAAAAACAGACAGTGGAATAGAAGCTGCACAGCGGCATTTATTTGTTGATAAACCTTATGTATTAACACCGATAACTACAACACCAACCACTGCAATTACGGTGGTGGAAGAAATTGTGCGATCGCTTGGAGCGAATATCCACTATTGTCAACCAGAGCAACATGACCGAGCTGTTAGTTGGATTTCCCATTTACCTGTAATGGTCAGTTCCTCGTTGATTGCTGCTTGTTTGAGTGAAACTGACCCTGATGTTTTGCAATTAGCCCAAAAATTTGCTAGTTCAGGTTTTCGGGATACCAGTCGTGTGGGTGGTGGGAATCCAGAGTTGGGTGTAATGATGGCGCGGTATAATCGTCAAGCATTGCTGCGATCGCTGCAACAATATCGTCACAATCTCGATGAGTTGACTAACTTAATTGAGCAAGAAAATTGGGCAGTTTTAGAGCAAAAGTTGAAATCAACGGGGAAGGCACGACCTAATTTTGTTGAATAGTTGTCGGGTGCGTTACGTTATTGATAACGCACCTATTTCAACATTTAGTGAGTTAATTGCTTATTGGTTTTGAATACTTTTTAAGGTAGTTGATCAAGTCGGGTGGCTGCTTGCTTGTCAAATCAATAAACATAGCTATTTAGTAATTCTAACAATAAAATCTTTAAAAAATGCTACTTGAGAGTTTGATAGTAACCAAACTGATATACTATACAGATAAATTTACAAAAATCAACAATGGTAGAACGCCCAATCAAGAAATCGGAACGTCAGTCTCAAGAAAGCACTGACAACAATACCGAAAAATCGGATTCTATACCTCCTATTGAATCCAACCCCAAAAGCTCAAAACCGAGCCGTAATCGCTCGTCTGATACAGGAAAAAAAGCATCCTATGGGGATGAAAATAGGCAGCAGGGTAATCCTGCCCTAGCGCGTGGCCCAAAACCCGTTAAACCTCCAGCCTCCAAAGTCAAAACAGAAGAACTTGAAACTGAGTCAGAATCTATCTCTGAGGAGTCTCAAGACTAACATTACAAGTGCTGCGTGTGATGTGGGAGGCTATAAGCATATGAAGATTAGGATTTCTGGCTCCGAAGGCAGCGATCGTGCCCCACATCACCATTAGGTTATTCTTATGTTGAATGCTTTTACGTTAAACTTTATTATTGGTGCATAAAATCAATCAATGTCTGTAACTAACCATTGCCACTCAGTGACTACAGTCTTGGATATGTTGAGAAGCAATTGCTCTCCACTAGAGACTGGCACATAGAGTTTAAGCGCATCAGTTGTTGGCAATTTCCGTAAGATATCAGTTAAGTTATATTCACCCACATTAGGGACAGGTGCAGTTAGAGCGTATGCATCCGATGCACTCAGCAATTTTCCGGCTGCTGTCTCAATCAACAATGGTTGGGGGTGAGCAATTTCAACGACACCCGGAAAAGCAACCAAACGTAACCGTAAGTCTTTGAGTGGACTGTTGTAATTCTGTTTGAACAGCAGCACTTGCCAAGCGTATCCTTTTTCATCTTTGATAGATATTTGTGAGTGGTAGCGTAAGACACCAGGAGAATCATGGTGTTGACGCAGCAGTGCTTGTGCTGACTGGACACTCCATCCACATACAGTTAATGCTAAAAACACTACTAGGGCACAACGCCAGAAATATTGTTGAAATTTTCGCTTCATGCAACACTATAACAATTTGTAATTCTGAATTTTGGATTGGAGCATTCTTAATTCAATTGTTGTTTCTGGTAATGTGTAGGGTACGAACGTAGGAAATTTTGCCGACTCATTTTTTTGAAAACCTTTTTCCATAAAGTGTTTTCGGTAATTCGGTTATGTCTCCCTTGCATATACGCCGCTATGGACAAAAAATCTGACTGCTGGAGGAGGAGGGATTGCGATTGCATTAGTTGTTTTTGCTACATGGAAACCAGCAATAATCCTCCTTGGTGTATAGTTATTTTGTGCTAAAGGTGTCAGGTAAATCACCACCAATTGTAGAGCGCCTGCTATTGCAAATCCGATTCGCGCTGCGATCGTGATCGCTTTGCATAACGCTAATGCCACAGGCTGTAGACTATACCAACATCCGTATGACCTTTTTTGAATTAGAAGTTAATTAAAGTTCGCCGTGGTGGCACTGGGACTTCTTTATCTGGAAAAATCTAAAAATATTTCAACCAAAAAGTTTTCTTTCGATGATACCGACTATCGGCTTTTCTCCTCCAAGGGAGGTTTAAACTAATAAATTTTCAATTGTTGACGGTACATAATATCTGAGCGTAAAACGTACTTTCGTCCTTGGATAATAGGAGCGCCTTCATGTACTAGTTCATGGACAAAACACAAAACCATACCTATTACTGGAATCACAGCGATATTAGGTAAATCTTCATAGTATCGGTGAGGAAGATGAAAACGGGTATCACCGCCTTCAAAACCTTCATTAAGGTAAATCATGAAAGTCAATAGACTTTCCTCACCATTAGGTCGCCGATAAGAACCATCATGATGAATCGCAAACCTCTGACCTGGGTCATAGCGATAGAAACGAAAACGCTCATTCAGTCCAATCGCTTGCCATCTGCCAATGGTAGTGGGGATATAATTTGACACACGCTGCCATAAATCAAAAGCTCGTTCCTGGTCATCTAAAATAACACGCTGATTATTGCGGATGTCGGGACGTATTTCAAAACCTCGGATGGTAGTAATAGGAGCATCTGTATAACCAATGTTTTCGGTTAAATTAATATACTCAGCACATTCTCCTGGTGAAAGAATATTGTCTAACGTGAAAATCTGGTTGCCAAGCAAATTTTTCTTGGTCATGGTTGAGTTGATTAAAATTTAAGCTTTCTGATAGTGTAAACTAATACTATTTATTTGTGAGGCTGCGCTTAACTAAACTGTATTGCCATTGCATCGGCTTGTAAAAATTAGCCCACCCTCCATTACCTATTTTCGTAATCTAAAATCTACTTTCATACTCAACTTGGAATTGATTTTCATCCCCCAAATTAGTTGAGCCTCGCATCAAAATTTCGTCATTGAGTCGATAGAGCACATTGTAACGGAAAGACTCATCATTGTTAGAAAGAGCGTGTGATAAAGAAACAGATGCGTTTTTATTGATGTCAAACACACCTTCTGCTGATAAATTAAGAACTGAACCGTTCGCTGCTTTATTAGTATTAGTAGATGGAGTAGGAAATACCCGAAACTCACTGAAACCAATAGCCTGTCCGATCGCAGTGATAGTTCCTTGTAAACCACCTAAAATGGTCGAACTAGCGAAACCAGTCAGCCCTTGTCCTGCATTTGTTTGACCGAAAGAACTCAGAATCGAGCCACCCAGCAGAGCAACTATTTCTCCCTTACTACGGCTAGGTTCACTCGTCAGTTCTAAATTCTCGCTCAATTCACTAGCTGGCCCGTTTACGCTGGCTTGAACGGTAACGGTATTTAAAGTCCCAAAATTGTTTGCAGAAACATCGCTGACTTCAGAAGACAATGGTGATTCCAAAATTTGACTGTTCCTTGCCGATGCTTCCGGTACAATTGCGGTAAGTCGCACATCCAAAGTAGGGTCAAGTCCTTGACTTGGAGTAAAGCTCGCAGTTTGTTCATAGCCCCGCGCCAAGGTGAACTGAGTGGAAAATACGCTCAGTCGTCCTCCTGTCAAACGAATGACTCCTTCAGGAAGCGGCTTGGCTAATGTACCATTGATGGTCAAGTCGCCTTTGGCGTCAAAGCTCAATAGGGGCTGACTCAATGCTGCTCCTCCTGGTACAAAGCTCAGTAAAGATTGAGTGGTAACACGAACACCTTTGTCTAAAGTCAACTTTAAATCTGCAAACTCTATAGGTAAATTGGGTGGAGTGACTGCGCTAGTGCTACTCTTTGCTGTAATCACTGGGTTAGTGCTATTCTCTGGTGTAGCTACTGGGTTAGTGCTATTCTCTGGTGTAGGTGTGACGTTAGCATTAACCTCTTCTCTATTTATGACGTTAGCGTTAGCCTCTGCTGTCGCTGCTGATTTTTTCTTCGCAGCAGCCGAGTTTCCAATAATTACCTGACCATTACTCAGTTTAATCTCTCCACCAATTACAGGTTTTAGGGCTGTTCCGCGAATTACGACATCGCCGCCGACACCGCCTTCATACAGTCCTGCAACCTTAAAATTGAGTTTGTCTGCTATTGATACTGTTAAAGGATTCGCTGCGGCTTGCTGCGGATCAAAAATTGGCAGGATGCCTGATGCTATTACTTGCCCTTTATTGTACGTGCCTTGGATACTTTCAACACTCACCGTATTACCGTTAAATCGCGCTGTTCCTGTGACATTTGTTAGGGGATCAGATAAAGCTTGAGTGCGAAAAGTTGCATTATTAAGTGTGGCATTTCCATTGATAATTGGTTCCTTTAAAGTACCCTGAACGTTTAAATCTACTTTTCCTTGACCGTCTACCCAAGCTACTTGATTATTGGTAAACACATTTAACAGTGCCAATCCTTCATTTTGCAGATTAGCGTTGATGCTAATTTGATTACTATCTGGCTGCACTGTGGCAGAAGGTAATGGAGCAGGTACACTACCTGTAATTGCAAGTGGCTGCGTTCCTGTGACTAACAAAGTACTGTCAAAATTCAAGCGAGCTTTATTGTAGTCAAAGTTCACTTGTCCTGTTTGCACAGGTTGCTTGTTGAGAGTTGCATTCGCCAGCGCCACTTGTCCTTGGACTCTGGGGTCTTTTAAATTACCTCCCAAGGTGGCATCAGCATTTACATTACCAGTAATATCTATGGGGTATTTTTCAATAAAAGGCTCTAAAAGTGATAGAGGTAGACTTGCTACATTCAACTTTCCAGATAGTTGCTCAGTTCCTAGCTGTCCCGAAAAAGCCACCAGTCCTTGATTGATTCCAACACTCAACGGCGAAAGTGTGACGATCCCATCAGCAAAAGTACCTTGAGCAACGACTTGATTAATCGAGTATTCACCCCATTGCCAATTAGCACCTTGAAAATTAAAGCCGACATTTAATCCAGACTTCAACGAGCCATTAGCTGTAATTCCTCCACTCAAAGCACCCGTTAATTCTGCAAGGGTGGGCAAAGATGTGGCTTTTTTTCTTTCTACCTGCTGTTGTTTTGCTACCGATGTTGCAATATTAGAGAAATATGCTAACTGTGTTTTCAAATCTGCGTTGGGCAAACTGACAGGCTCAGTATTAAGTACCTCTGCTCCAGCCAACTTCGGAGGCTGTAACCCGCTACCAAAGTCTTTAAAGTCAAAGATATTAAACGCTTGTAAGAGTTTCTCAATTCTGGTTTGGTTTAAATTAGCTTGAAATTGAAATTGCGGGTCATTCCCTGTTTGCACATTTCCACTCAGGGCGATATTGCTGTCTCCAATCCGCAATTGACCATTGGCTAAACTAGCAGTACCATCAGCATAATTGATAGTGCCGCGAAATTCATCTGCTGCAACTCTGGCAACGCGAGGTCTTGCGATCGCAACGTCTCCCGCAACTGCATAATTATTTAAATTGACAACTAAATTTCCCGATAATTGCCCCGCCAGAGGTTTCAGTTGATTGTTAGGTAAAAAGCCCCCAATCAGAGCGATGGGAAACTGTTGGGCGTTGATGAGCAAGTTATCTCCCTCGGTTCTACCTGTGGTAACTGCCCCATCCCGTTGGACTAAAAATGAAGTTGGACGATAATCTGCACCCAGGTTAAGCGCTATCTTATCTTGCTTCCCGGCTAATCGCAGACTTGCCCCCTGTCCCCCTTGAAAATTCACATTTCCAGTTAAAAGTGGGTCAAACGCCAAATTACTAACCTGGAAATTCCGCAGTCGGATATTGCCATTAGCTTGCGGAACATCTGGAGTACCTATGACTTTTCCCTTAAAATCAAGTAGCCCTGCTAGTGCTACGTCACCAGGAACTTTAAAGCCTGTATTTTTGAGGTTGAAATTCTGCGCCAGTACATTCAGATTAAATCCCGTAATTTCAGGTGCGCCAGTTGGTGGAGTTTGAACAGCGATCGCCCCATTAGCGCTTAGTCCTGAGGTAGTTGCGTTTTCAACGATAATTTGCTGTCCATTCCACTGCACTTGCGCTGTCAGCGGTTGTGCTAGCAGCGCTAACCCTTGGGAAACGCGGATTTGTCCGGCGGCTCGAATATCTGCAAGCTGGGAAGATTTTGCTGTGCCTGCGAATTGGATATTACTATTGAGCCGTCCTCCCAATTGGGGTGAGAAACGGTTGAGTTGAATTTGGGAAGTGTTAGCAAGCACTTGCCAGCGACCACGATTAAAGCTAACATTCCTGAGATTAACCGTACCTCCTGCTACATTCAGCTTTGCCTGTCCTGTGGCTTGAATGGTTGAGGGTTGGAAAGAAGCAGTGCTTCCTGACAAATTCAAGGCGACATTCCTTAGAACTCCCTGGAACTGGGGTGGTATCTCTCCAAAACGGCTCAATTGCAGTTGTTGGGTATTCACAAAAGCCTGCCAACGTTGTTGTACAACTTGACCCCTAGCCCTGATTACACCGCCTGCCACGTTCAAAACTGCATTTGGCAAGAGGATATTTTGCCCTTGTTGATTAACAACAGCTTCACCTGTAATGGGATAGGTGGCTGTGGGCGCTTGCACTTGCGTTACTGCTTGCAGGTTGCCAAGTGAGCCAGAAATCCTGCTATTTGCCGACACATTCCCAATGGTGATCGAGGATGAGGAGTTGTACGCTTTAGCGATCGCATCCCCTGGTAAATTTTTTGCTTGTACATTCAACGCCACTCTGCCTTTGGGTGCAAGCTGAAGTTGACCATTGGCTGTGACTTGCCCTCCCACCTCTGGATTTGCTTGAACGCGAACAACATTGACGTTTAATGGTGTGCCCAGAGAACCAGAAATTTTGGCGTTCGCAGATATACCACCAACATTAATCGGAGTTGAGATGCCGTAACCTTGAGCGATCGCATTTCCTGGTAAACCTTGAGCTTGAATACCTATATTTACTTGACCTTGGGGAGCCAGTTGAATTTGACCACTGGCTGTAATTTGCCCCCCTGTTGGCGGCGTCACTTGAACACCAGTAATATCAAGTTTCAACGGCTGTTTGCCAAGTGAACCAGAAATTTGTGCTTTTGCTGAAACATTTCCAACTGCGATCGGTAGAGTAACGCCATAACCGCGTGCTAGCATATCCCCTGAGACACCATCAACTTGAGCATTAAATCTTGCCTCATTTTTAGCTCCCAGTTGAGCTTGACCACCGCCTGTGATTTCACCACCGGCTGCGGGGACTATTTTCAGATTGGAGACGGCAAGTTGAGATGCAGTTTTAGATACATTCAAGCGGAAGTCAGTATTGACGGCTTTGAATTGAACACGGTCAACTTGAATAGGTTTTGTGTTACTTACTGTACCGCTGAGGACTGGTTGCTCAAGTGCGCCTAGTACCTGAATATTTGCTTGAATTTCGCCAGTAGCTGGGACTGACGAATTCACTTTCAATGTGTCTAAGATATCTTTTGCACTAACTGGTTTTATCTGAGCAGAGACATTAAAACCTGTTTGGCTATTAATTGTTCCATTTGCCTGAATCGGAACTTTGCCAAAGTTCGTACTCAGATTCTCTAAAGCAACTATCTGACCTTGAAATAGAAATCTCCCATTAAGATTAGAAACCTGCTGAGGAATATTTTGAATTTTAGCAGTGATTTGATTAGCTGTAGCTGTTCCTGTAATCGCTATTTCTGACAGTTTGGGTGGAATCTGAACCCCTAAGTCAGCATCTAAACGTCCTGCTTGCAAGGCAATTGGCAATTGAATTAATCGACTGACCTCTGATACTTGTAAATTTTGTGCTTGCAGCTTGAGGTTAGTTTGTTGAGCTTTTACTTGTGTTTCGCCAACAATTTTAACAGCGCCTCCCCTACTGAGTTGAGCATTGATGTCATAACCGATCCTTTGATTTCGATCTGAAAATCGGGCAACACCACCAACTTGATCTAATATTACTGAGCCTTTCGGTTTAGTTGGTGCGGCGAATGGCATCAACTCTACATCACCATTTTTAATTTGAAGTGTCTGCAACTCAGTTTGGATGAAGCCTTGTCCCTCCCCAGCCTTAACTTTGGCTGTAACCCAACGACCATCTTTATCCTGTTGAATGTAGACATTGGGCTGAACTAGCGTGACATTTAATACCAGTTTTCGGGTGAGGAGAAGTTGCAACGGCGAGAACTCTACCTCCAAAGCTTTTGCTACGACCTGATCTTGATCATTGGGAGTTGCTGGTATCAAAAGAGAGCTAAATCTTAGACTAGAAAGCGAAAAACGTTCAACATTCCCTACTTTTACTGGACGCCCAAGCAATTGCTGAAGATTTTGCTGCACTAATGGTGCTAAATCTTTATATACATAGCTTCTAGCCCACCAAGCACCGACTCCAATTCCAACCAGTAAAACTCCACCTACAGCCAAACTGGTACGTCCTAAGATGAGGAGCCATAAACGACGGTTAGATGGTTTGTGGTTATTTTCTGAATTTGGAGAGTGCTTCATTATCGTTATCGTTACCAGTACTTTTTTCTGGAGTCAGCCTAGAGACAGACTAGTCGCAGCTGTATCAGCAAGTTACAAGCTATCGTTTCACAATATTAGGCCTTACGCAAGAACTTTGCGGCAAGGCACTTCTCAACTCTTGGAGAGGCTGCGTCAACAAGACGCTCCGTAAATGTGTCTATGTTATTTTATAATTTTGCGTAATTCCTGAATTTATTTTTAGTCATACTTTATACTAAATATGAATATTTTGGTTATTAAACTTGGGAAATTTTGCTGGGATTAAGAGAATTACTTAGGATTTCCTCAAGTTGAGCATTCATGGTATTTACTTATTTTCTATGTTAACTTTTGAATAATTATAATTCTTCAAATTTATGTCTTTAGATAGATTCAGTGTACTTAAGTATTAATTATGAGATAATCAGCAATAGGTAATAGTTTAAATTTTAAATCGCTTTGTAACAACTCCTGTATATACAACCCTAGTTATAAAATTTAATTGTCGTAGAATTTAACCTAATATAGATGACGATAGTCAGTGATTTTAGATTGGAAATAGCATTAGATGCGATCGCACTGACAAAATATCCGTGAAGAAACTTTAGTTTGACGCCAAATTATCAGATAATTTTATCCAGTAATTCATCAAGTTAAATTTGAGACTCCGGCTGTGCTATTAGACATCAACATGCCCGAAGTATGAGGAGATTCTAAATGCATTTTAGAGCAGATAAAAATTCTCCTAGATACTTATATTTTATTATTAGCAAGCTATATAGATCGCTCTACTTAATGATTCATGAATAACAAAGTTCCCAACTTTTTAAAAAAGTCGGGAAATCTGAGCCTTTCGATTACTCTTCCGTGAATCCGCTCAATTCCTCATTTGGTTCATCAATCATTTCCGGTACTAAAGCTGGGTTACTCCTACGTTCTTGTGGTGATTGCTCCCGGATAACATCGTCTATTCTCGCAGGGTGTTTGATTTTGTCGAGTACCTCTGGACTTAGTTGCGATGGATCGCCTTCTGGATTCGACTTTTCTGCTTGACTAGGAACTGTTTCCTTATTCATCACTATTTCCCCAAACTTATACACCAAGCTTAAGTTCTTCTGTGGTGAGGTAGACACTATCTTGAGACTTATTTCCCACAACGCTAGGTAATAAAGGCGTCACCGAACAGCCCGCCCTTAGACATTGCCCCTTGTAGACTAAAGATGATTCACTGATTTTGCGATCGCTATCATCTTAGGTAATAACGACATCACTTTGCGAATCGCGGCATTTAATTTACGTATTTTTTGGCTTCAATGACAGTGAGTTTTTCACCACTATTGTCGAATAACTAATTAAATGTCGTCATAACAAATTAATGTCGTTCAAGTGAAAAGGCTAGAATTTTTGCTAAATAAGGATTATAGCCTTTTTTAGTTACATTGGCTATCATCAAATATTTAACTAATTAAATGTCGTTTTTTAGATAATTAACTAATTAAATGTCGTTTTTTGAAAAAAGACTTTTCCAAATTTTTATTTTGTTATGAACAAAATAAGTGTCGTCTTTTGGAAATCAGGGAAAAATATAAAATTCAATGTCGCTTTTTGGAACAAAGTAGTATGATATTTATTAGGCAATAGTAGCTATGTAACAACAAAAACATAGTTGGATTGAAGTCTTCTTTTTTCTCTCTAGCTGCGAAGTCATTACCCTTGCTGCGGTTAAATTAAGACGCAAGCTAATTTCGCTCTTAGACTTGCTGTACCGTATTGCCTAACCAACTAGTTTCAAGCGATGAAATTTGTTTATGGGTGAAACGCTAAACTCCAACGAGGTTGATGAATCTTTGCTTTTGCACGATGACTCGGATGAGGTTGATGAGATTTCCGAGAGTGAGGACGCAAAAGAAAACAATGTAATTGTTACTGAACTCTCAGAGGAAGCCAAGCTAAGAATGCAGGTGCTGCAAAATTTAGTTGAGCCATGCGATCGCAAAACCTATGGAATTAAATTAAAGCAAGCCGCAGAAAAACTTGGCAAGACGGTTCGGACGGTACAGCGACTCGTCAAAAAATATCAACAACAGGGGTTATCAGGCGTTACTGAAGTCGAACGTTCTGACAAAGGTGGCTATCGGATTGATGATGGTTGGCAAGATTTTATCGTCAAAACTTATAAAGAAGGTAACAAGGACGGTAGAAAAATGACACCGGCTCAAGTCGCAATTCGAGTTCAGGTTAGAGCCGGACAGCTAGGTTTACAGAAATATCCCTGCCACATGACGGTTTATCGCGTTCTTAACCCAATTATTGAACGTAAAGAGCAGAAGCAAAAGGTAAGAAATATTGGTTGGCGTGGATCGAGAGTTTCCCATCAAACTCGTGATGGACAGACGCTCGATGTACATCATAGTAACCATGTTTGGCAGTGCGACCATACAAAATTGGATGTCATGCTAGTTGACCAGTATGGCGAAACCCTGGCACGTCCTTGGTTGACAAAAATTACAGATAGCTATTCGCGCTGTATTATGGGCATCCATTTAGGCTTTGATGCACCTAGTTCTCTGGTAGTCGCCTTAGCTATGCGTCATGCGATGTTACGCAAGCAGTATAGTTCGGAATATAAACTTCATTGCGAGTGGGGAACTTACGGGATTCCAGAAAACCTATTTACTGATGGCGGGAAGGATTTTCGCTCGGAGCATTTGAAGCAAATTGGTTTTCAACTTGGTTTTGAGTGCCATTTACGCGATCGCCCACCGGAAGGTGGTATTGAAGAACGTGGATTTGGGACTATCAACACAGATTTTTTGTCAGGATTTTATGGTTATCTAGGTTCAAATATTCAAGAACGCCCAGAACAAGCGGAGGAGGAAGCGTGTATTACTCTGCGGGAATTAAATCTGCTGATAGTGCGTTACATCATTGATAACTACAATCAGCGAATAGATGCTCGCAGTGGAGATCAAACACGGTTTCAACGCTGGGAAGCGGGATTACCTGCGCTACCAAGTTTGATTAATGACCGAGAATTAGATATCTGCCTGATGAAAAAGACACGTCGCAGCATCTATAAAGGCGGATATGTGAGCTTTGAAAATATTATGTATCGGGGAGATTACCTGCCAGCTTATGCAGGAGAAAGTGTGTTGCTGCGATACGACCCCAGGGTGTTGAAGCCTATGCTCAATTAAATAATGGGCAACTAATCGGCTTACAGGCAAAGTGGTTTAAAGATGCTCTTGAGTCAAGTCAAATAGACCAAATCAAAAAATCATTAGAAACAGCTACAAAAAATCGCAACGGATTAATTCGTTATGTAGTCTGCGTTCCGAGAGATTTAAGTGATGGAAAAACTCAAAAGCGGCAGACAATAACAGAACGCGATCGCTGGAATAACTTCATAAATTTTGCTAAGACAAATCATCCAGGGATCACTGTTGATTTGTGGGATGAAACTCGGATTGCTTCTCTACTAGCTGAACTGGGCAGTGAAGGATTGCGTCGCTATTGGTTTGAAAGCTCAGTCACTGACCTAGAGTACATTGGTATGAAGTTCAACCAAGCTCAAAATGGTTGGTTGAGTAACCGATATACCCCCGATTTACATCAATCTGGCCAAATAGAGCAGGATTTGAAGATTCGATTGAATGGCCCTGGCATTTATCCTGGGTGGCTACAAGGCGTTAGGCAAATGCGTAATCACCTAGAAGATGCACACATTGCAACAAATCGCCTGAGACGCTACCCAGAATTTATGGAGCAAGCAGATGCAGAAAATCTGATTCAAGCTGCTCAATATTGGTTGATGGAAGCGATCGCAGAGCAGGTAAAGTTAGAAAATTGTCTTTGTCCAGGTAATTCATTCCCAGTTACCGATTTTGGGACTGAATCTGATCCTATTGGTTCTGTGGGTTTGCAGAATTTAATTAACGTACTTTTGCCTGAAGAAAAAAAGGTCTCACGAGAAAACGCAGTTGAACCCATTGGTAAACAACTAGAGAAGTTGCTTGAACGTTGGTACGAGCGAGAAATTACCCCTCAAAAATTGCGCGATTGGGGGCAGCTAGTCATATATATTGGTGATCCTGGTGTCGGGAAAACTCATGCTTTGGCAGAAGCAGTACGACAACACCTAGCCCAAAAAAAACCTGCTGTGTTAATTAGAGCTAGAGATGTTGATTTAGCACAAAGTTGGGAGTCACTACTGGCAAACGCAATTGGTCAGCCTGGGTGGAATCTACGGCAAGTTTTTGATGCTCTTGAATCGGCAGCAATTCAATCTGAAGTTCGTTCCGTTGCCAACGCTGTTGATATTTCAGAACGTTTGCCTGTTCGAGTGTTGATTGCAGTAGATGGTTTAGATGAGACAACTAGAGCAGAACGTTGGGCAGAGAAACTTGGGGAACTAGCTGTAGTAGCTCAACAATATCCAAGAATCTTATTTGCATTCTCAGTTCGGCCAAGTTTGGTTCAGCGAATTTCTCTACCGAGAAATATTGATTGGATTTGGTTGAAAAGTTCTGACGCACCACTTGCGTATGTTTTTAAAGCACATTGTCAAATTAATGGCATTCAATGTCCACCTCTTCTGCGGTGGGTGTTGCGAACTCCACTAGCAATTCGCCTTTTTGCTGAATTGTATCGAGGACAAATAATTGACAACATTTCAGAACAAAATTTTTCCTTAGTCGAATTAATTAAGCGGAAAATTAATAACGCGGAACTTTCTATCAGGGAGCGTGAAGGTGAAGACTGGCCTAGAGATATAAAACCAGTTAGTACCTCTCTCCGTGCGATCGCAAAAGCCAGCTTTGCAACAGGAGCAGCATTGGTAGAAGAGGAGGCAATGCAAGTGGTTGAATCAGCACAGTCACCAAAAGGTATTTTGACTCGTCCACAACTGTTGCAAATTCTTCACCAATGCCGCGATCAAGGGCTACTGCTGCTCAGAAGTCTGCCTGCTGATGATCCTTTTGAGCCAGAAGTCCACACTTGGGAGCCAGCATACGAAACTTTGACAGATTTTCTGTTGGCCCGGGAAGCATATCAAAATGTTAAAGAATCGCCCAATAGCCCTGATATGCCAATATATCTGGTGGATAGGCCAGCATCTATCACATTAGCAGTCTATCTCCTGGGAAGGGATGGTCATAATTTCTTTACTTCAGAATTGTGGAAAAACAACTTAACAGGTCAGAATCGAGAAGATGTTCAACTCATGGCACTTTCAATGATGCCTTCTCAGCAAGGAGAAGCATATCAAGAATGGGTGCTGAACCTGTTTAGCAGAAATATGCCAACCTGCCGCAGAGTTTTAGAAATTCTGATAGTTCCTGGACTAAGAATTCCTGGCTATGTGTATAGTGCAAAATTTGTACATCATGCTCTTTTGCCTATGGGAGTGGCAGAGAGAGATTTATTCTGGTCTGAGCCGCATCTAGTACCTCGTAATTATGGTGCTAAATGGGAAGGATACGCCTCTGCCGTTTTGGAAGAACTTGAATTGGCAGAAGATGATCCTTGGGACTCAGCACCATTGCTTTTAGCGTGGGCAACTACCACTGTTAATAACGATAACCGAAGACGAATTCGGTCGGCTCTTGCAGCCTGGGGTCATAACAAACTGACCTTTTGCTATTTTGATTCTTGCGAATCTTGAATATTTAGAGATGCGATCGCACTGCCACTCATAAATAAAAAAGAGACGGGTACGAACCACGTCTCTAGGCGATGGGAAAATTTTTTAAGGGTTATGCTACATCTGCAACCAGCAAGCCATTAACAGCTATGATGATTAACTGTGCTTGCAAAGGAGTATCAAAACAGGGTCTTTCATCTCTATTACAAGGCTGCGCTATCCATTTACCCTCCAGATTTTGATAAAAAGTACCTAACAATTGTGAACCGTTCCAAACTCGATAAAGTTCTCCAAAATCATCGTTTATGGAATCAATTTCTATTTCTGGGGGTGCTGGGTCTGTTAATTGGTCAACGTAGCCCTCAAACTCTAATTGAGCTAAGGCTTGGTTATCAAACTCTTCTTGTACAATCATCTAAGTAACCTCATCAATGGGGTTTTACAAAAGGCGATCGCGAACTCTTCCCGGAGAGCGATCGCTTTTATTTTTGTCTACAATTTAATCTACGTGACGCGTAGAGCTGCGTCAAGTGTAGATTAATAAAACTTAGAATGTTATATATCTACTTGTAGTTTAAACTACTGACGAGTAGATAAATCTACATCTAGCAGCGACTAAACTGGTGATGTAGTCTATGTCTGAGAATCAAGTGATTCGTTGGAAATTAAATGAAGTGATGGCGCGAAAGCGGATTAAGAATAAGGATTTAGCTAAGATACTAGGTATAACTGAAAACTCGGTTTATAGATTGCGTAAGGTTGACGAAATGCCAAGATTAGCACCGGAACGATTGAATGGCATTTGTAAAGCGTTGAATTGTCAACCAGGGGAACTGTTGGAATATTTATCGGATGAAAGTGAAGGGAATGTTGTTTCTCAGGTTGATATAGTTTGAGCGCGATGGATTTACACCCCACGTAGGCAATCGCCCAAATAATTAAATACCAGGAATGGGAAGCAGGATTTTGTGGGATACCAAAGTGTCAAACTGTAACCGCAATGCTTGGGCTATTGTTGAGTCAGTGAGTAACACACCTGCTTCAATATTGCGTTCGTGGGCGGCTTCTGTAAAGTTAGCTGATGTGATCAGTACAGATTCCTCATCTACAATAATGCTCTTGGCGTGGAGAGATGATTTTTGCTTAACATTCAGTGCTAGCGATCGCGAATCGTAAAACACTTCTGGTAGTCTTTTTCCTATCCAAATATCCCAGCGGAAGGTATCTGCAAATTCTCTCAATAAAATTGACTCTGCTGCTTCGCTGTTATGAGGGCGTTGGATGTTAAGAAACATTTGTACATATAGTTCCGGGTTAGCATCCATGCGTTCTGCAAGTACCTGGAATAATTTCCGTGCTTTCTCACCTCTATCAATGGCAAAACTGGAGATGAGAACGCTTTTTTTGGCGTTGCTAAATAGTTCGCGGACAACAACGCTAGTATCACGGCTTTGAGAACCAGTTACCTCTGGGCCAGTCCATACCAACTCAATGCGATCACGTATTTGTTGAGATGCGCTTCGTTCTGCTGCTAGCAAGCGCAGGGTATAAGCAATATGGTTACATTTTACACCTTCAGAAGTTAGATGATTAAGTTTATCAATTACTGTTTGGCTTAAAATGGTGGGTACGTACTTAACGATGGTCGATAGGAGAAAAGGAGGGGATAGCCTACCGTTTTCTAATGCTATTGCTAGTTTCAGCAAAGTTAGGCGGCTCAGTTGCAAAAAAGCCATTGTGTTTATTCTGGGAAAAACTCTGCTCCGAAACCCTCAACTGTGGAGACAACCAAGGCGCGGTCAAGAAATTCATTGCGGCGTTCGCAGGATGTTTCTGCAATCAGTAAGCATCCGTGACAAGCAGAACCGTGTAGAAAACGCTCCTCTTGCTCATTATCTGGTCGATGTTGAGCGCATACTGGGTCATTGGAGCATAATCTTCCTTGCTCTATTGCTACTTCCAAATGGTATTCAATACGTTTGCCAACTTCTACCAGTCCGCCTAATGTCCCTTCTGACCCAGATGAACCCGTGTATAAAAGAATTCCATATCCTGTATCGCCAGCGTAGATGCGTTCGCGGATGGAACTGGCAGCATAGCCGCATTCTAACGATACAGCCACAATTAATAAATGCGATAGAGAATGCAGCATAGTATACTGCAAGCCAGGAAACTTAACTTTTTCTTTTTCCTGGTCTATACCTTTACGCGCACACCAGATATCAAATCCTCTTGATAATTCTCGTCCACGTTTTTTGACGGCTTCTCGCTTTAACCAATCTTCGATCGCTTGCTTACGGAAAGCAATAAATACACCTTCACCTCTATTCTCAATTGCTGGAACCCAAGTGGTTTCAATATCCAACGCAGCACGCCTGACGCTGATATCAAGTTCGCCGTCGATATCTGGCATTTCAGCTTCAAAGCGGGTAAAACCCACCTGAGCAATTACTTCACGCAAGCGATCTACTAAAACAATTCGTTCAATGCGGGAGGAAAAAGCAGGCTGTAAATTATCTAAAGTACGTGACCTAGCGTGAAAGTCACCTTCTGGTACATCTTCCCCAATTTGGACGGCGCTAGAAAGTAGTGTTTCAATTTCTACTTGCTTAATGCTTTTATGTTGGTTAACCTGTCCGTTTTGTCGGCGTTCAATTTCTTGCCAAACAGCTTCATTGCTAAATCCTTCTAAATTTGTGGATACCTTAGACATTAAACTCTTAACAAGAGCAAGTTGTTCGAGTGTTGTTATGTTTTTAAGAAAATCTTCGTAGACTGAATTCACTGCTTTTTGTAAAGCTGCGTCTGAATCAGGCAGGGAAATAACGCTAAGAACTTGTGAAAAATAAGCGTTGCTGGCAGACCTAACTAACAAGCGGTTGTATTCTGGTAAACCAGTCGATTCACGAATACAGAAAGGTTCTTGGGCAAATGAGCCAAGCCAAGGGCGATGTCCCTGACATGGGCCTAAAACTTTACCATTGCGGACTGTTGCATCAGCAAGGGGACGACGTTTTTTACAGGCTTCGCAACGCACATAAATCTCAGCGAAGTCGTTACCTGAACCACCTTCGTCTAACCATAGCTGACCTTGACACTTATTGTCAGAGTCATTATGTACAAAACGATACCAGTTAATATCACTGATATGACCTTTAACGCAGGCTTGGACGAAGCGGACAGGTACAACAGGTATTGATTTTTATATCGAAAGCACGGAGTGGCGCTGTCATCTTAGGATGTCCGAGACGTGCTAAAGCAACGGTAATGGCTGCAATACCTCGATCAATAGCGCGAGGGGAAAAGGGAGTTACGCTGGTAGCTTCCACAGCCCGATAAAATGTTGAATGCCAAGCAAAAAAGCGTTCATAATGAGAGCGATCGCGTGGACGATGAATATTCAGCAAGGTCACTACTAATCCTGGTCTTTCCTCATCTCGTCCCACACGGCTGGTAGCTTGGATATATTCGGCGGCTGTCTTGGGTTGACCAAGAACTACCATTAAACCCAAGCGAGTAATATCCAAACCTACGGAAATCATGTTTGTTGCTAAAACAACATCAACCTTTTCATCTTTATCAAAGGTTGATTCCATTCGCCGCTTAGTCTCTGCAACGTCGCTAGTGCTGACACGGGAGGTTAATTCTTCTGGTTCGTCATCAATTTTACGACCAACAAATAATCCTGATATTTCACCTACTCGCTTACGCTGGCTGTAGCGCACAAGGCCAGAATTTACTTCATCTTCCACAATACGCCGACTACCACCTAGCTCACGTAGGGAATTAAAATAACCTAACAGTGTCATGTAGGGGTCGGCTGGGTTATTAAAATTTTTCTTCCCTCCTTGTTCTAGCCAATACTTCTGGGCTGCGCCTAGTAATGCCAAATAGCTACGCAATAACACTACTTTTAAACTGCGTCCTTGAGCAGTAATTCCTACATAGGTGCGGGCGTTTTTCTCTGTAGCGGGGACGGTTTTGGCAAAGAATGAATCACGTCTATCTGGCCCTGGTGGGGGAAATATATCGACTTCGCTGCGACCAAATAAAGCTTGAATTTGCTTGCTAGCGCGGCGGACTGTTGCAGTTGAAGCAACTATCTTCGGACGAATTTTTTTACCGTCTATCTCTTGGCTGCACAAAGCATCAATCGCTGTTTCGTATAGTCCTACCATTGTTCCCAATGGGCCGGAAATTAAATGTAATTCGTCTTGGATAATTAAGTCTGGTGGTGGTAAATAACCACCAAGGGGTTTCCCGCGACCTAGTTGAGTGGGGCCGTAAAAACCATCATTATCGTAGCGGTCTACTCGTCCAAATAATGCACCAGTTTCTCCCACCCAAGGCAGGCTGGCGAATTTATCTACTGTAGAGATAATGAAACAAGGTAAGCGACGATATATTGGCTCGTCTACGGCGACTATTGGTAAAGGATTATCACCGCGAAAATGACAGTGACGATTGGCACAAAATACGCGTAAGTTTGTTGGTTGATCGGTATTTGGTAGTAATTGGAATGAGTTGCGTTGAAATTCTGCATCGCACCAAGGACACTTTTCTAAGGGGATGGGTGATGGGTTGCTGCGGTTATTGTTTTGGAAGTCGAGAGTCCGCTTTCTAGCACTGTTATCGTCGTTATCTCCTTTTTTACCCATACGGTTGGGTGTTGCTGTTTGTCCCACCCATAGTCCAATTTCAAACGGCCAAGTTCCCAACTTCTGTGGGTTTTTCTGGCGTTCCAATTCTAAGGCGCAAATCATCGTCGCCGCTCGTCCGAGTTGGTCGAGAGTCAAAAGACGCAGGGTGTAGCGCATGAGGACGCTTAAACCAGCCGATTTGATACCGGGATAACGCAGTCGCCGTAGGACGAGGGATAAAGGCTGCGAGTCCTAAGTAAGCTTCGGTTTTACCGCCACCTGTGGGGAAGAATAGCAAATCGACTAATTCACGATCGCCATTTTCGGGGTAAGCTATCCCTACCAAGTTCATCAGTATAAATGCTAGCTGGAAGGGTCGCCATTCAGGTGGCGCAAGACTTTCAGGAGTGATATTTTTGCCGTGAGTAGCACGTTGACGGATATACGTAGCAATAGCCCGGTTTCCTATTTGAAATGCTTCAAATATTTGTGGATCATTTAAGGCTTTGATACCAGCGTCGATGCGCTTGTTGGCAATTTCTGCACGGCTTAGTAAACCTATGGCGACATTTAACCGCTTGGGTTCGGTGGGACATTTTGTGCGCTGTTCCTTAATCCAATCAGCGTAAGCATCCACCATTGGACTCAGCATATTCTGCAATGCTTCTGGTGTGGGTGCGTTGGCTAAGGCTTCCATTCCCAATTCAACGTTTTTTACTTGGGTGGCTATCACCTTTTCCACATCAGCAGTTGGTATCCAAGCGGTACGCACTTCCTGACAACTACCATCGGGATTGGTTAGTGCGATCGCAGAAACGTTATGACCTACCGCATATTCATAATCATTGCGGTATTGTAAATTAGCGACGTTTTCATCCCAATCATTATTATCTCGTCCGTGTAAATTGGGACGGGCTACTAATGGTTCTGGGGTATGGATGATTAAACTAGCTTGAAAAATATAGCTAATATCGCGCTGTTTATCGGAGGTGGGGAGGCGATTATTGACTAGAAATACAGAAACGGAACGAGTTCCAGCAGGTACAAGTTCTTTGGATGTTACAGTCCGGATGGAGATGACGAGTTGTAAACCGTTGCTATCAGCTATGGGAATAGTTTTTGTAGATTGGTTTTGATGAAGCGGTAATTTTAATTGTTTAGGACTACTTAAACCTAAACCCAATTCTAGTTGTTCGGGATTGCGATCGCCCATTAGAGGAACAGTGATTTGGACTTGGCGTGGAATCCGCTTCCAGCATCCCAATAAACTGTTATTTGATTCCTCTTGGGGGGTTGTCGTTTCTATTTCCAGGGGTAAAACAATTTTCTCCTCACCAGAATCATTCTGAGATTCTGCTACAGAATGATCTTTGATTGGGAAATAATCACCCCATTGCACTGTGAGATTAAGTTGACTGGCATTTTCAGCAACCAGTAAACTTAAACCCATCGATGAAGGGAAAAAAGCTTTCTTGGCGAATGGTTTGTCTGGGACATTTTCATCTTCACCCGCGCTACCGCCTTGCATTACGTCTAAATCATCATCGCCAGTATCATCTCCACGCTGTTCGATGGGTGCGCCATGCGGAACAAGAAAGCCTGTAAGATACCACTTTGATGGTGCTTGGTCGAGAATTTCTTCTGCATGGTCGATATCATCAGGGGTAGGGCCTATGAGGTCGAGTTGTAAGGCTTCGATGAGGTGCGATCGCACTTCGTTAGGAGTAGCTGAGATCATCATGTATACTTTTTAACTCTTGTATAACAGATAAAAATAACCATTGACTGTACATATTCATAAACAAATCGAAAACTTGCCCTTAATCGTGCTTTATAGTACAATTGTTCTATATAAAATTAGACTCAAGCAAAGTGTTCCATTAAATAAAAACGTCAAAACCCTTAGCAGAATAGTTTTTTATTAAATTTCATCATCCTCTGACAAACTTTTACAAACAACTTAAAATTCTTGTCTGATTAAGATTTACAATTTAAATATCAGTGATTCACCCCAAGACTGAATCAAATCATAATATAATGCAGAATCCACTGCATTTACTTGGGGGAAGCTTTGCGTTTTATCTTTAAGAAAAAGAAACTCGAAGCACTTTATACAGAAGAAAAAGATGCTCATAAATACCCAGGTGTGGTTGATGACTTTTTTGAGGTGATGGCGATTATTGATGCTGCTGTAGACGAACGAGACTTATATGCTCAAAAGGGATTGCGATTTGAAAAACTGCAAGGAAAACGAGGGAAAGTAGGACAGCGTTCCTTACGTTTAAATGACCAGTGGCGCTTGATTTTGACAGTGGATAAAGATGAACAGGGTAATTACCTGACCATTATCGATATTGAGGATTACCACTAACCGATACAGCAGGGGAGACAAGAATATGAGCCAGAATTTAACACCAGCAAGAGTACCAACACCTGGAAAAATTTTAAGTCGAGAATTAGAAGCGCGTGGCTGGACGCAAAAAGATTTAGCTGAAATTATTGGTCGTCCAGTTCAAACTATCAACGAAATTATTCGGGGAACCAAGCAAATTACACCAGAAACCGCGATCGAATTGTCGCAAGCTTTGGGTACTTCTGCTGAGTTTTGGACAAACTTAGAAGCAAAATATCGGCTTCATCTAGCGGGAAAAGAAAAAAAGGAGGAGGAAAAGGAGAAAAGTATAACTCGTAAAAGTCAATTATATACAATTCTTCCCATGTCTGAAATCATCAAAAATGGGTGGATAAAAAAAACAGATTCAATTGATAGTCTAGAACAGCAAATATGCAATTTTTTCTCCATACGCTCCTTGGATGAAATACCCAAGTTAAGCGTTAATTTTCGTTGTTCGGAACATAGAAGACCAGAAGATATTTCTCGCATAACTTGGGTAAAACGAGTTGAGAATCTAGCTAAAGAACGGAAAATTAGAAGCTTTGACCGCACAAAGTTAGAAAATGCCATACCAGAAATTCTTGCTTGTGCCGAAAAAGTAGAAAATATTGTGCTAATTCCTAAATTACTAGGAGATTTGGGTGTACATTTTGTAATTGTGCCGCACTTGAGTAAAACCTATTTAGATGGTGCAGCTTTTTATTTAGAAAGTAACCCAGTTATTGCACTGACACTGAGATATGACCGAATTGACTCATTTTGGTTTACTCTCATGCATGAGTTAGCACATATATTTTTAGGACATCAAGGCAGCTACTTAGACAATTTATACGCTTTAGAAGAGAACGAAGAAGAAACAGACGCGAATCAGAAAGCCGCTGAATGGTTAATACATCCTCAGCGATATAAGGATTTTATTACCAGGAGCAAAAAAGTCTTTTCTCCTAAAGGCATCGAAGAATTTGCTCATACTCAAAGCAGGCATCCAGGCATAATTATTGGTCGCTTACAACATGACAAATTAGTTCCTCATAAAAATTTAAGAGTGTTACTAGTAAAAGTCAGCCCCTTTTTCCAAAATTCGATTGATAATTAGTAGTGCGGGCATCTTGTCCGCTATATAAATATAAGAAAAACATACAACACAAAAGTTTATTTTTTTTGAGAGACAAAGTTGTATTACTCAAAAGTATGTTTTTCGTGTCAAACCCTAAACATTATCCATCCCCGGAATAGTTACCGGATGATTTTTATTTTTACTATTTTTGCGTCCTTTTATCACTTTTTCTCCTTTCCCCTTACTCTTAACCGCAGCCTTACCGCCTAAGATTTCTGCTTCGGCGCGTTTTTGGTTTAAATCAAGCAACCGTGCTAAAACTTCATCGTGGATTTCTTCGCGCCAACGATAACGCCAGGGTTTTTTCTTTTGTCGTCCACTGCTGTTTTCTGTGTCTTCTTCCTCCTCGTAGTCGAGAATAAAATCGCAGTCGGTGGAGATATCTGACCAGCCGTAAGCGTCGAGGACGGCTTTATCCATTGCGGTGTGGAGTTCGCGGAGTTTGAGGATTTCAGGGTCGTATTCGTCGGGGTCGTGGAAGCGGTTGTAGGTGTCGGTGAGTCCTTGGTTGTTGCGAACCATTAAGGCGGCGCGGTATTCGTAGTATTCTTTACCTATGGCTTCTAGGGTGGGGTTGGTTTCCCAGTTTTCGGGGAAGGGGAAGGTTTGAAAACAGTCGGTAGGAGTGTAGCGAAGGTCATCTTTCATAGATGAACCGAAAAAGCGTATCCAAATTTCATGAATGCGAGATTGAAGGGTGCAAAATGCAGAGTCAGTAGGGAGTGCAAAAACTGCTAAGGCATGAGAAAAGATTATATTGGAAGATAAAAACGCAAATGATCCGTGTTGACCAACACAAGCAATAACTAATACACGTTCGAGAGGTGTAATCGCTTTATACAAAGCTGATTGTTTTTCTGCGTATTGCCACCACCGCGTTTTATAAGCATCACGTTTTAAATTTTGACGTTCAGGCTTGACTTTTTCCTCTACAATAGGCACGGGGTGTATAATGAGAACCACTACGTCGCCGTTCTTCCCCTGGTTGCAAATACAATGAACCAGCAGTCAATAAAGCGGGAGTTTGCGGCGATATCTTCCGTCCTAAAGCTGCAATTAAATCCTCGGCGGTTTTCACTTGCTTTAACTCAGTCAGTGATTTACCGGACATTTCACAACCTGCAACTTCTTTTAAATACTTCGCCCTGTCATTGGCTTTGATGTTTAAAACTTCATCAACGCTAACAACCACAGTTACAGAGGTTTTCGCACCCTTGGGTTTACTCCATACACCAATCGATTTTGAGGTAGCATTGTTTACTTCATAACCCATTATCGCGGAGTAAACCGAGCCAATCTGCTCTACATCTAAAGCCCGATAAGATAGGCGTTCACCATCAAGAACAAGTAACCCTCGCAATACCTCATGAACTACGCTATCCGAAATCCGTGGCGGTTCAATCAACTCCCATTCTTTATAGGTAGTATTGCGAGAACGACCTTCTAAAAATGCGTACTCATCCGGGTCAAAAACCTGTCCGTGACGTGCTGGCAAATATAAATCAGCATGACAGCCGCCATCGTAAACCAAGCGAAAAAGACTGAGTAACCATGCCCAAGCACCATAACGCTGTTCCATCGTGTCAGGATAGTTACCCGCATCCTCGCGCAATCTCTCATACAGCCCAGTTACTGAATAGTTGCGCGTGTAAATCGAACCCTGCGGCATCAATCCCTCATCTTCCGCATACAGCAGAAACACCAACCGCAGCAAAACTGTAATTAAGCCACCGTAGATATGTTGGGGGTCATTTTGGGCAATGTCATCAAGCAAGAGTCCGTTAGCAGTTGCATTTGCAGTTTGAAAACCACGCAGTAATTCCCACAGCGCATCAACAACCTGTTCTGATAACTTGGTAGAAACTTCGTTTTGGTACTTACGGCTATTTTGCAGCAACGCTACTAAACGGCGGTCAGTTGGCGCATTGAACACTCGCTGTTCTTCCAATAACATCTGCATTGCACCCAAAATTAACCGTCCCGATACTTCGCACATCGCCTGTACCGGAAAGGTCAGGTGTCCTTTCTTGCGTGGCGGTCTTAAAGTATCAAGAGTATTCGCCCACGTCGGGTCTGCCCGTTGGTCAAGGGGTGGAAGCGTCCAGCGTGCAGTAGCCGAATCTTGCCAAGCTTCTTGACTATCGACTGGGGCCAGAGGAGTTGTACCGAGAATTTCCAAAGAAGCGGAAATAGCATTGCGGAAGTGTTCATCACTCAGTCCCAACCAATCCCGCGACGTTTTCAGCATCTCCTGTAACTGGGATAATTCCTTGGTTAATTCTTCCTTCCGCAGTCGATTTTCTTCGAGTTCCTCATTAATGACTGATAAGTTAGGTAAATCAGCTTGTTCGATGGATACAGTTATACTATTTACCTGATTGTGGCGAATACCACCTTCTAATAACCGCGATAAATTCTTCTGCACAACTGGCGAAAGCGTTCCCAATTCTTTTTGAATTGTTTCGGTCTTCTTCACCAGCACTTTCAATACTTTGTCCTCTGTCCGTTGCGCTAAAACAAAGTAGTAGCAGTGAACAACAGGCGATCGCTGTAATTTCCTGTCAATACGTCCGTTACGCTGCTCCATCCGTGATGGATTCCAAGGCACATCAAAATGGAATAGGTCAGCACAATTGTTTTACAGATTTACTCCTTCCCGTGCTGCATCCGTGGCTATGAGAATGCGGAGGGGGTGACGTGATGGGTCGGAGTTAAAGGCATTTTTAATGGCTTCCCGGCGTTCTTCGCCAATACCGCCATGAAATGCATCAATGCGTTCGGCGTTTCGCCGTAGCGCTTCGCTATCGCGTTCTCTATCTAAGCCTGCGTTAGTCGAAGACTTTGGCGCAGCCATCGCTTCTTGGAGTTTTTGCTGCAAGTAGCGTTTTGTATCTGTGTATTCAGTAAATATAATGGCTCGTTTATCTAACCAAGTAGCATTAGGTTTACCCAAATCAGGACAGAGATTTTGTTTAATCCAAGCCACCAACTTTTCAACTCGTGGGTCTGCTTGATATCTAGCTTGGTTGGCTACATCGGTCATCTCTTCTAAAATTTCCAATTCCCGACTGCTTAACCCAAAGCTTGCAGCCTGTCCAGTCGCCACCGTTACCTGAGTATCTTCTTCTGCTTGTACATAGGAATAACTCGCCGTTCGGGAAACTCTTCGCCAATCTCCCGTAAATCTTGCTTTAACCGCCGCACCATCACCGTATCTAAAAGCTTGCGATCGCGCACGGGTACACCTCGACAAAATCGTTGCGGGTCGAGGATTTCCAGCAAAGCTGCAAAGCTATTGGAATGTCCATTATGGGGCGTAGCAGAAAGAAACAGCTTATGTTCAAACCTTGGGGCTATATCGCGGACGGTGCGTGTGAGTTGAGAATCTACAGCATACTTCGTACCACTGGCTGGGGCTGCGTTGTGTGCTTCATCAAGAATCAGCATTGATGCGCCTGTAAAATCTCCCAACCAATCACGCAAAGGAGCAGCATAGGTTTCATCGCGTAACAAAGCATGGGAAATAATGAAGCGGCTATGAGTTGTCCAAGGGTTAATTCCATAACCGCGTTCTTGACGACGACTAGCTACAAACTCACGATCAAAAATTACAAAAGTTAGCCCGAAGCGGCTTTCCATTTCTTCTTGCCATTGCCGTACAACCGACGGCGGACAGGAAATCAAAACACGGCGAACTTTTTGCCGCATCAACATCTCTCTTAAAATCAGACCTGCTTCTATGGTTTTCCCTAAACCAACATCGTCAGCAATAAACAAAGCAACTCTAGGCATTAATAAAGCCTTGCGTAGCGGTTCAAGTTGGTAAGCCTTGACTTCAATACCTGCACGGTATGGTGCTTGAAACAGTTTTGGGTCAGTTGAGGTAACGCAGTTCCAGCGCAGAGTATGGAGATAAGCCGAAAATAGACGGGGATTGTCAAAACCTCGGTTTGCTATGGACTCCCACGAAGTTTTACCTATGACTTTGGCATCAACTTCTCTTTCCCAAAGAACTTCTAACTGTTCTCCTAACGCATCATCTTCCAAACACGAAAGGCAAACTAAAGTGTCTTCCTTCACCAAAGGTTTAGCCACTACATCTTCTACAAGATACTGCCGCGATCGCACTCGCACAATTTGACCAGTAACAACACTCATCCCCTACACCCCTTTACCCTGTTGGAACCCCTACACCAATCACAGAGAAGCTATTTTTTGCATGAAAAATTACCTGTTAAGCGATCGCTCACAGTTGCAAATCCGCAGATTTTAAATGAGTATAAAAATTTAGTATCTAAAAATACTTATAAATTTAATTACCCAAAAACTAATGTATATTTTAATAGTATTTTTATTTACATTATTTAAACTATTTGAATCTATTTAATGAAAATATCGATATATTTCGCCCATCAAAACCATACATACTTATGGTTACAAGCGTGAGCAAGTATACCAATTGGTCTGTTCAAAATATAGCAACACATCCTTGAAAATGCACTAGTATTAATACTGAGTATTAATATAATTTTCAACCCAGTTAGTCAGACTTATATGTGATTGTGGTAGTCAGATTTGATGAGAAATTGCGATCGCATTGCACAGTTTATTGAGGATTTTGATAGGAATTACCGGAACCAAAATGGTTCCAGAATATAGCCGCCATTACGAAGAATTAGTTAATCCAAATAAAACGTCTGTTGCTTCTAACTGACTCTATTTGTCACTAGACGTAGACTCATATTTTTTCAACCATTCCTTAATAGCCTCCTCCAATGCTGCTGTCTGAGTTATTTCCAGACGGGCGCAGGCAATCTCGAATGCAATTTTTAAACTTTTAGGGATTCTTCCCCGAACCTCTCGTGTTTCTTCAGTCATCCCAATACCAAGTCTTTGTTCGGGCTTAATTTTGACACAGCATTTTAATAAAAATACATTTGAGCTACAAAGCTTTTACGCTATTGCGCTTTTAGTTTATCTCGATGTGCCCTTGCCTATCTACTCAAAAATAACTGTCAGGTTAGTGAGGTTGATGAAGATCCCGACCAATATGCTAAGAGTAGGCGCAAAAAAGAAATAGAACTTGAACGTTTAAAAAATCAAATCAAAAGTCGGAAACCCAAGGGGCGAGATTTAACAGGAGAAAAGTGGCTGAAAACTTTGTTAGAGGTGGTTAATAAAGTCCCTCAAAATGAAGATAAAGCTAAATCTTGGCAAGCTACCCTGCTGAGAGGAAATAGCTATATGCCATATCCCATTGACTATGAAACCAATACAGACCTAACTTGGTTGACAAATGATAAAGGTCGTATCTTTGTCAAATTTAATGGGATAATTAAACTAATGAATGAACCTAAATTTGAGGTTTATTGTGATTCTCGCCAGCTTCATTATTTTCAACGCTTCTGTCAAGACTGGCAAATTTGGCATAATGATGAAACATATTTTTCTGGGTTATTTATTCTACGTTCTGGGCGTTTGCTCTGGGAGGAACAAAAGGGTACAAAGGAACCGTGGAAAATTCACCACTTGATTCTTCAATGCTCTATAGAAACACGTTTGTGGGCACAAGAAGAAACAGAACTAGTTCGCCTTGAAAAAATCAACCAGGCTGACAAAACTATCAGTAAAATGGAACAAAAAGGTAGTTTAAAGAAGAATGATGTAACTCGTCTAACAAAAGAGTTAACCACGAGGCGTAAACTTAACATCCCCTTCCCTGGTCGTCCCAGTAAACCTCTGTATCAAGGAAAATCTAATATTCTGGTTGGTGTAAGCTTGGGTCTAGATAAACCCGCAACAGTTGCTGTGGTAGATGCTGCCAACAATAAAGTTCTTACTTATCGCAGCGTTAAACAATTACTGGGTGATCACTACAATCTTCTCAACCGCCAGCGACAGCAACAGCAACGTCTTTCTCACGAACGCCACAAAGCTCAGAAACAAAACGCGCCAAACTCATTTGGCGAATCAGAGTTAGGGCAATATGTTGATAGATTACTGGCAGATGCGATTGTTGCGATCGCCAAAACCTATCAAGCAGACAGCATAGTTATCCCAAAACTCCACGATATGCGTGAGCAAATCAGTAGTGAAATCCAATCCAGAGCAGAGAAGAAATGTCCTGGTTACAAGGAAGCTCAACACAAATACGCCAAAGAATACCGTATGAGCGTTCATCGCTGGAGTTACGGCCGATTAATTGAGAGTATTAAATCCCAAGCTGCAAAAGCCGGAATTTCCACTGAAATTGGTACACAGCCAATTAAAGCCAGTTCACAAGAAAAAGCGCGAGATTTAGCCGTCTTTGCATATCAAGAACGTCAAGCTGCTTTTATTTAACTCACTAATCCGAACCTTGAAAATATAATATTGTTATAATAGCGCCGCAGTTCATGCTCTTTTAAGCCAATGTTCTGTGTAAAATCTGGGTTAGTTTGGCAGTTGGAAGACTGTCATGCTTTCTGGCCCTGGTAGCTGCCCGCTTCTGATGCTGCCATCTGTAGAATTCTATAGATGGGATAGGTGCGCTCCCAGCAATAAGGAGTAAGGCTTTTAGCCGTAGCCGTTATTCATAACGGTGTGGATTACTACAGTGGTGGCTACTGAATCACCCCCTTCGTCGGGGGAACCCTCCTAAATATTTTTTTGGCGTGTCAAAGCGGGGGCAAAATCCCTGGAGTCCCGCCAAAAGTTCAAAACCCTTATCCAGTCTTGACTTAAGAAACTAGTATGTCAATGTATTTAGTTTTTTAATTTTAAGTTCAAGACTCTTTTTAGCAGACCTGCCAAATTATGTGTATGGAAAGCTTTTATAGCAAGGGTTCTAGACGGGTCGAGTTTCAACAACCATCCCGACTAGAGGTGGGTTGAAAGTTGGCCCCTCTCTGCGTCACCATCTTTGTTCATGGTGTTTCAACAACCATCCCGACTAGAGGTGGGTTGAAAGATTTCTCTCCAAGGTTTTGTTCAGTTTACTCTGAAGGTTTCAACAACCATCCCGACTAGAGGTGGGTTGAAAGAAAATATTACTTAAACATAATTTTGAAAATGAGTATTTTAAAACAAAAATCCATCGTAATTGTTCTTT
>NZ_CALMFY010000048.1:0-10607 GCF_937863485.1 uncultured Nostoc sp. | reverse complement strand
AGACAAGATAACTGTCGCTGTCTGGGTTTCGTGGTTAAGTTTCAACAACCATCCCGACTAGAGGTGGGTTGAAAGCATCCATTGATTGTCCCATCACTGAAAGTTGTTATGTTTCAACAACCATCCCGACTAGAGGTGGGTTGAAAGGTGAATTCGTTATTGAAACCAGTGTAGCCGTTGCAAGTTTCAACAACCATCCCGACTAGAGGTGGGTTGAGAGACTCTCGTCTAAAATCAACAGCGAGTGCTGGGCAAGTTTCAACAACCATCCCGACTAGGGGTGGGTTGAAAGTACGTAGGTCTTAGACATATTTTTCAATAGGAGGGTTGAAAGGCGCACTTCGTTCGGGATTCTTCTGAGCTTTGTAAGTATATTAGAAATGTAGTGGATAGACTCCACATCAATAAAGTCGGCGACACTAATTTGTTAACGGATGTCAGAAGTAAATCAATGACACGAATTTGTTAAGACGACAAACAATTCGTTAATAACGACATTAATCTGTTAACGACGACAAATAATTAGTTATTCGACAAGTACAATCGGGATGACTGGATTCGAACCAGCGGCCCCTTCGTCCCGAACGAAGTGCGCTACCAAGCTGCGCCACATCCCGCCATAAAAATGGCATTATCAATTAAGAATATCACAACCCGTGCCAAATGACAGAATTACATCTATATATGATCACTTTATCAAAGGCTTTGCTTGCTACGATTAAATTTGTATAACTTTAGTGGTAAAAGCGGATTGTGACTGTAAAACCAGACTGGTTGCGGGTGAAAGCACCTGGGCGTGAGCGCATCGGTAACGTTAAAGACATTTTACGGGATTTAGCTCTCAATACAGTTTGTGAGGAAGCGTCCTGTCCGAATATTGGTGAATGCTTCAACGCCGGGACTGCCACGTTTTTGATTATGGGCCCGGCTTGTACACGCGCTTGTCCCTACTGCGATATTGATTTTGAGAAAAAACCCAAACCACTAGACCCCACGGAACCTTCACGGCTAGCAAAAGCTGTTCACCGCATGAAACTTAATCATGTGGTAATCACTTCTGTAAACCGAGATGACTTGCTTGATGGTGGTGCATCTCAGTTTGTGGCGTGTATTAATGCGGTTCGCTCTGTTTCACCCAACACCACAATTGAGGTGCTAATTCCTGACTTGTGCGGTAATTGGAATGCTCTAGAGTTGATTCTACAAGCTGCGCCAGAGGTATTAAACCACAATACGGAAACTGTTCCACGCCTGTATCGCCGGGTGCGTCCCCAAGGAAACTACGATCGCACATTAGAATTATTGCAGCGATCTGGTCAAGTTTCTCCTAGCACATACACTAAATCTGGGATCATGGTTGGACTCGGTGAAACTGATGCCGAAATTCGCCAGGTTATGCAAGACTTGCGAACCGTAGATTGCGACATTTTGACAATTGGGCAATACCTCCAACCCAGTCAAAAACATTTACAAGTAAATGAATTTATCAACCCAGAACAATTTGCTGCTTGGAAGGCATTCGGCGAAGAAATCGGATTTTTGCAAGTTGTTTCTTCTCCCTTGACAAGAAGCTCATATCATGCGGAACAAGTCAGGGAATTAATGGAACGTTATCCCCGCAGCCAATTTTAGATTTTAGATTTTAGATTTTAGATTGCTAAGAAGATAGTGTGATTGGGTGATGGGGAGACTCTTGATTAATGACTAATCCAAAATCTGTAGCAATTCTGGGTGCAGGTGCTTGGGGTGCATCTCTGGCAAATCTAGCAACGGCGAATGGTCATCAGGTGCGCGTGTGGTCGCGTCAAGGTTCCCAAATCCAAGCAGTTTTAAAAGATGTCCAAATAGTCTTATCCGCTATCTCGATGATCGGTGTGAGAGATGTTGCTTCCCAAGTTCAGTCTTTCCCCCTTTCTCCAGAGACAATTTTTGTCACAGCGACGAAAGGCTTAGACCCCCAAACCACCTGCACGCCGTCGCAAATTTGGCAAACAGTATTCCCTAACCATGCAGTGGTTGTCCTGTCTGGGCCTAATTTATCTAAAGAAATTCAACTAGAATTACCAGCAGCAACGGTGGTAGCCAGTAACATTCCCACAGCTGCTCAATTAGTGCAGTTAGTATTTTCTTCTCAACGTTTCCGGGTATATACCAATCCCGACCCCTTGGGGGTGGAATTGGGGGGAACACTGAAAAATGTGATTGCGATCGCGGCTGGTGTGTGCGATGGTTTACAACTAGGAACCAATGCCAAAGCTGCTTTAGTCACCCGTGGACTTACAGAAATGGTTCGCATCGGTAACGACTGGGGTGCAAAGACGGAAACATTTTATGGTTTATCAGGTCTAGGAGATTTGTTAGCAACTTGCAATAGTCCCTTAAGTCGCAATTACCAAGTCGGCTACCAGCTAGCTGGTGGTAAGTCACTTACAGAAACTCTCGCAAATTTACAAGGAACTGCTGAAGGAGTGAACACTTGTCGGGTTTTAATGCAACGAGCCAAGCAACAAAACATTCCTGTCCCGATTACCGAGCAAGTTTATCGGTTACTTCAGGGTGAAGTCACACCCAGACAAGCGCTTGATGAACTGATGCTGCGAGATATAAAGCCAGAGTACAACTACTAGTGCAGCGGGTGCGGAAGTCTGTCTACCTTTAACAAGCGATTTTGCCCCTTGTTGTCTAGTTAATTGAGATGGTAGCTGGATTTACGCGCCCGTTGTACTAGTAGTCTGTCAAGTTGAAATTGATGGGTTAAAACTGACACGGTGAAATTTTCATTCTCCGCGTCTTTCAAAGTTCCGAGCGCCGGAATTTTCTTTGTGTCTCACTCTCTCTGTATCAATATAATTTTTGCTGTTAATACTAATCACTTTGCCGATATCTATTAGTTATACTTATACCTTAATTATCCTGAGAAAAAATTGATAAATCGTCAGGATATTACTTTTATAGCCATGTAAATGTGACTATGCGAATTATAAACATAATATTTACTGAAGTATTTTATACCGTGCTATAAAAATTACTATCAGTAACCTTCAAGGTTGAAATGTTAACTAAGTAGTTGAAATATTGAAAACCTAGCTGCGGATTTGAATAGCTATTGGTTCAATCAAAAGTTTAGCAGCCGATTAAGTTCAGTAATACTGTATCCAATAAAACCATTACAGTTAATTTCTAAAAAAATTGTAATGGAACCTTCAACCGTGTTAGTTCATCGTAAATCACGGGAACAATAGCAACAGTTGAATAGCTGACCGTAATCTAAGCTGACCGTACTCTATTGTTACCTGGAGCCATTGAGACAATCTTTATGCCAGCAACATCTTTTTATGCAGATGCCCCCTACAATACCAAAAAGTCCCCCCAGGCTTTGGACTCGGATCTCACAGTTGATGAGAGTGAGTTATCGGTAGATGATTTACAGGAACTGGAGATAGCTTCTGTTGACCATGCTAACTTTGCTGCTAACACTAACCGTCGGAGTACAGACCTAGTACGTCTATATCTTCAGGAAATTGGTCGGGTTCGGTTGTTAGGGCGCGATGAAGAGGTTTCAGAAGCTCAAAAAGTCCAGCGCTACTTGCGGATGCGGATAGTGCTTGCTAACGCCGCCAAGCAAGGGGATGAAGTTATTACGCCCTATCAGAAGTTAGTTGAAGTTCAGGAGCGTCTGACCTCGGAACTAGGACATCGCCCGTCTTTAGAAAGGTGGGCTGCCACTGCTGGCATAATTCTATCGGATCTCAGACCGACTTTGGCAGATGGCAAACGTCGCTGGGCGGAAATCGCCAAGTTGACAGTAGAAGAATTGGAGCAAATTCAGTCCCAAGGACTCCAAGCAAAAGAACACATGATTAAGGCTAATCTTCGCCTTGTTGTGTCTGTTGCTAAGAAGTATCAAAATCGCGGTTTGGAATTGTTGGATTTAGTCCAAGAAGGCACACTGGGTTTGGAGCGGGCTGTAGAAAAATTTGACCCAACTAAGGGTTACCGCTTCAGTACCTATGCCTACTGGTGGATTCGTCAGGGAATTACCCGGGCGATCGCAACTTCTAGTCGCACCATCCGCCTCCCTGTCCATATTACCGAAAAGTTAAACAAAATCAAAAAGGCCCAACGCAAAATTGCTCAAGAAAAAGGTCGCACCCCAACTCTAGAAGATTTAGCTACTGAGTTAGAGATGACACCGACCCAAGTCCGAGAAGTTTTGTTGCGGGTTCCTCGCTCCGTTTCTTTAGAAACCAAAGTAGGCAAGGATAAAGACACTGAGTTAGGTGAATTACTCGAAACTGACAGTGTAACCCCAGAAGAGATGTTAATGCGAGAATCTTTACAAAGAGACTTGCATCATCTTCTGTCAGATTTGACTAGCCGGGAGCGCGATGTAATTTTGATGCGGTTTGGTTTAGCAGATGGTCATCCTTATTCTTTAGCAGAAATTGGCCGCGCTCTTGACTTATCGCGGGAACGAGTCCGACAAATAGAATCCAAGGCTTTGCAAAAGCTACGTCAACCCAAGCGACGCAACCTCATCCGCGACTATTTGGAGTCTCTAACTTAGTCATTTGTGATTAGTCATTTGTCATTAAAAAACTGCACTTGACAAATGACTAGTACACTGTGGCGTCAGTTTGCCTACTTTTAACAAGGAATTTTGCCCCTTGTTAAGCCCCAAGTCTTGTTAATTGAGATGGTAGGTGGATTTAGGCGCCCGCTGTACTAGGGATAAAGGACTGATTTGATCCCAGATCAAAAGCCTCTTAGAGGATGTTTGGAAAGTCAACCTCACTTCCATTTCTCTCTCCTGCTCTTGAGAGGCTTTGAAACCCCCATTCCCTTCTGCACGAGAGGCAACTCTTAGAGACGCTCTTACGTTCGCCAACGCTAACATAGGGAAGGGGGGTAGAGGGGTTAGGTTTCGAGGGTTTTGATGTTAATAACGATACTTTTCAAACATCCTCTAAGCTCGACTTTATCCAAAATTAAGAACTTGGTTCTCTTAATCCGGCAAAAACTTTTTCCATGTCACTGATTATCGGTGAAATCGAAAAAGTAAAACTAGCGTCCCACAAAGGTTTCAGCCTCAGCTTGAGCGTTGTCAAAAAATGGATAAAGTCGAGCTTAGAGACTTGTAGCAAATAATTTGCATTTAATTGTACAAGAGTTTCCCCAGTCCTTTGCTCAGATATCTTGAAGGTGGGGATCAACTAAGCAATTCAAAACTCACTCATTCAAAATTCAAAGTCAAGGGATGCAATCGTTACAAGTATCCTTAACTATTAACTGTATGCAAATTAAATGCATTACAGTTTATTACTTGAATTTTGATCAAGATTTAATGAATATTTCTTAAATATTTAGTAATAATTATCAATAGGAAATGATTGTTGCAAATCACTCCAAATATTTGTTATATTCTCAACTAACAGGCTTTGTTGAGAAATATTAGTATGACTGTCTACACGACTACTTCACTCAAGGCAGAATTAAACGACCGAGGTTGGCGTTTAACTCCCCAGCGCGAAACAATTTTACACATTTTTCAAGAACTTCCGCAAGGTGAACATCTGAGTGCTGAGGATCTTTATCATCGGCTAGAAACTGATGGTGAAGGGATCAGTCTGTCAACTATTTATCGGACTTTGAAGTTGATGGCAAGGATGGGAATTTTACGGGAACTAGAACTGGGCGAGGGACATAAGCATTATGAGATCAACCAGCCCTATCCCCATCACCACCATCACCTAATCTGTGTCCGGTGCAACTCAACTATTGAGTTTAAAAACGACTCAATTTTAAAAATTGGGGCGAAAACCTCTCAAAAAGAAGGTTTTCACCTGCTTGACTGTCAAATGACCATCCATGCAGTGTGTCCTAAGTGCCAACGGGCACTGATGCCGCTTTAGCTACTTGGGTGGATAACAAGACGAAACTACTCAAATTAACCAAATAAGTGGAATTTTGAGCAGTTCGTAATTTGCTATTACTGGAGGCAAGCAACCAGTTGAGGACTGATACTAACAACGCCAAAGCGGATGCTAAAAGCGTCCGCTCTTAACATCCTTGAGACTGATGCCATAGAACTCTTGGGCTTGTTTAATCGCTTTTTTGGTGTCATCTGCCATCACACCGTTCAGCTTGCCTTTATAAAAACCCCGCTCCCGTAGTCGCGTTTGGATTTCCAGGGTATTAAACTCGCTTTTGCTAGCAGTATTAACTGAGCTATATAACTTAGATCGGGTAGTTGGGCCAGCAACGCCACTTGTTGCCAAGTGATTAGCTGCCTGAAATCTCTTTACAGCATTTGCAGTGTAGGGGCCATAGTAGCCATTTGGCTCTCCCTCTAAATATCCTGCCTGGATCAGTTGTTCTTGAACAATTCTAACTGGCTCACCGCGATCGCCTACACGGAGTTTATCTCGATTGACTACCTTTTTGGGAGCCTCTTCTCCATCACCGATGCCAATTCCCGGCAATTTACGTAATGTTGCTGGGCCAACAATCCCATCAACGCTTAATTTGTAAGAATCTTGGAAGCGCTGGACAGCTTCTTCGGTAATTGGACCAAATATCCCTGTGGCGTTTCCGTAATAAAAGCCTGCGATTCTTAAGCGTTCTTGCAAAACCCTGACATCTTCACCTTCATCCCCCTTGGCAAGGTAGTTGGGATTACGACGCTGGCTAGTTGCTGAACTAGTTGAACTAGTAGTGCTGGGCTTTTTGGCTAATAAAGTCGTAGGACTGGATTTTTTGGCTTGCCAGTTTTCTAATTTTTGGAGGGTGCTTCCTCCAACAATGCCATCCACTGGTAAACCAGCGGCCTTTTGGAAGCGCCGCACAGCTTCTTGTGTAGATACGTCATATACTTTGGTAACTGGAGCTTGATAAAAGCCTGCTCGTTTCAACTGTTGTTGTATATTTCTGACAGAAGGGCCTTGATCGCCTCTTTCCAGTGCCATGACGCTGCTGAGAGCGCCAAGAATGGACAAAGACAGAGCAAGGGGCAACATATACTTCCAAGCCCTACCAGAAAGCCGTTTCCAATCTGGTGCAGCTGCTTTGTTAAACAAAGAGCTGAGGAAGACCAATTCACTGGGTGTGCTGTCTTCGTAGGCGAAAGCTAGGTGCAAATACGCAAGATTCTCCATATTTATTTCCTACACCATTGATTTTTCTTCGATAACTGCTTCAGCTTGATGTACTAGGTTCCTCAAAGCTTCTAATGTTCCTATATTTACATCCTCCCACAAATTGCGCTTGTGTGCTTCTAATAATCTTTCAGCAATATCACGCAGTGCATAAGGGTTCTTTTGCTGAATAAATTCCGAGACAACTGGATCGAGCAAGTAAGCTTCTACTATGCCTTGATACATATAATCTTCTACACATTTAGCTGTTGCATCGTAGGCAAACAGATAATCCACCGTCGCTGCCATTTCAAACGCACCTTTGTAACCGTGGCGCATGACTCCCGCAATCCACTTAGGATTAACAACGCGAGAACGATACACCCGTGCGATTTCTTCTTTCAGTTGGCGAACGCGTGGTTGGGCAGGTATGGAATTATCACCAAAATAAGTTTGGGGATTTTTTCCCTGTAGAGAACGCACCGCCGCTGTTAAGCCACCCTGAAATTGGTAATAATCATCAGAATCGAGTAGGTCGTGTTCACGGTTGTCTTGATTGTGCAGCACAACTTGCATTTGCGCCAAGCGTTGCTTGAAGGCTTCGGGATTAGGGACTGGGGAACTCGGGGCCCCCTCTGGGGATAAGGGGCAATGGGGACTGGAGACTGGGGACTGAGGAATTTTATCCTCCCCTGCTCCCCCTGCTTTCCCTGCTTCCTCTGCTTCCTCTGCCCCGCTTCCTGAGGAGTAGGCGTAAGAACTCCAGTTGATGTAGGCGCGAGCTAAATCTTGGTCATCTGTCCAGTTTTGTGATTCGATTAAACCTTGGAGTCCGGCGCCGTAAGCACCTGGACGAGAACCAAAGATGCGATAGCGCGATCGCACCACTGCTGCTTCTAAAGTTAATCCTTGTTTTGTCCACAAATCAGTTTCTTGGCGAACTGCATCCGCGAGGGGATTTTCTTCTGGCGGCTCATCTAAGTCTGCAACTGCTGACACTGCTTGAGCAAATAAATCAATTAAGTTGGGAAAAGCATCTCGGAAGAATCCAGAAATTCGCAAGGTGACATCTACACGGGGACGCCCCAAAATTGCCAGGGGCAAAATTTCAAAATCCACTACTCGCCGCGCTGCACCATCCCATACAGGTTGGACTCCAAGTAAAGCCAAGGCTTCGGCAATATCATCACCCCCAGTCCTCATGGTGGCAGTTCCCCACATTGATAAGCCTAGTGTTTTTGGATACTCACCATGCTCTTGAGTGTAATATTCAACTAGGGTTTCAGCGGCTTTCCTGCCGATATCCCAAGCTGTTTCTGTGGGAATGGCGCGAATATCAACAGAATAAAAGTTTCTCCCAGTTGGTAGAACTTCGGGGCGGCCGCGCGTGGGTGCGCCGGCTGGGGCACTTGGGACGTAACCGCCATCAAGTCCGTGTAATAAGTAGGTAATTTCTTGGTGGGTTTGTTGTAAAGCCGGAAGTAGGCGATCGCGTATCCAGGTAGAGACGCGATGAATCGCGTCTGTGCGGGGGGGAGAGACGCGATGAATCGCGTCTGTGCGGGGGAGAGAGACGCGATGAATCGCGTCTGTACAAGAGTCTTGATTTATTAGTTTTTCTACTAGAAGGGCGGCGTGTTCTTCTAGGACTTCGACGATATCACCGAGGGTACGGCATTCTGTGCCATTGACTACTGAATATTCACCACTAGTCATTGACAAATCTGCTGTGAGGGGATCGAAGTCTAGACCCCAATCTTGAGCTATGGCACGGGTAATACCTGAAGAATAGCGATTAGGTATGCGAGCGATCGCTACTATTAAATCTCGTAGCTGGCGTCCTTCGGGACATTGCCCAAAAATGTGCAACCCATCGCGGATTTGAGCTTCTTTCAATTCACAAAGATAGCCACCGATAGAATTCAAAATTAAGGATTCAGAATCAAAAATTTCTGTTTGATTTTGGATTCCTAAATCTAGATGGAGATTTTCTTTGATCACCAGTTCGCGGATGCGATCGCGAATCACTGGCAAACGCGAAGGATCTAAACTTTCCGCTTCATAATATTCATCAATTAAATTTTCTAGTTGTTGCAAAGAACCGTAGAGTTCCGCACGAGTCATGGGCGGCGTTAAGTGATCTATAATCACCGCTTGAGCGCGACGTTTGGCTTGGGAACCTTCACCAGGGTCATTCACAATAAACGGGTACAGGTGGGGAAGTGCGCCGAAAGCTACTTCTGGATAACAATTACTCGATAAAGCCACACTTTTACCGGGTAGCCATTCTAGATTTCCGTGTTTGCCCACATGAACCACAGCATCAGCACCAAAACATTCTCTAACCCAATAGTAGAAAGCTAAATAAGCATGGGTTGGTTCTAAATCCGGCGCATGATAATTCAAACTGGGGTCATTATCATAACCCCTTGGTGGCTGAATTCCAACAAAAACGTTCCCAAGTTGAATTCCAGGAACGGGCATTGGGTTATTCCCCTTGTCTTTTTTGTCTTCATGGCCCATTTCCCACCTTTCGCTAATACCTTGCTGCACTGCTGGCGGTAAAGAAGCGAAATATTCTTGATACTCTTCCCAAGAGACACTTTGGTGTACCGGAAGCCATTCTCGACCTTCCGGATCATTTGTTACACCATTTGTCAACCGTTGAATCAACTCATCTCCTTGAGCAGGTGGATTTTCTACTTCATACCCAGCCAGATGTAAAGCTTGCAGGATTTCTACACAACTAGCTGGGGTGTCCAGTCCCACACCATTAGCGAGGCGTCCATTCCGGTTGGGGTAGTTTGCCAGAATTAGGGCAATTCGCCGTTCTTGGGGGGGTTTGTCACGCAGACGCGCCCAATTGGCTGCTAGTTTAGCAACGAACTCGATGCGATCGCTCACTGGTTCATAAATTACCACATCTGTCTCTAGATAGGGATTACGAGTTTGCACTTCTTTAAAAGACACAGCACGAGTAATAATCCGCCCATCTACTTCTGGTAGCGCTACATTCATCCCAATATCGCGGGGAGAAAGCCCTTGAAACTGTGACTCCCATTGCTCAATTGACCCACCACTAAGGATTACCTGCAACACAGGCACATCTAATTTTTGCCACAGGTCGGTTTGGGGTGTTTCGCTTTCCAAGCGTGCTAGAGAAAAACTGGTGGTATTTAGCAGCACAGCTATTGATTGGGCTTCTTTGGGTTGGAAAAATTCACTCAACTCAGCCTGAACATCTGGTTCACGCAACGAGGAAACAAACACTGGCACTGGTTGTAAATTTTTCTGTACCAAGGCTTCGCATAAAGCATCGATTACCTTAGTATTTCCCGCTAAATAATGGGCACGGTAGAAAAGAATGCCGACTTTGGGGATAGGGCATTGGAAGCTTTGAGGTTCTGAGGTGGATTCATCCAGTTCCGAGGTAGATGAACGAGTATCAAAGGTGGATTAATCCAGTTCCGAGGT
>NZ_CALMFY010000047.1 GCF_937863485.1 uncultured Nostoc sp. | reverse complement strand
CAACGGTTAAATAGTAAAGTTTAGCTAAATCAAAAAGCGCTCTCCCAGATTGGGAAGGCGCTTTTTAGTGTCAACGATAATAGCGCTTAATTCTGGCAGCGCATTCTTAGTTGAGCGTGCAGTAGTGTAAAAACAACTCACTTCCAACTTGACGAGTTTCAACAAGTTGCAGATGAGGAGCAGCATTGGGAAGAAAACCCTCTCCCTCTACTGGGGTAAGGGCGTCCTTTCCTCCATAAATGAGGGGCCAAATTGTCAACCACCAATCGTCAATTCGCCCAGCCTTTACTAGAGAAGCTGTTAAAGAGCCGCCTCCCAAAGCAACGACCTTGTGAATACCCCGCTTTGCCATCAAGCTGTAGGCTCGATCCCAGTCCAGGTCTGTATCTCCCAAATCAATTAATTCAGCCAGTTTTTGCAAGGTTGTTGTATCAGAACTGCGCTCCAAACCGATTCGTGTCGTAAATATCCATCGCTCAATGTCCTCGCTCAAAAAAGCGAAGTCCAGCGATAGGTCAAGGGAACCTGAGACAACGCAGATAATGGGCTGAGGAGACTGACCCCGAACCTCACGTGCTGCTAACAATTCGGGATTGCGAATTGTAAAAGTTACCTCTTCTTCAGCCCGAATCGTCCCTGCTCCTACCAGAATAAGATCAGCAAGGGAAACTTGATACTCTACGTGCGCTTGATCAGCGGCATCGGAATCACGGTGTGCTTTAGGATCTACGGCGCTAATCTTTCCATCGACCGTCATTGCAAAAACCACAGTTGTTTGGATAGCTGACATGATTACGTTCTGACAGTTCTTTGTAATTTTACCTTTTTGAATTCTTTGCCATGAATAGTTGTTGCATTGTGCTTTAAATCACTTTTCAAACTATGGCTCAAGGTGGTAAAAGAATTCTTGTTGGATGATTAGCAAGAGTCAATTTCTTTACACCTAAGAGACTGTCATGCCCAAACGCATATCTGCAATTGTAGTTGTCTTAATTTTAATTTTGGGGTTTGCATCTCTAGTTGAGGCTGGAACTCCCCGTTCAACTTGGGTGGAGAATGAAATTTACCAATACAACCATCCCTTTGCTTCTCAATTGCCTCAAGAACTGGCAACGAAAATGCAAAAAATGACAGCTAGCCCCTTCGCTTTTTATCGGGGGACGGCTCACATTTTCTATCGTGATATGCAGATGCCAAGTTCAGGAAGCGTCTTGTTTTAATTAATAATTTTTAATTTTTAATCTTCGAGAAGCGACTTGACAATCACCACCAAAGCAATGCTATCCAATACTGATTCCTTGGTTGGCTACACTTTTCAGGTTTAGGGGAAAAAGGGAATGGGATTGCGGTTTGAATTCACCTTTCCCCTTTGCCCTCTGGCAGCACCCACTACTAAAAGAGATATTTTCCACAGATGGAGGCGAGCAGGTGATGGACTTGTGGAGCGATCGCCATTACTCATGGATTATAAAGACGAAGCTCGATTATTGTTTCGCTTTTTGTAATTACTTAATCTCCTTTCGCAATAATTCTGGAATCTGAGAAGGACGTTCAGCTACTGGAACTTGCGCTTCTTTTAAAGCAGCTAATTTACTTTGGGCTGTGCCAAAATTAGGATCGCGTCCGATAACCGTTGCTAAAGTCCCAGTTTGACGCCAACTCTTTCCTGGTGGCGCTTGTCTCCCTGCAATGTAGGCAATTACTGGTTTATCAATTGCCTCAGCAATGTACCGGGCTGCTGCTTCTTCACTACCACCACCAGGTTGACCGACTAAAACTATCGCCTGTGTGGTTTCATCCTCATCGAGAATTTGCAGCCATTGGAGAAAGGAAGAACCGACGATCGCATCACTACCAATACTGACACTAATGGACTGCCCCAAACCGGCTTTTGTTAATTCGTAAGCAACTTCGTAGGTGAGGGTGCTGCTACGACTAACGATCCCCACTGTTCCAGGAGTATAAAACTCACTAGGTTGAGTACCCAAAAGAATTTTTCCCGGCACAATGATCCCAGGACTGTTGGGCCCGATTACCAAAGTTTCACATGCCTCGGCTTTGCGGAGTAATTGCACCATATCCAAAGGCGGCACGCCAGCGGTAATAATAATGATCTGGCCAATATGAGATGCGATCGCCTCTAATGCCGCATCTAGCACGTCGTAAGGATCTACACAGATAATTGTGGTGTCAATTGCCCCAAATTGTTCTATTACCTCCTCTACTAAGTCAAATACTGGCAGTCCATGCAGTTCCTGTCCGCCACATCCAGGATTGACACCGGCTACTAAATTCGTGCCATAAGCTTGCATTTGAGCAACATGAGTGCCTGATATAAATTCACAAAAGCCTTGAATTAACACTTTGCTATCTGGCGTTAGGTTCATAAAAAATTACTCTAAGTTTGGCAACCCAGTCCCTTGAATTACTGGCCATAAAAACGACACATTTACAGTGTCGCATTGATTCAATTTTTACTGAAATTACAAAAACTAGTTTTGAGGCTGAGTGTTCCAAAAATCGGAAAACCCGCCTCTAGCTAGGAATATTCAGTTTGAATGTACTATATAATTTAGTCCCAGGAAGCAAAGCTGTACTTGTTTTCAGCATCAAATTCAAAAATTTATGCCCTGCGGTAAAAATTAATAATTTCTGATTTTTGAATTGTCACAAAATGACACTCACTATTTCCTATGAGCTCTTGGTTTAGCAAGACGAACTGCTGCCGCCACTGCCTCATCTAAATTTTCTACCACAAGGAGCGCGTCGTTGTGGGTTTTTAGTGTTGCTAAATATTGTCTAGCAGCATTAAATTCAGAACCAGCAAGACGGACAACTAAGGGTGAAAAATTCTGCTCTCGCCGACTTTTACTACCATTAGAATGTACAACTTGTGATTGAAGTTCGCTGTTGTCTTGCTGCACAACTCTGGCTATAACTTCAGCCACTTCCTCAGTTAGAGGAATGCTACCCAGAAAGTTAATTAGTATTACTTGAATGCTTTTGTCAGCCTCCAGGATTTTCAGACCTATCTCTAGGCGATCGCAGAAGGTAGTTGGTGTCGTATCTGTCAGGAAAACATGACGTAGATTTAAACAAACACCTGGATTACCACCAGCATTAGCGACTAAATCCAAAGTTGCCATCACTGAACCAGTACCATTACCTAAAATACCGATTTTACCATGCATTTTCACACCATCCCAGTCACCCAAAATACCATTGATTTCAGTACTGGTATGACGGCTGATAATTTTTGCCGCCATCTCGGCAAGATCGGGATGACGCTTGATCGCCCGTTCGTTGACCCTGACTTTACCATTAAGAGCCATAACTTGATTAGTAGCACTGACTGCCAAGGGATTAATTTCGACTAAATCCAGGTCTTTTTGCACAAATAACTGGTACATTTTCTCTACAACGCTGCTTACCGACTGCATCAGCGTCCCCTGTAAACCCATTTTCAAAGCCAATCGTCGGGCATAAAATGGCGAGAATTCCTGTTCCACAACAACATAGTGCATTTTTTCCCCAGCGGATTCCCAATCGATGTTTGCTTCTTTGCAACCTAAAAGTACCGGTCGGCAGACAGCAGTATCTAAAACTACCGCTAGATAAAATTCCTGGTTAGCGTCGTATTGGGATTCTGCCAGCACAACTTCTGGCAATTCGCCCCATATTGGTAGACTAAAGATATTTTGAGCAGCGGCGATCGCATCGATAGTCGTTTCGGCAAACCTGACTCCACCTGCTTTTGCCCGTTCCGCTCCATGTACTTGAGATTTCAGTACAATTGGAAAGCGAATTTTTAAACGTTTCAAATCTGTAGGATGGTCAATTCGTTGTGAAGGCAATACAGGAATGCCTATTTTCCCAAACCATTCTTTAACTTGATACTCTAATAAATCCATTGATACACCTTGTATTGACACTTTCCCAGCCTTTAGTTAGTGCTGTCTTAATATTTTGCAGCACCTTTATTGCAGAATTAAGCTTTTGGCAGCTATAAAAATTTATTTTTCACGGATCAATTTTATCGAATTAAGCAAATGAGGCACATTAATTTTGATAGCCAACCTGTTTGTGCCAGAGCCACAACACGAAATTAATCTCCTCAGTAAGTTTCTCAGCATAGAAGATAACTACCATTTCTGTCAAAACCCTCTAATATCACATCGTTTCCTTAACCTTTGGATAAATTTGTCACAACTGTGCAACTAGAATTTTGCACAGCAGTAGCTCCTGTGAATTTAATTGTCACGAAATAATGCGGTGGAAATACTCAAAAACTCTATTATTCCCATTTTTCATTTGTAATTTATATCTGAAGACAGATTATTTAATTTTGCATCTAGTGCAGTTAAAATGTAGCGGCATGAATAATTACTGCTCTTTGAATTTTTGGTGAAAAGTTAAAATTTGTGTTAGAAAGTTGGTCGTTCAGATTTTCAGGCTGTAGTTGGTTAAACTGTGCATTTGCATTCAACAAACCTAAAAAGTTCATTTCATCTCCTTAAAGATAATCAAAACAATATAGAAGTTCAGCGGGAAAGCTCTATGAAAGTAGCAGTCCAGCAGGAAGATTTACAACTTTTAGCCAAAACTTTGCAGGAACAATTACTTGTAGAAGTCTCAACGGCTGAAGTCTTCGAGGTTAAGTGTGCCGTCAATAAAGACGGGCTAATGATTTTAACGCAACATGAATCAGATGTAATAGTTGACGCTCAGATAATCTTTGCAGTCCTTGAGAAAGGACTTCAGTCTATAGCACCCAACAGAGAGCAGCGAGTGCAATGTTTCCTCAGAGTTTCTGGTGAACAACTCCCTTATGCCAAATGTTTTCTACCCCTGAAGCAGAGGGGGGGATGGGGAGATGAGGAAGATGGGGAACCAGGGGAAGCA
>NZ_CALMFY010000046.1:42213-115757 GCF_937863485.1 uncultured Nostoc sp. | reverse complement strand
AACCTCATCTATGTTGAGAACTGTAGTTTTTGCCCTCACCCTAAATCCCTCTCCCTACTTGGGAGAGGGACTTATTTTTGGCTCCGCTTCTGGCAATATTGGGAGAAGGGGCTGGGGGATGAGGGCTTTTTCTGTTCATACGGAAAGAACTACAGTTTTCAAGGTAGACGCGGTTTAATACTAATTTAAATAATTAAAGCTCCCAAATTCTAATTGACTTTGGGAGCTAATAATTTTAAGTTCACCGCGACGCCGTTTTACCTAAGTTTATGACCTGGGTTTATCCAGGTGGGAACCTAAATTCCTCGTTTAAAGTTTCCGGGTACATGCCCGGTTTACTGCCACGAGAACAGTTGACTCCCTTGTCATTAAAGGCATAGATCAAAAAACTTGATGGCAGTCACCAACGTCGTAGTGCAACTCACTCATTATAGCTTTCAAAAAGATGTTGTGTGTCAACATCGAAATTTTCTGATCAATTTATCTGGGATACCAGATAGATTCTATGGTGTGGGCGATGCCGTTGGCGATGGCAGTTACCGATTCTCTATTTTGGTTATCCAGCAAAACGGTGACATGTCCTAACTTTCGCCCAGGACGTGATTCTGTCTTCCCATACCAGTGAACATGCGCCTGGGGAATCTCCGCTATTTGTTGACGCTGGCTTTGGTAGTCGCTGTGAGAATTTTCATACCCCAGTAAATTCACCATCACAGCGCCAGCATACTGCAAAGCTGGATTTCCCAAAGGTAAACTACAAACGGCTCGAAGGTGCTGCTCAAACTGCGAAGTTTCGCAGGCGTCAATAGAAAAATGCCCAGAATTGTGGGTACGGGGCGCAATTTCATTTACCAGGATTTTGCCATCAGCGGTGAGAAATAGCTCAATTCCAAAAATTCCCACTACTTCTAGGCTATTTAATAGAGTATGTGCGATCGCTTGAATTTCTACTACTTGATTGGGCGTAATCTCGGCTGGCGCAATCACCCGCCGACACACTTGTTGTTCTTGTTGGGTTTCTACCACTGGATAAGTGACAATTTCTCCCTCTGTAGAACGAGCTGCAATTACTGCTAGTTCTCTTTCAAAAGGGATAAATTTTTCTAACAAGAAAAGTGGTTGATTTAAAGTTTTTGTTGTGGTTTCATAACTTAGCTTTTGTTCTAAAGTAACAAAATCCGGAATTATGAAAGTACCCTGACCGTCATAACCGTGGCGTCGGGATTTGAGGACTGCTGGAAAACCCAGATATTCTATTTTTGATTTGAGATTTTCCACCTCGTTAAGGGCGAAAAATTGAGGAACTGGCAATCCCAAATCGCTTAAATAGCAGCGTTGATGATATTTATCTAAAAGAGGAGCCAAAGCTTCTAATCTGGGACGGAAACAAACATCTTGCTGTGCTAAAAGAGATAAAGCTTGCAGGTTAACAAATTCGTTTTCAAAGGTGATGACATCGCATTTTTGAGCTAATATCTCTGTCGCACTTGCGTCATCTACTGGAGCGAAAACAGTTTCCTGGGCAATGGACACGGCCGGGTCGTGTTCACTAGGAGTTTGTATTACTAATTCTACTCCTAGCTTCTGTGCTGCATCCGCCATCATCCAGGCAAGTTGTCCGCCACCAATTACACCAACACGTTTCATTGACATCCTAGAGAATCACGAGTTTGCACGCCTGTTTTGGAATTCACACCACTGGCTTTCTGGCACAGTTCTTTGATTTGTGCCCTATCCAAAATTGCATCAGTAAAATCTGCACCGTCTATATTCACATTATCAAAGATGGCACGCAGCAAAAGAGCTTCTTTGAAAACTGCATCGCTCAAATCTGCCTTAGTCAAGTTTACCTGATCAACCATTGCATTAGTTAAATCCGCTCCGTGGAGATTTGCTTTTGTCATCACCGAAGCGCTCATGACTGCTCCCCGCAAGTCAGCGTTTGCAAAGTTAGCCAGTTCCATATTGGCGTTAGAAAACTCCGCAGCTTGCAAACTGTCACCCGAAAAATCACGTCTTGATAACTCTGCATTGCTAAATGACAGTGGATGAGTCCAATCTACCGCCAGTGCGGGATCAGCCACGCACCATATAATAATCCCTAGAAGGAACGCCAACGCTTGCCGCCAAAACATATCGAGAGCCAATTTGGTGTCTAATCGCTGCATTTAATTACCGCATTTGAATATTAGCAAGATATGAGTCATCCTAATTGAGACTCACAGCCTTGCTACTGGACTTGGGGGATATGTATTTCCCTTGCTTAATATTTTGTAACGCAAAAAGGACATAGGCATAGCCCGTCGTAGACATCGCTGCTCACCTTGAGCAAAATTATCCCTGGCACTCAATATATCAAGAAATTTATTACTAAATACTGATGCAAATAACTAAGTAATAGTTGTTTTTGACACCAAGTAAGCTTGAGCATAACCTATCTCTGTTGATGAAGGTAAAAATTAAAATTCCTAATTCTAAAGGAATGGTTTGGCTCTAGAAAGCGATGTCTAGGACAGACTATGCCTACACTCGTTGATTTGTTCACAGTTCTTCATTTTTAGATTTTAATTTTAGGATATAAAGAGTTTTATTAAGCAGTAATACTCACGGACTTGTTTATAATTCTTGACTTTCAACTTTTCAAGTAAAGTTTATTGTCTTTTAAAGTAAACAAACCCTATCGACTGCTAATCTTTTAATTAATGAAAGCATGGTTTGAGCCTAATTATATGTGTCTCAACTGCTTAACAAAGCTTAAAAGTTGGATAATTAGCGTTAATTTTATAGCAATTAATTAGTTATTCAGGAATCTCTAAAAGTTTATCTTCACCAAGTACACAACTTCCACAAACCGAATTCCGAAACCCGATGATGAATCATTACTCACTTCAATGGATTGAGGCATGGTGCCAAGAAAATGGCTGGACAGATTTATTTGTCGAGCGACGTAACAACTTCTGGGCTTTCCCTCCGGGTGGGGTAATGCCAGAACCAATCCCAGTTAATGTTCTCAAATTGATTAAAGCTGAAAAGGGATTGACTTTTGAAGAACGATTGTGGTCGATGTCCGCAGTAATTGGCACAATCCTAGCTGTTCTTTTTACCTTTTGGTTTCAGTCGCCGATGCCATTAGTTTTAGCTTTCGCTTTTAACGCCGTTACGGTGGCTCAATTTGAACTTGAAGATGCCTAAATTCTTATTTTGGGCTTTGCTATTAAAAACTGCTCTTGTCTACTTTCAGCAAGAGCAGTTTTTAATTTCAGAAAAAGAGACGAAATCACCACAGTTTCAGCTAAAAATTATTTAGTTATACCAATTACCTGTGAGGTTGCATAGAACAAGAAGCTTAAGCCCCTTGTTTGAATACACTTGGGTTAAGGCTAAAACTTCTTATCAAGCTTGTAATAAACATTTGCTGAATGCTACCTTCTACAAGGTGACACAGGATTTGGAGTGTTTTTTTTAACCATGAAGCGTAGACACAAAGTAGCTTATAGCTTAACATCGCTGATCAGTCTCAATTTAATATCCACCTTAGTTGCATTTGATGGGGCGATGGCTGCGCCAACGTCTCCGACGAACGCAGCGCCAACACCTTCGGTAAACGCCACACCACCGAGAACCCCAGATAAAAGTGTCGATTGCGAGATTTTAGTTGTGGGTGGTGGACTATCTGGCGTCGCCACAGCTTACGAGGGGTTGCTAGCAGGACGAACGGTTTGCCTCACGGAAATTACTGACTGGCTAGGAGGACAAATTTCTGCTCAAGGGACATCTGCGTTAGACGAACGACCAACCCAGCGAGCTCTCAAATTCTATTCTCGCGGCTACCTAGATTTGCGAAACCGGATTGGGCGCAAATACGGTAAACTTAACCCCGGTAATTGTTGGGTAAGTGAATCCTGCTTTCTTCCCCGCGATGCTCACACTATTTTGACCCAGATGCTTAAAGATGCCGAAAAGCGGGGCAAAGGGAAGTTGCAATGGTTTCCCAACACAGTAATTAAGGATTTGGAAATCGCTGCTGATGGCAAAATAATTAATAGTGCGATCGCTATTCAACATCAACCACCAAAAGGCGCACCACCTCTGAATACTTTTACCTTATCTCAAAGTATTGAAGATTCTTATAGCTACGAAAACTCATCTCGGTTTACCAAAACTATTCTCCGTTTTATCCCCAAGGCAGGTAACGGGGATGCTCCTAAGTGGTACGTCGTAGACACTAGCGAAACTGGAGAAATTATCGCCCTTGCTGATGTTCCCTACCGATTAGGCATTGATGCCCGTTCCTATCTGGAACCTTCTGCTTCCAGCACCAACAACGACCCATATTGCCCTCAAGGCTTTACCTACACCTTTGCAATGGAGGCAACCAAGGAACCGCAACCGCATGCGATGCCCCCATTTTATTCACAATATGCCCCATATTTCAGCTATGAATTAACGCGACTGGCTAACTTTGATTTGGTTTTCACCTATCGGCGCATTTGGAGTTCAAACAAAGGGAAACCAGAAAAATTTGGCGGTATAAATTTTACTGCTCCTACACCAGGGGATATCGCCATGCAAAACTGGACTTGGGGTAACGACTACCGCCCAGGAACTGCTGCTGATAACCTGATTTACAGTCGCCAACAGTTAGAAGCTACTGGGCAGTTAAAACCAGGGGGCTGGATGGGAGGACTGCGAACAGAAACCCTCCGCAAAGCTGAGGAAAATGCTTTATCTTTCTATTACTGGTTGGTAGCTGGAACTACAGATTCCCAACTGGGGGAGGGTGTCAAGCAGCAGCAACCCAATAACCGCTTTGTTTCGGGTTTAAATTCCCCGATGGGGACAGTACATGGCTTATCGAAATATCCTTATATGCGAGAAGGACGGCGCATCATTGGCCGCCCCAGTTGGGGGCAACCCGAAGGCTTTGGTATTTGGGAAATTGATATTTCTCGCCGAGATTACAATGATGAATATTACTCCAAGACTCTGCCAGCAGATATGTATCGTAGACTACGAGCAGCACTTGCAGGTTTGGAAGCAGTATCAGTAATTGACGGTAAAGTTTCACCAGACAAAGCAATGCGGCGGACTCGTTCTACCGTCTTTCCTGATGCTGTGGGTATTGGTCACTACGCTATAGATTTCCATCCTTGCATGGTGAATAGTCCTCCAGAAGCCCCTGGTAATACTGAACATCCAGGTGAAAGACGTGGTGCAGGCCAAGCTTATCCCTTCCAAATTGCTCTGAGGGCGATGATTCCCCAGAAAATTGACAATTTGCTGGTAGGAGGCAAAAGCATTGCTACTAGTCATATTGCTGCTGCGGCCTATCGAGTCCATTCCTTTGAATGGTCATCTGGCGCAGCTGCGGGAACTGTTGCTAGTTTTGCCATCAAAAATGCGATCGCACCTTACCAATTAGTCGATGACTTACCCAAACAAGAGCCACAACTGGAAGCACTCAAACGGCTTTTGCAACAAAATGGTAACCCCACAGCCTTCCCAGATACATCTATTTTTAACGAAAACTGGGATAATTGGCGGTAGAGCATTGGGCATTGGGCATTGGGGACTGAATTCTTTCCAATACCCAATTCCTTACTCTAAACTCTAAACTCCTAACTCTAAACTCCTAACTCCTAACTCCCTAGTCCCCAAACAATGGACTAAACTAGTTGTTTGTAGTGTAGTTTTGTAAAATCCTCTTGACCAATTGTTCTATGGTTACGACACTTTCAGCAGATGTTTACGGGATGGCCACAGCACCAACTATAGCTCCTGAACGGTCTAATCAAGTTACCCGTAAGACTTATCCGAATTACAAAGTGATTGTATTAAATGATGATTTTAATACATTCCAACATGTAAGTGAATGTTTGATGAAATATATTCCGGGGATGAGTGGCGATCGCGCGTGGGATCTGACTAATCAGGTACACTATGAAGGTCAAGCGATCGTCTGGGTCGGTCCCCAAGAACCTGCGGAACTTTATCATCAGCAGCTGCGCCGAGCAGGTTTGACAATGGCACCTCTAGAAGCAGCTTAATCATCATGGGCAAACCCACCGTAGATCCCCTTCAGACGGCTTCGCAAAAAGCTGGCAGACTGGTTTGGAATCACTCGACACACCTTTCTGGTCTGATCCCAATTTTAGAACGTCTTTGTCAGATGGATGGCATCCAAACGGTGACACCGGGAGTGATTGGGCGGTCAAAAGGTCATTGTCCAAAAATGCAACTGCGAATCTCAGTACCGATCCGTGGGGGCTATAAAGTAATCGCACGACAGGGGAAGACGGTACAAGAGGTGTTTATTTTGACTCCTTTGGCGCAGTCAGAACTGGAAACAGCATTAGCGATCGCTATGAAATGCTAATCATGTCATTTGTCATTTGTGCAAAGCTAATGACCAATACAACTCTTCTCTACGAGAGGCTGCGCCAAGGAGAGGCTGGCGCTCAGGGCGTAGCTATGCCGCAGGCTTTACGCCTACTTCGACTCCGGCTCCATCGAGCGACTTGTGTAGAGCGCAGTCGTTGGCGCAGCCTCTCGAAGAGAAGCAAGCCGAGATGCTCAGTACAAGTCTCCAATCCCAATAACTATTCCTCAACCCGGTGGACGGCAAATTTGTGTAGTGGCAGACTAACAATGCAAGAAAAAGTTAAGAAATATGACAGAGCCGTAGTTATTCTCAAAGTCATGAGTATAGATTCCCAGTCAGGTATAACTATCTTCTCTATGCCAAAGGCTACACAGTAAACTAGCCAATAAGTAAAGCTCATTCTAAACAGAATCTGCTCTGTTTCTTCTATATCATTTTTTTGCTGCTTGCCGTCCCACAGTAATATCAGTCCAATAATGCAAGCTACAAAGGAAACAGCAACTACAAATTCGTGACAAAATATATTTAACGAATGCATTTGTGTTTATCCCCACATTTTTCAGTTAAAATTCAGTCTAAAGGAATATTCCTTGCAGAAATACAAATTATTTACAAACCTCAATAGAGTCATGCATCTGTAAATAAATGCAACAAAAATCGTTTTTTTGCAAATCTTATTTTTAATGAAAATTAAATATTTTTGTTAAGCAGGCGATCGCAGATTGAAGCGGTAAATATCAATTCTGCGGTTCAACAAGCGATGACGCTGCTAACAATTCCAGAGCTTCTAATCCGGTTATAGTAGCCATTGACGCTGAGAATTGCATTTTATTTTAAATAAAATAGGTCAGCAGGCTTCTGGTTATAAAACAGCACCAAAAGCCCTGAATCGATTTATTGAAGAAATAAAACAAATTGTTGACAGTTTATCATTAACAATAAACAAAACTGCGACATTGAAATTTACTATCTTCCAGAATGCTTGGTTTTATCGCTGTCCAATGTGAAGAAATATTTCGCCAACAGTGTCTTCTCTAGCACTACCCCTAATTAAGCGGATCGAAGCGTTGCAAGATGAGAGCTATCAGCACCACTGGGAAACCTACACCTATACAAATGAGGGCTTGGGTAAACGTCAAAGGTGTTGTGTCAAACACTTGATTCATCATGCCCCACTGACTGAACAAACATTGTAAAATCACCACACCTACAATTCCGATCGCCGGAGCATAAACGACTGATGTGCTTTTTCCTTGAATTCTGGCAAACACAGAGGGGAGAAACTGGGTGATACTTAGGAGGTAAAAAACTTCTGCTGCTACCAGTCCATTAATTGCCATCGTTCGAGCCAACGCTTCATTGCCTGTAGTTTGCAGTACCGATTGAAACATCCCAAAAATCACCACCCAATTAAACACAGAAATCGCCACGATCCGCTGAACTAAACTACCTGATAAAAGCTTTTCGTTGGGGTTACGTGGTGGTTGTTGCATCACCTGTCCAGATTTTGGCTCAAAAGCGAGGGGAGCAATCAACGCTACTGAACTGACCATGTTGAGCCAGAGGATTTGGATCGGCAAGATGGGAAGAACAGTTGCTAGGAGGATGCCAATCAAAATTGTCATGGATTCTCCAACGTTGATCGGTAGCATGAAAGCGATCGCCTTCCGCAAGTTTCGGTAAACTGCACGCCCTTCTTCCACAGCAGCTTCAATTGAGGCAAAATTGTCATCAGTCAGGAGCATATCAGCTGATTCTTTAGCAACGTCTGATCCTGCTATGCCCATCGCTACACCAATATCTGCTTGCTTGAGAGCTGGAGCATCGTTTACTCCATCTCCAGTCATCGCTACAATTTCACCCTTTGACTGCAAGGCTTTCACCAAACGCAACTTTTGTTCTGGAGCAACTCGCGCAAATACCATGCTTAACTCTGCTGCTTGCGCTAGTTCCTGCTCATCCATCTGAGCTAATTGCTGCCCAGTGAATACCTGTTCTTGTGCCGAGCAAATTCCGATCTGGCGGGCGATCGCAAATGCTGTTAGTGCATGGTCACCAGTGATCATCTTCACCTTAATTCCTGCCTCTTGACAGGCACGGATGGCGGCGATCGCTTCTTGGCGCGGTGGATCAATCATCCCTTGGAGTCCCAGCAACACCAGCGAATCCTCAATATCAGTGTGATCCAAAGATTGTCGATTTGCTGTCATTTCTTTTCTGGCAAAGGCGAGTACCCGTAACCCCTGCTCTGCCATGCGTTCAACTTCTTGTTCTACTGCGGCAGGATTGACAGGAGTAAGCTGTCCTTGGGGATCGAGCATTTGCTCTGCCCGCTTGAGAACCGCCTCTACAGAACCTTTGATATAAATAACATTCACCCCTGCTTTTGCATCCAATTCATGCAAAGTTGCCATGTACTGATATTGGGATTCAAAGGGAATGGTGTCTATCCTGGGCATCTCCTGCTCAAGGGTAGCTTGCGTAAACCCCGCTTTTTGGGCGACTGCAATCAATGCTCCCTCGGTTGGAGTTCCTACCACGCTCCACTGTCCGTCTCGCCATTCAATGTGAGAATCATTGCAGAGTAGTCCCGCTTCTAGGCATTCTCGGAGAGCAACATATCTATCTCCATTGGGATCAACAGATTTTTGATCCATCAAAATTTCCCCGTCTGGAGCGTAACCAATCCCATTGACACTGTATTTTTGCTTACCCGCATAAATCGCTTGAACCGTCATCTGATTTTCCGTCAATGTCCCAGTTTTGTCAGAACAGATAACAGTTGTACTTCCCAAAGCTTCAACAGCAGGCAGCTTGCGAATAATCGCGTGACGCCGTGCCATTCGGGAAACGCCGATCGCCAAAGTGACTGTGACGATCGCAGGCAATCCTTCTGGAATCGCGCTGACAACCAGAGCTACACTCGCTTTGAAAACATTAATCAAAGATCCACCCTGTCCTAATCCGACAGCAAATGTCAGGGCTGCCAACCCTAAGATGACGTAAAGTAGGGTTTTACTGAACTTGTCAATTTTTCGCGTCAGTGGTGTTTTTAACCCGGTACTGCCTTGAATTAACTGCGAAATTCGACCCGTTTCCGTGGCATCTGCGATCGCCACGACAATTCCTTCTCCTTGTCCAAAGGTGACGAAACTTCCTGTATATGCCATATTGCTTCGTTCGGCTAACGGTGTCTCGACATCCAACAAATGGGTTACTTTCTCCACCGGAACGGATTCGCCTGTTAAGGCAGATTCGTCAACTTGCAACCCACGCACACTTAACAACCGCAGATCCGCAGGCACTTTATCCCCAGATGCCAGCAGTACCAAGTCACCCGGAACAAGCTCAGTCGAAGCCAGACGAGTTTTTTGACCATTGCGAATCACAGTTGCTTCGGTAGTGACAGCTTTGGATAGAGCAGCGATCGCCCCTTCTGCTTTCGATTCTTGAATGTAGCCAATTATGACATTAATCAGTGTGACAGCAAAAATTACGCCTGCATCTATCCAATCTTGAAGCAGCAGCGTCACTACTCCCGCCGTTAGCAAAATATATAGTAGTGGTTGATTAAATTGCTCTAGAAATCGTAGCCAAGGACTTTTTCCACCCTTACCAGTCAGTTGATTTGCACCCATCTGTTGATGCCGCGTCGCAGCTTCTTCATGGGTCAAACCTGCTTCTGGATGACTGGCTAACGTTTTTACAATCTGCTGTTCAGCCAGAGTATGCCATTCATAGTTCTCTAAATCTTTTGTTGTCTGGGGAAAAGAATTTTTTGCGATCGTATTTGTTGCCATCTCCGTCTCCAAATTAAAATAACCGTTTTCTTGAAAGCGTTATTTATGAAAATCTTTTGCTAAGTTCATAAACACGCCACTCTCGCACACCCCAGTAACGGAGAATTGATTCTACTTGCCGGATTTCATCCACTGTTCCCTCTACCTTCACCAAAAATTCTTCTGGGGATGTGGATGGGTGATAAAGTCTAACTTGCCTTTCGGGAGCAAACCAACCTTGAAACGCACCATATACACTGCCAAAGATCGCACTCCCTCCACCCGCCAGCAGCGTAGCCAGCACAGATTCAACCGCTAACGCCGGCCCGAAACCGGGAATAACTAATACGCCAAGTCCGGCTGTGAGTGCCAAGAATCCTCCGGTTGTTCCTCCTGTAATTGCGCCTGCTTTGGCACCTTCGATCGGAGTTATGGGATGTTTATCTGCATTAGCATCCTCGTGCAATTGGTGTTCAGAGTCTGTAGCGAATACAGAAATTTTCTGCATCGGAAAGTCAATTGCTCTGAGTTCATCAACTACCTGTGTTGCAGCCTCACGGGTAGAAATGATGCCGATACCATGTTTAACTTGATTGAAATTCATTTGAGCGCAACATCTCCTCTAAAAATAAGTAAGTTTAAAACTCAGCGTTAGCAATCTCAAAGTAGTAAAAAACTATAGTTTGCAGTGTGAGCAGGAATCGTGGAGTAAGAACGACTGCCATAAACAAGAGCAATAAAATTTGTCGGATTTACTACACAGTTCCCTCATACCCTTGTATTCCAGGATTACTGATGAATGTGAACGAAAAGTGATTAAACCAATTTGCAATGACGCTCAAGGTCTGGCTAACGCTGCGCTAACGCAATGACACTTGTAAAGGTTGCGCTAATGCAATTACGTTTTATAAGTAGGTAAATATAATTAATTAGATAGCTTTATGATTGAGCCGTTAGCAAGCGATCGCGTTCGGTTCATTCAGCAAGAATCTTTCCACGGCTTACTGCTGCCTCTGCTGGCTCGTCGATTAAATATCGATGTTCACCAAGGGTTTGAAGCCATGAACCAAACATTGAAAACCAAAGCGGAACGCATCGCTCAAATCAGGACTAATCAATTTTCAAAGTAATTGTATTGTGATTTTCAGTATTTGTGTTAAATTTAGCAAGGTTGGATATTCGCAAAAACTATTGATTTCCGCTGTTGATCCTGCGGCGGCATATTCTTAAAGGTCACCGTATGTGCCTTGAATTCGCTTTTGTTGCTTTCAGGGTTATCGCCTGGGCAGTAAGTTGGAATATCTTGCGAGTGTCCAACCTTCCTATGTAATTTTGATGAGCATGGGTACTATTAATTTAAGTCTAACAGAAGAAGAATTAAAAGAACGCTTTTCTCAACTAAAAACACGTAAACATATCGCTAGTTTGTTGGAAATTAGTGATTATCAGTTAAGATATCATTTATACATTTATCCTCGTGACAAGGCGTACACAACATTTCAAATACCGAAAAAAACGGGGGAATATAGAACTATTTCTGTTCCGCATACATGCTTAAAAATTATTCAGCGAAAGCTAAATCAAGTTTTGAAATGTGTATATCAACCTAAACCTTCAACGCAGGGCTTTGTTACTGGTAAGAGTATCGTGACAAATGCTAAACAACATCTTCGACAGCGTTATGTTCTAAATTTAGATATTAAAGATTTTTTCTCTTCTATCAATTTTGGTAGAGTTCGCGGTCTTTTCATGGCATCTCCATATAATTGTACAGAGGAAATTGCAACAGTATTAGCTCAAATATGTTGTCATGAAAATAAGCTACCGCAGGGTGCTCCGACATCGCCAATTGTCTCAAATATGATTTCAGCTAGGTTGGATTCTCAGCTACAACGTCTTGCGAAAAAGTATCACTGTATTTATACGAGGTATGCTGATGACATCACATTTTCAACTTCTAGACCAAAATTTCCTGGACATTTAGCTTGGTTTTCAGAAGAAGCAGAAAAGTTAATTCTAAGTGATGATCTCAAAAAAACAATTGAGGATAATGGCTTTATTGTTAATGAATCTAAATCGAGATTATACAGTAAATATAGACATCAAGAAGTTACTGGTATAACAGTTAATAAAAAACTTAATGTAAAACGTAAATATATTCGTCAAATTCGTGCAATGCTTCATGCTTGGGAAAAATATGGGCTTGATAATGCTCAAGCTGAATTTTGGAAGCAATTTGATAATAAATCTTCCTATCAAAAAAAACAAAAATCATTTCAATATATTCTTAAAAGTAAGATTGAGTTTGTTGGCACAGTTAGAGGTAAAGACGACCAAATATACTTAAACTTTTTAAGATGGTTGAAACGACTTGCCCCTGAATTAGTGAGTGATGAAAAACTGAATGTTTATAATTTATGGGAAAATCAAAATAAATCTTCTATCAAAGCTACTATATGGACTGAAGGTAAGACTGATATAAAACATCTCAATTCTGCTCTAAAATGGTTAGAACATCAAGGTAAAAAATTTGACTTCCAAATTGAGTTGAAAGATGATTTAGATCCGCAAAAACAAGGTAGCAGCGAATTGCTGGCAATGTGTAAACAATTATGTAAGACAAAACACCAGCAACCTATGATTGCAATTTTTGATAGAGACGAACCTACTATAACTAGACAGATAGATGATGAGAGTTTAGGATTTAAAGATTGGAAAAATGGAATGTATTCGTTTGCCTTACCAATTCCTCAACATCGTTGCGATCACAAAGAAATATGTATTGAACACTACTATCAAGATAATGAAATCCAAAGACAAGATATTAATGGGCGAAGATTGTTTCTAAGCAATGAATTCCATTCGGAAAGTGGGAGACATCTTAATGATGATTTTACGTGTGTAGATAAAAATAAATTTAAATCTAAGGAATTAAAAATTATAGATCAAGATGTGTTTGATAAAAACAATGAGAAAGTAGCACTAAGTAAAAACGACTTTGCTGATAATATATTCAATAAAAAAGAAAAATTTGATAATTTTGAATTCGGGGCTTTTGAAGAAGTATTTATAATTATAGAAAAGATTGTTAAATATTACGCAGAAGAATTACGAAAATAAAATTATAAGCAGCATTAATTACAGAAAGCCTGCTTGTTAGGAGTTTTACGGTTGTTGACAGGCGGGCTTTGTTACTTTTTTATTTCCTCCTAGCCTGAAATACCATCAATATTAGTCCACAACTTCATAGCGTACTAACTTTCTAACATCCTGACGAGGTAGCCCTAGTTCTTCGGCAATTGTCGCTTCTATCTGGCTAAATTCTATCGTTGGAAGTTCTAATTCCAATCGCTTCAGGATGGGGTCTGCTGTTTCCACTTCAACCTGAGTAATTTTCTGAGTTCGATTGACAGCAGCGTTAATCAGCAATACGTTGACTGATAGCCGTGCTTCCAGTTGGGTATCTGACTGAAGTTTTGTCTCTGTAGAGTAGGATTGGCTTAACTGTTGAGCAGCCAGGAAACTACAACTCAGCCAAAACACAACCGCCACCAGTGGCAGAGGCAACCAAAACTCTAATCCCAGTCCTCGCAGCCAACTTTTGCTAATCCGCCACACACTACACTTGCCTCTGATTTTGCCAGGTTATACTTACAGCTATTTTCAGGTAAATATACCATGCGGTAGGGGCACAGCATTGCTGTGCCCTTACGACAGATGTGGTTCAAATACTTGAATTCTGCTGTAATCACACATTCATTCTGACTGATGAAAGAAGTTCACATTACTTGAATGCATTATTATTAATAAGCTCAATTGCACAAAGGTGATGAGAATCTTACTGGTCGAGGATGATCCGAAGCAATTAATGCCGCTGCAAACGGTTCTCTCCCAGGCTGGACACAACGTTGATGGTGTCAAGGATGGTGAAACCGCTCAATGGCTTTTGGCTGAAAAAGAATATGACTTGTTGATTTTGGATTGGATGTTACCTCGGATTAGTGGGGTAAGTCTGTGTCAACAATATCGGGCTGCCGGGAAAACCGCTCCCGTCTTAATGATTACAGCCAAAGATACCACACCTGATAAAATAACTGGATTAGATGCAGGAGCAGATGATTATCTAGTCAAACCAATTGATATTATGGAGTTCATGGCACGGGTGCGGGCATTGGGGAGGCGATCGCCTCTTTGGCAAGGAGACACCCTCCGCTTGGCAGACCTGGAACTTCATCTCGACACGCTGATTTTGGAGCGACTTGGAGCAACTGTCTCGCTTTCTAGCCAGGAATTTCAGTTGCTAGAATACTTCATGCGTCATCCCCGCCAAATCCTCACTCGTAACCAGATTGAGCAAGCTGTATGGGAGTGGGGTACAGAGCCAGAGAGCAATGCAATCACCGTTCTAGTTCGTAAACTTCGCCAACGTTTGCAAATATTAGCAGTAGCCGATTGGATTGAAACTGTCTATGGTATGGGCTATCGCCTCAACCCTCCAGAAGCATCTTGAGATTTAATAATTCTGGCTTGGAGAATTCTTCGGTCTCGTTCCCAGTCTCTGACTGGGAATGCCTAATGGGAGGCTCCGCCTCAAGACTGGCGGCACCGCAATGAGGTGCATTTCCAGCCTCTGGCTGGAAACGAGGTTTTAAAGGAGTATTTATTTTGCTTAAGTTGACACCAATAGGCACTGCCGTGCGCCTACACCTGGCGATATAATGTTGTACCGCATCTGAATGGGAACCGCTATAAGAATTACGAATTACGAATTAGCATAAATTGTGTTTAACCGCAGTCGTCGTAACTTAGCTCGTTGGTTTACCCTTTCAATGGGGTGCATTCTCATTCTCTTTGCTGGGGTAATTTATCACCTTGAGGTTAAAGACAAGCTCAAAGCATTAGATCAACTGCTTTATAAAAGAGCAGAGTTAATGGCAGCCAGTTCGCAGTATCGACTACACCAGGGACACAAACAAGTCGATCTGAGCAATATACCACTATTGGGTAGTGGTTCTCATCCCGCTGATATTGAACTAGTCTATGTTCGCTGGTATGACCCAAATGGCAAACTCAAGCGGTTTTTTGGTAGTCCACCTCTAGAACAGTTACAAACGGCATCTGGGTTTCTCACGATTAAGTCCGTTGACCCATTTACAGACAAACTGCTTTGGCTGCGTCAAGTCACCCTGCCTGTTCAAGGAGGAAATTCGGTCATCGGTTATCTACAAGTTGCTATCCCGCTGACAGAAACTCAAAACGATCTCAGACAATTTCAGTTAATGTTGACGCTGGCTGTACCTGTAGCATTGGGGTTAATTGGACTTACAGGTTGGGTACTCGGTGGCATAGCCATGCAGCCTGTTCAGCAAGCCTATAACCAACTGCAACGCTTTACATCAGATGCTTCTCATGAGTTGCGATCGCCCCTGTCTGCGATTTTAACCAATGCCCAAGTCGGGCTACTAATGGCGGCAGACCGTCCCCAGATCCATCCCTCACTGGAGAATATCATCGATAGCGCAAAGTTGATGAGTACCTTAGTTAATAACCTACTGCTATTGGCTCGGCATCAAGGACAATTAACTCCAGAATCTCTCAAAAAGGTAAATCTGAATAGCTTGCTGGAGAATTTAGTTGTTCATTACACTACTGTTGCTGCAAAAGAGTCGCTCAACTTGATCAGCCATTTACCAGAACAACAAATTGAGTTGTGGGCTGACCCCGATTTGCTGCGCCAAGCAGTCGAAAACTTGCTCAACAACGCCTGCAAATATACTCCGTCTGGGGGAACAGTCTGGTTACGCTTAGAACCTCACTCAGATCGAGTCGTGATTCAGGTGATCGATACCGGAATTGGCATTCCAGAGGCAGATTTACCTCACATTTTTGATCGCTTCTACCGAGTTGATACAGAACGGGCAAGAGAAAACGGCGGATTTGGGTTAGGATTGGCGATCGCTCAACAAATTGTCCAGGCTCATGGCGGTCACATTTATGTAATGAGCAATGAAGGTAAAGGCTCGACGTTCCAGATAAAATTACCGCTTAGGAGCCATTCTTAAATCACCTTTTCACCGACGACTATAGTACTATCTCTATAAGAGAATCTGCGATCGCTGACAAGATTCTCACATTGAATGGTAGTGGCGATCGCAATGTCATGTCTGCCAGAATGCTGCACAAAATCGCTTCACATTCAGTTTTTTCAACCCATGATCACTAACTACTAACCAAACAGTTATTACTAAAATTCAAACGCTGGTTGTCAAAATTTGAACGTTTGCAGCTAATGCAAGAGCATTTATAATAAATGTTTAAGCGTTTGCAGCAATTGTATAAGTAATTGCTCCAAATGCTTCATACTTTGCAGCTAATGCAAGAGCATTCATAATAAATGTTTAAGCGTTTGCAGCAATTGTATAAGTAATTGCTCCAAATGCTTCATACTTTGCAACAAATGCTCTGCCATCTATAAGTATTGCTTAAATCAGTGCAGCAATCATTGCATTAAGCTTATGAATGCATTTAATACGAGATGGCGGGTGGTGCGCGGCGCAAGAACAACAATAGGCGACACTTAACGGGCAATTCAAGACTCACCAATCCTAAGCCAAGCAATTCTGCCCAGCTTTTATCTGCAAATGGATCTATGAATGGGGCATCCCTCATAAACGTAGGTTAAAGAAATGTCATCCAGCAACTAGCGCAGCACACATCATAGTTTGCTAATTGCTGGATGAATTGCTGCGTGTTCAATAATCTCAGAAATCTTAACAATTTTCTGTTGATGTTTCACAAGCGCCAATACTCACCCAGCTGCTAGAACCATCTTGCCAATGCTCTTTTTTCCAAATCGGGGCATTATGTTTAAGACTATCAATAGCATACTGGCAAGCTTCAAACGCCTCCCTCCGATGAGGACAACCCACCGCGACTAAAACGCTAATTTCTCCAACTTGCAAACGTCCGGTGCGATGATGAATCACTACCCGATTCACATTAGACGTAGATAAGCGAATATCAGCAGCAATTTGATAAAATATCTGCAATGCCATCGGTTCGTAAGCTTGATACTCTAGAGCAACCACAGGTTTACCATCAGTTTGATTGCGAACCACGCCACTCATCATAACCACAGCACCGTTGGCTGGATCGTCAGACTTGGCATAGATTTCTTCAAGAGACAATGGTGCAAAGCTAATGGCAAAACTATCTTCGGCTCTTGGTTTAACAGCAGAGGCAAGTGTAGTCGTCATAACTGCGTTGATATTATGTAGGCTTTTTCTATTGTCTCTGAACAAAACGCTACTGGTGTATATGTATTTGCTCTTGCTAATGCTTTTCCAATAGATTAGACCACAAATTGTCAGGTAGGCATTACCCACAAAAGCCTATGTGATGCACATTTGAGATATTGGTGGCAATGCCCAACGCCAATTGCTCTAGTTAATGAATTCCAAGCCTTTTTACCCAAACCCTAGACAACACAAGAATTATTGAAAACCCTATATCCAATTATTAATCAATAGTATAATCTGCATTATCTAGACGATCGCAGTCATATCTACCTTTAATCTCTTGATTGAAAAAGCTGCCAACTGAGTCAGAGGAATGTAAATCTTCCCAAGTATCCTCGTCTACGCCTAAGTACTGATAAACAGATCCACTTTGAAACTCAACTTGCAAAATATGTTCGTTGCGATCGTAGCCTACAGCCATAGCCATTGAAGAGACAACTGGTAGCATGACAATTGGTTCTTCTTCAAAGGGTAGTGCGGTCGTTTCAGCGATAGCTTCGTTCAGTTCTTGCAATCCTTCATAAGCTTGTATCGGTGCCGGAATTTCCAAAAACTCTAGTTCGTCGCCTTGATCGAGCAACAACTGCAAGTATCCATCACAGTGAGCGATCGCTACTAAACTGCTCAAGTCTACCTTAGATAGCTTCATTTATTTTGTGTTGTCCTGTTTGCGTAGTCGGGAGTGTTAAAGTTTTATGCAACACTTAAGTGCTTTGATAGTACAAATATACTATCAAAGCACTTCGCTGTCAAGTTTTTTCACTAAACGATAATTTGAGGTGTGTACACGGTAGCCAACTCAGAGAGGGAAAGATTTCAACTAAAGTTCAAATCAGGGAGAGGTTAATCGAACTCACGTGTATTAGTCTATTGGCTTGCGACCAAAGGTATAAAAAGTTGTGATATCGTTCCAAATGCCTTCTTGTGTCACTAATACTGCCAATTCTGCTTCAAATTCCGCCTCAAGTTTCTCCAACTGCCCAGATGAGAGTTGCTTCATGGGATGTGGAAATTGTCCCGGTGCTGGATGAGAACCTCCAGACCACATCTGCTTTGCCTGTTGTAAGCTAATATAACTACCGTCTTGCTCAGACTTAATTTCAATCGCCTCAAACCCTGCTGTTTTTAGTAGGTCATGGCACTTTTCAATAGTGCCTGTCGGTTTACTGAATGCAAGTGAAACGCCATACTTTTGGGCAACTTTTTGCATAGTTACCCCTCCCACAAAAGCGGTGTCTGCGAATGCATGAAAGCCAATTAGCCCACCAGGTTTGAGCAATTGATGCCAATGGCATAATGCCGCAGAAACGTCAGCCATCCAAATCAGGGCTGAGGAACATAGGATAACATCAAAACTGTGGGCTGGAAAGTTCAGTTTCTCAGCATCCGCAAGTACAAGCTCAATATTATTCAGCCCCAACGCCTCAATCTTGCGTTTTGCCTGCTCAAGCATCCCAGTTGAAATGTCCACTCCCACAACTCGACCTGCAAAACCGATAAGCTGTGCTGCTTCAATCGCCACCATCCCTGTCCCCGTTGCAATGTCTAAAACATGCTGTCCTTGGCTAATTTGTGCATGTTCAACCAGACGATGAGCAATTCGAGGATGCCAATCGCCCTGATCATAAGTTTGACCTCTGCAACTGTATAGATCCGCAATTTGTTGCTTGTATTCATTTAGATCAAGTTGTTGATTCATAATTATCTTCCACACAGTGTTTTTAGCCTTACATTTACATAATGCTAGAAAACTAATTTAGTATTCTAAGAGGTAAATAACATGTCACAACAGACCTTTATTCAAATTGACCTTGAGCGATGCCTACGGCGGGCTACGCCTACGCTAGACATTAACAATGCAAGCCGACGCATTGGCATTGCAGGGTATTGCCAAATTTAATTCGCTATAAATTAATGAAATGCTGTACTTAGTTGTGTAACCAAAACCCTTGTAGAGACAGAAAATTTTACGTATATACATTAACGATTCATACCAGTATTGAGCAATGCAAAAGCGATCGCTCTATTTATTGTTGTGAATTGTGATTTACTGCCCAAAGCAGTAGCAACACCATTTTGGTTGTAAAACAATTTACCCCTTGCCAACAGCATCAAAAGATAAGTAATAATCGAGTAACATCCAGATTCAGGAGTTGCAGCATGACGCACAAGGCAGACGACACAGCCAACAAACACTTCAGTTCAGGTGCTAACGAACACAAAGAGAAAGCTTCTCGAAATCAAGTGATCACGGTTCCATTACCAGACCCGATTGCAAAAAATATTGAAGCGATTAGTTTACTTCATAGCCAGGAAGTTCGAGATATTCCCGCCCACCAGCGGATACTAGAAGCGATCGCGACATTCTTTGGGCGATCGACATTTATGTATAGTTTGCTAGTCATACTGGCTCTGTGGATTTTTGGCAGTTTTTTTGATGGCTTTTTGCCATTCAACCTGCCCGCGTTTAGCTGGTCAGGTCAAGGCTTAGACGCAGCTGCATTGGTGATTTCAACCGGAGTGCTGGTGCGACAAACTCGCCAAGAAAACTTTGCCGAACAGCGGGCGCAACTGATGCTACAGCTTAACTTGCTCTCTGAGCAAAAAATAGCCAAGATTATTGCTCTATTAGAAGAACTCCGTAACGATTTGCCTGATGTGATCAATCGGCATGATTCGGAAGCTGAATCGATGCGGCAAGCTGCTGACCCGATCGCAGTATTAGAAGCACTCCAGAAAAACCTGGCTGAAGAACTGTCATCCACAGAAGAAAACAATATGAGTTGATCACAGTTTTTAGTGGACTTTTTTTCTATTTAGAAACATCAAACAAAACTTCAAGTATAATTTTCGTGGGAAGAATAAAAATTCATCGTATATTTGACTAGAGGGATACAAATGGCTCAATTGAATGGTGTAATGATGCAGTACTTCCATTGGTATATCCCTCCAGATGGCAATCTTTGGAATGAGTTCAAACAGAAAGTCCAAGAGTTAGCTGATGCAGGTGTTACATCTGTTTGGCTACCCCCAGCTTATAAAGGAATAGGGGGTAGCTCTGATGTCGGCTACGGGGTCTACGATATGTATGATCTAGGCGAGTTTGACCAGAAAGGCTCGGTTCGGACAAAGTACGGCACAAAAGACGAATATATCGCTGCTGTCAAGGCGGCAAAAGCTGCTGGCGTTCGAGTGTATGCTGATGTTGTCTTGAACCACAAATTAGGTGCAGACGTAGAAGAAGAGGTGGAAGCAACGCCCTATAGTCCAGACGATCGCAACCAGGCGATCGGTGAGATGCAAAAGATTAAAGTGTGGACTCACTTTACCTTCCCAGGTCGCCAAGGCAAATACTCCGATATGGAATGGCACTGGTGGCATTTCGACGCAGTTGATTACAATATTTACAACGAAGGTGAGAACGCAGTTTATCTGTTTAAAGATAAACATTTTGACGACAACGTTGACCTGGAAAAAGGCGCTTTCGACTATCTCATGGGATGCGATCTGGATATGGAAAGTCCAGAAGTTCGCGAGGAGTTGAATCGCTGGGGTGAGTGGTTTGTAGAAACCACTGGTATAGATGGCTTTCGTTTTGATGCCGTTAAACACGTTAGAGCTGGCTTTTTCCCAGAATGGCTGATTCACTGTCGCCAAAAGGCAGGTCGCGATCTGTTTGCCGTTGGTGAATATTGGTCTTATGAAGTTGAAGCGCTCCACCATTTCCTTAACATTACCGAAGGCAATGTGATGTTGTTTGATGCGCCATTGCACTATAACTTTAGCGCTGCCAGCACACAAGGCAGTGACTACGATATGCGGCAGATATTTGATAACACTTTGGTGCAACAACAACCTACTTTAGCCGTCACCTTAGTAGAGAATCATGATTCTCAACCCTTGCAGTCGTTGGAGTCTGTAGTAGAAAGCTGGTTTAAACCGTTGGCTTATGCGTTGATCCTACTGCGAAGTGAGGGTTATCCCTGTATCTTCTATGCGGATTACTATGGTGCTAATTACAAGGATAAAGCCCCAGATGGTAATGAGTATGAGATTTGGCTCGATAGCCATCAATGGATAATTGATAAATTTTTGTACGCTCGTCAAACCTATGCCTATGGCGACCAATACGATTACTTCGACCACGCTAATACAATCGGCTGGACACGCTTAGGAGATGAAGAACACCCCGGCGGTATGGCGGTTGTTCTGAGTAATGGGGGAGAGGGGACTAAGTGGATGGAAGTTGGGCAACCCAACAGCACTTACATTGACATCACTGAACATATTAGTGAACCCGTCACAACGAATAATGAGGGCTGGGCTGATTTTCGATGCAGTGCTGGTTCAGTTTCTGTGTGGGTTCCACAGTCGTAGTCGGGGTTTTAGCTTAATCCGTATTCATCCCACGCTTTACCCGCAAGGGGAGCGTGGGATAAATGGTACTGATTAAAACTTTACACGTTAATTGCGATCGCTATGTCCGCGTGCAAATGGCGCAGATGGATTAGCAAGAGCGATCGCAAAATATCAGGACTTACGCAACTGTCACAAGCAATGGCGCGGCTACACCGCGCCGCGCGCCAAGCAACTAGACAATAAACATAGGAATCAGGACTTACGCAAAATCAAGATAAAACGAACCGCATACTCCTACGGAGAAGCAAGCTACGCGCAGCGTCTCGTAGAGAAGGACGCAAAGGACACAAAGGAATAAGAGTTTCAGAGAGTTATTGCGTAAGTCCTGTCTTTATCAAAGTCAATTTTTTAACGAACCGCCATCTCTGCGAGAGGCTTCCGCCAACGCGCAGCGTCTCGTAGAGAAGGGCGCATACTCCTACGGAGAAGCAAGCTAGCAAGAGCGTCTGTCTGCGACACGCTGCGCGAACGTAGAGAAGAACGCAAAGGAAGAGAAGAAAGAGAAGGAAGAAATGCTTAACTGAACTATATTAGACCTCTTGCACAAATGCAAAATTCGCCCACCCTGCGGGAAGCGAGCTACATCCCCCAACCCCTTCTCCCAAAATTGGGAGAAGGGGAGCCAATTTCAAAGTCCCTCTCCCAAGCTTGGGAGAGGGATTTAGGGTGAGGGCTTTTGATTCATGCAAGAAGTCTATTGGCTAATTGCATACTTGCAGCAAATTGCTTAGAAGCGCTGATTCTTGCTGAAACTAGATGATCTACCAGAACAGACTAAAGGGGAAATTTACACTATCCTGTTCAACGTGAGTTCGACGAACCCCTCCCTGTCTGGAACTTTATTTCAAGTCTCTCCCTTTGGGACTCACAGAGGGACGGTTTTGCGTAGTAAAACCTCTTAAAGGTTTTTTGATTCAGTTTACGTTATTCAGATAAATAGGTAGGGTCATCCATGAACAAACTGATTCAGCGGATTAAAGCATTACTCCAACGTATTCTCAAGAGGTTTTCATCCAATTCTGAGCAACCATCGCCCCTAATAAATTCTCGCCCGTTAGACACATCTATCAAGAGTGTTTCTCCCCGATGGGAGTCTGGTTTGGTGCTTGTGTGTTCACAATGTGCAAACGAGCAGTCAGGCTCAACGGCTTCCGAAGAATTAGAGAATTGGTTAAAATCTCGTTTAAAGTTTGAGGGATTATGGGGTGAATTTCGGGTTGTTAGCACCAGTTGTTTAGGCGTTTGTCCCCGGATGGGTATTACTGTCGTTATTGTTAGTAATGGAAGTGCCGGTAATAGTCCATGCTTAATTGTAAATCCCCAGAGCGATCGCGAACTTCTTTATTCACGCATCAAACAGAATAAAGAATGATTTTACAGCTTTGCTAACGCTTAGAGCTTGTTTGAAAATTCATGTCTGAGCGATTACTACTTTAAGCGAGGTATATTTGGCTATAATCCAACTGTAACTTTTACGCCAACCGCAGATAAGGACACTTTTGTAAAAACCCAGATGCCTTGTTATAAGCCTCTAGGTTATGAGTATGTGCTGGCGTCGGTCGAATAATGCCACTAAACAGGTCATCCAACCCGTAAGGAGTAAAAAATTGCCATTGACCTTGTGCATCTAGTCGAACTCCCACAGCAGTAGCAGTGTGCAGCCAATTTGTGATGCCATCCTCTGTACTAGTGTAGGGTCTGCTACCAAGACGCCAACGAGCAAAACTAGCTTGATTTTTGACATCAAACTCGTCATCAGGAAATTGTTCTGTAAGAGTCGCCTTTGCTGCTAGTTCTTGGGAACGATTCCCTTCTATATCAAAGAATGCAATATCAAAATCTTTAATACCTAATCCACAGCCATTGCCAAAAATTGAAGCCCAAACAGTGTTTCTGACTGCACCCCCGGCTAACCACCAGTTAGGTAGATTTAGTTGAGCGATCGCTCTTAATACTGTATCAATAGGTGTATCAGCTAAAATCATCTGTAGACGAGTGTTACTATTCATATCAAATTCCTGGGATTGTCAACTAGAAGGTGAAAATATTATCATTCACATCTCATTAAGCTTACGGTCTTGATAGACCTACTGTGACACTTAGCGGGTCAAGGTTTATTAGGAGAACTTCTGTAGTCATAGTATAAAGAGAACAGGGTTTTACGGAAGGTTAAATTGTGAATTTAGAATTTAAAATTTTTATTTATGGAAGATAGATTTGCGCGGCTAGAACGCACACTCAATCTTGAACTACCTTCCTTAACAGAGTCACAAAAACAACTCTTACAAGAACTCAGTATTGATCAAAATCAACCCGGTACAATTCTGCATGACTTTCAAACTCTGATAGATTTCTTGCAACCAAATGGAGTGGAAGTTAGTAGTGTTAATAACCTTCTCCCACTGAAAGTACTATCAGAACTAAATTCTCAGTTAAGTCACCCAATTGAAACTAAACTCAAACGCCCTGTACAAAAATCATACCCCTACATCAATGGACTATATCTGTTATTACGCAGTTCTGGGATAGCCAAAATTAGATCCCAAGGTAAGAAGGAGGTTTTAGTATTAGACGCAGCCACCTTAGAATCATGGTCAAATCTCAACCCAACAGAACGCTATTTCAACTTATTAGAAGCCTGGTTGATTTGGGGAAATAACGAAATTTTGGGTGAGCATCAAGACTCATTCGGTAATTTATTTAAATGCATTCAACTTTGGCCGCGCGTCCCAGATAAAGGTTTTAAATTTCCTAAATATGAAGATCAACATGATATTAGTTATTACCCTGGTCTGCATAACGTTGCCCTGTTAGAGTTATTTGGATTGTTATCTATTAAGCATGGGAAACCACAAGAAGGCAAGGGGTGGCGCATTGCTAGTTTACAACGCTTGCCCTTTGGTGATGCTCTATTCCAATTACTATTTCCGCTGGGGATACGAGGAGAATTACAGGATGATTTAAATGTAAATTTTGGAAAATTACAGTCACATTTTCAACCATTTTTTGCAGAATGGAAATATAATTTATTTGTTCCAAAGCAAGGCTTCACTGATGGTATTTATATTTTTAAAGTATCTATTTATCAGGCTTGGCGACGTATTGCCATACCAGCGAAAAAACCATTAGGCTGGCTAGCAGAGACAATAATCGATGCTTTTGACTTTGACTACGACCATTTATATGAGTTTAGTTATAAAGACCGTTTTGGTCGCATAATCAAAATTGGTCATCCCTATATGGAAACACCCCCATTTGCCGACCAAGTGCAGATTGGTGATTTGTCTCTAGAACCAGGTACTAAAATGACCTATCTTTATGATTTTGGTGACAACTGGAAATTTGATGTGCAGTTAGAAGCAATTAATCCACCTAATAACAAAATCAAAAAACCAAAGATTTTAGAAGTTTACGGAAATGCACCTCAACAGTATTGGAGTGAGGATGATGAATCGGATGAAGATGAAGAATGAGGGATTTGTAAGTAGTCGATTTTACCCAAGTGGAGTTCAAGCAACATTGGAGAAGCTTATGAGTTAATTGTGTTTCTTACAACCAGCTTCAAGATTGAGATAGCTTTCGCTACAATCAAGCAATATCAATTGTAAGGAGATAAAACCTGTGAATCTTCCATATACTGGAGGTTGTCAATGTGGGCAGATTCGTTACGAAATTCATGCCCAACCGTTAACCCTCTATCTATGCCACTGTAAGGAGTGTCAGAAACAATCTTCTAGTGCCTTTGGAATGTCTCTTACTGTATCACGAGATGCTGTTGTGATTGTTCAGGGAAAACCGAAAGCTTGGACTCGGAAAAATGATAGCGGACGTGAAGTAAATAACCTGTTCTGTGGCGACTGCGGAACGCGATTGTTCCATGAACGGACTTACAACTCAAATACTATCAACGTCAAAGCTGGAACGTTAGATGATACAAGTTGGTTACGCCCAGTGGGTAATATCTGGACACAGAGTGCTCAATCATGGGTGATAATTTCAGACCAATTGCTCAACTATGATGGACAACCAGAGGATGTGCGCCCTTTATGGGAAAAATGGACACAACAGCATCCATAAAGGCACAATTCTCGACATCAGACTACATCCCTGACAGTTAAGCCAAATAGTATAGGTGAGACATTTCCAAGAATGCAATAGCGTACTTGTCCGCCATAGGCATCACCCTGAGTTGCTAATCTAACTCATGACTGTACCAAACAAGAGAATGATAAAATTTGACTGGTAAAGGGCTTTAATAAACATATTAAATTATTTAAAACAGTAATATCACAGTCCTATTTAATTTGTTAAAAAACTAAGTAAATTTGGAGATTATTATTTTCTGTCTCCTATTCCCTGCTTCAACAAGTAAATTCACAACTCATTTAGAATTACTATACATTCGTACTTGTCTAATTCATAGTCTTGAAGTTTCTTACTTTGGTAGGATGGTAAGTGATCAAGTTTTAAAAAGACTTTATATTCAAAGCTTGATTTATCTCATTAATTAAAAAGTAAATAAAAGTATGGGTAAACATAAATTTTCAACTGCTCAAAGAGTAGCTCTTTGGCAAGCCTATAACAAGCGATGTGCTATTTCAGGTGAACCCATATCTTTTGAGCAGTTACATATTGATCATATTCTTCCAGAAAAATTACTAAACAATTCTGAAGAACTAGAACATTTGAAAGCTCATTATGGTTTAAAAGAAAATTTTGATATTAATAGTTACTATAACTGGCTTCCAGTAAGAAGTAGAATTAATTTACAAAAAGGTGGATTAATTTACAGCGAAAGTAATGCAAGATATTATTTAGAAATAGCACAGAGACATTATGAAAAAGTCTTAAAGTATGAACAAAGATTTAATAAGTATATAGCGAAAGAAGAACTGTTGCTTCTATTAAAGGCTGCAATAGAAATAGGTATATTTTCTTCTCAAGAGGCTATTAAATATTTAGAAGGTTTGAGTAATGATGAACAATTTTACCTCCTTAATGAGTTGCATTTTAATGAGCGAATTATAAGTGGTTATATTAATCATAGCTTTTTTGATGACTTGGTAGAATTGTCAGTTGATTTTGGAGCTTCTATTGAGGAAGGTTTAGAGTTAGTTAATAATGCTAAGGAAACAGTTTATATTAAAACTTGTCAAGAATTTTTTGAAGCGAAAAAACTAGGATTTTATGCTCTGACTACTTATGCTATGAAAGTTGAAAGTAAATTTAATCAAACTTGTGATATTGTTGAATCTTTATCTAAGGCCAGAGTCCCGCAAGAAAGTTATATTAGTAATCCTAGAATTGGATTAGTAGATTTAAACTTTTTACCTATTTCTATACTTGCTTCGCTATCATCCTCATCAGAAGATAACGAGGAAAACATAATTGCTATTGCTAGTGGAAAAAGTGTTCAAGATTGGGTTGATGAGGGATTAGTTAAAATTAAAAAAGTAACACAGCACTCTATTCATATAGAACATAATCAAATGGGGCAAATTCTCTCGGAGTTACTACGTGCAGATTTTAACAATGATGGTGTGGAAGATGTTCTTATTTTTAGTTATGCTTATGCAATAAAAGGATCTTTTGGATATGGCAATGTACTGACTATAACAAGACATCACATTAACGAAAAGCTCTTTACATTGTTATAAATTTAATATAATAATATAGCAATTAGGGATTTCCAAATAAATACCCCATCACTGTTGAAGCTGGGGAGGCTGAGGAGGCTAGGGCAGAATAATCAGATAATAATGTTACATGAATAAATTGGATAATTTATTTCTTATAGTTCCCTTATTGTAGAAGCTGGAAACATACTACTACCACAAATAGCAGTCCTATTTCATTTGTAACAAATAAAGAAAATTTATACATCTTTATTTTCTATTCCCTGTTTCACTGCCTTAACGAGTAATTTTACAATTCATTTATAATTGCTATAGTAAACTCAAATTATAAGTTTAGTTTGTATATTATATGGACTTACATACTTGTCTGCAAATCATGTTAATAAAGCTAACATACTATTAATATTTTGCATGAAAACTTACAGGACATTTCTAATCAAGTGATTTAAGTGAAATTCGATAAGTGAGACGATTTTTGTTCATTCTCAACACTTTTAACAGTTATTTCTAGACAAAGTTGATGAAAAACGATACACCACAAGAATTAAACCAAGATCCAGAAATTGGGCGCTTGATTGATCAGGTAATGTCTTCATCTCTGACTGATGAACAGTACCGCAAAAAGATGCAGCGGCGTAAGGAAGTGCAGGATCAGCGAATAGCACAAGCTGTACCAGAAAAAGGGTTAATTATTGTAAATACTGGTAACGGTAAGGGTAAAACTACTGCGGCTTTGGGGATGGTGTTACGATCGCTTGGTCACGGGTATAAAGTAGCGATCGTCCAATTTCTCAAAGGAAGCTGGGAACCTTCTGAAAAAAGGGTTTTCAGCTATTGGGAAGACCAGTTAGAATTTCACGCAATGGGCGAAGGCTTTACCTGGGAAACTCAAGACCGCGATCGCGACCTCGATAAAGCTAGCGCCGCTTGGCAAAAATCATTAGAATATATTCGCAACCCAGACTTCCATTTGGTGTTGTTAGATGAAATTAATATTGCCCTCAAAATGGCTTATTTACCATTAGAGGACGTTTTAGCGGGTTTGGCAGAAAAACCAGCTAACAAGCACGTTATTCTCACAGGTAGAGGCGCACCAGCTGGTTTAATTGAGCGTGCTGACCTCGTAACCGAAATGACCCTAATTAAGCACCCTTTCCGCGATCAAGGCGTTAAGGCGCAACCAGGAATTGAGTATTAAGTTGGAGATTATTTACACATTTGTAATGTGCGGCGATCGCTAGCTGTGATGGAATTTAACTGATAAAAGTCTTGCAGAGCCACTGAGTAAGGATAATTGCTGAACTCATCTTCACTGACTTGAGGCAGTCTACTGCTTGCAGCTACCTGATTCGACTGAGTAGAACTGGCTTCATTTGACGAACCATTAACCGTCATCGCCAACTCTCCTGACTGGTTGAGTGTACCCTGAAAACAATTAAACTCTGAGTTGGGCATATACAATGCACCAGTTACCTTGCCCTGCTGCTTTTCAAATATGATGTAACCTTGACCAACCTGGTTTGGTTTTGGGGATTGGCCATAGAGATAAATCCCATCTTTTACAGGAAAATTCGCTTTTGGTAAAATTTCTGCGCCTTTTGTGGCTTCTTGAGAACCTGGAACCGATGCTGTGGTTGTAGGGAAGGTTTTTCCGCTCTTATGCATAAAAAAATCTCTCTCTCCAGCAGCCCTTTTTAGCTGACTTCTCTGCTCTCTAACTATTCTTAGCTGCGACAATAGAGAGGTTTCGGAGCTTTTCTGAATCTGAGCCGATGATAATGGCGAATCTCTAATCGGTACTACTTGAGTCTGCTTGCCTATAAAGCCCAAACCAAGAAGTAAGCCTAAGCCTGCGAGAGAAATTCCCCACTGACGGGGAGATAAGAACTGATAAAAGTTGTTAAGCACCCTACTTCTCCTGTTAAAAAACTAACTAACTTCTCTATAACTTACTTAAATAATAACCAAGTTTTAATTGTCAAAGACTTTGTTAAACCTCATCTATATTGAGAACCGTAGTTTTTGCCCTCACCCTAAATCCCTCTCCCCCTACTTGGGAGAGGGACTTCTTTCCGGCTCCCCTTCTCCCAATATTGGGAGAAGGGGCTGGGGGATGAGGGTTTTTTCTTTTCATACGGAAAGAACTACAGTTTTCAAGGTGGACGCTGTTTAACGACTTATATTACTATTCTCCAAAAAATAAAACTGTCAAAAATTAAAGTTTTTATTTAATTAACTGTGCGTCCCTATCGCGTCAAATCCAAATATTTTTCCTGGTTGTCAGCATAAAAAAATCGCCCCCTGAATTTAAGAGGCGCGTCACCAAGATGGTGTAGAGACGCGAAATTCCGCGTCTCTAGTTCTAGCTAGCAACGTATTCTTGAACATTGGCACGACGGCGACGCAGATGAGCCAAAGCTTGATGCTCTAACTGGCGGACACGTTCACGGCTGAGATTCAATCTCTCACCCACTTTCGCCAATGACATTTCATTACCATCTTCTAAACCAAAGCGTAGTGCTAAAACTTCTCGCTGTTGCGGGGTTAGTTCTGCTAGCAGGTTATTCAAGTCTTGGCGTAAGAATTCCTGGTTGGTGTAATACTCTGGCGATGGGCCGCCATCTTCGAGCATTTCTTGCAACTCAGTATCCTGGTTATCGCCAACTTTAACATCCAAAGACACTGGTTGACGGGCCATGTTCAGATACTCGCGGATCTGAGCAGGTTCTAGTTCCAGTTCTTTGGCAATTTCGGCTGGAGTGGGCGATCTCCCCAAGGTTTGAGCCAACTCACGCTGTACTTTCTTGATTTTATTCAGTTTCTCGGTAATATGGATCGGTAACCGAATGGTGCGACCTTGTTGGGCGATCGCTCGAGTAATCGCTTGGCGAATCCACCAGTAAGCGTAAGTTGAGAACTTATAACCCCTCATTGGGTCAAATTTCTCCACACCCCGCTCTAATCCTAGTGTTCCTTCCTGGATTAAATCCAGAAATTCCATATTCCGCTTTTGGTACTTCTTGGCAATAGCAACGACCAAGCGCAAATTCGCTTCGATCATTTTTTGCTTTGCCCGCTTACCTTGCGCCACCGTTTGTTGTACCTCAGTTTCCGATTCTTGAACCTGGTCAGCCCACTCTGACATATTCGGTTCGCGGTGCAGCTTCTTCGCCAAAGCTTCCTTGGCGTCGATGAACTTCATCATTTGTTGCACCTGCTTCCCATAGACAATTTCTTGTTCACGGGTTAGCAGTGGTACACGCCCAATTTCCCGCAGATAGGTTCGCACCATATCAGCCGTGAATTTGGTGTTAAGATTTTCCGTTTGGGTGTTGACAGTAGGCATTCGTGTGTTATCCTCTACTCCGTAAACACAATGTATGTTTTTTTACTAAAATTTATTGGAGAAAGGTAGTACATCTATCACGAAATATCGGGAGCTACCAAAAGCAATTATCAATCGATACAGCCGTTGTTAAGACGGCAAGCCCCCAATGATAGGTTCCCCTACCTCCCCTAAATTTTCAATCTCTTATAATAAGCACGCTAGTTGTTTTAGAGAATTCTTCTTTTGGGCAGTTACTGGCAGTTACTGATAGTAACTGGAAAATCCGAAGTCGGTATGAGTTCTAGTTACCTTTATAATACGATAAATCAGGCGGATAGTAAAGTATCTTCAGATAAAGCGTCTAATTATAATTCAAAAGTAATCGTTTGCGAGAATAAATTTAAAATTCCTTGAAATTACTTACTACATCTATAGTGACGCCAAAAACCCCTCTTCTGTTGCCAAACAGTAGCCGGATAACCGAACTTAATTGGCTGTGAGGATGGAGGGATGTTACGAATTGGGGCATTCATTGGGCATTGGAAGAGAATAACTCAAGACTAATGACCAATGAGCAATGGCAAATAACTATCTAGAATCCCAGGTCAGCTTTGGCTAGTTCAGCAGCGGCAAAGACTTCTGCATCAGGTTTTTCTTCCCAGGCTGGCTCACCAATTTCTTCGTAAAAAGTTGCGTCGTAAGGACGGGTACGCACTACTACCGGCATCGGAACGGCATGACCCAAAATTAAGGCTTGTTGCTTAGAGTCTAACTTTGCCAACACCGATCGCAGCCCACTACCACCAGACACACCTGTAAAAATTGCGTCAATGTCTTTTTCATCATTTAGCAAAGCAGTAATGCGAGTCCCAATCTGGGACATAACTTCATTATCTATTCCTGATGGGCGTTGATCAACTACCAAAAGTGTGACAAAATATTTCCGCAGTTCACGGGCGATAGTTCCAAAAATCGTGCTTTGTACCACTCCTGGGTCAAGGAAACGGTGCGCCTCTTCAATGGTAATCATCAATGGCGTCGGGCGATCGCAAGGATTTTTGCTTTGCAGGAATTTATCTGCTTTTTTGACGTAATGCTCGTGAATCCGTCGGGTGATCATATTTGTCACCAACATATAAGAGAGCATATTTGACTGGGAACCAAATTCTATCACAACATTCTTCCCAGATTCCAGGCATTGCACAATTTTACTAATGTAATTCTGAGGGCAAACCGCTCGCATATACTTCAAACTATCCATCCGCAAGAGTTTGCGCTGCAATGCCATAATCGAGCCTTTGTGTCCGCGCTTCTCGTCGCAGAACATCTCAATTTCTTCGTTAGTCATATTCAGCAACTGGACAATCCAGGACTTGCCAAACTCGCTATATAGAATATTGGCGTTATCCAAGGCTGCATCAGAGAGTCCTAAATCTCGACTACATAACTTAATATCTTCAACTTCTATTTGCTCATAGCTCAAATAAAGTTCTTGAGCATCACGCACACCTCGACGCTTTGTCGATTCCGGGTCGAGGGTGTAAACTTCCACCTTACTGGGAAAAAGTTGTTTTAAACCTTTAACAGTATTTACGTTCTTACCTTCTGCAACGGCTTCCCAGCCATACTCAGAGTGCATATCAAAAATCAAATTTACTGCCGCACTTTTACGGATAACACCAGCTAAAAGTAGCCGTGTTAGAAAGGATTTACCAGTACCAGATTTCCCAAAAACCCCATTACTGCGTTCCACAAAGCGATTCAAATCGATGCAAACTGGCACATCCATATCCAAAGGTTTGCCGATGGAAAAATTGCGCCTTTGGGGGTCATCTTCCCAACCAAATACCCGGCGAAAATCGTCAACACTTGCTTCGTAAACTTGACTAAAGTGGCTAGGAATAGTTTTAACAGGCAACAATTCCATAGTAGTACTGGTTTGTGGCACAAATGAAGCCAAACCCGTCACCGATGGAAGAAAGGGATTTACCGATTTGCCATTTGTGGGGGAGAAAGATTCTTCAGTTTCGGGAGTGAACATCAACATCGGCGCAAGGTTGATAGTACCGTATGTACCACTTCCGGCTAAAACATCTCGTAAAAAAGTATCTTCCCAATTGGGTGGATTAGCAATAATTCGTGCATTAGCAGCTCCCAATGCTACATCTGTCAGCATACAAAAAAAGCGCGATCGCATCCCTTGCACAACAAGAAACTTACCCACCCGCATATCTTCCACAGAAATGTCAGGATGCAATCGTACTTCTAAACCTTCAGTTAGAGAACCTTGAATAACCGAACCTAATGGCTGTACCGAATTCATCTAGTTAATTACATGATTGTGGTGCGCTATCTTATGTTGAATTTTAATTGGATAGGGCAAAAGTTGCGAATAAATTAGGACTCATTCAATTTTAGATTTTAGATTTTAGATTTTTTCTTCAATCCCTTCTCCCTACAGCCCTTTGGGCATCCTACGGCAGGCGCTAGCCTCTCCCTTTGGGAGAAGGGGAGACGCTGCACGAACGGCTTGGTGCAGTCACTCATGGGGGAAGACTGCGCTGCTTCACCAAAATCCAAGTTGCGCTTCTAGCGCACCAAAGGTACGACCTAAAATCTAAAATTGGCAGAGTTTGGAGTGCTGAGTGTGAGGGAATAACTAATGCCCAATACCCAATTACTTAATCAATCTGAATCGAAGTTGGCGCACTTCCCGTTGGTGGAGTGGTAATGATTAATGGTTTGCGGAATTGGGCATAAAGGCGATCGCGCCAAGTGAAAAATGGTTCATAATCTATATTCTCTGCAAAAATTGGCAATCCTTTACCTCTAATAGAAGCTGGTAAATCCAGATAGGGCCCAGAGGGGAACTTGAGCAATATTGATAAGCTAGCTACTGCCAAGTCAGCTAAAGTCGGCTCATCTCCTGTTAAATAAGGACTATCTGCCAATAATAACGTTACCGCTTCTAAGTCTTGTTTTAAGGATGCGATCGCTGACTGGATTACATCTGGGCTATAACCTACCCCAACACCCAACAGCGCCAAAAAGTCACTAGGTACTCCTTGAACCAAACTTTTAAATATATCTGGTGTTGAGGTGGGTAATAAAGACTTGCGGAAATTTTGATCTTGACTTAATGCAGCAAATAGTGCTTTGCGACCTTTGATACCTATGGACTCATCAGCCCATTCTTCTATTAATAAAGTTAAACCCCGTTTTTTGGGATCTTGCGGTATTATTGGGCGATCGGGATACTCTAAGTCTAAATACTTAGCTATTTTCGTAGAATCCGCAATATATTTATTACGATCCTTTAATACTGGGACTTGTTTCTGGCCAGTCAGCCGGAACAGTTCTACTTGTCCAATTCCAGGTGTAACCTCTATTTTGCGGTAATCTAATCCTTTAAAATCTAGAATTAGGCGCACTTTCTCTGAGTATTGAGAGAGTTCCCATTGGTATAATTCAAGCATGTTGTATACCTTGTAACTGGTCAACTTTTTAACTTTACAATTGTAATTGTATCTTTAGTTAAAGTAATTTTTCTTGACATTAGGATTGAACTTATAAGTGGTTACGCAAAATTATTTATGTGATTGCGAGTGAAATTAATATGTATATTTAATTTTTTACTACTACTTACCTGATTTTTGGCAAGATTATCGATTTAAAAAATATTATTTTCTAAATGATTAAAATATCAAATAATTAAATAATTTAATTCGGCATACATAAATAAACCTAACCGCTCAGTCGTGATCCCAATTTCATGTGAAGATGTATTGGATATTCATACTCATAACTCTTGCTCTACAAAGATTTTATAGTTTGATATTCTGTGCAAGCTCACAAAGAATTGGTATGAGTCTTCAGCAGTTACTTTAATTTTCGTCACTTTTAGCCTACGTTAAAATATCTAGTACACTATGGCTATGGCGGAAGCTTACCTAGCTTTAACAAGGGATTTTGTTCTAAGTCTTGTTAATTGACATGGTAGCTGAATTTAAGCAAAGCTGTACTGGGTACTTAATTTCTCTACTTTTGCTGAGTAATTAATGATTAATTTCGACATTATAGCCTTATCCATAAAGAATTCCGGATTTTTGAATCAACTATTAACTTGCGTACAACTTTGTATATAAATTTGCTTTTAAGTAGAGTATTTTTCAGAGGATGTTATAACTTATAACTTGTAAATATGATATTTTTCCACGTTCTTAGAGTTTACGCTACACCAAGTAAGGCTTTTTAACTCCTTTTGGTGTAATGCAGAAAATCTGCTCAATTTACATGAAATATATGGTAAGTATATTTAGTAGTTGTCAAGCGTGAGTCGAGGTTAGATATTTAACCTAATCAACACAAGTTATCCTGGAGAAAAATCTTACTTCCCTCTCAAGTTAGATTTTGTGCATAGCAAAATGTTATAAATCTTTATGTGATGTATAGACAAAAAAGACAAACAAAATTTATGAAGACGAATTACAGCAAATTGCTGACCGCGTTGACAGGTATAGCAGGATTCACTAGTTTCAGCCTTCTTATTACTTTACCATCTGATGCGAAATTGGCGCTAAATCCTAACCCTAGTATTTTCAACGAAGCCCCATATAACCAGGGTCAACGCCTTCAAGTAAACGCTCAATACACACCTGCTGAGGCTGCTTCCGAAACAGAAAAAGGCAATACCAAACGCAAACAAGTAGCGCAGACAAGTGGTGTAACAAATCCCAGACCAAGTATTTTCAACGAGCCTCCCTATAACCGTGGTGGTAACGCTACACCTAGTGAACCTACACCCCGTACCCCGCGCACTATCCCAGAATCTCAACCTACCACACCACCAACACAAGTACCATCTACTGAGACACCTACTCCAACTCCACCAGGTCCAGGGGCAAGTGACAATCAAGGCAAAAACTTGTTAGCGTTGGCAGAGTCAAACGCTTCTTTTACCACCTTAACCAAGGCTTTGAAAGCAGCAGGATTGACTGGAGCTTTGCAAGGCAAAGATAACTTAACTATTTTTGCACCCACAGATGCAGCTTTTGCTAAGTTGCCACCAGATGCCTTGCAAGAATTGTTAAAGCCAGGTAACAAAGAAGTATTGATGAAGATTTTAACTTACCATGTAGTACCTGGTAAGATATTGTCCACTGATTTAAAGTCTGGCGAAGTTAAAAGCCTTGAAGGCGGCATAATCAACGTTAAGGTTGATCCTGCTACCGGTGTAACTGTCAATGATGCTAAAGTGACACAGGCAGATATCACAGGCAGTAACGGTGTAATCCACGCAATTGATCAGGTGATTTTGCCTCCTGACTTGTAATTTTTAAGTACAAGTATAGCCAGTAACAGAACTAGACTGGCATCAAGTATTAATACGTAAAAATTCCGTTCAGATGTTAATTTTGAACGGTTTTTTTTGTAATAAAGGTGAGTTAAATTGGTAACCGTGCCTACCTAACTTTTCACAGGATATAGAAAACCTCACTTCCATTCCTCTCACCCAATACGCTTGGATTAAGGAGAATCGTAGATTGGGTTGAGGAACGAAACCCAACCTACGCGGTTTATGGTTTTTGACGCTAACCCAAGCGTATTGTCCTCTCACCTTGTAGAGAAGCAGGGATTTTGTCAACAGCATCGGCGAGAAATTTAGGGAAGTAGCAAAAAGATAAATTACCGTCTCAACAAGCAAATTTCAGTGCGTTGGCGTTGGCGTAGCCTGTGGTAGAGAAGCATCTTGTATAGTTGGCATCGCCATTTTATTGTCCAATCAGATTTTTTAATCACCTGATTTTTTTTGACTTAGACGCTTGTAAATCAGAGCTTTTGGGGAATGAAACAGCCCTGCTTGTAGGGAAAAGGCTTAGGGGGTTAGGTTTATCGTTGGTTTTTCTCCATGCCATGAAAAGTCAGCCCCGCCTATAAGTTCCTGCAATATAGTTCGGATAAGATTTGATCCCCTCTACTTTTCCCTTAAAAAAGGCTTTCAAAGGTAAGTTTTTTAGTCCCACACAAGGAATTTTAACGAAACCAGAAATAGTTCATCGTTCAGCTAGGTTCTTAGCTAATTAAAACCTCAAAGCAGCAAGTGACTACAATTGGCTGAGTCCCTAATCTAAATCACTGAGGTATAGGTAGACTACCTTGTAGTATCATCTGACTTGCCCTAGCTTGACAGCTGGCGCAGGCACAGCCAAACATCTGCATGGCAAGCTGTTTAACTCTTTCATTAGCATGTATTGATGGGTATTGGGGATATTCTTGTGAAACAGGTGCAGCAACTGTCTGTGTGTCAGTGGGTGTTAAGGTAGGATTGGCTAAATCTTGAGGAGAAAGCTTCTTAGCAAAAGCTGGATTAACAGTTAGGAGCGTCAATGCAAAAAAGCTAGAGCCGCAAAGCAAAAACATGACAATTTTATTCATGATTTACACCAGTAGTAGACTTGATCTTTAAGTTGAGCTTAGACGAAAAATTATAAATCGCTATAAAAATTCTCAATATCAATATCTGTCGTAATGTCATCTCAGACACCAGTTTTATTGAGGCTGAGGGAAACTACCTTGTAATACCATCTGACTTACACGAGCTTGACAGCCAGGGCAGTCACAGCCAAACTTCTGTATAGCAAGCTCCTCGAGTGATTGAGTAGATTTGATTGATGGAAATTCGGGGGATTTTTTACTTACAGATGTATTAACTGTCTGCGTCTGGGCCGAGTTCAACTTAGGAGAGGTTAAATCCTGAGGAGAAAGCTCTTTTGCAAAAGCTGGATTAACAGTTAGGAGCGTCAATGCAAAAAAGCTAGAGCCGCAAAGCAAACCCATGAGAATTTTATTCATAATTTCCCTGAGTGGTAGACCTTATTCTTAGTTGAGTTTAGACAAAAAACCTACAAATCGCCAGAAAAATTAAACTTGTTTTTTGTTGCCAAGTGGCGATTCATAGAGCCACTGATTTCCATCGAAATAACAATTACTTTTTGTTTGCAATCAGCCTTTGATCTTTATCTTGCATTTCTAAAAGTTCAGGGATAGTAACAAAGCTATAGCCCTGTTTCCGAAAGTTTGCAATAATTTCTGGTAAAGCTTGCACAGTTTTAGAGCGATTACCACCACCATCATGCATCAGCACAATCCCACCTGGTTTGGCCTTCCTGAATACATTATTAATTAATTTTGGTACAGCAGGACGCGAGTAGTCTACAGAGTCAGATGACCAGAGAATGATGGCATATTTGCTATTTCTAGCGTAAGCAGCTACCCCATTATGCATGATTCCCCCTGGTGGTCGAAACAAATTTGTTTTAATCCCTGTCACTTGATAAATCAGGTCTGCTGTGTGGTTAATTTCATAGGCAGCTGCTTGGGGATTAAAGAATTGATACCAATGATGCCAAGTATGGTTACCAATTACGTGACCTTCAGCAATCTCCCGCTTTACTAAGCCTGGATAATTCTTCACGTTTTGCCCAATGAGGAAAAATGTCCCTTTGATCTGATTTTTTTTGAGAATATCCAGTACTTGCGCGGTACTCTCAGGCCATGGCCCATCATCAAAGGTGAGAGCAATTACTTTTTGTTCGGGAGTGAGTTTTGCCGACTCAACTATTGCTCCTTGAAAACGTAGTGGCACAGCATAGGAGAAACCCTTTATTTGTGCTAGTTGCTGCCAACTGTTAAGCATCGTGGCTTTTAGTTCTTCAATCTGCTGCTGAGTTCCAACCTTGACTGGTAGATTGTTTACATTTGTATTCTTTGTACTTTCAGCCTCAGAGGAGCTTGACTTGATAAGCATCATCGTGCTAGCACTCAAACTGGCACTCAAGACAAGCAACGTAATTAATATTTTTTGCAGACTAAAAAATGACTTATTTTCCTCCACTTCATAGCTCCTTCAAGGGTCGAACCATCTTTTTTTTCACAATACTTCTGGCAGTTTTTTATCCTCTGGTAAGCCTTGCCATGCAAGCTACAGCATAATTGGTATATTTTTTAAAGTTAGCTCCAACCTTGACTCAGAAAAAATGGCTTACCCTACGGATAATCTAAGTATCTATAAGCAAAACCCTCACCATGAAAGTGAGAGCCTTCTTGCGCGTTAATTTTTGTAAACTATGGGGTATGAGGGGAATTTCGAGAACTGTAAAAGGCAATTAATCCTGCCTTGTTAACATCAATATACTTATGTAGGTTTAATATTGCATATCGTATTGACAAAGCCATTGCGAAATTATGACAAAGATGTGACCTTACTTGAGTGATGACGGTACAGGGCAGATTCGTTAAAAAATTTATTTGATCCCCGACGGCGCAAGATAAGTGAACACCATTGACTGCTGAAAGTTCTGCAAATAAGGCTTTAGAGTGAGTCACAGAATCTCCCCCACTTACTTTTGTCCAACTCGCTTAAAAAAGGGATTTCCAATATAATCATCCATTTTGTGGGATGGGCATCTTGCCCATCCCACAAGAGGTCACTGCATACTCTTTTATTTTAAAATTCCTTAACAGCTTACAGGCTCGACATTACATCCCGTGCTACTGCTAAAGTCTGATCAATATCCTCTTCGGTGTGAGCAAAAGACGTAAACCCAGCTTCAAACTGAGAGGGTGCTAAGTAAACACCATGCTCTAACATAGCACGATGAAAGCGTCCGAATTTGGCTGTATCAGACTTTTTTGCATCTTCGTAGTTATGAACTGGGCCAGAGGTAAAAAATAAGCCGAACATCGCGCTGATTTGACCGCTGCAAGCCGCATGACCATTTTCTTTGGCAATTTGCAGTAAACCATCTGCTAGCTTTTTAGTAATCCGGTCAAGATACTCGTAAGTACCAGGCTTTTGCAGCAGTTCTAAAGTCTTAATGCCAGCAGTCATCGCCAGGGGATTACCTGAAAGAGTTCCAGCTTGATATACAGGACCGGCGGGCGCAACCATTGACATAATATCCCGGCGACCACCATAGGCTCCTACTGGCAAACCACCACCAATCACCTTACCCAAGGTTGTTAAATCGGGAGTGACGCCAAATTTTTCCTGAGCGCCACCGTAAGCAATGCGGAAGCCTGTCATCACCTCGTCAAATACCAATAAGGCTCCATGCTCGTGAGTCAGTTCCCGTAATCCTTCTAGGAAGCCAGCATCAGGTGCAATAAACCCAGCATTGCCGACGACTGGCTCAAGAATGACACCAGCAATCTCGTCGCGGTTTTCTTCAAACAAGGCTTTAACTGCTTCTAGGTCATTGAAAGGCGCGGTTAGAGTGGTGCTAGTTGCCGATTTAGGAACTCCTGGTGAGTCTGGCAAGCCAAGTGTGGCAACCCCAGAACCTGCCTTCACTAGAAACGTATCGGCGTGTCCGTGATAGCAGCCTTCAAACTTGATGATTTTGTCTCGGTTGGTGAAAGCCCGCATCAGCCGCAAAACCCCCATACAGGCTTCAGTTCCAGAGTTGACAAATCTGACCATTTCGATGCTAGGAACGGCATTGATGACCATTTCTGCCAAAACATTTTCTAGTACTGAGGGAGCACCGAAACTTGTGCCTTTTTCTAAAGCTTCATGCAACGCGGCAATTACTTCTGGATGAGCATGACCGCAAATAGCTGGCCCCCAGGTGCCTACATAGTCTATGTATTGGTTGCCATCTACATCCCAAACATATGCGCCTTTAACACGCTCAAAAACAATGGGTTGTCCGCCTACAGATTTAAAGGCACGAACTGGAGAACTGACTCCTCCTGGCATAAGGTTTTGAGCAGCGGCAAAAACTTCTTGTGATTTTGTTGTTTTAATTGTGGTATTTACCAAGGTTCTCTCCTAACAGTGGGCAATAAAAAGCTCTATCTTAGGATAGTGTCAAAAACTGCTTAGAATTTCTATCCTGTAAAATTAGCTGAATAGAAAAATAATAATATGTTATACAAGTCGAATAAAGATTTGCCTTTAGATGTTCAAACTCGATTATCTGAAGCATACCAGGATCTTTACCGAGCAGCTTTTAACTCGGCGATCCATTGGTATGGCGAAGCCTCAAAAGCTCACAAAGTCGCGTTGAGTGCTGTAAAGATGCAGTCTGCTATGGAACGGAATGCTTTTGTTGAAAGCTAGATAAGATAGTTAAATTTAAAAAAACATGCCAGCTGCCCTATTCAGAATGGTATCGTAAATCCATGAATTATTCTCATTAGAGCAAATTAGCTGGTATGTCTTCTAACGATTCGCGATCGCTGCATTACGCCATCCCTACTGAGGAAATTCGCTACGATGAACGCGGTCTAGTACCTGCAATTGTCCAAGATTATTTGGATGGTACTGTTCTGATGATGGCGTGGATGAATCAGGAGTCGTTAAAAAAGACTTTGGAAACTGAAGAAACTTGGTTTTGGAGCCGTTCCCGGCAAGAATTGTGGCACAAGGGGGCGACTTCTGGACATATTCAGAAAGTCCAAAGTATCCGTTATGACTGTGATAGTGATGCGGTACTCATAGGAGTAGAGCAATTAGGAGATGTTGCCTGCCATACTGGAGAACGCAGTTGCTTTCACCAAATAGAAGGGAAAATTGCCCCACCACCAGGAGATACATTGTCGCAATTGTTTCAAATAATATGCGATCGCCGCGACAATCCTACTGAAAGTTCTTATACCTGTAAGTTATTAGCAGGTGGTGATAACAAAATTTTGAAAAAGATCGGTGAGGAAACCGCTGAGGTGGTAATGGCCTTTAAGGATGATGAAGCAGATGCGATCGCAGGTGAAGTGGCTGATTTGCTGTATCATACTTTGGTTGCCTTAGCTCACCATCAAGTTGATTTAAAATCTGTGTATCGCAAGCTCCAAGAACGTCGTCAATAGAGGGAATAATAAGTCATTTTACCGTGGGTGGAATGAAGCTTTTAATCAGCCCAAATTCGATTCAGGTACTGTAAAATTACCACGACGATCGCCACACTCAAAGAAAAGCCTAGCCAGAAACTATTAGTAATAATTCGCGGTTGATCTAATGCCCATCCACCCAAAGGATGACCAATAAAATAGCCAACACCCCAGCAGACAGCGTTGATAGAGAAATAAACGCCGCGTTGATTTTCAGGGGCTAACTCAGTGACTAAAGAGGCAGCAGATGGGGTATAAGAAACAATCGCAACAGCAAATACTCCCAATGCCAATGCTACCCAAACCAGATTATGAGATGGGGCAGTACCGCTTACCCAAATCAGGCCAAAACCTATTGCCCACAAAATAGCAGATACAGTAAGTGCGAGTGTGTGAGAACAGCGTTTTAAGGCAGTGGTAACAGGCAATTGACAAATGATCGCTAGCACCAGATGCCAAGCAAATAGAACGCTAATCGTAGTTTGAGCAAATCCTTCGGTAGTACTTTTGATCACAAAGTTTTTGAAGTAAAGCGGGAGGGTGCTATGGATTTGAGAAATATAGATTGTGAAGAATATATTAACTGCTATGTAGACAAGGAAGCGGCGATCGCTTAATACTGTCATCCAAGAAGCAAAATATTGTGTCTTTTCAGATTCCCCCATCTGCTGTTGTTCTGTTTGATTAATTCCCACATAGACAACCCCAAAAAATACCATAAAAGAGATGGCATCAATGACAAATAGCCAGCGATAACTGCCAATTATCGCGATTAAAAACCCAGCAAGCACAATTCCTATAGCTAACCCAAGATTATCTGCTAGTCGGGCGATCGCAAAAGTTTCCCGGCGATTGTCAATCTGGCTGGCGTCAGCAACAACAGCTTCAGCCGCCGGCCAATAGAAACCTATCCCTAAACCGCTAATCAAGCTACCAATTACCAAAATAGTAAAATTACTGGTTGCAGCTAAAACTAAAGAACCAATTGCTGAAATCGCCGTCGCTAGCAACAAAGTGCGGCGGCGTCCCCATTCTCCAGAATCAGCCAAAGAACCACCTACAATCCGCCCGACAATGCCGGAAATCGAGGCGCTACCCAAGGCTAGCCCGACACTAGTTGCAGATAAACCAACTTGATTGACATAAAAGATTGGGGCGTAAAACACGGTAAAGCCAGTGCCAACTTCCGAGAAAAATCTACCAATTGCGAAAATCCATATCTGGGGATGTATCGAGGGCAGCCACGATGATAGCTGAGATTGAGAAGTTAATTTCATGAGCTTAAATGTCATAGTTTTGTGACATTTTGGTAATTCTTATCATTTGCAGCAATTTTCCTGACTCATTCCACAGGGTTTCCACAGGGATTTTAGCAGTTTTCCACAGGTCTTCTACGAACTAATGGGCTTCTTGCCGTCTTGCTGGGGATTGTTAATTAACTGTGGCAAGGAACTTCAAGGACTGAGTTTTTGTAAAGTAAAGTAACAAAAAATAGACTCTAAAGCTGATTATTCCGTTCGCATTTATTTTTTATACAATGGCTTTTAACATTTCGCAGCATTGACAAACCCACCCCCTCTTAGCGCACAATGATTCGGCTTGCTTTTGTAGTCCGTTCAACCGTTGGTATCAAATGTGTAAAATATATTACCTGAGATGTAGGCGCAGATTGTCGGGCTAGCGAAAGAGCGTGTGAGGTAGCTTTAGGCCGTTTCACCGCAAGCAACTTGTCCCTCTTGATTATCCTCATAGGAGGAAAATCTCATGAAAGCAACGGTTAGCATCTTTACAGAAATTCCCGAAACACTCCACGAATCCTTAAAAACCTACTTAGAAACCCATCCCGATTGGGATGAAAACAGGGTATTGACGGCGGCGTTGTCATTGTTTTTACTCCAAAATGGAGATAGCGATCGCCGTGCTGCCCGAGTCTATCTGGAAACTTTGTTCCACCACTCCTCAGTAGAAATGCCCAGCATCGATTCACCCGCAACCGCTAATCTACTAGACACCCCATAGGTACTGGTATAAAGGGCGTTATTCTGGCTCATGCCCTAATAAAGGCACGCAAACCGTGCGCCATCAATGGGATTTTGACCCAATAGCGATCGAGCATATCGGGGCAATATTACAACAAAAAAGATCAGTAGATTCTGATCCTTAAAAAGGTTCCAATAGTTTCTCCTATTGCTAAAACTTATTGGTAATAGCGCAAGATTTAGAATTGAGGCAAGACTTGAGTATATTAGCTAACCGTTAGTACTTATTATCTAACGGTTTTCTTTTGGATACAAACACGTTTGTAGGGGCGCGGGCGCATAGCTATGCGCCTCTACGAACTCCAACCTAAGCACCGTTATATCTACCAAAACGGTCAAATGCAAAGAAATATTTTCCAGTGGACTCTCTCACCTGTCCACTGTCTTAAACGGATAAAGAAATATCTCAAATAACGGACTGGTCTGTATTTGAGGAATATCTCCCTATTTTGATTGTCTAAATTTGTCTTTTACTAAAGTCAAAGATAATTCACTAATTCCTCGCCCAAGAGTCAACAGTCAAGAGTTAAAAAACTCTAGACTATAAACTCAGGACTTGGCTTCCAAGTGCTGGGAGTGAGGAGGAGATTCAAACTTATACCCTACACCACGTACAGTTTGAATTAATGCTGGCTGACTAGCATCAATTTCAATCTTTTTGCGAATTTGGCCGATATGGACATCTACAACCCGCTGGTCGCCGACATATTCATAGTCCCACACCTCTTGGATTAGTTCTGCACGCCGCCAAACTCGACCTGGATGACTGGCTAAAAAATGCAACAAGTCAAATTCCAGAGCAGTTAAGGGTACTGGTTGGTTATTAAGTGCCACCTCTCGTCGCACCGGATCAATCATCAGTTTTTCAAATACCAAGCGTTTCTGCTCGGCATTAGTTATCACTCGTTGACGCCTCAAAATAGCTCCGACTCTGACTTCTAGCTCTCCTAGCCCAAAAGGCTTGGTGAGATAGTCGTCAGCACCTTTAGAAAAGCCGCGAATTTTGTCAGCTTCGTCAGCACGGCTAGTCAACATCAGAACAAAAACACCATTACGACTTTGCATCTCTTGGCAGAGGTTAAACCCAGTTACATCTGGTAAATTAACATCCAGAATTACCAAATCCGGGTTAAATTGCTCAAATAGAGATAAGGCTGTCTTTCCATCTTCGGCAGCCTCTACCTGATAGTTCTGCTTAATCAAAAAGCGTTGGATTAAATTCCGAACCGCAGGGTCGTCGTCAACTACAAGAATCTTGGCAGGAGCCATGACCATTACTTTGCACAAATATACGTAAGATTAACAAGAGGGTTGCGTAAAAACGCAGTTGCCACTTTTGGACTAACTAAGAATCTACATGGCTACGGCATTATAATCCTGATCATTCAAAAATAAATACTCTAATCAGGATTGTGGGCAATAAGAACGCGAAACTTGTGTTAGCCACAGTATATAGGCGCTCTGACTTTAGCCGCAACAGTTCTTGACACCAAGACACCTTCTTGATCCCAGTTAGGTGGTAACTTAAAACGTTTCAATTTTAAATCGATATTGTGGATATATACCACAAGCGATTATTCAGTATAATTAAAAAAACTCTATTAGGGCACAGTAAGTTGCCAAATCTGAAACAGTAAAGTTGATTTTTTCATAAAAACTATATGTTTTAGGTACTCTCCGTTCAAATTCTAGATTAGAGCCAGAACTGGACAACGACATGAGGGTATACACGGAGTTATAGCGATATGTTAAAGTAACTATAGTTGAAATTACAAAGTCAATCAAACTAACCCGTGCTACTATCCTGGTAGGGCATAAAATAGGTCAAGACTTTAGTTTCGATTAAAACAAAACCTAAAGCCGTTTTTTTCTTCGACAAAAGACTGCCGCTGACTGAGGCTGAAGTAACAAACTCCCATGAGCGATCAAAATCCCTACGAAAAACTTGGGGTATCAGAAGAGGCTAGCTTCGATGAAATTCAGGATGCTCGTAATCGCCTATTCGAGCAGCATAATGGCGATGCCAAGCATTTAGAAGTAATTGAAGCAGCTTACGATGCGATTTTAATGGATCGCTTACGGATGCGCCAGGAAGGTAAAATCAAAGTCCCTGAGCGTATCCGGTTTCCAGAGTTGCGAGTGCAATCGCCTCCTAAAGAAAGTCCAACCCCTCGTCAGCAGTCACCTGCATGGCTGCAACGGATGCTGGATCAGCCAACGCCTGCGGATATACTCTTACCAGGAGCTTGGTTTCTTGGTTTGAGTTCTATTAGTGTGTTTTACCCAGAGGGAGGCGATCAGGTTTTGCAGTTAGCATTGGTGGTTGGGGTAGGCACCAGTATTTACTTTCTCAATCGCAAGGAAGGTAAATTTGGCCGAGCAGTTTTGTTCACCCTGGTCAGTTTAATAATTGGCTTAATCGCTGGGGGACTAGTTGCTAGCTGGCTGTTACCACAAATCTCATTTATCAGTCTGGGAATAAATCAGTTCTCTACTGTAGTGACGTTTATATTGTTGTGGTTGGTTAGTAGCTTTCTCCGCTAAACCGCTACCTGCAAGCAAATTTCTATAAAGAAGACGTGGTTTATGTGTGTTCTTCTTAAATAAGAAAGTCAGGAGTCAGAATAGGTATGCTGACTCCTACTTTAATTGGCAACCTGAATGCTGATTAACGTGAGTTTGACTGGTCACATCAGTCGAATCAAAAGACCTCTAAGAGGTTTTACTACGCAAAACCTATCCCTCTCCGACTCCCAGAGCGACAGACTTGAACTAAAGTTCAAGGCAGGGAGAAGTTTGTTAAACTCACGTTGATTAAGTTTTAAGAATGTTGGCTGAAAACCCGGAAGTTGAAACCCAAAAAGACTATTTAGCTATAAGAGAGGGAATTTATTTCCTGGGGAGTAATTGGCATAATTGAGATTGATGCAAAAAGAAAGACAATAAACGAATGCCGATTAATTCAATCTGTTGCAGCTACACAGCCTTTCTAGACAAGGTGTTTAGGTTTTAGGACTAAATCTACAGCAGCGCTGAAATCCTTAACGATTAAGTCGGGGTGGTAAAGTTCCAATTGGGTGCGATCGCGGATGCCAGATTCTACAGCCATCACCTTAATACCATAATTTTTAGCAGCGGTGATGTCGGCTTCGGTATCTCCCACCATCCAGATATCAGTGGCGGGGGGCAGTTCTTCTAAAGCCCTAGCCATTAACAAAGGCTTATCTTCAATATCACGAGTTTTTACGTAGTCGTTACTCAGGCAATAACAACGATTTTCCGGGAAAAATCTGCCTAAATCGTGTTTTTGAAAGGCATAATCTAGTTCTCGAAATCGGCGCATGGTCATAACTGCCAAATCAATTCCAGCTTGTTGAATTTTTAACAGTGCATCCACAGCACCAGGCGCGAGAGTATCATAATGAAAGTAAGGTTCTGTATGCACAGTTTGCCGCCGCAACTGGGCAAATTCTTGTGCTTGGGCTTCATCTAACCCTGAATTTAAGGCGATTTGTTTTTCGGGAACACGCGATCGCTTTAACTGCCAAAATTCCGCTTTCGGAAGTTCTTGCACTACTTGGTCTGGACGACGGGTTTTCTCCAAACAGAATTGATAAACACGGTAGTACCGTTCGGAAACATCAATAATTGGGCCGTCGAAGTCAGTAATAAGTCTTAGCATCGGCGCAAAATGTTAATTTTTATTAAAATTATCTCAGATATATGGCTATTTTTCGAGAGGATCAAGTCTAGCTAAGGTTTTTTGTAAACTCTTTTTAAGAAACTATCGACGATTACCCCTCGGATCGAGCAGATAATTCCTTTCATCAGCTTACCCTACGCTCATATCTATACCTGTAAACTCCAGTTATGTACGCAAAAACCTATGATTTTTTGTTCAGCATTATCTTCTAAAGATTCTTCTGCACCATAGAAGGCAATACCTTTAACATGAGATGATTCAGAAGGATAATGCATTTCATCTCCGCTATCATATTCAAGCTCAAAATACTCGTTTATATCCGAAACCTTAGAGCCGATTTCAAATTTATCAAAAAACTTTCCTTGGTAGCCCTCAAAAACAAAAATAACGAAGAGAATATCATCCGAATTAAAATGCAGTAATACAACCCTATCTTTATAATAGAAAACTTTATGTCCATCTAACTTCTCAGAATCTGAGCAGATTTTCTGACAGATCCAGCCATCCGACTTAGATAAAGCTTCGTTGATATTAATTGATTTCAATCCTTTTTCTCTCTTCTCTCTTTCTTCTTGGAGATTGACAACCAGATTAGGCTCACTAAGATCAGGTATTGATGAAAGATGTTGTCCAATGCTAAATCCTGCTGCGGAAACTCCAGGGATAATTTCAGCCCGCAAATCAAGTCTGTCCATTATATTTGTCTCCTCTCCAATAACTTTAAATTCTTTATCATTAGAGACCATTTATAAAGTAAATCTTTAGACGACTAGACGACGTAGCATAATACGAGTCATAACGGCATATATGGCAGCCTCACTCATGAAGTAATAGAAACAGTGGCGTATATTGCTAATCTCCAATCTTGCCTACATTGAAATCCTGAAGTTGCTTGTCTACAAAATCAACTTGTTTGGAGTCTGGCTGAATTTCAATTGGTATTTTGTACTCAGGCATCATTGCAGGGTACCGCGTTTGATTTGTTCGCTTTCAATAGCTTCAAATAAGGCGCGAAAGTTACCTTCACCAAAACCTTTAGCTTGCAAACGGCGCTCAATAAACTCAAAGAAAAATGTCGGCTGTTCAAAAATGGGCTGGGTGAAAATTTGCAGTAGTAAAGGCGCGGTTTGTTGTGCCTCTACGGGAAGATATTCTTGCCAGTCCACCAGAATTTCCTGTTGAGCGATCGCTTCCAGTTCTAGAGGTGATAGGGTGAGTCCTGGACGCTGTTTTAGCTGGGAGTAGTAGCTTTGGGGAACTGAGAGTAAGGATAAACCACTAGCACGAAATTTAGCGATCGCGCTCACAAGATTAATCGTCCGCAAGGCAATATGTTGAATTCCTGGCCCCCGGTTAACATCGAGAAACTCCTGAATTTGGGAATTACTGGAAGCTGGTTCATTAATTGGCAATTGGACTAGAGCGTTGCGCGAAACCATCACCTGGCTATGTAAACCAGAGCGATCGGTTTTAATTTTAAATGCCTGCTGGGGTTGAAAATCTAAAATGTTTTCGTACCAAGCGACGGCACGTTCCAATTCACCAACTGCCACGTTTAACACTATGTGGTCTATGGCGGTAATTGAAGAGGACACGGGGACACAGGGACACGGGAACACCGAGAGTTCTTTCTTTGTGTCGTCTATTCCTACTTCTGGACAGCGCCTTTCGATCAACGTATGAGTCAGTCCACCCCAGGCGGCAATTTTGCCACACTTGATGAATGCCGTACCTACCTGACGTTCCTGGATGGGTTGTAAGATTGTAGCACCGTGCATTTGAGCTAGTGCGATCGCGCTTTCAACATCTTCGACAGCAAAAGCAACATCTGCCACACCAGGTGGATATTGAAGTAAAAACTCAGCTACTGGACTTGTGGGTAACAGTGGTGAAGATAGAAAAAAGCAGACAGAACCACTTTTCACCACTTCTGTACAAGTGTGAAACGAACTGAGGCTCTTGGCTACTGCTTGAAAACCAAGATGGTGTACAAACCAATCCCGCCATACTTTGGCGTCTTCTACATAGAAATGAACGTGATCAATTTTCATAAATACTGAAAATCAAGCATAACAGCTTATATGTCTGTAAATTTTGCCTTTTTTGCTAGATTTTCATGTCTTTACCAGGCAAGAATTATGTAGACGTACTCCCACTCTAAAAGAACAGATGACTATCAGGTTGAATGTTAATTTCCATTGGCACAGCTTGCGGTTCGGCAGAAAGGGCAAAAAAAATTGCATTGGCAGCAGTTTCAGGACTAAGCATTTTTTTTCGGTCTACTTTTAAGTTCACGTTATCCCAGAAAGGAGAATCTACCCCACCAAAGTAGAATAGCGTGAACTTGATACCAAAACGCTTGAGTTCCTCTGCCATGCATTTACTGAAACCGACAACACCAAACTTAGAAGCAGAATAAGCCGCTGCCATTGCCATCGAATGCTTGCCCAGAATTCCTACTAAATTACAGATGTCACCAGACTTGCGCTTTTGCATCTCTTCAGCAGCCGCCTGAGTGGTGTAAAAGCTGCCTTTTAAGTTGACATCTAGCATCTTGTCTAAATCAGCAGGTTCCAGGCTGTTGTAAGGCTTGAGTATACCAGCGCCAGCTGCATTCACCAAAATATCGATTTGACCAAACTCAGCAACGGTCTTTTTTATCAAACTGTCTACTTGTTGGGGGTCAGTAATATCGGTGGGAACGGTCAAAACTTGCCCTGGTAAATCAGCGGCCAGTGTTATTAAACGAACTGCATCTCTGGCAGCCAGTATCAACCGGACTCCGGTGGGCGCAAGTTTGTGTGTTAATGCTGAACCAATACCACCAGTAGCACCGACAATAACAACGACTTTATCCTGCATCGTATTATTTACATTTATTTACATCTTTTTACATAATACTGAATTACAGCTCAGGTTGTACGTAGACATTCAGAAAGTATTTACTTGCAGAGTAGCGGCGTTACCTCATATTCCTTGCCACTCGCCTTTAATGTAAATGTGGGAGATGATTCTAGATATTTGGTAAAATTGGAACCTAACTTTAATTTTTTAATAATTGAATTAGGAGATTCTCCAGTTATTTTCTGTATCTCTGTACCTAGCTTGGACACAGATAATTTAGCTGTAGGAGAATTTATTTGGATATCTTGAATTATTTTCAAGAGAAATTTATCTAATGTTTTTCCATCAGAAATTTTAGCAAAATCTTCTTGTTTTTCCTGTTGAATAGATTTTGGAGATAACTCTTCTGGAAGAGAAATTATTTCCTCAATTTGTGGCTGCTTTTGATTATAGTTGATATTGATATTGCATCTTTCTTGAAATAAACTAGCAATAGCCGCTAAACTGTGTAATCGAGCATTGATTGAATCTTGTTCGTTTTTAATTAAATCTTGAATTTGCTCAACCACTTTTTCAAAGGATGGAACTTCTGTTGCCATTGATAAGGAATAATGAGTTAATTTGCCGGTATTCCGGTTTTCTATATGCAAATTTTGTCCTTGTCTACGTACCCAATAGACAATTAATCCTTGATTTTGGAGTTCGTTACAGAGGTGGATCAAAATTCCATCGCTAGAACAGACCAAGATTTCTTTAGCTGTTGGATAAGAGCGTAAAATACAAGCACCAAGTGCGATCATTTTTGCATCAGCACTGTCCTTACCCTCAGGCACATGGACAAGTTGATAGCCACGGTTATATAGTTCAATATCTTGTTTACCAATACTTTGATTTCTCCAGTTAGCAAATGCGATTTTAGCTTGGAGAGGATATTTACAAATACTGGCTAAAAATAATTGTGAATTAATATCTAATTTTAAGTTTTCCGCATCCAAAAGTAGAAGGGAGATTCCTGTTTATAATTGATGTTGAATTTCAGTTTTTTGTTGAAATTTTTGGATCAATTGACTGAATACAGCAGATTCTAGCCAATCAGGCGATAATATAGTTTGCAGCAGTTCTTCAGCTAATGTAAAACTAAAAGAGCTAAGGCTTTTCTCTGTAACTTTTTCTTCTAATAGGTTTTTTACTAAAGAAAGTTCTCTAGTTTCAGGTATAGATATTTTAGGATGCCCGTTGCTGTTAGCAAGCAAGTCACTTTCCAGGGAACGAGGGAATGCAGGCTCAAGAAATTGTTTACCGCAATTTTTGCAGAGGTAATTCTGCTTGTCATTCCTACGACCATTTTTACGATATAAAGTAGATTCGCACCGGGGACATTTCATCTTTTGATTCAGGTAGTCTAAAGCAAATACTGTTTTTAAGTATATAGTATCAAAAAATACTGTAAACTTCAGTTTATATTGCCCAACACAAGATAAACTCAAAGCAAGCAGAAATTAAATTCAACCTTAATTTACGCTTGCATTATGTCGTAGCCCTCTAAATAGCTAAAATTTAAGAAACACTTCAATTGATGCGGGGGAAAACGTAGTCGCGGGTGCGAGAATCCACAGGGTTAGTAAAGATTTTATTTGTAGTACCAAATTCAACCATTTGAGTAATGCGATTTTCATTACTACAAAAGAAAGCCGTAAAATCAGATAGGCGAGGAACTTGCTGCATATTGTGAGTAACAATCACAATTGTCAACTCAGAGCGCAAGTTATGGATCAGATGCTCAATTTTCATGCTACCAACAGGATCAAGACCTGAACAAGGTTCATCCATCAACAGAACGTTCGGTTTGACTGCTAAAGCACGGGCAATACATAATCTTTGTTGTTGACCGCCAGAAAGCTCTAAAGCAGATTTGTGCAGTTTATTTTTTACCTCATCCCAAAGTTCAGCAGCCTTGATGGCAGATTCAACAATCCCATCTAATTCTACTTTCGGATGCCATCCAATTAATTTCACCCCATAGGCGACATTATCGTAAACGCTCATGGGAAAAAGATTTGGCTTGGGAAAAATCATACTAACTTGGCGACGTAAGCGATTGATGTTGACACGACGCTCATAAATACTCTGTCCAAAAAATTCTACTTTTCCTTCAACCCTCACTTCTCCTTCTAATTCACTCATGCGATTTAACGATTTAAGAAAAGTAGATTTACCACAACCACTAGAACCAATAATTGCCGTGACTTGGTTTTGGTAAATATCCATTGACACGCCTCCAACTATCTTTTGAGTGTCGTAATATAAGCTGAAGTTTTTGACTCTAATGGCTGGAATTAGTTTACTCATATTCCTAAAACGTGTGAAACAAAACTTGACGAAGCAAAGCAGTAGAAATCAGCGCCGCTGTTTCACTATGTTACTCCCAAAAGGAGATGTTCATGGAAATTACGTAGCTATACAGCAGATAAACTGTTAGTATTTGTATTAAAACTGTATCCTAAAATTTCTCTTTTACAGACTTTTTATACCTACCTTTCGCACCTTGACCTATATACTATCCTTTCCTATAAAAAGGATTCGGGTTGGTTCGACTTAAAATAGCTATGTAGAAATAAAAATATTAATATCATATACCCTTCATGGGTAGTCAAACAATTTTGGATTTTAGATTTTAGATTGACCCCATGCCTGTATTTTGCGCGTTCCTACTCTTTAGGTGGTTACTCTGAATAAATAATTTTAGTAGGACTTACGCATTGACAGGAAAGACCAAATATGAATGATTTTAAAAACCACACTTTAAAACTACACTTTAATGAGTAGCCTCTGATATCAGATAGTTTGACAAAAATCATTGAGTCACGCTAGGACATATCTTAACCGAAACGCCCTGAAATGTAATCGCGGGTGCGGGGGTCTAGTGGGTTGTTAAAGATTTGCTCTGTAGCACCAAATTCAATCATTTGACCAATGCGACTTTCATCGGTGCTAAAAAAAGCCGTAAAATCAGAAACGCGAGCGGCTTGCTGCATATTGTGGGTAACGATCGCAATTGTCAACTCAGACTGCAAACTATGGAGCAGTTCCTCAACTTTCATGGTAGCGATGGGGTCAAGAGCCGAGCAAGGCTCATCCATCAGCAGAACTTTTGGCTTGACTGCTAAAGCACGGGCAATACATAATCTTTGTTGTTGACCACCAGAAAGCCATAAAGCTGATTTATCCAGCTTATCTTTCACTTCATCCCAAAGAGCAGCGCTGTGAAGTGCAGATTCGACGATTTCATCTAATTTTAATTTTGAATACCTGCCTGCTATTCTCATACCGTAGGCAACATTTTCGTAAATACTTATAGGAAAAGGATTCGGTTTTTGGAACACCATACCAATTTGGCGGCGTAACCGATTGATGTTGACACGAGGAGCATAAATATTTTGACCAAAAAATTCTACATCCCCTTCAACTTTCACAGGCCCTTCTAATTCACTAATGCGATTAAGAATTTTGATGAAGGTAGATTTACCACAACCACTAGGACCAATAATTGCTGTTACTTGATTTTGATAAATATCTATTGACACCTTTTCAATTGCTTTTGTTGTGCCATAGTAAAAGCTGATATTTTTAACTTTGATAGCTGGAATTAGGTTATTCATACTTGCCCAAGCTGCAAAACAAAACCAAAATTTATTTTTACTTTATTCTTCTTTGGCTAATAACTAAGCGAGAGAGAATACTGACACATAAAATTAAGCCGAGTAGAACTATAGAAGTAGTCCATACTAATTGGCTTTTTTGTGGGTCTGGATCGTTGTAGAGGTTAAAAATTAATACTGGTAAGGAAGCTGTTGGACTTAACAATCCTTCTGACCAATCTAGACTAAATAAAGCAGTAAAAATTAAAGGTGCTGTTTCACCAGCAGCACGAGCTACAGCTAATAAAATGCCTGTAGTAATTCCGGGAATTGCAGCAGTAACAACGATGCGAAAGGTAGTTTGGAAACGAGTTCCGCCTAAAGCAGCAGAGGCGAGGCGTCCAGATGTGGGAATCAGTTTTAAAGATTCTTCTGTTGTCAGTATAATCACAGGTAGCATAATCACGGCTAAAGCAAAACCACCTGCGATCGCACTAAATCCTTTAGTTAGCAAAACTATCACACCGTAAGCGAATACGCCTATAACAATTGAAGGTACGCCTGTAAGAATCCTGGTGATAAAACGAACAATACCAGCAATTGGATTGGTTTCACTAAATTCCGCCAAAAAAATTCCTGTCATTATCCCTGTGGGGATGCTTAAAAGTGAACCAATTACCACCATGATTATGGTTCCCAGGATGGCATTTCCAAAACCATTGTCAATCACTGCTTTGACAAACATATCTGATTTAAGTCCAGATATTCCCCGGACAAGAATTTCCCACAAAATTGATATTAAAGGAATGAGTGCTAGACCTGTCAAACCAAAGGCGATCGCATTCATTGCATAAGTAAATATTACTCGTTCTGTTGGCAGAGGACTGCATAATTCTGTCGCCAGGGATTCATCAGTTTCTGACTGGATGTAACCACTCATATTGTTTACAAATTTTGATTGATAAACGTCTTACTATACTGAAGTATTTGTGGCAAACTTAAACTGAAATAGTGTTATATATTTTTCCTCATAAACCATTTTACCAAGAGTACAGCGCCAACATTTACAGCTAGAGTCAACCCAAATAAAATCAATCCCAAATAGCTTAAAGCGCCTATATGCAATCCCGGTTCAGCTTCGGCAAATTCATTAGCTAATACAGAGGGAATTGTATAAGCTGGATCGAGTAAAGAAGCACTGATTTGAGCAGAGTTACCAATCACCATAGTGACAGCCATTGTTTCACCCAGAGCGCGTCCTAAGGCGAGCATTGCTGCACTCACGATTCCAGAAAATCCTGCTGGTAGCAAGAGCCGAAAAATTGTTTCCCAACGGGTGCTACCCAAAGCCATAGATGCACTACGTAATTCTTTAGGGATAGCCATTAAAACATCACGAGTAATTGCTGCCATTGTAGGCAAAATCATGATGGCTAGAATAATTCCAGCAGTCAACATATTAGTCCCAGAAGGGTCTTCTGTATTAAACAGTGGTATCCATTTAAAAGTACTGGCTAGCCACTTTTGTAGAGGTTCTAGAACTGGAATAAAGACAAAAATCGCCCACAAACCAATAATGACACTGGGAATTGCTGCAATTAATTCAACAACAAATGCTAAAGTTGTTCGTAGCGATGAAGCTAAGAAATTTTCCCTCGTGACTAAGGCTACTGCTATTCCTACTGGGACAGCGAATAAAATAGCGATCGCACTACTTATCAAAGTTCCATAAATATAGGGTAATGCACCAAAAATCTGATTACCTGTATCCCAATTTTGGTCCCACAAAAACCCCAGTCCAAACTGCTTAATGGCTGGTAAAGCTTCGTGTAAAATTACCCAACTCATCAAAAATAGCACTGCAACGGTAATCACGGCAAAAAAGTATACTAACCGTGTAAAACTTTGGTCAAACCAGAGATTTGTGCCGCTGATAGCTGTTAGATTGAAATTTTCATCGCTTAGATTTAAATTATCTGATGAATTGCTGTCGGCTGGTTCCGATGAATTTGCCATTACAAATCAATAAAATAGATTTTTTTCTTATTAGTAGGTGAGTTGTCAACTCACCTTACTAGACCATCGATTCAGTAATCAAAAACCTAACCCCCCAGCCTCCAACTCTTGTAGGGTTGGGGGAGAAGTTCTTCTAGGATTACGAATCGATGCTCTAGGAGAGGAAAGTAATAAGATTGCGAATTAAGGTTTGACAGAGCTATTCACTGTCTGAAGTACACGATTTGCCACATCAGATGGAATCTTGGTGTAGTTGAGGTCATCGTTATATTGTTGACCGTCTTTCAATACCCAATTAATCAATTTCTTAATAGCATCAGCTTTAGAAGCATTAGCATACTGTTTGTAAACCATAATCCAGGTAAGACCTACGATAGGATAACCTTGTCCTGGATCTCCTACAAAAACGCGGTAGTTGTTTGGGAAAGTGACAGTTGACAAAGCTGCATTCGCAGATTCTAAAGAAGGAGCAACAAATTCTCCTCTCTTATTTTGTACCAATGCTGATTTCAAATTGTTTTTGATCGCGTATGCATATTCAACATAACCGATAGAACCAGGAGTACGAGATACTAAGGCGGCTACGCCTGGGTTGCCTTTGCCTTTGAGGACATTTGGCAGATTCCATTTTGGAGCAGTGTTAGTTCCAACTCTGCCTTTAAAATAACCGCTGGTAGCACTTAAGTGGTTAGTAAAAATGAAAGTTGTACCGCTACCATCGGCGCGAACAACAAATTTAATTGATTGATTTGGTAGATTGACACCCGGATTATCAGCTTTAATTTTTGCGTCATTCCATTTGGTAATTTGACCTGAGAAAATTGCTGGTAATGTACTGCGGGACAATTTAAGATCATTAACGCCTGGAAGATTGTAAACCACAGAAACGGCACCGCCTGCTGTGGGTACTAAGATTACACCGTTCTTGACTTTAGCGATTTCATCATCTTTCATTGCAGCATCACTACCACCAAAGTCAACAGTTCCAGCAGTGACTTGACGAATACCACCACCACTACCAATTGCTTGGTAGTTAATTTTCAAGTCTGGATATTTCTTCTTAACTTCACGAGCATAGCGTTCGTAAAGCGGAGCCGGAAAAGTTGCTCCTGCACCATTCAGAGTTTCAGCTTGTGCGATCACACCAAAAAATGGACTGAGCGCAACAGAAGTTGTCACCACTGAAGTAGCAACGACACGATTCAAGATGGTGGTCGAAAAAATCATATTACCTCTGATTAAAGGAATATTTTCCTGCTGTAATTCCAGCCTTAAATTAGGCTACATTTTTTATGGTTAAATTTTATTTAATAACTGATAAACAAAAAATTAATCTATGTTTAAAATTTACTTTAAAACAATTTGTTACTTATCTATATTTGATTAATTAGATTAGATTACTAAAAATATGATGATGAAAAATTTAAGTTTGTTTTTAATAATTAAAAATTAATAAAATACGCAATTTTAAAATTATCATTTCAGTAGAAAAGAGATAAAAATATGTGTTGAGCGGTGAGTCACTGGAGTTGAGTAGCAATTCTAAATCATTCGTTGTTAGGCTGTGCATCTACATAGAATCAGGCACTTGCTCCTCATAACATCGCTCTCGATTTTCTTCATAAGGATGTCTTCCGTGGCAAGCATAAACACTATAGCCATCAGTAAATTGAAGGGCAGATTCCCCTTCAGCATGGAGCATATTTTATTCGTCAAAAGACAACTTACAAGGGCGATCGCAGACTATACAAACCTTTTCAAATTGGAATATAAAACCACAATGTTGCATCAACTCTTGAAGTGCATTCCATTTTTTCTTGTCGTGTTGAATATTAAGAACTGAGATACAAAAATCTAACATACAACCCCAAATTGCCCATCCTGCTGGTCTATTCAGGTGGTCTGTAAAGTATGAAATCTCACTAAATTCAAGTTCAAGCTTGTCGAGATCAGCAATTAGTTGATGTTCAAGACATCTTCCTGTATACGGAAAGTATGAAACTAGTGGATAACTCTCAGTTGAGTAGTACGGAAATTCAGGGTGTTGAACTTGGTTCCGCAACCTGATAAAGAGATGCTCGTCAAGTTGTTGCCTTATTCCATGTAGAAGGTGATCTACTACTCTTTTAAAGAATTTGATGTGGATATTGCGCCCTAAATACGCCTTAAAGTTCTCAATAGTAAGAATCTTCTCAATTGCCGTCATAGGACTGCTATAGAATAATATCTCAGGCTCAGGATAATCACTCACCGCATAAGCAGCTTTGATTATTGCTGTGACTTTTTCTTGCTCAATTGATTCAGTTGATATTTGTATTGATCGCCACTTGTCTCTATAGATAGGAAGCATTGCTTCTTGTTCATCTGATAGTTCGGTGATGATGCGTTTTGGCATATTTTCAGTGCAAGAATGGTAGGTTGGCTTGAACGAAATATTTGTTACACAATCACCTTTAACCACCCAAAAATATCACCTACCGTCAACTGTAACCCCTGACAGAACTCTGGTACTGGCAAAACAGACTCAATTTCCTCAAAAGGTAAAGGTTGTTGTCCCGCAGGATAAACAGCAATGAATCGCTCATCAGGGTCAATTAACCAACCCATTTGAGTCCCGTGATTGAGAGCATGTAAAATTTTTTTTGTAACTTTTGTATGGCTTTGTTCAGGAGAGAGAATTTCGATTATCCAGTCGGGTGCTGCGACAAATGTATTGGCAATATCACCATTTTCGTCTACAAGAAGCCTTTCCCAAGAGAATACAGCGACATCGGGAACTATAGAACGTCCTGCAAAAGTGCAACGTAATTCTGCAAAAGCCCAACCCATTTTTTGTACTTTGACAACAGAATTGATTGTGGGACAGAGTTCTCCTTGAATAGTGCTATGTTTACCTTGAGGCAGAGGTTTTGGAATTATTTTACCGTCGATGTACTCGCAATACGGTTTAGTTTCTGGTAGTGCGAGAAACTCTTCTAAAGTCAATATTTTATTTGGTGTTTGTACCATGATTATCCTAGCTCCAACTTATGATAATTGTTTTACATAGTTAAATCCTAACTTGTGAAGTCTTAACTTAAAAGTATTTACCTTATTCTAAAATATTTTTTAAATTCACCAATCCGCCGCTATTTAAGTTATTTCATGTTTGCTTGCGGCTACAATACAGCACCAAAAGTATAAATAATCCTATTCCTGTAAAATATTTAATCGGCTCAGGTACGCTGGGATTAGGTGAAAAAAAGCCTTCGATCGCACCAGCAATAACTAACATTGGTACAATCCCAAATATTAGCTGCACTGCTTGAAAACCATAGAATTTCAGTGCATCACCACGGCGATATTTACCAGGAAATAAAATTGCTCTTGCTAATAAAAATCCTGCACCCCCAGCAAAAAAGATGGCGGGTAATTCCAAAGAACCATGCGGAAACACAAACGCCCAAAAAGGATAAGCCAGATTATTTTGACCCACCAAAGTACCAACAGCACCAATCAATAAGCCATTAAAGACCATCAAGTAGGCTGTATATGCTCCAGCCGTGATCCCACCAGCAGTAGCACCAAAAGATACCGACAGATTATTGATCATGATACCGCTGGATGCCAGAGGTTCAACGCCAACAATTGACCCCATCCACAATTTATGCTCATCTCGCACCTTGGTAATCAAACTTTCAGGTACTATCAACGACATAAAGCTAGGATTTTGCCAGGAATACCACCAAGCTACTACTGCCCCCAGTAGAAACAGCGCCGTTGCAGTAGCAATATATGCAAATGTTTTCTGGACTACAGATGGTAATCCCCAATAGTAAAATTCTAAGATTGCCTGCCATTCCTGTCGCCGCGAACCTTGGTAAATCTGCGTATAGGCACGAGTTGTTAAAGATTGTAAACTTTGTATCAAAGTATTGCTGATTTGCTGGGTACGGGCACGAGCTAAATCTGCTGCTACTGAACGATATAAACTCGCTAACTCTCTAATTTCTGCTGCTTGTAGGGACTTTAGCCCTTTTTTTTCTATCTGCTTTAATAGGGCATCCAAACGCTGCCAATTCGGTTCTCGTCGCGCAATCCAACGTTGAATATTCATGAATTTTGGGAACACTGAGTTTAACTTAGCTTAAAATATCCTCAAATTCATCTCCGTACTTTCAAGGGAAAGTTGCCATTATGTCTGAAAATTTTGGATCTCCCGGTCAGATACAACCACTGAGTGTAGGAAATGTTGTCAGTGCTGCGGTGCGATTGTATCGTTCTCATCTGAAGACTTATCTGAAACTGGCTTTAATTGCTCACTTGTGGATTATAGTTCCGATCTATGGCTGGGCAAAATATGCAGCTATTTCTGGACTAATTTCACGCTTGGCTTTTGGAGAATTGATTTACCAACCTGAAAGTGTCCAAGCTGCCAGCAGCCATGTTAATCAGCGTCTGTGGTCATTTTTAAGAGTTGGTTTTCAGGTAGGAATATCAATACTTTTAATTTATTTTGGACTAGCGATCGCAGCTGGTATCTTGGCTGGCTTGCTGGGAGTAGTATTAGGAAGGATATTTGGTGCTAGTACAGGCGTTATAGTCGTAACTACATTGGCAATAATTTTTACAGTAATTGTGGTGTTGGGACTAACCTGGTTCTACTCTCGTTGGGTAGTAGCTGAAGTACCACTAGCAGTTGAGGAAAATATTAATGGTAGCGAAAGTGTTGCTAGAAGTTGGGAGTTAACTAAAGCCTCGGTACTTCGCATTCAGGGCATTGTTTTAGTTGCTTTTTTAGTTACACTACCGTTAATGTTTGTATTAAACTATATACCTAGTTTATTCCTCATAAAGCTTGAGCAAGGTACTATTATTTACTGGATTGTGTATGTTATTTCTTTGATCGGCAGCTTAATAGGTGGAGTTTTAGTAATGCCATTCTGGCAAGCACTAAAAGCTGTTTTATACTTGGACTTGCGGACTCGGCGTGAGGGTTTAGGTTTGCAGTTACGAGAACCTCCCTTACAAGATTTTCGTTAACTCAATACGTTAATTCAACTCTATTAATTTTCAATTAGTTAAAATATGCGCTTTTTTAATCGCATCACATTCCAGACTCCAGAAAGTGTAGAGTTGGAATTCACCTTAGCGGGAATCGGCAATCGAGCTTTAGCACTGCTGATTGATTATACAATCTTGATTGTAACCTTGCTTCTGTTTGTCCTTGCTTGGAGCGTCTTATCGACGCAACTATTAAATTTTGTTGAAGACTTTTTTACTAATGGCAAAAATTTAGGAGTTTGGTTATTAGCAATCTTCTTCATTATCGCCTTTGCAATTTATATCAGCTATTTTGTATTTTTTGAAACCTTATGGTTTGGGCAAACCCCTGGTAAACGGTTTGCTAAAATTCGCGTGGTTCGAGATGACGGTAGACTCATCGGGCTACAACAAGCAACGCTACGTGCTTTACTCCGACCCTTTGATGAGACTTTATTTATAGGCGCTTTTTTAATTATGTTGGGCCGTCGCGAAAAGCGTTTGGGTGATTTAGCAGCTGGCACAATTGTGATTCAAGCACAAACACCTACTGCATCTGCGACATTGACAATTTCAGAACAGGCAAAGGTACTCAATCAGCAGTTAGTAGAAATTGCCGATTTATCGCAATTGTTACCCGATGATTTTGCTGTTATTCGTGAGTATTTACAGCGACGTGGTGCAATGTCATTAAAGGCAAGAGCTTCACTATCTCTAAAGTTAGCCGAGCAAGTTCAAACTATTATTAATTTAGAAAAGCTACCAGAAGCTGTTACACCTGATGTATTTTTAGAAGCTGTTTACCTCGTTTATAAACAACCAGAATTTTGATATAAAAAAACTAGTACAGCATGGCATAAATCCAGCTACCATCTCAATTAACTAGGGACTAGAACCGCTTAATACAAGCCAATTTAATTAATTTTACATTGGGTAACATAATTTGATTTATTCTTGCCTACTTACTTAATGTTAAATAATTCAGAAGTTAGAATTCAGGAGTCCGAATAGTTAAAGAATCAGGAGAATATTTGATGAATGAATATACCGATCATACTAAACTCCTGATAAATCCTGACTCCTGAATGCTGAATTCTTACATTCTTACGTTTATTGTGAAGATGATCCGCGAATCAGGTCAAAAATTTAAAATTGGCCAGTCTGGTTCACGATAATAGCGTGTCATATTGTCAAACTTCCGCAATTCGACGCGATCAATCAAAAATTCTGGCAAATTCAACAGCCATTCTTCATTCAATTCAGAAAGCATTGTACTGAAACTTGTGCGGTCTAAGTCAGATGAAACCTCCCCAAAATAAGCTAATGTAATATGGGCTGTGAAGTGATAATGCTGCTCAATACCCAAAGCAATTAACTTGGGATTTTGATAAATTGTTCGGCGAAATTTAATAATTTCCTCGTAGCAGCGTTCATCTTGAGGTACTAAACAAACAGCTACAGCTCTTGGCATCAGTATCAGTCCCAGCATTTGCCATTGAATTAGATGACTCCTGTTTGTCATCAATTGTTGATATTGCTGAAATATTTCGGTTAAACAAGAGTGTAACTCCTCGTCAAAATTGGGATTTTTTTCGTAGGCGTCAAGGTAAGCACTGTCCCAAATTAAATCCGCTAAAGTCAGATGGAAGCTAGCAGGAGGTACAGGTACAATCAAATTAGGGTTTACAGGCAACTGTAAAAGTTCCTGTTGGTAAGTCTGTAATTTGGCATAGAAAGCAGAGTTTTGTGATTCTTCTTCTGCCGGCGGGGTAGTTAGCGTATAGCCAGGAAAGGACGCTGCTTGTCTCAACCCAGAATGTGGCTGGAATTTAGAAGATTCCTGAATATGCTGGACTTGGGATCTGTAAGCTTCTGGCAGCGTCAGTCGTGCTAACCGATTTAAGTAAGTTTGATAGTTGTCGTCCAATCTTCATAGCCTCACGCTCTCACTTGATAGATTTTAGGGAAAATTACCTTGATTGACAGAATGATTTCAAAAGTATTTAGTTTCTGGGTGTGATAGTTGAGAGAGTGGGGAGTGGGGAGTGCTGAGTAAAGAAGTAGGGAATTTCACTTATTTACTCAGAATTCGGAACTGTTTTGCTCAATGCCCAATGAGGTTTATCTATGCCAATCTATGTTTACTGGGGTGAAGATGATTTTGCCATAGAAAAGGCGATCGCTATGCTGCGCGATCGCGTCCTCGATCCCCAATGGATCAGTTTTAATTACACTTCATTTCCCCCAGATCAAGCTGATGCTGCTATCCAGGGGTTAAATCAGGTGATGACACCCACTTTTGGCGCTGGTGGGCGCTTGGTATGGCTGATAAATACTACTCTGTGCCAACACTGTCCAGACAATGTGTTAGCAGAATTGGTGCGATCGCTATCAGTCATTCCCGAAAACTCATTTTTATTGCTCACCAGCCGCAACAAGCCAGATGAACGCCTTAAATCCACGAAATTGTTAAAACAATTTGCTACCGAATTCCGAGAATTTCCCCTCATTCCCCCTTGGAAAACAGAATTGCTGGTGCAATCTGTTAATCAAGCAGCCCAGACTGTGGGCGTGAAACTGACTGCCAATACTGCCCAGCTGTTGGCAGAATCTGTAGGAAATGATACACGGTTACTCTACAATGAAATAGAGAAATTGCGGTTATATGCCCAAGGTAGCAACAAGCCTTTAGATGTAGATACCGTGACGAAGTTAGTAAGAAATACTACTCAAAATAGCTTACAATTAGCAGCAGCAATCAGAACAGGAGATACAGCTAAAGCTTTGACAACGTTGGCGGATCTGATCAATGCTGCCGAACCGGGATTACGGATAGTTGCCACACTAATTGGACAATTTCGCACCTGGGTATGGGTGAAGATTATGATAGAAAGTGGTGAGCGCAATCAACAAGCGATCGCTATTGCTGCTGATATCGGTAATCCCAAACGGATCTACTTCTTACAGCAAGAAATTAGGCTGCTTTCTGTGCAACAGTTAATCTCTTGCTTACCCCTACTACTGGAGTTAGAAGTCAGCCTCAAGCAAGGAGCATCAGAAATGTCAACACTCCAGACTAAAGTCATCGAACTTTGTCAAGTATGCCGAGGAAGTTAACAATCAAATATAAAAGCTTGATGTATTCAGCGGTAGCTGGAACTTCCAACTCCGAAAATAATTCCAAGTCCTTATAATATCCCTGATGTAGTTTTGTGTTACACACTATATGAAGAAAACTTCTGACTTCTTTTTCCGACCTAGCCGAAAGCGAATTCTTTTCCAATCATTCTTTTTCGGTGCGATCGCTACTGTGAGTGTGATTTCCAACGCGTTTTCATTGAGTTTAAAAGCTGATGGTCAAACTCCAACACCAATAGTCAACAATACTGAAATCAACAGTTACGCTCAAGCCGTGCTTGCAATCGAGCCAGCCCGTCAAAATGCCTTTGAAGAAATTAAAAAACTTATTGGCAATGGAGAAATTCCCAAGATTGTTTGTAACGATCCTAACAGTATAAAGGATCTTCCAACAAAGGCTCAAGATATCGCCAAGAATTTCTGTACTCTCTCTGAAAAAATTGTCAAAGATAATGGTTTGAGCAATGATCAGTTCAACAAAATTACTATGGAACTACAAAATAACAATATCTTATTAAAACAGCAGGTTTCCAATACCTTATTATGCCTACAAAAAGCTCCGAATACAAGTAGGGACACAGCATTGTGCCCCAACTTGCATAACCAATTATGATTGCGATATTACTCTTCAAGTACAAGAGATGCTTGTCGCTTGGTGTGAATATTTTTCATGTGCTTTTTCACGGTGTTGATGGTGATGTAAAGTTTATTAGCAATTTCTTTGTAGCTGTAGTTGCTTCTATAGAGAAACCAAATTTCAGCTTCTCGCGGCGTCAGGTCAAATTTTTTAACTTCAGTGAGTGCTATATTTTTCACAGACTCATATTGGTTTTCTATGGTCACTAATAAGCAAGGCACTTCAAACCCATCTAAATCTAGCAATCTCACCCTAATACGAAAAATATTTGACTTATCAAGCACAATTTCATCTGACAGAATTAGCAGTTTATCAGAAAACAAATACCTACTATTGACTAACGATTTACAAAGATTCCAGATGGCTGGGGGTACAAAATTATGATTAAAATTGCCTTGATTAAATTGACAACAAAGGCGATGAGCAGATGCATTAGCATGAATCACTTTACCAGCCTTGCTTAAAATTAATATACCGTCTTCTAAGCCTTCAATTACTTCTTGTAAAAAATTAGCTCGCTTCGACTCATGTAAGTTAATACTATCTAGCTGTTGTGGTTCAGCTACTATTTGTACTAATGTCTTTGTTAGAGCAATCATAGGAGGTATTGTAATGTATCAAATACTGCTTATTAGTTAGATTTATGGTAGTTGGAAGATGCACATCTTTTTTTTACATGATTATCTGAATAAATTACGTGAATATTACAGAACAATCATGCTAACAGCAGGGATACAAGTGTTATTTTTAACATAGTTTTTTGATAATACCCAAACAACAATTTATGTAGCCTGTTTGGATTAACTCAGGTTACATAATTTAAATACAACTCTAAAATTGCCTATTTCGGAAGTTGCTTCCAATAAGTTTTGGATAAGTTCTCTCCGCCTGTAGTCACCTCCTTATAGCGTTTCCTAACGCTCTTTTATGTCTCTGAGGAGAGAAAAATAAAATGCTCACCTTGAATCTTTTTCAAAGCCTCGCTTGATAAGCAAAGCCAAAAAATCCTTGTTAGGAACCAAGCATAAAGAAACAAAGTTTTAAATATTCTCTAATGAGAGTAATAAAAGAGTGAGGTTAAGCTGTACCTCACCTTGATAAAGAATAAGTATCTCCTCTCTCCAAACTCACCCAGAGGGGTTATGGGTGAGGTTTTGTGTACTTTATGCACTTGGGAACCGCTAAAAAAATGGAGTAGAAAACAGCAAGCCTTTTTAATGGGAGTCATTGCATTGCCTATTGAAGCTGCTTCTACTAAATAGCGATCGCCCCAATACAAAATAATTATTCATATTGAAATAAAAATATACATATAAAGATTTTTCTAATGCAGGTATTCACCTACACTAAATTGCAAAGGAAAAAACTGCTTTTTGGTAATTGGTAATTGGGGAAAATTTGGAATTTTGTATAAATTCTGATATTAGGAAGAAGGGAATAGGGTATGAGGAGAGGCTACGAGGCTGCGAGGGGGCGACTTTTCAAAAGTGGTAGCTTGACTGTAAACCTTGCTCCTTGCTCTTTACCTGGACTATCTACATGGATAGTACCGCCATGTAATTCTACTAAATGACGCACGATCGCTAATCCTAGTCCTAATCCACCATAGGTTCTAGTGTTAGAACTATCAGCTTGACGAAAGCAATCAAAGACGTAAGGAAGAAAGTCAGGACTGATACCAATGCCTGTGTCAATCACCTGAATTTGGGCATTATCCGTTGTCTGTTGTTTTTCTTCACCAGTGACTACTGACAATTGCACCTCTACCCGTCCTCCTACGGGTGTGAATTTGATGGCATTGGATAGCAGATTCCAGATGATTTGCTGCAAACGCTCGAAATCCCCGGAAATTAAGAATTGAGAATTTTCGCTAAACTTGCTATCCTTTGAGTGTTGATTGGTTTGGGATTGTGCTTCTAGAGATTCTAGATTTTCGCGATTGATTCCTAATCCCAAATCGGAATTTTGCGCGAAAGTAACTACGGGGAGTATCCCCGGTGGCGCATTTCGCGTTTCTTTTGAGGGAATCAGGGAAAATCTCAAATCGATTTCCTTGGACTGGGCGGCTAGACTAACAGTTTCAATGGCTGACTCAATTATCCCAACCAAATTGCAACTACCAACATTGAGGCGTAACTTACCTCTAATCATCCGTGATACATCCAGCAGGTCTTCAATTAGCTGGGTTTGCGCCTTCGCATTGCGCTCAATTGTCTCCGTAGCCCTAGCCATTTGGGTTTCACTGAGCTTGCTTCGTTGCAGTAATTGCGCCCAGGCAAGGATGGCATTGAGGGGCGATCGCAACTCGTGGGACAATATCCCTAAGAATTCATCCTTCATGCGGTTAGCATCTTGCAACTCCTCAGTTTGTTGTTGCAAAGAAGCAATTAAACTAGCCCGTTCCATTGCGATCGCTATTTGGTCGCATACTGCTTGCATCATCCCCTTTTGATTGTCGGTGAAGCTTAACAGAGTGCGGCTGCCAAAAGAAAGAGTACCCAACAGCCGTCCTTGAGCAATCAATGGGTATGAATAATAAGCACTAATGCCTAAAGAGCGAATCAATTCTGTTTTCTCTTCAGTGGATTGCTGCACATTCTCTACAGCTATGGGATGGCGTGAGAGCGCTACAGTACCACAAACCCCTTGACCAAATGCCAACCTCTCAATTTCCTTTGCCATCTCCTGGGAAATGCCACTGTAAGACCCCAATTGCAATATCTGAGAGTTATCCTCAACCAAATAGTTAAAGTAAATATCTAAACTAATTTGGTCTTTTAGTTTTCGGTAGACGCTATCGATTAGTACTACTGGTTGTTGGCTCGATAGTAAATCGTTAGCTGTATCAAATAGTAGGTTTAGCCTTTTGTAACCTAACAAGAGTGCTTTTTGTACCTTTTTGAGGTTGCTAATCTCTTGGAACACCAAGATACAGGTAGTTGGATGACCGTGCATTGCTGGCAGGGTATCAGCAAATACTAGTAGAGAGCGGACACCACCGGGAGTGTGCCAGTCTACTTCCAATCCATTCAGGCGTTCGCCAAGGGCAACCCGCACTCCTGGCATTTGCTGATTGGGGATGCGATCGCCAGTTGCATCTGTGTAGTGGTAAACTGTGTGATAATCTGCGGCTGGTACACCTTTGGGAAATTCGCCCCCAGCTAATTCGTCAGCAGAGCGATTGGCAAAAGTTACCCGCGCCGTTCCTGGTTCGATAAACAGCAACGGTCTGGGCATCAGATTTAACACATCCTCCAGCCATTTTTGCTGATTTAAAAGTACTTCCTCTGCCTGTTTGCGCTCCGTAATATCTAAAAATGCACCGACGCTTCCTCTAGTTTTACCCTCTTCGTCAAACAGGGGTGCAACATACTCCAACAGGTTGACGATTTTTCCATTTTCATGGACGACATCGAGTTCACAATCCAGAACTTCGACACCATGAGTGGCAGAGTATTGCATTGGCAGTTCCTCTGCTGACAGTTCCCTTCCTTCTCGGTAGATTTTAAAGCTTGTCGATTTTTCGTCACTGGGAGCGTTGAGGGAGGCATTTGTATCTGACGATATCCCCAACTGCTTGGCAAAAGCAGGGTTGACCTTGATATTTTGGCATTTTGGATCTTCAGCAATGCCAATTCCAATGGGAATGACCTCCAACAAAGTTTGTAACTCAGTAATGCGGCGCTGTAAATCCTTGTTTAGTTGTAAGATTTGTTCCTTGGCCTGCTTTTGTTCGCTAATGTCGCGAGTCACAGTTGCTAAGGCAATTGGCTGACCTGTGTTGTTGTCTGTAACAGTGAAGATGTTGTAATCAACTGGTATCGGTTGACCTGTTTGGAGGTGACAAAAACAGAATTCTCCTTGCCAGCGCCCTTGTAATAGCACAGTCGGCAGTATATATTCTTGAAAATAGGCTTTGTCTTTGGGCATGACGTAATCTAATACTGCTTTTCGCCTCACTTCATCAAGGCTTGCAAGCCCTACCAGTTTTTGACCTGCATCATTTATGTAGAGTAATTCACCCTCAAGGGTGGCGATGCCGATAAAGTCAGAGCTATTTTCTACCAACGATACTAATTTTTGTTGCTCTGCTTCTGCTTGCTTGCGTTCACTCAAGTCGAGGATAAATGCTACTGATTCTTCTCGGTTTTCTCCTAGCAGCACGTAACCAACTAAAACTGGGATGCGGCTACCATCCTTACGAATGTATTCTTTCTCGTAAGGCATACAAGCACCGTTGGCGCTTCCTTGTGCTTCGGCGACACTTCGCTCATTCAAATATAGATACTCTGGTGGTGTGATATTACTCCAACTTAGCCTGCCTGCTAACAAATCCTCTCGCGTGTAACCAATCATCCTCAAGAATTCGTCGTTTGCTTGCTGGATACTGCCATACACGTCACCAAACAGAATGCCGATAACGTTAGCATCAACAAAACTCCCCAGTTTAGCTTCGTAGGTTCTCAGTGCTTCTTGGGCAAGATCACGTTGATGGCTGAGACGTTCAATAACCGCCGCACTTTGCCAAATCAAAACAGTAAAAATCACAATCAGGACGATCGCAAACACCGATACTGCAAAAGCTGGATCGTATTGTCCTGCCCGTTGACCTTCAACAATTATCCACCCCAGTATAAAAGGTACTGCGATCGCGGCAATTAATAAACGACGTGCAAGTAAGCCGCCGTAGGTATCACTTGTAACTACCCTCATTAACCCCTGTTCTGGTCGCGCCCAGAGAATGCCTATATCTAGTAAGCTGAACAACACCGCTGTGTGTAAGGCCATTGATGTTGTATAAGGGGCAAGTCCGTAGAGAACTTTCACTTTATAGGCATAGCCCATGAGCGCTTGAAAGGAAATTAAAGTAGCTATCAGAGCGATAATCTGGGCATACCAATAACTGCGGTCGGTTTTTGGATTAACCACAATCTGTAGGGCGACGCCCACCAGCATAAAGTTCACTGCTGTGTTCACCCCCATTCGCCCCTGATGCAATGTCGCTATGCTAGTTAGCGAATCACGCGATAGCAGTTCGTCAATACCAAGATTCCAGCCAAACAGATATTCACAGACTGTAAGCACAGCAATTGTGGTAGCCGCTATTGCACAGACCCTAGAAATTAGAAGAGTGGGGAAGTGGGGAAATAATTTTGAGTCGCACCTTTGGTGCGCTTCCAGCGCAACTTGAATTTTGAATTTTGAATTGTTTCCCCCTCCTCTTAAAAACAGCCACAGCGACACACCACACAGCACAAAACACAGCGCTGTGTTGACTTTCATTGTGGCCGGACTACCAGGGAAGCCGCGCTTGAGAACTTCAATGCCAAACCACCAGCCAACTAGTACCAAGCTGCCAACAAAAACAGCGATCGCACTTGCAACTTTTCCTACAAGTAAATTTGTAGGGATTTTAAATATATCTTGCAACCGCAAGCGGTTAATATTTAACATTGAGTGTTCTCTAACCGCATCTATCTAGCGTAGTAAATTTACGTATTTCTTACGGTTTAACTATTTCTACCCTTTGTATTGTATGTTACCCTTTGACTTGCTTTTCATCTACCCTTATGCATATTTTTTCTTGGACAATTGAAAATCAGAAATAAAGGTGGTTTTTTGAACCACCTTTGTGGTCTATCAGAATTGCAGGCTACGTTGCTTACCATCATCTTGGAAACGTTGCTCTCCAACACCAACAAGTTCTACAATCACTTCACGCGGTGCTGTCCATTCTCCAACTCTCGCTCCAATTTCCACAACTGTTTGGTTTGCCTCTGTAAATACGCTTATATTTATTAGCGAAAAACTTTTATCTTGATACTTGTTTGTCTGTCCATCATCTTCAAATAGCTGGTATTCGTTATTACCAGACCAAATCCGTAATCTGATCTCATCGAGTGGGGCTTGCTCAACGTATTGCCTGACAGGTTGCATGGGAACGATCGCACCGCTGCGGACATACAGTGGCATTCTTTCTAGTGGTGCATGAGCAAGAATGTGAATCGGGCCTTCATAACGCTCATCACTCCACCAATCATACCAAGTGCCAAGGGGTAAATAGACAGATCGATGCTCAACTCCAGGGCGGTAAATTGGTGCAGCCATCAGCGACGCACCTAGCAATACTTGATCGTAGAGGCTATAGGTTTTCGGATCGTTGGGGAAATGGTACAATAAGGGTCTTAAAATCGGTGCGCCCGTTGTTGCTGCTTCCCAGAAAAGACTATAAATGTAGGGAAGTAATTGGTAGCGTAAATTAATATATTCTCGACAGATATTTTCAACGCGATCGCCAAATACCCAAGGTTCATGACGAGCAGTAGACATTGCCGAGTGACCACGCATCATTGGGTACAGCATTCCTACCTGCATCCACCGAGCGAATAATTCAGCTGTGGCGTTACCAGCAAACCCGCCAATATCGCAACCCACAAACCCCACACCCGAAAGTCCCATGTTGCAAAGCATCGGTAGAGACATTTCTAAATGCTCCCACAACGATTGGTTATCCCCCATCCACACAGAAGACCAGCGTTGCACACCAGCATAACCCGATCGCGTTAACACAAATGATCGCTCAGAGCTTCGATGCCGTTCCAATCCTTCATAACAAGCTTTAGCCATCATCAACCCATACAAGTTATGCACTTCTGTATGAGTCACATCAATTTTAGATTTTGGACTTCGGCTTCGCTCAGTCGAACGATTTTGGATTTTGGATTGAGAATTATCCCCATCTCCCCCCTGTGGTGCATCTAGGGGAAACCAAATTTTTTCACCTTCATCACCAAAGGGGCGATCGTTGATGGCAGGTTCATTCATATCATTCCAAATTCCTGCCACACCAACATCAGTTAGACTTTTGTGTAAATCAGCCCACCAGTTACACACATCAGGACGTAAAAAGTCAGGAAAAACAGCTTTCTCAGGCCAAACGTAGCCGTGGAACAACGTACCATCGGCTTTACGCACAAAATAGTCGTTTTCTAATCCTTGATCAAAAACATCATAATTCCCTTCTGGTTCATATTTCACACCAGGATCAATGATTGTGACTGTTTTGAAACCATCCTGTGCTAAATCACTAATAAGTTTTGCGGCGTTGGGGAAACGCTGAGGACTCCAAGTAAACACCCGATAGCCCCGCATATAGTCAATATCGAGGTGAATGACATCGCAGGGAATGCGGCGTTGGCGAAATTCCTTTGCTAGTTCCCGGACAACGGTTTCTGATTCGTAACTCCAGCGACATTGATGATAACCTAGCGCCCATTTCGGCGGTAATGGCATTCTCCCAGTTAGCTGAGTATATGTGTTTAGGATTTGGGCTGGTTCGGGGCCATAGATAATGTAATAATCCAATTCACCGCCACGAGTTTCCATCTTCCAAATACCTGGTTGTTCAGCACCGATATCGAACTGACTCCAAAAAGTGGTATTGAAAAAGATGCCATAGCTTACCTGGGGGCGCAAAGCCATAAAAAATGGAATTGCCTGGTACATTTCATCACTCAGTGCATCATAATCTAAAGAATCCGTTGTCCAGTTGGTTTTTACTTCACTGAGTTTATCTAGAAAGCCTGTGCGTTCACCAAAGCCATAGAAATGTTCATCGGCTGCAATTTCTTTCCACCCTGCAACTGCGCCCATCCGCCAACCTATACCCATCTCTGCATCTTGGGCAAAGGGACGATTATCTTTATCGAAACAGGCGATGCGACATTTTTCTCGCTGGACGCACACACGAATCTGTGCTGTTTCAATTTCTACCGTCGCTTCAGTTTCCCGGACTGCAAAAGGTGTTGTCGCCCATTCTGCATCATCCAGCGTCACTGCCCAAGAGCGGCGAGGCATAAATTCCCCAGTTTGTGCAAAACGCACACGGATTAAATTGGGAGCAAGTACGCTGATGGTAAGGCGTGAGTCACCACAGTCAAAATTAATAATATTATTGTCCCAGGTTACAGCTTTTACATTGCTAACTGTTGTCCAAGGTTGGTTAGTAGTGGGTAGTTTTCCGAAATATTGCGGCATATCAGTTATTAAGCAGGTTAATACTTGTCCGCATTTCATGATTACAGAGATACTCAGCCTGAAACTCTTTCTTTCGCTAGAAGTTGGGTGAAAGATTAGCAGATATTTTTTACCAAGAGTGGTTTTTGTAATGCACAAGTTTGTGTCATTACCACAGTAAATACCAATACGCTTGGATTAAGGAAATTTATCCGTTGAGGCAGGCAGGGGAAGCAGGACAAATGAGAGGCTACAAATTTATGATTAACTGTATTAAGTAATTATGATTGTAGGAGCTAACAAAATTATGAGATTTTTCAACTTTTGTTATATCAGCCTCCCACTAATAAGCTTTGCATTACTAGGGTGGATAGCCCCAAGAGCTGATGCAGCACTTTTAGTCGGGAGTTTTAATAATAACTCCGTTCTGCGCTACGACGAAAAAACGGGAGAATTCATTGATGACTTCGTTCCTTCCGGTAGTGGCGGACTACAGGGACCCACTGGCTTAACTATTGGACCCGATAATAATTTGTATGTTAGTAGTATTTTGAGCGGTAACGTCCAACGTTACGACGGAAAAACAGGGAATTTCATTAGTACCTTTGTTCCTTCCGGTAGTGGTGGACTAGATTCACCTGAAGACTTGGTTTTTGGACCTGACAGCAATCTCTACGTTACCAGTATTAACAGCCGCACAAGTAATAGTGTTCTACGCTACAACGGGCAAACAGGAGCATTTATCGACACTTTTGTCCC
>NZ_CALMFY010000046.1:0-42113 GCF_937863485.1 uncultured Nostoc sp. | reverse complement strand
TTTATCGACACTTTTGTCCCATCTGGCAGTGGCGGACTTAACGGTCCTGTAAAGCCAATCTTTGGTACCGACGGCAACCTTTACGTTAGTGGTTTAAATAATAACAATGTGTTGCGTTACGACGGCAAGACAGGAGCTTTTATTGATACCTTTGTCCCTGTCGGTAGAGGTGGATTAAATGGGGCTGGCTTTTTGGCTTTCACTGAAGACAGCACTATTGTTCCTGAACCTAGAATGGGGCTAGCTGTACTGGCAGTTGGTGCTGTGCTAGGAGCAGGCAAGGTAGTTAGCCGTAAGCAGAAAGCCACATCATAAAAATCTAGCTTGCTTAAGAGGAGGTAATAATTACGAATTACGTAAGCGCCACGCAAAGCGAGTCCGCATACCTCTACTCTTAAGCAAGCTACGCACAGCGTCTCCCAGAGAGCATCATTATCAATTACGAATTATTTTGAGATCATACTTCTGCTTCCTTCAACCCAAGTTACTCTATATCCTGCGGCTGCTCATTTAATGACTTTAATGCATCTAGACTGCAACGTAAACGAGGCTTGTCAGGGTCAGTCAAATCTAGCTTGTCCCAAGGTACTGTATAATTACCATAGATTTTGTGCGCCCCCAGTAGATGCAAAATTTTTAACCCAATCGTCCAAGCGGATAACCGTTCTAACACCGCAGCATAGCCGATAAGATATTCTTTAACAATCCATTCTTCACCTTGTTGTTCGGCACGTACTTCCTCAATGCGTCCGACGGCTTTACCAGTTGAGTCTAATACTGGTTTACTCAGCAGTAATTCTAGATGAATTTCACGAGTTGTCATTATCCCCCTCCTGGAATTCGGGCGATGATGCGATCGCGCAACCATTTTTCATAACTTAAGGCTGGTGTTGCTTCAGCTTCAACATCGACTTCAACATCAATACCAATATCCCGCACTTTTGACCACGGAATCCGAAACGATTCACTTTGTTTAGCACCCCATTTACTTGCAATTGCTGCTACCAAACGTGCCAAACGAGGATTTAGCCGTTTGGTAAGGGTTGTCACTCCTACTTCAATATAAGCAAGTCGTGGTGGTTCGCCGTCTTGCAACTCGATCACAATGCCATCAACTTTACCCATTTTGCGTTGATTGCGGTCAACTAATTGGTTATCAAGAACATCTCTAATAATATCCATTTCCTATCACTTCCCGTTAATTATTGATAGATTTACCAAGCCACAGAGGCGCAAAGATTGCAAAGGAATAAAATGTTATAAATCCTAATCCAAAATCCAAAATCTAAAATCTAAAATCGATTTATCCTCCAATAATTTCCAATGGAATAGCAACGATCGCTAGCACAAATGTCAGCGCAATTGTAAAAATCACAACGCTGTTACTAATCCAGCCGTTACGATACTTGCCCACATATAATTCATCGTTCATCAAAACTAGAAATGGTATAATTACAGGCGGCAAAATTACTGCTGTAATTGCCATTGAAAACAAAGTCAATTGCAATGGATCAATACCAAATACCATCAGTAATGAGGCGAGAAAGACAAACACGGTGTAGACTAAACTAAAGCGTGCGGCATCTTTTGGTTTAAGGTTTTCGCCCCAATTCCAACCAAAAGCTTGAGCTACAATATATGCCGTGTCGAGGCTTACCTCCAGTGCTGCACCAAAACAAGCAATCCCTAGCGATGCTGCAAATAGCACAAAGCCCCAGTAACCAAAGGTTTCTGTCAACATCAGCGCCGCCTGTTCATAGCTATCAACCTGGATACCTTTGGGACCAAGTACCAGTGCTGCCACAATCAACACTCCCAGCGATACGATACTACCAAAGCCCATCCCCAAACCAGCAACAGCGCAATTTACACCGATATACCCTTCATCCCACTTATCTTCTACTGCACCAGATGAGTAGAAATAAAACAAGTACGGGCTAATCAATGCCCCTAGTATGCCAACGGCAAGGTATAAATAATGTGCGGTGTCTTGTTGCGGCAGAGTTGGCAACAAACCAGAACCAAGTTGTGTTAATGATGGATGCAGCTTAAAAGTAGCAACGACAAATGCTAGTGTAATTAATCCGAATAAAGAAATACCGTTTTCAATTAATCCAAATGTCCCTTTCCAAAGTAGCAACCAAATTGCAAAGGCCACGGGTAAAGCAAACCACTGGAAACTAATGCCTGTTACTAATTGCAGGGCAATACAAACACCGCCAATTTCGGCTGCTAAAACCAGAAAATCGACGACAATTTCTGCAACTAGTGGAATAATATAAAAGTTGAACCCAAATCGTTCTCGCACCGCCGCAGCTAATGTATGTTTGCTAACGGCTGCTAAACGTCCAGACATTTCCACCAGAAAGATTACACAAATTGTTCCTAAGACAAACGCCCAGATTAGTTGGAAGCTATAGGTAGATCCAGCTTCCGCAGCAGTGGCGATCGCACCTACATCCAAAAAGCCGCCAATACTGGTAACAATACCAAGAGCGATTTCAAAAATTTTATTCATTGGTTTGCCCTGCAACTTTTCTTAGCTTGTTTAGCGATCGCTTTTCTGCTGCTAATTCTCCAAGTTTTTGCCGTACCACTGAACGATTTTTTTGTGCCACAGCCTTGGACATTTCCTGCGTTTTATTTGCTAACTGAAAAACTTCAGCTATTAGCACTGATTTATCATGTTTGTTCACATCTTTAGATAACTTTATTTCGTCTATTTTCTCTTTTTCTTTTCGCAGTTCTTCTGTGGCTCTTTTCAATGTTTGTTCAGCATATTTATTTGGCACAGCACCGCGTATCCAAGCATCACCAACCATATTTGCTGTTGCTACCCAAGAAGATACACTTTCTGTTTCTTTGTCCATATCTTCTGCGGACGTTTTACCACTGCAAGAAGCTAACAATGTCACTATTAATAAACAATTAATTACAGATGCCAATTTCCCAGGCTTCGGCATTCTTAGACCCTTCATAGCCAACATAAGTATATTTTGGGCGTAAAACTTGTTGCTCAAAGTCATACAACAGCAATTAATACTATAGAGGCGATCGCCACCCAAGAAAACATTAACTGCGACTTGGAGAGACTTGACGGCTATCTTTTTCCCCCAGACCTGAAATCAATAGATGAGATTCAGCAGGAGTTAGAAGCAGTACACCGGGTCGGACTCACTAACGTAGAAATGGTGAAGAAAGCCCCGTTAAGCGATTTTTATCTAGGAGTGTGTCTACGCTTTCCCCAACAAGGGCAATTTGATCCACTGAAATATCTAACTGGACTTGCAGAAGCTATACAACACCGTGGTGGTAGAATCTATACGGAGGCACACGTAGAAAAAATTCCAGGTGGTTTGCCTGCCCGTGTTGAGACGAGCAGTGGTAAAGTTGTGAGAGCTGATGCTGTGGTAGTAGCAACCAACTCACCCAATGAGGTGACATCAGTGGAAAACAAGTAAAAAGTGGAGACCATAGCTTTAGCCTGACTCTAAACAACTTGTTGAATCTCTATATCTTGAGACTGATGAGAGGTCAAATATTCACAAATGTTTTGTTGAGTGGGCTGTTTTGTCGATCTCGTAAATATACGGGAACTTCTTGCTCTAGGTTATGGTCACTTTATGTCACTTTGAACAGCAAGGACGCTCCCACTGTAACCGATCAAGCGTAGGCGTAGCTCAACCCAAGGATTGCAGCCCTCTATGTCCAATTTGACCTTAACTTTTGGGCAAGCCGCCGTTCGCACCTTTAAGTGCGTACAGTTACTGTTATCCGTTACCAGCTTTTCCTAAATTGCCTTTATATATACAATAATTATACTTTGTTAGTCAGATTAACGCAGACTTAAAACACTTTCAAATCTCTAAAATGGATGTTTGCTGATGGAAAAATTTCGCGGTAATTAACCAAATATTAGCATAATTCTTTATATATACACTAAAAGTTTCTGAAAGCTATCTAAAACGACGCCTTACACATTTTTGCAACCAAAACCCTATATACTAGATAGGACTTTGATAAATTTGAGAGTTTTGTTAATTGCAACACCAAAAACTATTAATTTTTAGATTAAATACTAGCGTATCTTATGGTCTATAGTTTTTAAGGTTTAGTCAAAACTATATCCAGTATCATCAAAAAACTGCAAACTTCATGTGGTGTAAAAATCAATCGGGGAGTGAAAACATGAATTTACGTAGAGATGCATTGCAAATCCTCAAAGAAACTAGCCGAACTTTTTATATTCCAATTAGTCTTTTACCGCCAGGATTACAAGAAGCAGTAGCATCAGCATATTTGTGTATGCGTGCCATTGATGAAATTGAAGATCATCCAGAATTAGATAACGCTACTAAAGCAAAGCTGTTAAGAACGATTAGTCTGACATTACAGGCAGGGGTTGATGGCTTCGCGGTAGATGCTTTCTTTGGAGGATTTAGTGGGTATGAGAATACCTTAGAAGAAGTCACTGTGAGGATTAGAGAATGGTCACTGCTAGCACCAGAGACCATTGCACCTCGAATTTGGGATGCTACTGCTGCAATGGCAGACCGGATGGCTTACTGGGCAGAAAGAAACTGGAAAATTTACACAGAATCTGATTTGGATCGTTATACTTTTGGGGTTGCAGGTGCAGTGGGATTATTACTTTCGGACTTATGGACTTGGTACGATGGAACGCAAACTAACCGTACCCAGGCGATTGGGTTTGGTCGGGGTTTACAAGCAGTTAATATCCTGCGTAACCATACTCAAGATTTAGGGCGTGGGGTAGACTTTTTTCCAGAGGGTTGGAGTACGGCAAATATGCAAGAGTATGCTCGGCGCAATCTAGCTCTAGCAGAAGCTTACACCAAAAATCTTCCTACAGGCCCAGCCTTAGATTTTTGCCAAATTCCCTTAACATTGGCTAATGGCACCCTTGATGCCCTTGCTAATGGTAAAGAGAAACTCAGCCGCAGTGATGTTTTTGCACTTATCGAACAGCTGATTAGTGTGGACATGAAAGCCAGTTAATACTCACTTAAGGACTAATGGAGACGATTCTAAATTGCCTCCAAATTTGGGCATCCAAAATCCTACAGCAATTTTTTGTAGGATGGGCACTGCCCTCCAATACCTCCAATACCAATTTTGGATTTTGGGTCGCACCAAAGGTGCGCTGACAGCGCAAGCTGGATTTTGGATTCAAAGTCTCTGGCTTAAGGCTGTTTCAGCAATGTCAAACAATACTACCGATAAAAAAGGAGCTCAAACACTAGTTTTTGGTATAAATATAATAAATTAGCTTACTTAGGCGATCGCTTTACGTAATACTAGCTAAACTTTAGGAACTCTTCAAAGGATTTCCAGCAAAAATTACCTGGCAAGAGTTGATTAATATCTAAATAATTGAAAGGGAGTATAACACTCACCGTGATTATTCGTGCAGCGAGTTGACAGCGCATGAGCTACTGCTTAAATCCTACCTGTCCCAATCCAGAAAATTTGGTAAATAGCCAAAGGTGTCAGTCTTGTGGCTCGCAACTACTGTTGCGCTCGCGCTATCAGGTGATCAAACCATTAGGGCAGGGTGGCTTTGGAGCAACCTTCTTAGCTGATGATCTAGGCTTACCAGGAGAACCGAGTTGTGTAATTAAGCAATTACGCCCATCAGGAAGCGCCCCACACGTTTTACAGATGGCCAGAGAACTCTTTGAGCGAGAAGCCAAAACTCTAGGTAAGATTGGCAATCATCCCCAAGTACCAAGGTTGTTAGACTATTTTGAAGATCATGAACAATTCTATTTAGTTCAAGAATATATCAATGGTGATACCTTGCAGGAGGAGGTCAAACTTAACGGCATCTTGAGCGAAACTGGAGTCAAGCAATTCTTAAGCGAGATTCTGCCACTACTGCAATACATCCATGAGCAAAAGGTGATTCACCGTGATATCAAGCCAGCCAACTTAATTCGCCGCACTCAAGATGCCAGAATGGTACTCATTGACTTTGGCGCCGTCAAAGACCAAGTCACTCAAGGTGCGACGAGTCAATCAGGACAAACAGTATTAACTGCATATGCCATTGGCACCCCTGGTTTTGCACCTCCAGAGCAAATGGCTATGCGTCCAGTCTACGCCAGTGATATCTATGCACTGGGGGTGACATGCATTTATTTACTGACTGGCAAAACTCCTAAAGATTTAGATTATAATCCCAACACTGGTGAGATGATGTGGGAGCGGCTTGTGCAAGTGAGTGACCACTTGAGCAATGTATTGCGAAAAATGTTAGACGTGTCTGTACGTAGTCGCTATCAATCAGCGGCAGAAGTTCTCAGAGCATTGGAAATAGAACCATACTTAGAAAGTTTAGCAAAGGGTTTACTGATTAAATCAGATAGTGGATATAAAGAGCGAACACACAACTACCTGGAAAATTCTGCTGTTTTATGTAACAACTCCTCTGCTGCTGTTACCAGTGTAGGAGTGGCACAGGTAGCGGCAGCAATTCGCGCTAGACGAGCTAAGGCAGCGGAAGCGGCTGGATTACACCAGAGTTCTGGGATGGCCAAATCAACAACTTTAGCTAACAGCAACAGCAATAGTTCGCAAATTCAAAATTCCAAAGTTAAGCGGAAGTTAGATACCCAAGGTTTATTAACAGCCTATTTGAAGGGAAGACGGGATTTTGCCCTACACAATTTAAGTTTCCTGAGTCTACAAGGTGCTGACTTATCCCAAACAAATTTCCATTCTGCTCAATTGCAAAAAACCAATCTCCAGGGAGCTAATCTCCACAATAGTGACTTTGGCAGAGCTAGCCTGACTCAAGCAAATCTCAAGGACGCTAATTTGAGCAAAGCATACTTTAACCATGCTGATTTAGAAGGGGCAGACCTCCGAGGCGCAGACCTCAGCAATGCTTATCTCAGCAATGCTAACCTCCGAGGAGCTAATCTATGTGGTGCTAATCTCACCAGTGCCAAAATTTCTGATGAGCAGCTAGCACTAGCAAAAACAAATTGGATGACTGTGCGCCCTAATGGTAAACGAGGTTTATTGTAAGTTGAAAGTTTAGATTTGGGAGCCAGTCGCTTGCTCTGGCTTCGAGACTAGTTCCTTTTTTAAAAAGGAGCAAAGGGAGGAAATCAAATCTTAAACTGAACTGTTGGCATCCTACCCTCCTCCTCCCTCATCTCCCCGTTAGTGATGCTCTGCCAACGAGTATAAATTACTTACCAACAGTTAAAACTAGACCCTCATAGGCTACTATTGCTTGAGGAAAGGCAGATTTAACATCGACTTGAACCTGATCAAGAAAATCATCATGGTCATCTGGGTGATGATGAGAAATGGCTAACCGTTGCACACCAGCATTCAGAGCTGCATTCACCGCAGCTTGCCAGAGTAAATCAGCAGAGTCATGGTTGTGAGAGGTAGGGGGAGTGTAAGTGGCATTGGCAATCAGCAAGTCAACGCCTTTAATAAACTGTAAAATCCGCTCTTGCTCTAGTTGATCAGCATTCTGGTGCAAATCCGTGACGTAGGCAACACTATACTCTTGCCAAGTAACTCGGTAGCCAACTGACCGCTGAGTTTGATTAATTAATGCAGTTGTAATCGTCACATCATCTAGCTTCACATCACTTTCTGAAGTCAGATTGTAAAACTGCAATTCTGACTGCATTACCTGTAAAGGGTAAGGAAAGTGTGGCTGAAGCATCTGGTCATACAGACATTGTTTGATTGAGGCTCCATTTGAGGCAGCTGTGCCGTAAATGTGAAAACAATTTTCCACAATAAATGCTGGAGCAAAAAAGGGAAACCCTTGAATACGATTTGCTTGGCAGTTGGTAAAAAATAAATGGGCTTCTAGTGGCTGTTGTAGTTCTTGCCAAATTTTACCCAGTATACGTAAGCCAGTACCGCCATCAAAAATCAAGCGTTTCCCAGCTACATGCATTTCTACACAAGCGGTATTACCACCATAACGACTGGCATTGCTACTTGGAGTGGGAATTAAACCTCTTACACCCCAAAATTGCACGAGAAATTCACCTGCTGGACTACTTGGCAGGGTAGATGACTTTTCTCTTATATAGCTTTGGGAACCCGACAACTCAAGATTTGACATTTTCCTTGAAATTAGACCTTACTGAGCAGGTCATCGTAGCGCCGCACTTCCAACAGCCTGTTTTTTTCGTCCACAATGACTACCGTAGGAGAGTAACTTTTTAACTCTTCTGGAGTGAACTGCCCGTAAGTCATTATAATCAAGCGATCGCCAATAATGCCTAGACGTGCCGCAGCCCCATTTAGCTCAATTACTCCTGAATGGGCTGGAGCCGGGATCGCATAGGTAATAAAGCGCTGACCGTTGGCATTATTAACTACTTGCACCTGCTCATAGGGTAAGATACCAGCTTTTTCCAAAAGGATTTCATCGATGCTGATACTACCCACGTAGTTGATATTTGCCCCTGTGAGGGTGCAGTTATGAATTTTTGCCAAAAGGAGAGTGCGCTGCATTTAGGTTTGGGATTGGTGGCAGTTTTTGCGATCCGTAACAAGCGGAAGTCATGAGTAGAGACGCGATTAATCGCGTCTGTACGGGAGTTAGGAATAAAAATTCATAACTCTTAACTCATAACTCCTAACCCTTCTATTATCCTCTATAAGCTTTGACGGATTTTTCTACTAAAGCTGCAACCTTGTCCACATCTTGCCAACCGAGAATTTCAGTCACCTTTTTTTCCAAATTTTTATAACTACGGAAAAATTCGGCAATTTCATCTAAGCGGTGTGGCGCTAAGTCGTTCAGTGATTTCACCTGAGTGTAGCGCGGATCTTTGTCAGGAACACAAAGGATTTTCTCATCGCGATCGCCACCGTCAATCATCTCTAAGAAGCCAATCGGTCGTGCAGCAATAATACAGCCTGGAAAGGTTGGCTCGTCAATTATGACCATACCATCTAGGGGATCGCCATCTTCAGCCAAAGTATTGGGTACAAAGCCGTAGTCGTATGGATATTGTACCGAGGAATAAAGTACTCGGTCTAGAGCAAAAGCTTCTAGTTCCTTGTCGTATTCGTATTTATTTTTACTTCCGCCAATAATTTCAATCAGAACGTTGATTAGACCCGGTTTTGGTTGGGCAGGAATACGAGATAAATCCACAAAAAACTCCTCTGATAACAGTGAATCATGGGGGCACTCAGTCAGCTTCGCTCCCCGTGTAGAATTTTAGGGCAATATGGATCTCTTCCCAAGGTATTTATTCCAGGGCAATCATCCCCCTTATCCCCAGTTCCCTTGAATTAGCCAAAAAATGGAAAAAGCGTTGCCAAGTTTCCTCGCAACGCTTTTTCCAAAAGGGTATTATTCTTTTCCGCCCTTGATTGCTGTTAAAGGGATTTCTGCCCCTATTGTGTGAATACAACTGAAATCTGGAGTCACACAATCCAGATTTCAGCTTATTCCTGATGAACTACATTCAAATCTACAGAGATTTTCTCAAAATCAGGTTTCTTTTTTTTGTAGCTCTCCTGCTGGTGAAATGCTACTGGAAAGCTTTATCAATCTTGACTTCCTTTGAGGTTTTGGATCAGGGGTTGCTGGTTATTTTGAACATTAGTTGAAGAATAGTGGGCAATGACAAACACGGGTAGGGTGAGAGTCAATAGAGCGATCGCAGTTCCCACAATGTCTGCCAAACGTTGGGAATATGTATCGGTATTGGCAGACTGGCTATTTGAATTCATACAAAATTGAAGTTCTTCGTAACACTGTGTAGGTCTACTCTCTTCTCGAGAGTTTTAATGCTATTTTAGCTATTTTTAAACTGTAAAATGTCTAGCATTCTCCAATCTAAATCAGTTTTCCAACTGTCATAATAGCGTTTTTATACATGGACTTCTTAATACAAAGTTACAAATAAACAAATTATGTTTTATTTTGTAATTAATATTTTCAGATGTTTCCCTGTATGGTGTAAACGTTCGCATACTTAAAGCTAACTTTAACAGCATCATAAATTAGATTTTTTCGCTGTTTAAAGATTAATTAGCAAAATGTATTTGTCCGATACTTCATGATTATAACATCCCACAACGCCTTTGATAAGGTCATTTTACTGGAATTGCTAATTTGTGATACAGGATACAAAACCGCAAAAGCACTGAATATCTGTCAGTCCTTTTGATTGTTATACAGTAGTTATACACAAAATATTTGACACCAAAGAAAAAATGGTAGGAATGATTTTTGTAACCAATTATAACTACCGAATAAATACAGATACATCAACTGTGTTGTGCAGCATGGATTCAGTGATACCACTAAACAAATATTTCAGAATTTAAATTTTAAAATCTACGTAATATTACAGTAATTTTGCCAATCTATATATAGGTAGAATAAAAAGCGTTTTAGAAGGTGGCGTAGACGTGTAGCGGGTTATCGCCAAACTTTGCTCATATCTGAACAAAATACCTAATCCCAATTTCCAAATCCTAAATCCATATAAGTTTTTGGATAAATAAAAATCTAAGACGAGAAATTATATAACAAATTAATCAGCCAAAAAAACCGCCACTAACTATGATAGGGCGGTCTGGTTAAGCAATCGAAGGGTAATTACAGATTACTCTGCTAATAAATGAAATTGCTGTAACTAAGTTTGCACTTGTAAATTAGGGATTGGGCATTGGATATGGGGCACTTGTACTGAGCGTACCCCTACGGGGAAACAAGCTACGCGTAGCGTCTCCAAGAGTTGCCGAAGTATGGTTATTCTCCTTGTCTTCCTTATCTCCCCCACTCCTTAGTTTCTTCCGTAAACACTCATTGGTTCCTTGATAAATCGGGTGTAAAGATGCTTAAACGTAGACTTAATGACGCGGGGCATACCAAAATCGATGGGCATTAACTTGTCTGGTAGGCGCCAATCTTCTATTTTTAATAAGTCAGGATTTAAATGCGGAAACTCTATGGCAGCAAGTTCTGGACAAACTCCTAGCCTTTGGGAAGCTGCAACTGTGGGCACTTGTTCAGGAGGGACATTGAGGATTTCTACCATTGCCCGATCTAGAGCAAATATATTTGATGCAGCTGCTAAAATGCCCAGTTGGCGAGGTTCACCATTACTAGGGCCATTTCCTTCATGACCGATGATCCCATCTAATATGGTTAAGTTAGGGTTAATTGCTCTGGCAGTTTCTACTAACATTTCACCAAATTTATTCGCATCTTTTCCAGCTTCCATGTGCCACCAAGCTTTCATTTTGCCGGGGACGCAACCAAACAAGTTTTTTACGCCCAGTGTTAACGTCAACTGCATATGTGATTTCACTTTCGGTAGGTTAATCACTACGTCTGCTTCCATTGCTTCTTTAGACAGCCGCAGATGGTTAAAATTGTCGCTAACGGTTTGGTAACGCTGACCGTGAAAATCGATGATCGGAAGATTGAGTTCTTCTAAAATAGGCAGATAGCCGTTTGCTACTGCTACGCCCTTGGCACTGCCAAAAGCAGGACTATCACCCAAAAATGGTTTACCGCCAACCTCAATTACCATCTGGGCAACTTCGTAAACTAGTTCGGCACGGGTGATACACTCTTTACCAGGACGCGTCCCTGTAAGTAGATTCGGTTTGAGTAAAACGCGATCGCCTTTTTTCACAAATGCTGCTATTCCTCCAAAAGGTTCCAGGAGAATGACTAAAGATTCTCGTAAAGCCTCTCGTTCGTAGGATGTAGCCCGAATGAGACTAACAGATGGTTTTTGAGTCTGCATGGATAATAAATAGGGGATAGAGGGAGTGGGGAGTGAGAATTTTAGATTTTAGATTTTGGATTTTAGATTGAAATTTAATCTAAAATCATCAATCCAAAATCCAAAATTGAATTGCCCGATACCCCATAACCTATTATTCTGTTCTCAGCGGTAAGATACCACTCATTTGTTCTAGATTTAACACTGTGGCTAAGTCTGTTTCACTCATCAATCCTCGGTCTAAAACAATTTGGCGTAGGGATTTACCAGTTTCTAAAGATTCTTTAGCGACAGCTGCGGCATTTAAATAACCGATGTGGGTATTTAGTGCGGTTACTAAAGCTAAACTGCCTTCAGCGGATGCTAAACAACGTTCCCGGTTAGCTGTAATTCCCTGGATGCAGCGTTCGGTGAGTGCAGCGATGGTATTACCGAGAATTTCGATACTGTGAATTAGGTTATAGGCAATCAACGGCATCATCACATTTAATTCTAATTGTCCGGCTTGTGCGGCTAAAGCGATCGCACTGTCGTAACCCATCACTTGAAAACACACCATTGATGTCATCTCTGCCATCACTGGATTATATTTCCCTGGCATAATCGAGGAACCGGGTTGCACTGGAGGGAGTTGAATTTCTTTCAAGCCTGTTTTTGGCCCCGAATCCATTAGCCGCAAATCGTGAGAGATTTTGACTAAATCCTGCGCTAAGTTGCGTAAAGCACCAGAAACATTTACAAATGGTGCCATACTCTGCATGGCTGCCATAAGATGGGGCGCAGGTTCTAAAGGAGTATCAATCAATTCTGAGAGAACTTCCACTACACGGGCGCGATACAGAGGATGAGTATTTAACCCCGTTCCGGCTGCACTACCTCCCAAACCTAACACCATCAAATCACCAGAGGCGGTGTAAATCCGGTTTTGATGTTCTGTAAAGATTTGTGCCCAAGCCCGAAAATTTTCACCCAAACGCACGGGTACTGCGTCCTGCAAGTGGGTTCTACCAGATTTGACGATATCTTGAAATTCTACAGCTTTTTTTTCTAAGGCTGCGATCGCCCCATCTATTGCTGGGTGTAATGTCTTGGATAATGCCAATAAACCACCAATGCGAATTGCGGTAGGAATCACATCATTGGTAGACTGCCCATAATTAACGTGGTCATTGGGACTAACACGTTTATAATTGCCCTTTTCTTCACCAAGAATTTCTAAGGCGCGATTTGCCAGAACTTCGTTGAGATTCATGTGGTGGGATGTTCCAGCACCCGCCTGATAAACATCCACGACAAATTGATCGCGGAACTTCCCAGCCAGGATTTCATCAGTTGCTTGGACAATCGCCTGACTAATATCTTGAGGAATGCAATTCAGTTCACCATTCACAATTGCTGTAGCTTTTTTAATAATTAGTCCAGCATCTACGTAAGTGAATAAAGGCTTGATGCCACTAATTGGAAAGTTTTCGATTGCCCGCAGCGTTTGGATGCCGTAATAAACGCTACTAGTGATTTGGCGATCGCCCATCGAATCGCGTTCGATGCGGAATTGGGAGTCTGTGTGTTCAGTCATAGTATTGTTTTAGGAGAGCTACAGAAAACAGATTTTCCCACGCAGGCACACTCAGATACACTAATCTGCATAGATTTTGCATATTTGCTTGGCTGCTTGTTGCTTTACACTTGTTAATTTTGAGTTTTGAATTCCCTATGACCATACCCAACTGGATTACCTTCTCTCGCCTATTGGGGATACCATTTCTGCTTTACGGTTTATATAATCCCACACCTCAAGCTAAGTGGATATGTTTGGCGATTTTTCTTATTGCTGCATTGACTGATTGGCTAGACGGCTATTTGGCGCGGAAACTCAACCAAATTAGTGAATTGGGTAAATTTCTTGATCCCTTAGTGGATAAACTTCTGGTACTTGCGCCGTTGCTGGTTTTTATTCAACTAGGAAAAGTGCCGGCTTGGGGAGTATTCCTGATTTTAGCGCGAGAATTAGCGATCGCCGGTTGGCGGGTGAATCAAACAACGATTACCGGGGCAAATATTTGGGGTAAACTCAAAACGGTTAGTCAAATAGTCGCGATCGCACTTTTGATTGCACCCCTACCTGAAGTGTGGCAAATTCCCTCTCTGATTGCCTTTTGGATTTCTGTCGCCCTAACTTTAATATCTGGGGCAATTTACCTAATACCGCAAAATCTAACTAAGGAAAATACACAGTTAGATACAAAGCAAACCTAAAATCAAACCACTGTGGCGATCGCTTTGAAAATGATTCAACAAAATTTGATCGGAGTTATGAGGTATAGTCTTTATTCTTAACTCCTGTACAGACAAAGATTTTTCGCGTCTCTCCAAACCCCTAACTTTTTTCATGGCATCCAAAATCTTACCACTGCCCCTGATACCTGGTGACTTACTACGAGTAATTGCCCCTAGTGGTGCTTTGCGAGAATTTAAGGCATTTGGGCAAAGTGTAGAAATTTGGCGATCGCGTGGTTATCGAGTAGAAATCACTCCCCAGATGGATGACCAATGTGGTTATTTGGCAGGGACAGATGAAAACCGTCGTCACCAGCTCGCAGCAGCATGGCAAGATCCTGATTGTCGCGGTATTCTCTGTGCCAAAGGCGGTTTTGGCAGCACCCGTATCTTAGAAGATTGGAATTGGCAACAGAACTCAGCCCTTCCTAAGTGGTTAATTGGCTTTTCTGATATCACAGCTTTATTATGGAGCCTTTATACAGCAGGAATTTCTGGTGTTCATGCTCCCGTGCTGACGACTTTGGTAGATGAGCCAGATTGGTCAATTGAGCGATTATTCAATTTGGTAGAAGGTTACCCTCTCGCCCCTCTCAAAGGTTGCGGTTGGGGTGGTGGTGCAGTTAATGGCACTTTATTACCAGGTAATCTCACGGTGGCTACTCACCTTTTAGGTACACCAATCCTGCCGCATCTGGATGGTGTAATTCTGGCCTTGGAGGATGTTACGGAAGCACCTTATCGGATTGACAGGATGCTGACACAGTGGCGTTTGAGCGGTGCTTTGTCTCAAGTCTGCGGTATTGCTTTGGGAGGGTTTACTCGCTGTGAAGCGCCGCCAACTGTGCCTAGCTTTAGTCTAGAAGAAGTATTGCGCGATCGCTTGGGCGATTTAAATATTCCGATTGTCTCTAATCTACCTTTTGGTCATGATAGTCCCAATGCAGCTTTGCCAGTGGGTGTAAAAGCAACTTTAGATGGGGATGCAGGGATATTAGCGATCGCGCCATAGTTTCCCACAAATGTTTCCATCATCCAGACTAGTTTCAAAGATTAATTTACTTCTGTATTACGACTAAATAATCCCGATCCGATTGAACCAGAACAGTACTATATCAGTTTCTCAGAATTTTTTTAAACCACTCTTCTGTGCGATCGCCCATAGCTTCTAAAGAATACAGAGTTTCTGCTTGCTGGCGACAAGTTTGGCGGTCAATTTCATCCAAATGCTTAATCGCTTCTACTAAACCTTGGACACTATCAGGTTCTACCAAAAAACCAGTTTTGCCTTCTTGGACAATTTCTGTTAAACCACCCCGACGATAAGCAATTAAAGGCACTCCACAAGCAAGGGCCTCTATTGCTACATTTCCAAATGCTTCTATCCAACGAGGAGTTACTAAAAGTGCTCGACATTGACCTAACTCCTTTTGTAGCTCAACCGTTGGTAAAAATCCGACATATTCTATGGGAGCATCAGGGTATTCTTGACAAATCTTCTCCCAGTAAGATATATCCTGTTTTAACCCAAATATTTTCAGTGTAATTCCCATGATTTCTGCTGCTGCTACTGCATCTTCTAGCCCTTTTTCAGGAGCTATCCTACCTACCCACGCCAAGCTCTGAGTTGGTTTCTGGCAAAACCGATAAATAGATAAATCTAACCCATTAAGCAGACAGTAACATTGTTCTACACATGAAAAAGTGGTCGCCTGTGATTGAGTGTAAACACCAATAGTATTCGGAAACTCAATTGCCACACTTTCAATAATCTGATCCATTGCATCTGTTAAAGAACCCATACTAATAAAATGGGCGATCGCACAGTTAAAAAATGGTGTTAAATACAGTGGCAACCAATCATAAGCAAAATTAACAATCAAATCATAATCTGCCTGGACTTGGCGAGCATAATCCCACATATTCGCTAAAACAGAATTTTTATACAGGAAAATTGGATCACTACGACTCTGATTTTGCGCTGGTATCTGTATTAGTTCTCCGGGAATTTGTCTAATAGGTAATGAATTGCTGATAGACCCTTGCGGTGCAACAATTTCTAATTTATGTCCTCGCCGCAGCATCTCTGTAGCCATATTAGATAGGGTCAACTCTACTCCACCTCCCAATCCTGAACCTAGCGGACCCATTGGAGTAGACATAAATAATAATCTATGGTACATTTTCGTCGTTAATGTATTTTCATAAATATCATTTTTTCACCTAAACAACGTATTTATTGGGTTTCGCTATGGCTCCACCCAAAATACATAAAATGAAATTCAACTCTGCTTACAGTAACAGCGAGTTGTAATCAGGTAAAAGTGAAAAACCTCTAAAAATTGACTCTGAAGTGGATGAAAAAATGTTTTTACTACTTTAGTCTCATCTAAATGAAAAGAGAATTCTTGATTAAAACCTTTAAAAAAATCCCAATTAACTATTATTTTATTTTCAGAGTTCAAAGATTGAGGAAATTCTAATAACTGCTGGCTAGGATCAAATAGATGTTCTAAAACATCAAAGCACAAAATAGGCTCATTTTTTTATTTTTTGCGCTCATAATTACCAGTCTCCAGATTGAATCTGGGGTCTTAAATTCCTCCTTTCTGCTTTATCCTTCATACTTGATATTTTATATTTTATCCTTCAGATGATGCAATTGGTTAACTACTTGGCATGAATTTTACTCTTTTCCAACCTCAAATTCAGAATTGTTCTCACCACTTGATTAATTCTGCTTGGCGGCTTTCACTTCTGATAATTGTTCTTAGTACATGTCTCATATTTTTATCCGGTTGTCAGGGAACAGCGGCAAAGAATGACGGAGTAATTCATCTAAGCCTATGGCAATCAATCAATCCTCCTCCTAATCGGGATATATTTGAAAAACTAGTAAAAAAATTTAATCAGACTCATACTGATGTCCAGGTGGAATCTATCTTCGTAGGTCAACCCCAATTGCCAAAAATATTAACAGCAGTTGTGGGCAATACGTCTCCAGATATTCTATCATTCAATCCTCAATTGACAGGTCAGTTTATGGAACTAGGGGCAATTCGACCTTTAGAAGAATGGCTGAACAAATTGCCATTGAAGTCAGAAATTAGCCCCAACCTATGGGAGGAATTAAAATTAGACGGTCATCTTTGGTCAATCCCACTTTACACGAGCAATATAGGCATTTTTTACCGACCTAAACTTTTCCAAGGTGCGGGAATTACGCAAATTCCTAAGACTTGGGAAGAATTGAGGGAAGTTGCCAAAAAATTAACCATAGACCGGAATGGTGATAATCGACCTGAACAATACGGAATGTTATTGCCTTTAGGAAAGGGAGAATGGACTGTCTTTAGTTGGTTCCCCTTTTTATTGAGCGCTGGTGGAGAGATTGTAACAAATAACCACCCAAATTTGACGAATGCAGGAGCGATCGCAGCCTTACAATTTTGGCAAGACATATTAAAAGATGGTTCAGCAACACTTTCCTCTCCAGAGCGAGGTTATGAAGAAGACGCTTTTATTGCAGGTCGTGTTGCTATGCAGATCACAGGCCCTTGGACTTATATAATGAAGTCCAATGTTGACTTTAAAGTATTCCCCATACCTGCAAGTGTGAAACCTGCTACGGTGACAGGCACTGGAAATATGTATTTGATGAAGACCACACCAGCAAGAGAGCAAGCTGCACTCAAATTTTTAGAGTATGTTTTAAGTGAAAAATTCCAAACAGAATGGAGTATAGGGACGGGTTTTTTACCAGTTAACATTAAATCTGCCCAAAGTCAGGCTTATCAAGAATTTCTCCAGCAAAAACCTGTCTTGAAAGTCTTTATTGACCAAATGTCTGTATCAGGTTCTCGACCAATCATTCCTGGCTATAGTCGCTTGTCTGACAGTTTAGGTCGAGCCATCGAAGCCACGATGCTAGGTGCATCTCCAGAAACAGCACTCAAACAAGCTCAAGCAAACCTCGATTCAATTTGGGATTCCCTACAATCTAGATGAGATATGAAATCCTAACTAAGGCTTCCTTTTTACTGACCTTGCAAGAACTAGGTCTCAAACCCGATGCTTAATTATGATCAACCAGAAATTCCACTTTGGCGATGTGAATTTCTTTTCAAGCTACACAAGCCAATTGCTGGTACAATCCCCAGAATTATTGCTGTAAATCCTTGTCCACTCCAATACAATATGAGAGTCCGGTTGGGTTCTGGAATCAAATTTTGCACAAGAAAAAGCAACCAAACCAAAATACTAATTAATAAAAAAGAGATTGAAGGTAAAAAATTCCACCACCAAATGCCTACTGTATATCGCCTCAGTACCAGCCATTGGCAAAGTCCCAGCCAAATACCAGAAATTATATATGCGATCGCAGACAGAAATCCAAAAATAAAAGTTTGTTCAGGAGATAAAGTTTCATTTAACGATGAGGCTATGGATGAAATGTAGTTAATCCAGGCTGTAGAAACGCCGTTGGCAATCAGCCAACCGACACTAGTAGTAAATATCCACTGCAAACCCGGTAAATATCGGTAGATGACAAGGGCTTGGTCAGCGGCGAAAATCACGGCAAATACAACGTTGCTGAGACTTCTGACCAAAATACTCCATGTTTGTGGTTGGAGAGCAACACTAGGTGAAAAGCTTTCCAGAATAATTTTTTCTAAGGCGATACTGGCAACGCCACCCACAACCCATCCGATCAGGGTCATTAAGGTAAACTGAATAAAAAACCTCTGTCGCTGCGATCGCGGAATTAAAAGCTTTCCTGGATTAGGCTCGTTATTAGCAGATGCAACACGATCAGGACTGTTAGAGTCAGTTTGCATAGGAAGTTAGGGGAGTGAGAGAATAGAGAAATCAGGGAGATAGGGGAGCAAGGGGAGAATAACCAATACTTAGGCTTACCTCGACTTTGCTACTTTAACGCCGCTCAGTACAAGTGGGTACAAGTCGCTCAGTACAAGTGCCCAATGCCCAATCCTTAATTAAATATTGATTCTTGTTTTACCCTATTTCTCACTCGCCAGTCCCTATTTTCTATTCGCCACTCGCCACTCGCCACTCACCACTCCCTTAAGGCGGGCATCTTATGTCAATAATTGCAGTTTATTCTCAATAAATTCCAAAATAATCTCATTAACCTATGCTTATTGCTAAAGGCTTGGGGGTAGGCCGCAATACTTATCGGATAAGAATGGTAGGTTGGGTTGAGCGGTGGCGAAACCCAGCGAACGGTTGATAATGTTGGGTTTCGTTCTTCAACCCAACCTACTCCTAAACTTTATTGCCGTTTAACCGAGAAGTATTGGGGTAGCCCGTCGTAGACATCGCTTTGAGTCTTGAAAACTAAACCAAACGAGAAATGGTGATTTTTTGTTCGTTCTTAACCTTGGTTGTGATCAAGAGTAATTTAGATGCGTTTGTCCTACCCACTAGAATTGCACAAGGACCTTCACTTAATCTTTAAAGATATTTTAGTATATATACCGTATCTTTTGCGAGTAAAAAAAATCAAAATAGGATTACAAAGCATCAAGATGAACTTACATCTTCGAGCTTGTTGTACCCAACAACAGTCATCTCTAAGGACATAATAATCTTTGTGATTTTATTCTATGTTGTTGGAGTAATAAAACCAGTTTTTCATAGCTAGGTTTCAAGAAAGATTCAGTCTTAATTATCTTTGTGTTTCTCAAGGTTTATTACTCGAATGCTGCAAAAATTATCTTTGGCTTTAGTAGCAACAACTGTTGTGGTCATCAGTGCAAATCCTGCCAGTGCCGTAACTCTGCAAGTCAATACTGGCCCGTTTTCTAGCTACTCTAATACCAAAACTGTCACCTTTGACGATGGCACAGCAAATGATCCCAATGGATTTGTTACCTACTCTAATATTACTACTAATATTGTTCAAGGTAGTGTATCTGGTCAATACGCCTCACCTTATGGGGATAATACCAAATTTTTAACAATTGCTCCATCAGGTAGTAATGTTGCAGGCGACAGTGGTTTTGTCAATATTAAATTCAAAGAAGCTGTTAATTACTTCGGTTTTTATGCAGGCTCATTGGATAGTTACAACTATATTGACATTTACAAAGGTAATCAATTGTTAAAGACTTTTAGTGGTGCAGATGTGCCAACTGCTATAGCTGATGGTAGTTGGACTAGCACTCAAGCTAATATGTTTATCAATCTTGTAGCTGGAACAGGAGAAACATTTGACCGAGTTGTGATGCGCTCAGATGGTATTGCCTTTGAAACAGATAACCACGCCTATAGACTAGCCAGCCAGAGCGTTCCCGAACCTAATGCGATGTTAGGTGTGTTAGCAATAGGTGCTTGTGGTATGACTTCACTCTTCAAACGCTCACAACATAAAGTGACAGTGAAAGCATAAATTTATCAGGATACGCGTTGAAAATCCTTAAGAATGTGTCTCTATACCTGGCGTAGAGACACATTTATTACTTGTCATACACTTTTCCTCATGCGTTCCCTTCATGCATAAGTGAGAGGTGCATTTCTACGTGGTACTTAAAACGATGATTTCATGGGATAAGTCAGCCCCTTCCCTACGGGACACTCTTGCGTTCGGGGAAATCAAAAGTCAAAAGTCACTCATTCAAACATTTTGAACCCGATAAATGAATTTAGTTGCTCTAAGTCAACTGACGTAGTATTTCTTGTACTACGTGTCTCGAAATACATTTTTTTATTTTCCATAAATAAATTTAGGCAATGCACTGAGCGTAGCCGAAGTGGGCTTGTACCTTTTTCTTTCTGGTCAAAAAAAGAATAACTTATAGCGCTTGCTGGCATTAATGCTGTAGTCAAGCCAACCGAGCGCTGATATCCAAAATATTTAAAATGCTACTAATACGTCATGGTAGAAATTAACCCACCATCTCGAATGGGTAAAAAGCTTACGGTATAAGTATTTTTTATTTTTACTTTTGCCTGATTGTACTAGTTATCTAATGTTTCGCACCAAAAAATTTGGTTAATCACAGCTTTTTTTATGAACTCTTTAATATTTCCGCTTTAATTCTGGCGGTAATTAGTGTTTATGGGTGTCTGCTGAGATACCTACAATTTGGGATACGTTGTAAAGAAAGATTACAAATAATGCCTTATTAATTTACTAACTTACTCAAAATTAATCGGGAGCGAATCAAAATTTTGTCTAGTAAAATCAAGCTTTCATCTCAATAGCCCCTTAGATTTGCCCATAAATGGCCTTTTTAGGCGTAGGCGTAGCTTGTCGTAGACATCGCTTTGAGTCTTGGAGACTAAACCAAAGAAAAAATGCTAATTTTTTCGTTGGTTCTTAACCTTGGTTGCGATCAAGAGTAATTTTAGATGCGTTTGCCCTGCTACTCACCTTTTCCTCACAAGTTGATAATAAGCTAATAAAGTGTAATCCATAATGATAAGCTAAACAGTGGCAGAAAAAAGTGACTCTTTAGGATGAAGTAATAAATGGGTGTTTCTTCAACGACTCCTCATCTCTTACGGGCTGCTCGTGGTGAAGTAGTAGATCGTCCCCCTGTATGGATGATGCGACAAGCGGGACGATATATGAAAGCATATCGAGACTTAAGAGAGCAGTATCCTTCGTTTCGCGATCGCTCGGAAATTCCAGATGTAGCAATTGAGGTTTCCTTGCAACCGTGGAGAGCCTTCCAACCAGATGGAGTAATTTTATTTTCTGATATTGTCACCCCATTACCTGGTTTGGGTATTGACATGGATATTGCCGAAGGTAAAGGGCCAATTATTCACTCGCCCCTGCGGACTCAAGAACAAATTGATCGTCTGCGTCCAATAGATCCAGAAGCAGCTCTACCATTTATCAAAACAATTTTGCAGACGCTGCGCTCTGAAGTAGGCGATAAATCAACGGTGTTGGGCTTTGTGGGTGCGCCGTGGACGTTAGCAGCTTATGCAGTAGAAGGAAAAGGTTCTAAAACCTATTCCATCATCAAAAACATGGCATTTTCCGAGCCGATAATACTGCATCAATTGTTAGCTAAATTAGCAGATGCGATCGCCATCTATGCCCGCTACCAAATTGACTCTGGTGCTCAAGTTGTGCAAATGTTCGATTCTTGGGCGGGTCAATTGAGTCCTCAAGATTATGACACCTTTGCTCTCCCTTATCAACAGAGAGTTTTCCAGCAAGTCAAGCAAACCCACCCCGATACACCTTTGATTCTGCTAGTTAGCGGTAGTGCGGGTGTGTTGGAAAGAATGGGACAATCTGGCGCTGATATTGTCAGTGTAGACTGGGCAGTGGATATGGCAGATGCACGGGCAAGATTGGGCAAGCAAGTCAAAGTTCAAGGAAATCTTGACCCAGGCGTGCTATTTGGCTCTAAACAGTTTATCCGCGATCGCATCCTCGATACCGTTCGCAAAGCTGGCAATTGGGGTCACATTCTCAATCTCGGTCATGGTGTATTACCAGAAACTCCAGAAGAAAATGTCGCTTTCTTCTTTGAAACCGCAAAGGAACTTAATCTTGCAGGAGTTATGAGTTAGGAGTTATGAGTTACGAGTTAAGAGTTAAGAGTTATGAGTTATAAGCTATGAAGTTATCAGTTATGGGGTGCAGAGTTATTTGAACTCCTCACTTCTAACTCCTAACTTTATTTTTAACTTATGATTCGGAACTTTTAACTCCATTGTTAACTCTTCACTTTTAACTCCTTACTTTTGATAAATTCTCTATGAGCCAGAAACGGATTTTAGTGACTGGTGCAAGTGGTTGTATAGGTCATTATTTAACAGAAGCCTTAATTAAGGAAACAGATCACGAACTATATCTGTTAGTTAGGAACCCAAGTAAACTGCAAGTTGATACCAAGGCACGTTCAGGCATCAACGTTTTGCAAGGTGATATGCAAAATATTCGCCAGTTTGCCGATTTACTATCCACAATTGATACGGCTGTACTCACAGCCACAGCTTGGGGTGGTGATCAGACATTTGATATTAATGTCGTCAAAACTATAGAGTTGCTCGAACTGCTAGACCCAGAACGTTGCCAGCAGGTGATTTATTTTTCGACAGCTAGCGTTTTGGATCGCTACAATCAACCATTAAAAGAAGCCGGGGAAATTGGGACAGATTACATTCGTTCCAAATATGACTGCTTACATAAGATATCGAAATTAGCGATCGCACCCAAAATTACCACAGTCTTTCCCACTTTAGTGTTGGGCGGTGATGCCAAGAAACCCTATTCTCACCTCACATCTGGCATTCCAGAAGTTACGAAATATATTAATTTGATTCGCTTTTTGGAAGCAGATGGCAGTTTTCACTTTATCCACGGACGAGACATTGCCACTGTCGTGCGATATTTAATTGCTCATCCTGTCGAAAATGATCAACCACGTCGGTTGGTTTTAGGTCAGGCACAGTTAACTGCTACTCAAGCAGTGGAAGAAGTTTGTGCTTATTTAGGCAAAAAGATTTACTTTCGCATTCCCGTATCTTTAGCATTGGCTAATTTGATTATTGTTCTGTTCCACATTCAGATGGCCGCTTGGGATAGGTTTTGCATGAACTATCGGCACTTCACTTATGAAAAAGCAATTAATCCCCATAGTTTTGGCTTGCCAAATTATTGTGCAACCATGAGTGATGTTTTAAAAATTAGCGGTGTTAAAGCTGCTAAGTAGTTTATGCAATAAATTACACTAATTATTGAGATAAGCCTTGTGATTACTGAGTGTAGTTATCATAGCGAAACACTTACTTTTGACGGCTGTATTCTCTTAATTTGTTCCAATTTCAGAGAAAAATATTAGTGCTAAACCAGAACAACTTTAATAAAAAGTCAATAACTCTTAATTTTCGTTAAAGTGGAATAACAATCAAAGTGTGAGGATTGATACTACATGCGAATTTTGTTAGTGTATCCGATATTTCCCAAAACCTTTTGGTCATATGAAAAAATCTTAGAGTTAGTCGATCGCAAAGTTTTATTACCACCTCTGGGTTTAGTAACAGTAGCCGCGATTCTGCCCCAAGAATGGGAATTCAAGCTGGTCGATCGCAACATCCGCCCAGCAACAGAAGCAGAATGGGCATGGGCAGATGTAGTAATCCTCTCTGCAATGATTGTTCAGAAACAAGATTTGCTTGACCAAATTCAGGAAGCAAAAAAACGTGGCAAGCTAGTCGCAGTCGGCGGCCCTTACCCCACCTCTGTACCTCACGAAGTTGAAAATGTTGGCGCAGATTTTCTGATTCTGGATGAAGGGGAAATCACGCTGCCCATGTTTATTGAGGCAATTCAACGGGGTGACACATCTGGCACTTTCCGCGCCACAGAAAAACCTGATGTCACAAGCACACCAATACCCCGCTTCGATTTATTAGAATTGGATGCCTATGACATGATGTCGGTGCAATTTTCGCGCGGGTGTCCTTTCCAGTGCGAATTTTGCGACATTATTGTTCTTTACGGGCGCAAACCGCGCACCAAAGCCCCAGCACAACTGTTAGCAGAGTTAGATTACCTCTACAAATTGGGTTGGCGACGGGGTGTGTTCATGGTGGATGATAACTTTATTGGCAACAAGCGAAATGTGAAATTGTTGCTGAAAGAGTTAAAAGTCTGGATGGCAGAACACAAGTATCCCTTCCGATTTGACACTGAAGCTTCAGTTGACTTAGCACAAGATTCAGAAATGTTGGAGTTGATGGTTGAGTGTGGTTTCTCGGCGGTGTTTTTGGGAATCGAAACGCCGGATGAGGATAGTTTGCAAATGACCAAGAAGTTTCAAAATACTCGCAGTTCCTTAACTGAGGCAGTGCAAACCATCACCAAAGCCGGATTGCGCCCTATGGCTGGGTTTATTATCGGGTTTGATGGCGAAAAAGCAGGCGCAGGCGATCGCATTGTCCGCTTTGCAGAACAAGCAGCAATTCCTTCTACAACCTTTGCCATGTTGCAAGCGTTACCTAACACCGCGCTTTGGCATCGCCTGAAAAAAGAAGGACGACTACGGGAAAATCAAGATGGCAACATCAACCAGACAACATTGATGAACTTCCTCCCCACCCGTCCCCTGGAAGAACTTGCCAGAGAATATATTGAGGCATTTTGTACTTTATACGACCCAGTGCAATACTTGGATCGCACCTACCGCTGTTTCTTGATGATGGGTTTGCCGAGTTGGAAAGCCCCAGGGAAAATGCCAGAGTGGGTGGTTGTGAAAGCGTTGCTAATTGTAATTTGGCGACAAGGCATCAAACGGGAAACTCGCTGGAAGTTCTGGCATCATTTGTTTAGCATTCTCAAGCGTAACCCAGGAGTGGTTGAACATTACATTGCGGCTTGCGCCCACAACGAACATTTTCTTGAGTATCGCCAAATTGTGCGCGATCAAATTGAAAGTCAGCTAGCAGAATATCTAGCACAAGGTGCAGAAAAGCCATATGTACTAGTTAAGGAAAAAGTAGAGGAAAAAGCTAAAGCGGTAGTCAGTTAAGAGGATATTTGAAAAGTCGCAAAGTATACTATAAACCAATACGCTTGGGTTAAGGATAATTGTAGGTTGGGTTGTAGCTTGCTTCCCCGTAGGGGTACGTAATGAAACCCAACAAAACCCCATTCTCACACTTCGTGCCGCTACGCAAACGTAGGGAAGAAGGGCTATGGGGTAGGGTTTGCGAGCTTTTGGTGTAAGCAATAATACTTTTACAACATCCTCTAAGGGTGGTAATGGGTAATAATAAATTACTTATTACCCGTTCTCTATTAAAAGTATATGAATGCCATCTGTGAGTTTAACTTACTTTACAACCATGCGCTTAAAATAGTACTCTCCTAACTTGAGTAGCACGGGAAGAAGTGGTGTAACTACAGAAAGCAAGTATTGACGGAAGGTTGTAACATCAAAAGGCCACACGGGAAATTCATTAGTCAATGTGTAGAGAGAACGCAACTCTTGAAGTTTAACAGCTTCTTTCTTCAAAATTTCTCCATCGCTACTCAAGCTTGTGTGAATACGCTTATAATCTGCTTGAAACTGCTTGGCAATATCGCCTAGTAATTCTTCTTTAGCTTTTTTCATGCCTCTGCGGGCGGCAAGGAGAGGGCCAAAAAAGCATACTAATGATATGGGAATATAGAGCAGAATTGTTAAATTAAAATACCAGTACTCCTGCGCTATTCCTTGACTAATAAATTGATACTTACTCAGTGTTATCATTGTACCAAATATAGCAGCTAGGTAAGCTGTATTCAATGAATATCGGCTCAACGGACTCAAACCGCCACAGTGATCAGGATGAAGTGGATTAATTTTAAGTTGCTTATTATCCTTACCCAAAAGTTCATGCAGTAACCAAACATTAGTTGTTAGGTTTAATACCACTATACTTCCTGCGTAAAATATTGCAACAGCGTTAATCGCACCCGTCAGGGCAGGAATTCCTCCATCAGATCCTGTCCAGTTATAAACATTTTGCTGTACGGAGAAATACCAGATTCCAAAAGCGATCGCTGTTCCTAACCCCAAAAATTGACGCCATGACTTTTGGTAGGGCAATAATACCAAGTTAATTTCAGCTTCGGCAGTGTCAACAATATCTGATTGTTCAAGGTACTGAATTAGTCGATAAATTGCCTTAAATGACCACAGGTAGTAGCCAAAGATGACTGGATTGAGCAAGCAGATCCACACCCAGGCAAACCAATCCTGTAGCAATCCTAAGTGTTTTTCATGCAATATTAACGTCTTAGTTGCCGTAGCAGCAATTAAATAAAGTCCAGATGTAATAACGATTGAGAGCATTCCTAAACTGACAGGTGTCAATTGGCATTTGTCAATTAACCAACGGGCTACAGGATCACCGCGATAAAAGTCTTGCTCTTGCATACTGTTTCTTAAAACTAATATGCTATCCTCTTTTTTCTAATTATTATTCAAAATTATACTTATGTTTCTTTATGTTTACTTATATTAGCTATTTTGCTTTTCCAATCCCGCACTGTCGCCCTCAAACTCGCAATTTTAACTAAACTTTGAAACCTTGTTAATATAAGGTGTATCTAGTTTCATTAGAAAGTAACAAGTGATTAATCGCATTTTCACCCGGATAAGTGTACGGGTGAATTTACGTGTGTAGTGGCATTTATATTCTATCTACCGCGATCGCGTTCTAAATCATCAATCACTTTTTGCAAATACCACTCGTCTGACATCCCAGGATGGTAATCCTGCTTCTGCTGAATTAATCGTTCGGCAATTTCCCAATATCCCCCAACCATTCGCAAAAGTCGCTGACGTTGCAGGTTATATTTTTGCTTTTTTGACTCTGGACTAAATTTTTGGATTTTTTCAAGGCTACTTAAAACTTGTTGATAATTTCCCCAGTCTTCTTGTTCACAAAAAATACTCGCCGCCCGTTGATAATCTTCCAGAGCATTTTGCATTTCTTCTAAGCAAGTATAGGCAATGCCGCGATTGTAGTAAGCTTGAGCATCATCGGGATTAATTTGCAGCGCTTGGGTGTAATCTTGAATTGCACCGAGATAATTGCCCGTTGTCCGATAGGCATTACCTCTGGCAATATAGACTAAGGGATCTTCGGGTTGCAGCTGGAGTGCTTGGTTAAGATCCGCGATCGCACCTTGATGATCTCCCAACACAGAACGGGCTTTACCTCGGTTGCGATAGACAATCGCATCTTGAAAATTTAGTCGCAATGCTTGATTAAAATCTGCGATCGCTTCTCGATAATTCCCCATTTTATAACGCACAACCCCACGACAGCAGTAAGCTTGGGCATCTTGCGGATCAGCTTTTAATACCCAATTTAAATCGGCGAGTGCCTCTTGTGTATCTCCCTTTTCAGCCTTTTCTAATAATTGCGTAAAATAATCATTCGTGGATAAAATTGGCGCATTGGTAGAACGCGATTGCTGTACAACAGGTAATTCTTTGGGTTGTAGCTGTTTAATTTGTTCCAGACACAGACGACAATTCTCTTTATCCTGTTGTTCTAAATATAATTGTGCAGCTTTTTTAAAGTTAGCGATCGCATCTTGAATATAACCCTGTTTGCGCCGCACTATTCCCCGCAGATTATAAGCAGCAGCATAATTGAGATTGAGACGAATAGCGCGTTCAACATCCTCCAGCGCCCCTGGCAGATTTTTCAGCGCCACCCTTGCTAATCCACGACAATAATATGCCTCTACACTCTCAGGATTAAGCCTCAAGGCTTCGGTATAATCTGAAACAGCATTCAAGATTGCTCCTGAATCATAATGTGCCAAACCCCGTTGCAAGTATGCTTCGGGAAAGTAAGCTGTTAATTCTAAAGCATGGTTAAATTCCTCAATTGCTCCAGCGTAGTCTTTTCGCCTAGCCTTTTCCAATCCTCTATTGTAGAATTCGTCATTCATGGCATTTGTTTAGTTGATTCAGTTAGTTGAATTCCAGCAGGCTTGTTTCGTAGCCTAACCTATCCACTTACCTTTAATATTCTAAGTATTCAACGTGGCTTTGCATCATTTCATATTTTCAGTGAATTCAAACGAACACACTGCCCTAAGTTGTTATAAATATAATTCACCCAATGGAATCTTGTACACGTCCAGATTTTGGAGTTAGATTTAGTGCAAATCCAGACTAAAACTTTAATTACTCCTAATCAATAATAAGTTATCCGAATGAAAATTATAACAATCACAACAGGTATATCAATGCAATCTTTACAAGAGAGGGAAAAAATTAAGCAAGCTGCTGAGTTTAATCAGCAAGCTTAGATTGTGTTTGAAAAACAAGGATATGAAGTACAAACAACTAGAATAGCCACTAATATCTGGGAAGAATATCTGCAAGGCTTGTCGAAAATTAAAGTTATTAATTAAATTAAAACTCTCCAACAACTTTGCCAAACTTTAAATATCAGCTTTTTCAATATTGGTTATGCCAGCAAACCTGAAACCATAGAGGTAATTCCAGATATCAACAAAAATACATCGATTATTTATTGCTCAAGCAAAATTGGCGACAGGGAAACTGGCATAAACTTTGAGAATATCAGGGAATCTGCCAAAGCTATTAAACGTATTTCCCAAGAAAGTCAAAGCAATTGTAGCTTTATTAATTGATATGGCAACTTTAGCTATCAAGTTAGATAAGGTACTATCAGCCCGATTAGTTCCAATTCTAAATAAAAAAGCTGGGGAAATGACTACATTCAATTCCCCATATCTCGTAGATTGTAAAATATTTACAGTTAACTAGAATTATTCTGAAAGCAAGCTAGGAGAAGTTAGTACAAAAACATCCCAACTTCCTTGAGCATTAGTTTGTGGTTTTATGGGATTAGCGAAGTGGAAAAAATCATGGTCATTAACCAATAAGAGTTCCCCTGGATTTAGAACTTTGCTAAACACAGGCTTTTCTTTTTTGGCAGTATACAAATGTGTTTCTCCACCTTCAATATTATTTCTATCTACTGAGAAGATGCCAATAAAATCAGTACCATCTTGATGGATACCTTCAGGCGCTGGATTACCTGAATTATCTGGTGAACAAATAATTCTAATTTGATGAACTCCGATTTCAGCTTCAGGATGAAGTTTACAAGAATCACTAAATGCTAAGACAAGATTTCTGAAAATATCAAGTTCTATGAGTGCATCATCTAATTCTGCAAACTCTCTTTTTACATCACCCACTAATCGATTATGCTCTTTACTTTGAAAAAAGTAGCCATGAGGTAATTTGATTAACTCATTTCCAGAGACTGTGAACCGAGATAATCTTCTCGAACGATAATTGCCTTTGATATAAGGGTCAATAGGCATATTACTAAAAAATGGCTTGAAGCCTTCTGGATTGATCGAATTTACCTTTCTGAGAGTAAACAGAAAAGCATATTCTAATTCCGTTGCTGTCCCCACTTTTTGCATAGGATTTACCTCCTTGCACGTTGAAATTCTCCCAGATTTTTCTTCATGGAAGGCTTATAATACCTATTATATGCTACTTTTTATTAAGATGTTGTCAATTTAATTACAAAAATTGACCCTTTATGATATTGAAAGTTACTCAAATTCTGTCACAGAGTGGAGTAATACTCATGGGTTTATAAGTAGCTGCTGAAAAGATTTGCTGATGGGGGTTCGGTGGGGAAGAAATCGACGTATATTTACTAGCAGCAACAAGGTTCCATAATGATTGATTGGCTTTACCGTTACCCACCTTTGTATCCGGGTATTCTGCTAAAACGCTACAAGCGGTTTTTTGCTGACGTTCAACTTACTTCTGGCGAAATAGTGACAGCACACTGTCCAAATACAGGGCCAATGACTGGAGTATCGACTCCCCAAAGTGCAGTACAGCTTTCCAAAAGCGATAATCTTAACCGCAAATTGGCTTACACTTTAGAACTAATTCAGGTAGATGATAACGAGCCGACTTGGGTAGGTATAAATACTTTTTTGCCCAATCGGGTGGTAAAGCTAGCTTTGGCGAAACACCTTTTCCCAGAATTGGGCGACTATAGTCAAATCAAGGGCGAAGTGGTTTACGGGCTAGATAAAAAAAGTCGAGTGGATTTTTTCTTGACTGGGAGTGATCAGGAACGCCCGATTTATTTAGAAGTGAAAAATACAACTTTGTCTGAGGGAAGATTAGCCCTATTTCCTGATACGGAGACTACAAGAGGACAAAAGCACTTGCGAGAACTAATGGCGCTACTACCTCTAACTCGTGCGGTGATGCTTTACTTTATCAATCGTAGTGATTGTACTGAGTTTTCCCCTGGCGATCGCACAGATCCTGTATATGGTAAATTATTACGGGATGCGATCGCACTTGGTTTAGAAGTCTTACCTTGCCGTTTTGACATTTCCCCCGAAGGTATCCGTTATTTGGGTTTGGCAAAACTAAAAATTTGATTACATCTAATCAAACACTAGAGACGTTGCAATCCAACGTCTCTAAACGCATGAAACAATAAATCCATCTAGACAATATCTAGATGGACTTATTGGTAGTTGGTGTTTATTAAAAAACATTCAACCAGACTGTAATCAACAAACGACTATAGGTAGTCGCCGCCCCACAAATAGCATTCGCTATTCTGAGGTTTGCTTATGCAGGAATCAAAACTGTATCAATAACGTGGATGACACCGTTATCAGCAGCAACATCTGGTGTTGCAACTTTTGCATCATTTATCTTAACGCCATTAGAAGCGTCAATTTTTACATCTGAACCTTCAACTGTTGTAGCTGTCTTCAGTTTAACTACATCAGCAGCTAGTACCTTGCCTGAGACTACATGATAGGTCAAGATTTTCTTGAGCTTTGGAATGTCTTGAAGTAATGCGTCTACTGTACCTGCTGGAAGCTTCTTAAACGCTTCATCAGTGGGTGCGAAGACAGTGAATGGACCAGGACCTTTCAGTGTATCTACCAAACCAGCAGCTTGGATTGCTGCAACTAGTGTCGTGAAAGAACCATTATTAGTGGCAGTGTCAATTATGTTGGCCATGTGCTTTACCTAGTTCTGTGTAATCTGTTACAAATCTAAACTATTTATTTCATAAAATCTATCTATCGTTAGAGGTATCTCAAGTAAAATTGTTTATTGATATGATGAAAGATTGTAAATATTTTTATCTAAACAGAGAATTATATGTAATTGATCCAGGCGGATGAGTTATAAGCACTTTTGGATGTGAGCGCTCCTTTTTCAACACAGATGTAGGGGCGATGCCTGTTGAGTAGTGTCAACGCAGCAATTTAATTACCAAAGAAATCAGTATATAGATTGGTAGACGCGGCTTATTTTTAAAATATTGGTATTACAAGAATTTTAATTATTTAGGATTTAGCTGATAAATTAATGACAAAAGCCTTGCTATACAAGCAAAGTAGCTTTTTTTATAATATTTAGCATAGATGCGTTTGCCCTGTTGTCAGGGTTTGCTAACCAAAAATATTGGTAATAAGCGTATTTAACTGATAATATTTCATCACTAAATACATTTCACTCACCGTTTCTGTAATCCTACCTGGACAATAATAAATTTCCATCACATTAATGCTTTTAGCAATTGTGATTGGTCGTTTATTTCCAGAAGTGATTATACGTAGGACTTAGGCAAAAACCCTCTCAAACTCTCATTTATCCGTATCCTCTGCCTTCCTTGTGTATGGTTGGTTTTTTCGTTGCCTGTACGTAAATGATGTATGTGAGCAATAAGATCCTTAGGTAATATTTTCCCTAAACTATGACTTTCATGAACAGAAGAAGACTTATTACTTGGATTGCTACGGCAGTTACCAGCATGATGCTGGTAATAGGCTTACAGTTTGTCAATTTTTCACCAGCAAGCTCCGCAACCACACTTAACGTGTATGCGGCTGTCAGCTTAACAAACGCGCTGAATGCTATTAAGACTCAGTACCAAAATGCTAACCCAGGTGTCAACGTTGTTTATACATTTGGTGCTTCTGGTACCTTGCTCAAGCAAATACAAGCAGGAGCACCAGCAGATATTTTCATTTCTGCTGCCAACGACCAAATAAATGTTTTGCAGAATTCAACTCCAAGTAAATTGGTGGCAGGTAGTCGTAAAAACGTCGTCAAAAACAGTCTAGTTTTGATAGTTCCTACGACATTTCCGATTAGTGCTGGTAGTGCAGGTCTCACTAGCTTCAATGGGTTGACCAACGCCAACATTACTGGCATTGCTATAGGTGATTACACAGGTACTCCCCCAGTTGTGCCAGCCGGAAATTATGCCAAACAAGTTCTGACTAAGCGAGGTATTTTCACTACTCTAAGTCCTAAATTATACCTTGCCAGCAATGTGCGTAACGTTTTAACTGCTGTTGAAAATAAAACTCTTGTAGTTGGAGGTGTAACTAAAACTATCAACGCAGGTGCCGTTTACAAAACCGATGCTGCCATTTCTAAGAAGGTAAGAGTCGTAGACAGTGCGAAAGTAGCAGAGAGTGATACGATTGTCTATCCACTGGGTATACTCACCAGAACTAAAGTTTTATCCACGGCACAAAGTTTTTCTAACTACTTAAGTGGTAGTACTGCCAAGAATATCTTCAAAAATAATTATGGCTTTGTCCTGCCTTAATGACTGCAAACTAAATCAATTAAGTACTCGTTGTCGTGAATTTTGAACTATTTGGAGTAATGTCTCGTGAAGTTGACTAAAAAACTCTCAATTATTGTTTGTAGTCTGAGCACTGCGTTGCTTCATACTGCTGTGATTACCAATACTTATAAATCAGCAGCACAAGCAGAAGGAAAAGAGCTGATTTATAACGGGGGATTTGAAATCGACCCTCTGGCAGATCCTAATAATCCTAACGGTGTAAATCCTAATGTTACTGGATGGCTTAAATCTGGCGCTCCAGGTACTACAATTAGCAACTTTCCTCACACTGGTAACCAAGGTTTATCGCTTGGTGCATTTTCAGGCATTAACTACATATCACAGACTATCCCTACAGTTGTTGGTCGACACTACCAACTTACTTACTATTTTGCATCCATAGAGGAGCCACCTGACCTTGAGAATAAATTTCAGGTTTTTATAGGTGGAAAGAAGGTTTCTGTTAAAAAGGATACTCCTTTCCAACCTTATAAGCAGTACACCTTAGATTTTAGAGCAAAAAGAAGATCTACAGAGATAAAGTTTGGTTCCCTAGCAAAGTATGCGTTTTTATATTTGGATGATGTGAGTGTCAAAGCTACACCTTAACAATCAAGGAGAAAACAATGGGGATAAATAAACCACAGATGACAAGCTAACCTTATTGTCTTAGAAGCCTAAGCAATGTCTGGCTCCATAGTGTCGAGAATACCACTGAAATTAATCTGGTTAAAAAACTCCATTATGGGTTTATAGAGAGATGCCTTAAGTGGATGAATCATTATCCATATCAATAGCTAACTCTCAGAAACCAGAATAAAATGCTCAGTTTGATTGACACTACTTAGAGCCAGCATGGCTCTAACTATTAACTTGTTTTAATTGTCGGAATTTGGAATTATTTGGAGTCAAGTTTTATGAAGTTAACTAAAAAACTCTCAATTATTGCTTTTAGTGTTACTACTACCTTAATTAGCACTGCTGTAATTACCAATACTTCTAATACAGCCACACAAGCGGCAGAACTTGTTAAAAATGGAAGCTTTGAACTCGATCCGCTCGTAGATCCTAATAATCCCAATGTTACAAATCCTAATATTACAGACTGGACTAAGTCTGGTGATCCGATGGATATATCAGGGATAAGAATAAGCAATTTTCCTCAGCATGATAGTGGTAATCAGGGCTTATCACTTAGTGGATTTATAGACCTCAGCTACATATCACAGACGCTTTCTACACAACCTGGTCAGCAATACGAACTTAGTTACCATTTAGCATCTATAGATGAGGCCCCTGACCTTGATAATCAATTTCAGACATTTGTAGGTGGAAATAAGATTTTTGACCAAAAAGACATTTCTTTTCAACCATACACGCCATATAAGTTCAATTTCACGGCAGACGCATCATCCACAGAGTTAAAATTTGGGAATTGGGATAAATATGGATTCTTATACTTGGATAATGTGAGTGTAAAACCTGTGCCTGAGCCATCAACTATTGGAGGAATAGCAATTGCTGGATTGTTGGGAGTATGGCTGAAGAAAAAGAAGGCAATTAGCTAGAAATAATAGCCCTTTTTTGTCACTTTGGGAAAACAACAGAGCGTAGACGCGCAGCGGCTTGTCGTTAGACATCGCCATACAATCTCAATAGAAAAAGTGCATCACCGATAGCGTAGCGTTAGCGAAGCGGTAGCGATAGCAAAGCGTTAGCGACGTAGGAGCGTCGGAACGAGCGTCCGCAGGAGCGTCACAGCCTGTTGTAGACATCGGCTTACCCATTCCATAGCTAAATTTTCAAATTTGATAGTCCAATGCAACTAGGACTTTGCCACAATGCTGATTTGCAGGTACAGCTTCCAGCATCTTTTTAGGTTTGGGTAAGTTGAGGTTTTTCATTAATTCGATGAACTGGTTGCGGCTGCGTCCTGCAAACCGAGGATTCCAGCACTTTTCTTCGCCAATGGTGGATACTGTCTGTCCCTGGTAGTCGTGACCAGGATATACCAAGGTGTCATCCGGTAATGTGAATAGCTTCTGAGTAACGGCATCATACAGTGATCCAGCGTCGCCGCTTTGGAAGTCGGTACGACCACAACCCCGGATGAACAGGGCATCTCCAGTTAATAGATGAGTATCGTTGACTAAGTATGTCATGTGGCTGTCAGTGTGACCAGGGGTAGCGATCGCCCGAATCTGCACATTCCCCAATTCCAACATATTTCCATCGGCAATGCACTGGTCTGCACAAGTAGCCGCAGCATTCTCAGGCACAATCCCTAAACAACCCGTTAGTGACCTTAATCTGTCTGTCCCAGTGATGTGGTCAGCATGGATGTGGGTTTCCAGACAGTAGCCCAAGGTCAGCCCCAATTGTCCCAATATCTGAAGATCACGTTCAACCTGCTCTAATACAGGATCAACTAAGATAGCTGTTTTGGTTTCTGGGTCGGCAATTAGGTAAGTATAAGTACAAGATTCTTTATCGAATAGTTGACGAAATAACATAGCAGGTTTCTTCAACACGAAAGTAGTAGCATCGGGTTTTGGATTGAGAGATTTCAGTAACTCCTGTGCCAAATTTGCTGCCTGAACCCGAATTTCAGGAACAGCGGTGGTTTCCCAAAGATTGCCCTTGCGCGGTGTCCCCAAGGTGTACAGCATTTGAGATACATTTCCATCTGCATCAATCAGCGCACCATTTGGGGCAGTGTCGATTCCCATTGATAAGGTGTTAGGACGGAGCAGGCGTTGTTCTTGGAGGCTAGCGACCAATGGGTGCTGCAATTTGAGGTAATCACAATTTGCGTCGGTGCAGTTGACAATCCGCTTGACTTGTAAAACGATATCTTTGTGCGTCCCCCGTTCACAGATTTTCACATTCACTCCATTCTCAAACTCCTGACAACTTTGAATCCGACCTGCGTAATGGATCAGTTGACCAGACTCCATTGCAGCATCCAGTACTTCAGCAATTTCTTCAGCAATCCGATGACGGTGAACTTCCCAGTAAGCTTTGACATGGCGCAGAAATCGCTTCTGTTCCGGCAATGGCAGTGCTTGCCAAAGTTCTGAAATAATTGGGCGGATGGCATCGATTACTGCCCGCCAATCTTCAGCCAGTCCGTTGCCGGGGTTCCCCCGGGTGTAGGAACTGGGGTGTCCTTGGGTAAGGGCGTGGCGCAGTAAAGATTGGCTGCAACCAGAGAACCGCTAAAGCCACCACCAATGATGGCGATCGCAACTGGAGAGACGGTTAGGTTAAAAATATTGTTGTTCATAGGACGTGTGAGTTGCACTTGCTGCTTTCCACTCATTAATTTACGGCGAATAAACTGAAATGTTACGCATGTTTGAAGCTGTGAGATGCATGAATTGGCTCAAAAAACCACATACACACATGAATAAGTGGGAATTGCACTTGAGTGTCCAATTCTGTAAATCGAGAGAGTCAGATTACACAAACTAAAATCTAGACGAGACAAGCTTTTGGAACTATTTATCTAAAATTGATGTGTCTATTGCATCCAAATCCGATGCAAATACCGTGGTTTTTAGTTAACATCAAAAAACCTTTCAAAAGCGAGAATTTTACCTCTACAATTGTCAATATTTTCTGACACTACTAGCATTCAAGTTTCAGATAATGTTTGGCTTAATGTCAGAAAAGCAATATAGAGGTATTGACAAATACAGTAGTCCTAAATCGATTGTGAGAAAATAATAAGGTTGTGAATTTAACTAAATATTGGGTGCAAAATGTGGAAGCGTTTGCGTAGCGTGCTGGAGGCATTCGCTAACTGAATTGAACGAAGTCTATCGAAAACTTCGTGAAATCAAAAACACATTTACACACAAACTTATAAGGTAATTAAAATGACTTACGATTCCGAAGATGTGCAACAAATCCTTGAAATAGCACTCACTCGTAAACAGGAAAGTGAATTTTCACGAGAACAGCTTGTAGAAATGGCATCTGAGTTAGGTATTTCTTCTAATATTTTGGAAACAACAGAACAAAAGTGGTTAGCTCAACAAGAAGAGGAACGTTCGCTACGCACATTTAATACTTTCCGACGCAGAGGCTTTTGGGCACACTTTGTTTCCTTCTTAGCGGTGAATTTATTCCTCATTATATTGAATTTAATAACTAGTCCTAGTTATTTTTGGGCTATCTTCCCAGTATTAGGATGGGGGTTAGGACTATTTTTTCATTGGTGGAGTGTTTATCAGACTAAAACAGAGGATTACGAGATAGCCTTTCGGAAATGGCGTGCATAAATTTAACTTTTCCCTACTTTGAAAAATGGAGACACCAACGCACAGCTATGCAGCCCTACGAGTTGGGAGTAATTTTTCACCTACAAATGGGGAAATTTCCGTACTTGATACTCTGCTGATTTCACTATTGGATAAGACTCTCCCAGTGCTTGGATGAATTTGTCTTCAATAGTCTGCAAATCTGCTTGGGGAAAGGCTTTCCACTGTTACCGCATTGCCCAACGAATGATCACGATAACTTCTGTGTGGTGATTGGGGCTGATCCAAACCTGTTTACCGAGAAATCTAGCATATTTAGCCAGCCCTGTTGTCCAAATTTGTGCGTCCTTCTGGATAAAATCTTCCCGTAAATCTTGGACAACCTTAAACTTGAGGAGTTTTATAACCACGCCCTTTCAACCCTGTGTTTACTAATTTGCCAAAATAGAGCTGTAGGCTAGAATAACTACGCTTTTAGCATAGCTTGATTGCCTACACTCAGGAGCAAGGGTCGGCTGGTTTGAAATAAGTAAGAGGAAGGGGAGTATGGACAACAACAACTGGTTGCAACAGCTAATGATGGTGGGTCTTGGCACAACGTCTTTAGTGGCAGAAAAACTGCGCCAAGTCAGCGATGATTTAGTTAAAGACGGTAAGCTCAATCCTGAGCAAGCCAAGGCGGTAATAGATGATATTGCCCAGCAGTTAAAGTCAGAACAGGGAAACTTTGATGTCCAAATGCAACGGCAAATGCGAAATATGATGCAGGATTTGGGGGTAGCTCGCCAGTCGGAAGTGGATGAACTGCGGGGTAGAATTGACCGTTTAGAGCGTCAATTGCGCGATTTGGAAAATAAGCTTTGGCGTTAGGATGTCCTTTCTGATTTAAACTAAATGTGTCCTGTTGGTAATGTTTTTGCCAGGATACCTAAGTAAGGAGAACTGATTTTGAAACCAATTTTCCTCAGCGTGGCGTTCATGCTGGTGTGTGTTGTGCTGTTGATTGTGGGGCAAGTAGGCAGTAAACAGAATACTGCCATTGCTGCCCAGTTAACCCAAACGCCGCCAGCGCCCACAACTGTAACTGAAAACAATATCTTAATTGCGAGTAATACTATGTCTGATGCTAATGCCGTAACTACCCCCTCTGGATTAAAGTATGTCGAGTTAAAAGAGGGGACTGGGGCGACTCCTCAACCTGGACAAACGGTTGAAGTTCACTATGTCGGCACTTTAGAAGATGGTACTAAGTTTGATAGTTCACGCGATCGCGGTCAACCCTTCAGCTTTAAAATTGGCGTCGGACAAGTAATCAAAGGTTGGGATGAAGGACTTAGCACTATGAAAGTAGGCGGTCGTCGTCAGTTAATCATCCCCCCAGAGTTAGGTTATGGCTCTCGTGGTGCTGGTGGTGTGATTCCGCCTAACGCTACCCTGCATTTTGATGTGGAATTGCTGGGAGTTAAATAGGGACTGGGGCACTTGTACTGAGCGGCGTCGTAAAGCCTACGCCATAGCTACGCTTAGGGCGCAGCCTCTCGTAGAGAAGTATGGGGCATGGGGAATGGGGACAAGAGGGAATTATTAAAAGAAGTTTCTATTTTCTCTGTTCTCAATGCCCTATCAAATAAATTAGGTATTTCAGAGTACAAATGGGGCAGAAGTACAGTTAGAAAACATGAGATAAAGTATCTGTAACTTTGATCAGACTGCCGTGACTATACCAACAATCTAAACGTGAGACTGATACGCCCGAATGTTTCTGGTTGCTTGAGAATTCCATGTTTCCAGTGTTGCTGCGTCTTCTGAGGCATAAAAAGTAGAGAACCACTTTTGAGTAAGTAACTATATTTAATGCTTTCGTCTTGTTTATTCTGAAATGTAATTATTCTTTCAGCCCCTAACGAAATAATAGAGATACCAGTATTCTCCATGAGTCCATCAATTGAGTCGGAGTGAAATCCCATTGTTGAGTTACCATTTATATAATAATTGACTAAACAATTGTTAGGTCGAAACCCAAAGTGTTTTTCAAGCCTATCAATAATAGGAAGTAACTCATCCAGCATCGAACATGATTCGTAAGAAATGTTTGAGTAGTTATATGGGGAACCAAAGCTGGCTGTTTTTCGTGCCCGTATACGCTCATCCCAATTAATTATGGATACAAGACTATCAAATAGGGAATGACTATTCGGCAAAAATTCATCATTAATGAGTAAATCAGGCTCGTTCATTGCTCAAATAAAAATTTTCTTACGGTTTAATCTTTTAAATCATAAATATAAAATTCTGCCGCAGTTATTTCCCATTCTATCCAGCCTGATGGTTTAATCAACAAGCCCTCGATTAAATATTCTGAATAATCTACACTAGGATATTTGCCTAAAAATATTGCACGCTCTTGTGTTGGGCTATTTCGGTAAAAGATAGACTAACTCTATTTTTGGCGAACGTATTGATTTAAATAATTATTTTATCTGGCTAAATTTTTAAATTTTGAAACTTTGTAAACTGTGGATTGAACAAAAGTTTCGCAGTCCCTGTAGGTCCATTGCGATGTTTAGCTATAATTACTTCTGCAATGCCGCGATCAGGAGTATCTGGAGAGTAATATTCATCGCGATACAACATTATTACCAAATCTGCGTCCTGTTCAATCGAGCCACTTTCACGCAAATCTGACAACATCGGACGCTTATTAGTACGCGCTTCCACCCCTCGACTCAACTGAGATAAAGCAATAACTGGTACAGATAATTCGCGTGCTAAACCTTTAAGTTGACGCGTAATTTTTGATAATTCTTGAACTCGATTATCGCCTGCTCCTTCCATCAATTGTAAGTAATCTATTACGATTAATCCTAATTCAGTTCCAAGTTCAGCTTGCAGTCTTCTTGCCTGACTACGCATTTGTGTAACTGTAATATTCGGCGTGTCGTCAATATAAATTGGCATCTCTGAGAGGATACCAATAGCACGGCTTAAAGGTTCCCACTGTGTTTGGCTGAGACGTCCAGTCCGCAGATAAGTACTTTCAATTTGCGCCTCACTAGCTAATAGCCGTTGTGTCAGTTGCTCTTTTGACATTTCCAAGCTGAAAACAGCAACTGGTAATTTATAAGAAGCGGCGATGTTATGAGCTAGGTTCAAGCAGAAGGCCGTTTTTCCCATTGATGGGCGGCCCGCGACAATAATCAAATCAGATCGCTGAAAGCCGCTGGTCATGGCATCTAAATCGTAAAATCCGCAGGGAATTCCAGGTAAGGCGATGCCTTGATTTCGATCCTCAATATCCTGGAAATTATTAATTAGAGTATCAGAAATATGAACTAAACCCGATTGGGGACGTTCTTGAGTAACACCGAAGACCTTCTGTTCTGCCTGATCTAAAACAGTTGGTAACTCGGTTTCTGTCTCATAACCAAGATGTACAATTTCATTGCCAGCTTTAATTAACTGTCGCCGCAGGTATTTTTCCATCACTAACCCTGCTAAGGCGTCGATGTTCACAGCTGACACTGTGCGGTCTACCAAAGTTGCTAACTTATTTCTGCCACCAATACGGGCAAGGATCTCATGGTCAGTCAGCCAACTGGTGACAGAGAGCAAGTCTGTGGGTTTACCTTGGGCGTGGAGCCTCACAGCTGCTTGATAAATATCTTTGTGAGCGCTAATGTAAAAAGCTTCTGGAAGGAGGCGATCGCTAACTCGACTAATCGCTTCTGGATCTAGTAAAATACCCCCCAAAATCGCTTCTTCTGCCTCGATATTTTGGGGTGGTACGCGTAGTTTACCGCCGTAGGCATCGCTACCATCACCTTGAAAACTCAGTTCTTCAGCCATAAACGATTTTAGTTTTGAGATGAAAGCTAGTTAGGAGTAGAGAGACGCGATTAATCGCGTCTGTATAAGAGTTAGGAGTTGTTATTTAACCCTGCTACCCCTGCTTGTCCTCCCTCTGCTCCTTTTGCTGTCTTTTAGCTAGCGACGACTTGAATATCGAGTTGTGCTGCTACTTCCAAATACAGCTTGATTTCAGCTTGATAAGTACCAAGGTGGTTAATATCAGGGATGGTAATTCCCCGCCGATCAACTTCTTGACCAGTGGCTGCCTTAATGGCATCTGCAACATCTTGGGTGGTGATAGTACCGAAAATTGCTTCGTTTTCCCCAACTTGCTTGGCAATTGTCAAGCTGCCAACTTTTTCTAAAGATTCTTTTTGCTCAAGAGCTTGTTGTCTGAGTTCTAATTGCCGTTGACGCTCTTGCTCACGACGGCGTTCTACTTGCTTGAGAATACCAGGAGTGGCATTGGTTGCCAATTTCTGGGGAATCAGATAATTACGAGCGTAGCCAGGAGCTACTTCCACTAAGTCACCAGATTTTCCTAGCTTGCTGATATCTTGATTTAAAACTAACTGCACACGTTTCGCCATCGTTTTTCGTTTTTCCTGTAAAATCTGATTAATTTGGGTTTGGGTAGGATAGCTCACAATGTCAATGCTGTATTCCAAGCTTCTTTACCTATACCCTAAAGCTTACAGATCGTAGCGAAAGGAAGGGTGCGATCGCAACTATTAACGCTAGAAAATTGAAGGAGTGGGGAGTGGGCAGTGGGGGATGAGGGAGC
>NZ_CALMFY010000045.1 GCF_937863485.1 uncultured Nostoc sp. | reverse complement strand
TCTTTTTACCAAACTACAAATCTGCCCATCACACAACACCTTGAAAGGGCTAGTTCTAGAAGTATCTATATTTTCTAGCAGTAAGTAGAATCTTTCGTCAGAATATACAATTTTAAAATGTAAAAACTCAAATTCTAATTTGTTGTATGTCCGGTCAATTAAATTGTGACGGTGAAAGTTGGGTGTAACAGGTAAAAGCTCACAGGATTGCAACCAGATAACAGGGCAGCAAAGACATGAGCGAATGCATATAAGAGAACGTAAATCAAATGGAATTAGAGATTAAAAATATTATCTTGTCAGCTCTCGCTCTTTAGCATCAGCGATGACGTGCTGATTAGCGATCGCTTGGCTAAGATTTAGGCGTTGGCGTAGCCCGCCGCAGGCATCGCTTTCAGCCTAAGACGATGAATCGAATGATAAATGCTGATTTTTTCGTTGGTTCTTAACCTGGGTTATGATCTAGGACTAATTTAGATGCGGCCGCCCTGGTTTCAACCTCCTTTGAAAGTCAGTTTTGCTCAGGTAAATGTAGTAACAATGAGCGCTGATGCCAAGTTTTTCGCGTTACTGTTTTTGTATTTTCTTTACGTTGAAGCAACGCTGCTTTTAATTTGGAATCTTGGGAAAACAGCATTTTGCAGCTTGCAGCAGACTAATTGACTTGAGTAAGATTCGCCGAGTGGAGATGCCATTTACGCTGCTCTGGAGTTGAGCCAGGAACATCATTGACTCGTCGCAGCACATAGCTACCACGAAATCGCTGCGGAGTTCCATTTGTGGTGACGGCAGTAACAGTAACCGGAATCTCAATGTAGATTGAGCCTGCACCTGGATCTGGTCTACCGGGTTTTCCAACCTCTACAGTAACGGATGTAGTATTGGCAAAACCCTGCTTGAACTGCTCAAACGACTGCTTGCTAGCAGCGCCATTTCCCTCCCAAGCCGAGTAGGCTTGTTTATAGTCTCGACGGGCGATCGCGCTGTAATAGTCACTAATGACTTGAACTGCTTCCTGCTGAAGCGACTCAATACCAGTAGCGCTTTGTGTGGGAGAGACTAATGATGGCGTCGGACTGGAACCGCTTTGAGTAGGAGATGTTGGCGGCAGTGTCGGACTGGATGTGATCAACATTGCAACCTGTGGGGTATTCGCAGAAGATGGCTGTGATTTAAAAGAGGCATTATAGGCTGTTATGGCGATTGGAAGCAGCAGTCCTCCAATCGCCATCCGGTGCTGTTTTAACCAGATACATAAAGAAAATTTCATCATTGACAAAGATATCTCCTTGCAAATCTATTGAGTGCTTTTCAAAGATTCTACATGGTTTACAGGGACTGGATACAGCCATCGACAATCTTAAGTGTCATCAAGTTGTAGATGTTGTTATTCAAATGGTAGATAATGCTAAGTTGTCGCGCCTCCAGTATCTCCATCAAAGCGAAAATTTAAAAATAAAGACAATGCAATTATTGCAATGTAAGACTACTTCCGCTATGCTCGTTGTTGTTAGCATCGTGCCAAATTCTGCTGCGACAATCTAACCTACTTGTTCTGAAAGTTCACAATTGAATTTATTTTTCTCCATAACTAAAGTCAGAACCTTGTACCTTTAATTACGAATTACCCTTCTGTTGTGGTCGCCGCTACGCGAACAGGTAACGCTCGTACTGACACTCACGACTCACTAACGCTAACAGCAGTTCCGATGCAGAGGGAACCGTCAGACACTTGTAGATTCACCCTTGGCATCTCCTCCTCACATTCGTGAGAGGCTAGCGCCTACCGTAGGATGCCCGTACCCCTATGGAGAAGCAAGCTACGCATAGCGTCTTTTAGGAGAAGGGCTGTAGGGAGAACCCGAACTGCCTCACGAAGTAGTAATTATTTGGTCAGTTTCTCCTTCGCTCGATAAAACTTTTGTAGCTTCAAAAACAGTATGGGGACTTTTAAAAGTTAGCCGCGCTTCTGGTTTTTGGAGTGCCACCATTGTTTTCACATGTTCGCATTCGTCATCACGGATGTTCACGAACACATCGTATAGATTATCCACCTTGGGACGGCGAAATTTATGACCTGGTGCAGTCTGAACTTGATCAAACATATAGAGATCACCATCGCGATAGAAGTTGATTGCAACCTGGGGCGCTTTTTGAGCTTTCAGTTGGGCTTCATTGGTTTTCAAGTATTCGTCATAGGTGTGGTAGGCATGACCTTCAATCAGTTCCATTAGGTAGTAGGCGTAAGAGGAAAGAAACATGTAAATCGGCACAATCAACCAGTAGTAAGCCACAGCAACGTGTTGAGCGATGAAGCGATCAATCCAGTGTTGACTGCCCCCCAGTGATTCCATAATCAACAGATGATGTAATTCGTTCCAGGTTTCAGCAAAGTGAACTTTCAACAAGTCAGCTTTGCGCCAGTAACCCAGCGTCTCGTAAAGATGCAGCACTGATAGATAAGAAAAGTAAGGAACACGGGCAATGGTTTCTAGCATATAAAAGCGAGCGTAGGAACGATTTCCGTACACGACATCAATAATGAATACGAAAAAACTGACGATCAATTGAATCAAAACTTTCATGGTATATTCCTCCAAAATCAGAACACATTACTGATTCACAAATTATCAGATCCGATAGACGTAAGTTTGGTTTCTTGGGTCAACCCAACACCCACATGGGTTATGGTATTGCTAACCCATCCGACAAATAATTAAGGTTACTAAACTCTAGCCTCAAGCTTCTGCCTTTACTGCTTCAATAATCAGATTTGCTACTTCAGTAGAGTGTGAAACCATTGAAAAAGAGGTAAAGCAAATGGGATAGAAAAGAGTTGGTATTCGACACTTAGGCGTCGCCCTTCTCTAAGAAAGGCTGGCGCTTAGGGCGTAGCTATGCCGCAGGCTTTATGACGCTGCTCAGGCTAAACTTAGTAACCACTCCACCGGAACAAGAACCACGTTTTCAAGTCTGATAATCCCACTGCACTGATATTTTTTCCACGTTGAAGCAACGCCGCTTTCAGCTTGGAATTCTGTCTGAGAAATCAACGTTTTGCCTTCCATCATTTCCTCCCTAAGAAATGAGAATTAATTAAAAATTAAAAATGTCTGCTAATGGGGTTTTTATTTTTAATTTTGCATTGTCCTAAGTTCATCTGCTTTAATTATGCAATAGCAGTTCAATCGATTCTATGAGCTAGCTCATACTTGAAATGGTCTAACGATCGCCCTTGTGCCCATCAACCAGAATTTATCATGTTCCTGCACATAAGTAAGTCGATGTTACAATTTGTAGTTGGAATAAATCAAGAGGTAAGTGAGTTTTAGCCTAATTTATCTTTCTTTACATAGTTTGGTTTTATTGTACTGACTTACTTACTTAGACCTTTACTGATTTTGCCGTCCTGAGAGTGGCCTGTTTCTCACAATTCTCGTACTTCTCGTTGTAAAAAGAAGTTGAGAAAGGTACGGATACCAGTAATCGCTGCAAGTTTTGCCACTGCATCCCACGAGGGGGAAATAGCTGTGCCGACGATATCGGCAGCTAATAGAAATTCCAGCGCTAAGGCTAACACTACTCCTAGTTCTAAACGGATCGTTTCTTGGAGAACTCGATCGCGTCTCCAGAGATAAAAGATTTTTCGGAGTGTGAGAATGGGTGCGATCGCAACTGTTAAAATTGCAATACCTTCTAGAAAAACTTTCAAAAAGATTGCGAATTCTTGCAATAGTCCTTCTGCCAAAAGTGTGAACTTAGAGGTGTGCTCTACACCAGAGGCAGAATCTAAGACAATGGCTATCCAAGTAGCATAAATTGACATACCCATCTAAGCTCATCTGTTCGAGTAAGGGTGATGCTGGAAATGAGGCAGTTTGACATTTTTAAAAATACTGGGGTAATTAAAAGCGTGATAGAGTTTTCCAGTCAGAACATCCCGTTCGCCTAGTGTGATCAGCCGAAACGCTCCCACAGCGATCGCAGCACCCATTGGCGGAGCAATCCAATAAATCCACTGGTGATGCCAATTTCCACTCACCAGTGCAGGAGCGAAACTCCGCGCCGGATTGAGACTTGTTCCCGAAATTGGAGCTTCTTGCCACACCATCCCGGCAATTAAAAGCCAAAGGATCAAAGGTGTCCAGCGCATCAGCCGATGATGACTGATAAAGATAAAAATCGTCAACACTAAGAGAAATGTAATCGTGACTTCTGATAAAAATACCATCCACAGGGGATAATTCAACCCAGGCAGCGTCATGCCGTTACTAACGCTTCTAGCATAATCTCCCCACAGGGTCACAAGCAGTAACACAGCAGCGATCGCTCCCAGAAACTGTCCAATCACAAAGCCAATAAAATCTTGGAGGTGCATCTTGCCATGTATCCAAAATGCAAGTGAGACAGAAGGATTAATGTGAGAGCCACTTAGTTTCCCGATCGGAGAAACGGCTACAATCGCTCCACTTCCAGCAAAAATTAGTCCCGTAATCAACCGCCGAATACTTGAATCAGGCACAAGCTGTTCTATTGGCAAACCGTGCCCAAAATTAAAGACGATTGCACTCAAGCCGATGAAAATATTGAAAGCGGCTCCCAAGAATTCTGCAAAGTATTCGCGCCAATGCCACTGATTCGGATCGCTAAAATGCATAGATAATGAGTTTTGTCAAGGAATTTGGGTTAAGCCAAGCAATTAGTTAGAAAGAGCAATCGTTAGTGTTGTAGATATTGCCAGACACTACTTTCACCAACAACAATTGGTGGAAGTAGTTGGCAAGCAAAATTATTCAGGATTGTCTAAAACTGAACTGTATGCTTGCGGTTCTTCGATGCGGTGGTGTATGTTACTCCGTCGAGCCTTTACTACCTCCTGGTAAACTTTTTTACGAGCTAAATTGACGCTACCCAGAGGTTCGTGTTCGGGCAGGGTGTGCCAAGCCATGAACGATAGTCCCTCATCCAACCGCTTCCGCTCCTCGAAGTCAAATTTCTGAGATGGAACTGTGATGGTTGCAAGCTTGATAAACGGTGAGTCCTTCTCTTCCCACTCCTGCATTGGATCTTCAATTGGAGTTTTCTCATCGTTGACATAAAGCTGCACCAAGAAGTCAAAGGTTGCATCTTTGCCCTCTTCCGACAGATATTTGACGACTGCCTCACGCAGGTAAGTTTCGGAAGTGGGGTTTGAACCTGGAGCATCTTGCTGATGAGGTTTTACCGAAAACTTGATGGACACCGAGCCAAGTTTATAGGGAGTGGTACTCCAATATTGGATCAGCAGCGGATTTGCAACTTGTTTGCTCGTAACCGCTTTGAGGACTTCAAACGTGGATTGTAGCGATCGCAGTTCTTCTTCATTTGCTTGACCAACACTTGCTTTCGTCAGGTTGGCAAACCCTTGGGCATCGTGGACAAAGAAGACCGGATGATTAATCATCAAAAAGTCTTGGGTTTCCTGCTCATCATCCAGCACTTTTTCACCCTCTACCTGTAAGAGTTTGATAGCGAGTGCCCGAACATCGGGATTAAGGTCTGACGAGAGTTTACCGCGCTTTTCTGCGGGGGAAGCATTGGAGAGCCTCATCCAAAGTGGGTAGGTTTTGGACTGGGCAAAGATACCCACCTTCAATGATTCAGGAATATTTTCCTCAACTTTGAACTCTCCCCAAACCAAGCCGTGACTTTTAGGATGGTCTTTTCGCAGGTCTGGACCCTTCTGGGCTTGAACATTAAGATCAATGTCCACGATGGTATTAGTGGCCGCTTCTTGAGCAGCAGTGTCCAAGATGGTGTTGGTAGTCGTTTCTTGGGTAGCAGTGGATAGATTAGATTGGCTCATGGTTCTTTCTCCTTATAGCAAGACAGTGGGAGTGCAGACTGCAAATATGCAATGCCGATTAGCTTGACTGACTTACAGCGACCGAAAATTGTTTGATGTTAAATTAATTTGTTTTACAGAGGTGAACCTGTCTGTCGTAGGCACAATGAATTTCTTTTTGATAATTCTATGATCAAAAGACAGTCTTTTTCTAATTGTCGAGAAACAAGACATTTTTCTCAACAGCCTCACGGCTTATATGCAGACTATTAGCAGGAAAATCAGGATCGGAATAACCAACGGCTAAACCACAAATGATCAATAATTCTGGTGGGATGTTCAATTCGCTGCGGATAATTTCGGGATAAGCCGCTAGCGAAACCTCTACGCAGGTGCCAATGCCGCGAGCGGTTAGGCACAACACCAGCGTTTGTAAATACATCCCCACACTCAAAGCATCTGCAACGCCCAAATCTTGGTGCATACAGACGATACCAACCACTGGTGCGCCAAAAAATTCGTAATTACGCAGAAGGGCTAGCTGTCTATTCACTTTATCGTCACGAGCAATCCCCATAGCCCCATAGACTTGCGCGCCCAGTTCCTGGCGGTAATGCTGGAAGGACTCCGGCAGCCCAAAGCTGTAGGGCGGCTGCTGCTTGGCTTGATTTAGCAAAGTCTCTTGCAGACGATCACGGCGATCGCCTTGGGCAAACACCAACCGCCACGGCTGGATGTTTGAATTCGACGGTGCGTGCTGCGCTAGAGCAAGGGCTTCATCGAGTAAAGCCTGTGGCACTGGTTGGGATAAGAATTTGCGTGTTGAGTGCCGATCTTTAATAGTTTGGTCGAGATCAAACATATTTTATCAACCTCTGGGAAAAATAAATGTGAACGCTCAACCGGGATTTTTTGAATTTGCCTAATAAATATGCTCTGCTAATCTTTGGATGCCTAAGCCAGGAAGTCAGCCCCTTTGGGAAAGTCAAAAGTCACCACCTGATTTATAGCAATTTAGGACTTACGCGCAAGTTACGGAATAACGTAGACGCATTGGCGCAGCCTCTCGTAGAGAAGCGGCTTGCCGCAGGCTACCGCAGAGGCACAGAGAAGCCAGTGCGCCCTTGCGGTTTCCCGACTTAAAGCAACTGGTGCGGCACAGAGAAATCAGAGTTTGAGACATATTTTGCGTAAGTCCTACAATTCTTTAAAATCAAGCAACAGATCCAAGCCCAAGATATATCCGGCTTGCTTAATTACGAATTGGTATATTAGATACCGAGCGCTGAGAAATTGGATAATTCGCTGTGTGTCTAATGAAAGAAAACTGCTCTAAATTGAGAGCAAGCAGGTGAACAACAACGGACGATGGTGGTTAAAATCATCAAGACAACTCATATAACCTTTTCTGGTTGCTGAATCGTTTTCAATGCCCAGATGCCAATCCAACAGCCGAATCCATCCACAATTAATATTAGGATGGCTGTAATTTGGAAAAGCAGACCCCAACCTGCAAAGGAAACTTGAGACAGATGATCGGGACTAATCACCAGCAAATGATTGTAGATTCCAAAAAGAAGCGATGCTGCTATTGAACTGAGCAAGAGCCAGCTACCAATGCGGTAGAACTGTGTCCAAAGTAAAACGGTTGCAATCATGGGAATCGGAAAAATCACAATACCCACAAATAAACTCTGAAGGAGAGAGAGGGAAACTGGGATTTCCACATGTGCTAAACCATGCAGTCCGTTGATGAGCGTATGGATGACCACGATCGCTGTTCCATATTGAGCAATCTTCATATTTCTTCTCCCTTAAATTGTTAACTAGCATGAGCCACGGCGGTGTTAACCATCCATTCCAAGGGTCGAGGCTGAAAATTTAATTCGCGTTTTGCCTTAGCATTCGATGCCCCTCGCATCTGAGTACCATAATAAACAGCATCTGCACCACTAAGAAGCAGAGTATCCTCAACCGATACCTGCAAAGGTGGTGGAGCTTTGAGCCATTGGGCATAAGCAGAAAGCCACACGCGCACTTCTAAAGGGCGATCATCCGTAATCAGATAAATGCCAGGATTGCCCTGTTCCACTGCTGCAACTGTGGCGATCGCCGCATCTTCAATATGTAACCACGACCATACGCCTTCGCCATTCCCAACAATCGGGAACTGTTGCTGTCGCACCTGTTTAGCAACGTCGCCATCGGGGGCAAACCAAGTGCCTGGCCCGTAGAAGAAGCCATAACGCAGGGCAATTCCTTCTATATTGGGGTTCTCTAATAAGCGACGCTCAATTTCAGTCACTGTGAGAATGTCTGCTGCAACCGCAGGCGAGGCATCAAAAGCTAGTGGCGTTTCTTCGTCTGCCAATCCAGTACCGGGAACCGCCCAGAATGCGATGGATTGCCTTAAGTAACGGCGCACACCTGCCGCTTGCGCTGCCGTCAGCACATTGGCACCCCCTTCTCGACGGATGCGAGAGTTTAGTGCTGCTGCTGCACCCATCGATTCGCCCGTATAAGTTTTAGGCAAGGAGGTCAGTTGTTCAATCACCACTTCCGGCTGAACGCTGTTGATGGCAGCTTTGACAGCATCTGCATCGAACACATCTGCGATCGCAGATTCCACGCCTTGTTCAGCTAAAGTTTGTGCTCTTTCTGGAGAACGGGTCAACGCGACTACATCGTGTCCTTGCGCCTGCAATTGTGCAATCAGCGGACGACCGATCGCTCCTGTTGCGCCTGCAACAAAAATTTTCATCTGTAAACCTCCTGTTAAAATCTGTGAAATATTTATAGATTAAGACGAAAGAGAATCGCTGGTCGTGACAATATAAGTTTCAAACTTGAAATAGCGATCGCTCTTTCCACTGATGAACCTGATCAGCATGTTTGAGTTCAGCTGTGCCTTCAGATGTTAGTTCAAATGACTTGTTAGGCTGATGTCAATGCCGCATTCATTACATCAGTATCAATATAAACCTCTAATCGCCCAATTTTTTCTTCCTTAATTGTCCAGATGTGAGCCAAATTACAACTGAACTTTTTTCCAGTTAGCTTTGCTACGCCACTAGTCTTGCCGATCGCAACTATTTGAGCGCCAGCTTGAATGTAGTGAGATATTTCGACTGAAGAATCAATCAGCGGAAAAATCTTTGAAAAAAAAACTTTTATCTGATCAAAACCACGATACTGACCACCCCAAGGTAGTTCTTCAGTTTGGTAAAATTCAACATTAGGGGACATGAGAGACAAATAATTGGAAATATCTTTTTCTCCTAAATATATGTAAGCCTTTTTGACAATCTCTAGAGCATTCATTTTGATATTTTCCTCATGTTTACTAAACCTAATGACATCTTTCACCAAGCTTGATCAAGCTACGCCAATTATAAAAAATATTTTCCTGCTATTAAGCCGGAATTAAACCAAACTTGAAAGCAGTGACAACAGCTTGAGTCCGGCTAGTAACCTGCAACTTTTTGAAAATGCTTGTGAGATGAGCTTTAACAGTTGCTACTGTAATATATAAATGTTTGGCGATTTCTTCATTAGAGTCTCCTTGCAATAACCAATGCAGAATTTCTTGTTCCCGTTCTGTTATCTGAAGCTTTTGACGTGTTAAAACAGAAGCCTCTGAATCAGCCCAGAATCGCCGGAAAAACCCACTGGCAACTTCTGTAGGCAGATAAATCTCAGACTTAAGTGCAGTAGCGATCGCCTCACACAATTGAGTTACCAAACGATTTTTAAAGATATAACCTGCGGCTCCTGCCTGCATTGCTCGAAAAATGGCATCATCATCTTGATGATCTGACAATATTAAAACTTTGCCAATAAAACCTATCTCTTTTAAACGTATGAGAGTTGCAATTCCATTATCCAAAATTAATCCTAAATCAAGAAGAATCAGGGCGGGTTGTTTTTGAGTAACAAAATTTACAGCTTGCTCGACAGATGCAGCTTCAGCCACAATTTCTAGGGGTAATTGCCCATTGTTACTATAAAAATTAAGGAGAATATGTAATTCTTGGCGAAAGTCTTGATCCTCATCTACAAGAAGTACTGGAAGTAATTGATCCATAGTCATGTTAAAACTCTCCTACAAGGACTTCAGGGTTCTGCAAGGAATTCATGGATTGGGTAGTATGTTAACGCTCTCTTTTTAGACATAATTGCTACTCCCAGTTCTTGTACTGCCTAACTAATGTTGATTGAATTTGAAACGACTATACAGTCAGGATCTGTAAAACCTAACCAATTTTTAGATGTGAAGCATTCACAAATCTGACTTTTCCTGTTTTCTTTTTAGAGGATGCATGGACACAAAGCGGGTTGTTGTCAGACATCGCTATCCGAAATTCCTATTTTCTGCGGCAAAAGAACCATTTACAGTATAGACAACTTCTCTATAAATCAATTTATTAGTTACTGATGGAGTCATAACTTCTTTTGATTGGGAGTTAGGATCAATATGATAATTAACTCCACGGTAAATCAGATTATAAACTGAACCAGTCCGACGAACTGGCTGAAATGGTTTTTGTGTTTTCCTACTTTCAAGCTGTGATGAGTCTAATTCGTAGCTAAGACCGCGATAGTAAAGTTTCATATTTGCCTCGTTAATTGTGCTTAAGATATGGTTGCTTAGGTAATGAAATGCTTCGCTTTCTTTTATATGGGTGCATTCCAAATTAATTTATGCACTTTTGAGATGCACTTAAAATTTAGTTTGAAATTACTTCTAGCACTCCTAAATGAGTTGTCAGAAAATTTACCCCTAAGCTAATATCGTCTCTCCTTGGGTAAAATAGACTGTAGGAGGGTTACAACAATTAATTTCCACACCCTTTTTGTGATAATCTGTATTTATACATAATCACTCCTCCCAGTTGTTGTACCGCTTAACTAATGTTGATTGAATTATGAAATGACTATACAGTCAAGGTCTGTGAAACCTAACCAATTTTAGACAGGAGACATTCACAGACCATTGTTGGTTGTAACAAGTAGATAATTCCGTTGACATATATTGTTTATCTTGATGATGTGAAACTTTAGTTCTATATATCTATGGGTATGAGCAAATCTATATTATGCAGCTAGTGAGAAAAATTATTTCCTCATTGTCGTAACACTTATTTGCGATAACAAACATTTTCCACAGTGCTTGTCTGTCAAACATGGGCTGCTTGTAGCTTTTAGTTGTAGTTATGGAAAACAATAACTGTATTACATCAGTCTTCTCTTCATACTATTTTTTTGGCAAAGGTATTGACCTTGAAAATAGTCTTTAATTAACTTAAACAAAAAGGTAGCTGAAATCACAACCATCAATGTAAAAGCCTGCTATTTGAAAACTCACCTTGTAAAGAAAATTTAATAATTATTTGCAATTGCTGAATCATCTGCTGTAATATTTTTGATGTTTAAAGTATTTTTAATATGGAGACTGCGCTCAATATTTTTGTTTAAGCATCGCTGGAGGCAAGACAGCAAGATGAGCCAGTGGTATTTAAATCTATGGGTAATGATTGGCTGTACTTTGTATTTGCTAAGGTGTGATCAACCGATCAGAACAATTAGCTATTAAAGTTTACTCAAAAATAATTGATAAAAATTTATCTTTTCTTAAGATTTATTCATCTTTTTGATCCTCAGAGACTCGAAAAAGATAAAATCGCGATCGCGATTTTATTTTATAAAAGTAAACGCCGACAAGGCCCTATGAAGGCGATGTCTGCGGCGGGCTGCGCCATCGCATCCTTGATTGCCCTGAAGAGATATTTAGTTCAAACGTACTAGAAATTAAGAGGTTAAGTTTTGGATGGGTGCGCTTATATTTGCTCTATAGCTGTTAACATAAAGGTTTGGAGTTTTGCACTCCTGACTAGTCTAAACTCCAGTAAAAATGAATTTAATCGATAATAATTTCAATCAGGTAGTCGAAGTTGGGGTTGTGCTACACGCAACCCCAACTTGTGGTGCGCGATCACATGAATCGACGGATGTAAAAAACCTAGAATTTGACAACCCGCAACTTGGGTTAAGTAATTGTGAGACTTTAGGAACTGCAACCCAACAGTGCATTCGCCATTCCAGATTTTTACGATGCAGCTAAAGTTATTCACTGCGCTGACAGTATACGGAAACTGGTAAAGTTAGTGTTATTTGAGCAAAAAGAATTCAAGAAGTATAAATGGTACGTCTCCTGTCTCATTGACTAACCTAACCTTGCCATAGCTGGTGAGGACTGATGTAGTCCGGTGTCAGCAAAGCATCAAAATTATGATTTCAACACTCTCAACACCTGTAATATCTTCTTAACTGCCGTTTTCTCTGACTCCATCTCCTGAACTCGACTCAGTAAATACATTGGGATGGACTTTTTCTTGGAACAGCTAATCTTCGCCCAAGATTTCTCATCAACACGGTATTCATTACTCTAATAACCCCTTGTACCATCGTTGACTAATGCTGTGATAACTGAAGTTACAGAGGTGTCACAGAAGGCTGTTGCACGCTATTGTTAACAGTTTTTGCTTCTACAATAGGTTCTCGACCTGTAATCAATCTAGAGCGACGATTACGAGTGATGTAATTCCACGCCCACTGAAATACTACTAGTAATTTAGTGTCAAACTCGATTAAAAAGTAGATGTGAACTAGTAGCCAAAATGCCCAAGCAAGGAAACCTGTGAGTTTGATGAAGCCTAAATCTACAACAGCTAAATTTTGCCCAATCATCGCCAAACTACCCACATCGTTGTAATGAAATTGTGGCAAAGTATGACCTTTAAGCCGTCGTTGAATTAGTTTACCTACATACTCTCCCTGTTGTTTAGCTACAGGTGCAACACCAGGTAAGACTTTACTATCTTGGTGGGTGAAGTTAGCTAAATCTCCAATTACGAAAATGTTGTCATAACCCTCGATAGACAAGTCAGGTTCTACAATTACACGCCCAGAGTAATCGCACTCTACACCTGTACTTTCTGCTAAGACTTTCCCCATTGGGGAACCTTGGACACCTGCTGCCCACAATATAGTTTTTGAGGTAATTTCTGTAAATTCATTGCCTTTCTTGAAAGTAACGATATCACCTTCAATATTTGTCACCCTGGTGTGAGTGTGGAGTTCGACACCCAACTTTTGCAAAGCTACTGCTGCTGATTTCGATAACTCTGGCGCAATGTGTGGGAGGATGCGAGGGCCCCCTTGTAATAGTAAAATTTTCGTTTCTGAAGTGTTGATGCTGCGGAAATCTTCTTTGAGAGTTTTGTGTGCCAACTCGGCGATCGCACCTGCTAATTCTACACCAGTCGGGCCACCCCCCACAATTACAAAAGTCAAGAAAGCACGGCGAATTTCTGGATTAGTTTCTTTTTCTGCTGCTTCAAATGCGCCAAATATCCGGCGACGCATTTCTATCGCATCTTCCACACTTTTCAAACCAGGAGCAACTTTTTCCCAGTTTTCCTTACCAAAATAGGAATGGTTAGCACCTGTTGCGACAATTAATGTATCATAAGGTACTACTTCATCACCCAAAAAAACTTGTTGCGCTTTTGGATCAATATTATTTACTTCTCCCAACAACACCTTTGTATTCTTACTTTTCTTAAATACAGATCGCAATGGTGCAGAAATATCAGAAGGTGATAGCGTACCTGTGGCAACTTGATATAAAAGCGGCTGAAATAGGTGAAAGTTACGTTTATCAATGAGAGTAACATTTACATTCGCTGTATTCAGACCCTTTGCTGCATACAGTCCACCAAAGCCACCACCAACGATAACTACCTGATGTGGTACATTCTTCTCAAGTGAGACTACCATAAAAAATATTTCCTTGTGTTAAGAAGTTGTAACTATTCTTAACAAAGATATAACAGAATTATTATGCAGGTTGCCGTTTATTTAGAACAATTGAAAAAATAATGAAAGTAGTCAAAGTTAGTAATTAAGTGATTATCAGGCAGGACAATGGAACGACGATGAACTCACTTGGATCTAAGTCGAAGGTAGAACAACAAGAGCAAGGGATGTATCCTTTGAGCCATTCAAAAGATTGGTCATGGCCATTCTGGCCTGCTGTCCCACTCTACCCCTACAGTAGGCGGCGGACACTTCGCAAGGAAATAGTTTTGAACACTATCTGGACATTCGATCAGCTTCACGGCATTCTCTACGCCATCGTGCCGATTCGCATGACTATCGTCAAACTCGCTGCTGGAGGTCTTCTAGTCTATGCACCCGTTGCTCCAACAACTGAGTGTGTCCGCTTGGTTAATGAGTTGGTAGCAAAGTACGGTGAAGTTAAGTACATCATACTGCCAACCAGTTCTGGTCTAGAGCATAAAGTCTTCGTTGGCCCCTTTTCTAGATATTTTCCTCAAGCACAAGTCTTTGTTGCCCCACACCAATGGAGTTTCCCGTTCAACCTACCGCTTAGTTGGCTAGGCTTTCCCAAAAAACGAACTAAAGAACTCCCACTCGACTCAAGCCTTGCTCCCTTCGCTTATGAGTTTGACTATGCAATCTTGGACATCAATTTGGGACGAGGTTCTTTTGCAGAAGTTGCAGTGTTTCACAAGCGATCGCGCACTCTACTTGTAACTGATTCTATAGTTTCTGTTCCAGTTGACCCACCAGAAATCCTCCAATTAGATCCTTATCCCTTACTGTTTCATGCAAGGGACAATGCTTTGGAGATGCTCGAAGACAATGAAGACAACCGTCGCAAGGGATGGCAACGCATTTCATTGTTTGCGCTTTACTTGCGTCCTAGTGCGCTGGAAGTTACTCCAATCGCACAGATGTTTCGTGATGCTTTCAAAGCACCACAGCGATCGCTAAAAACCTACTTTGGTTTATTTCCTTTTCGCTGGCAAGAAACCTGGAAGCAAGCATTTGATGCTCTACAAGGTCAAGGGCGACCATTTGTTGCACCGATTTTGCAAATCCTCATTCTTCCCCAAGCACCAAAACAAGTCCTCAACTGGGCTGATACAGTTGCAAGTTGGGATTTTCAGCAGATTATTCCCTGTCACTTTGACTCGCAAATTTTAGCAAATCCGCGTCAATTTCGGCAAGCATTTGCTTTCCTTGAAAAAAATCCCTCTGTAAGTAATGACTTTTCTTCTAACGAAAGCCAGCCTCTATTGTCGGACGACTTAAAATTCATTAAGGAACTTGAAGCGAGTCTAGTTAAGCGCGGTATCGCAACGCCAGCTAAAGAGAAGATATAATCATGGCATTCTACTACCGCTTCCGTCGATAGTTTACGGTCATAAACTGATACCACTGCTCGTCGGGAACCCAGTACATGAGATGTGATCACCCGATGATTATCACTCTTGAACTCGATTAGATATCTTTGACATCCACTCAAAAATTTTCCCTTGTCAATTTGCTACGAATTTATGCAAAGCTGTACTTAGACCTTCCGGGTTTCTTTTTTCCCGTACTAATTTTGTAGGATAGTCTGTGCAAATTGCTTTATCCGTTCTTCCATCCCGTGGAGGGCGATATTTGCCAGCAAATGAAATATTGCTGCTTTTATGCTTAATCACACGCCATCCAATTGGCACAGCACGTCCACGATATCGCCGCTACTTGGAAACTTCTCTACTTAGATTCTCACCTAAGAAACTGCAACAGATTTAAATTTTCTAGTAACAACACAGCAGGTAATAACTGCCCCTTGTTAAAATCTGGTTGACAAATCGAATTCTCCCCAGCTTCTAACTGCGGTTTTGCCCGTTTAGCATCACGATTCGTCAAAAACTCTCGCCCCAGTGTCAAATAATAGTGCATCCGCAGTTGGGGATAGCAGCCGTTATCATCTCTCTCGACTAAATCCAGTGTAACTTCAACTTCATAACAACGGGACAATTCGGCCTTGCGCTGCTGATGTCGTTCGGTTTTCGTTTTTGCCTGTTTGTCTTACAGCTTCTTGAGTTCAGTCCCAGAGAGTTCAACAGAATTAGCGATCGCGCAATTGTCCATCATTGCAACGGGAGATTTTGGGACTATAGAGCAGATATTCGTAGGATAAAGTCCCAAAGAGCGATTTCACATTCAGGTGAAAGATTTCTTCGTCAACTCTACTGTTGAGCCATTCAGTTAAATGTTTAGCTTGAGAATCAGACTCGATTATACGCATATTTCCTCCGATATTTTGACGTCAAAAAATGGAGCGGCATTGTACATGCCGCTGGTTCAACTTTTTGTGAGAGTTTGTGCTGGCTATGAAGCCGTGACCAAGCCAGTTACAGCGTTATTTCCCCCCTCCGGTGTGCGGTCGAAACGTCAAATTAATACGTGTGCTAACCACTTTGTTGGTTTTAGGAACCTAGTGCAGATGAGTAGACTGACAGCCTGGGTGCTTCACTTGCAAGCTGCCGTGTTCCAGCTAAAAGTCCGTTGGTCTACCACCGATGGCTTTGATTTGGAATTTGCGACATGACCCCAGGCTGACTGATGCGAGCGATCGCAGGGTTGAATTCCATCGAAGATTCGTTGTCTACGTGCCAGGCGGATAGAATCAATACCATTTCGGTACTGATTACCAATGACAATGCGAAACTTGTGCGTAGGCATCGGGCAAGTGTAGTATCGCGAAATTTCTCTTTGCCGTTGACCATCACTAGCCACGGTTGGGTGACTAAATTATCGTGGTCGTATGCAATGTAGGCTATCAGTTCTTTTCCACAGTAGACCTCGTAGTGGTAGAAGTTGATTTCTACTGTTGTCAGTGGTTCAAAAGCTATGGCTTGGGCTTGGGTTGCGATGAACTGGTCGAGTTCGGTTTCGGCTGTGGCTTGTTCGTCTGTGACTTTGTGAGTTTGGGTCGATTAGTGAGCGATGATTGCGTTTACCCAAATGTCAGCCGCTCTCTTGTCCCCCTTAGGTGTTACGCCGAGTTCGGCGGCGATTCTTTTGAGGCAGGGGAGGTATAACGAGAGAGTGCTTGCTGTGTGTATTTCGGATATGTCATGATATAGATTCCTGTAAAGGGTTCAAAAGACGACGCTTTTGCTTACCAGGCTTGGGGTGTCGTATTTTGTTATTACTATATTACATACTATCAGTAAATAATATAATAGATAGTTATATGATAGTTAGTTATCTATTAAGCTACTGACATTGCTCTCTTCAAATGGAGTATGGTATAAGTACTCAAGAAAAATCAGAGTCGCGGCACGTTGCAACAGAGGAAAAAGAAGTGCCGCAATATGGAAAACAAGTATGGTTGGAAGCTGCTATGGGTAGAGGCAACTGAAGGCAAGAGCCTGAAAGTTGACTCTTCAGGTACTGTTCAAGAGGTGGGATAATGGCTAAACCACCTTCTAAACGCAAAAAAGCCACCTCTGTTACAGCCAACAACTCAAAACCATCCGCTAATTCTGCAGAAGGTACCTTTGATCGAGAAAACCCTGCTACGGCAACGATTACCGTTACTGCTGTTGAAGTTCCAGAGTTGACAGAGGAAGAACAAAGCGATCGCTTGCACTTGGAACGCAAGGTAGAAAGAGCGTTTTTTGAGGCAGGTAAAGCTTTGACGGAACTGCGCGACCGCAGATTATATTGCTCCACTCACAAAACGTTTGAGGAATACTGCCGCGATCGCTTTGGTCATAGTCGGCAACAGTCAAACTATTTAATTGCCGCAGCCAACGTTTATGAAAATTTGACAACCATTGGTTGTCAAAATGTGGCAGATGAGAATTTGACAACCAGACAATCACAAATTTTGCCCACGAGTGAACGTCAAGTTAGACCCATGACAAAGCTTGAATCCCAGGAACAGCAAGAAGTGTGGCAAACAGCAGTTGAAATTGCTGGCGGGAAAGTGCCGACTGGTAGAATCGTCAAAGACGTTGTGCAAAGGATAATGGAACGAACTCAAGTACCTAACACCTACCAAATTGGTGAGGTCTGCCAAATCCTTGCTAAGGACAACCCCGAACTCAGGGGTAAAGGTGGGTGTTGGGGGATTATCAGCACAGTAAACGAGTTTAGTTGTACGGTGAAAGCCTGGGATGGAGAACTGACGGTTGGGCTGAAGCATCTGAAGTCTTACGAATACTTGCTTGCCGAATGCGAACAGATGCAGCGGATTTGCGATCGCTTGAGTCGAGTGTATTCCGATTTGCTGGAGGAGACAGTCAAAAATCTGTTGCAGTCATTGGGGAAGGTGAATCGACCTTATCTTACTGCTGTGGAAGAGAAGTTGTTGAGTGTTTTGGAGTCGGAGTATAGAAAGAGATAACCTCCTTAGCTGGACTTTATCCATTTTTCTCTAGGGGTCATCACAAATTTAGGCGATCGCTAAAACTCTTAAATACAGCCTTGGTAAATACTGGTGACTCGTACAATACACTGAGACTGAGAGCCAATTGTGTGTATCTTCCCATGAATACAACAATACCAGTTGAAATCACCAGTATCCTACCGCCGTTCTTGAACACTTACTAACGATAATACAAAAAAAGATAGTCCTGATATCGGTTTATTTACTAGACTAGAAAAAATCTATCCAACCCATAAGTTTTTTTACCTGTTTTACTGACTACAACTTCATCTCCTGTAAGCAAATATACCTCATTTGCACGAAACAAATACTTGCGAAAAATAGCCAAAACAACGTAGCCCAAGGTATTACTGTTAGGACTTACGCAAAAAACCTCTCAAACTCTCATTCCTCCGTGTCGCGCCAGTTGCTACCCTGCGGGAACGCTAAGAGCGAACAAGTCGGGGAACCGCAAGGGCGCACTGGCTTCTCTATGTCTGGAGTGGTAGCCTGCGGCAAGCCGCTTCTCTACGAGAGGCTGCGCCAATGCGTCTACGTTCTTCCATGACCCGTGCGTAAGTCCTGACTGTATGAAATAACCTCAACATTATCCGATAACTACCACCAATGCCTGCCTAACGTGATATTCAAGGGCATAGTGACTCGGCCACTCATTGCTAAGATAGCCAAGATTATTTGGTTCAACTAGGCATTGTAAGAGTGATAGGATGTCGGACATGGGCGAATTATAGTTTTTGAGTTGTCTGTTTGGGAAGACAACAACTCTACTACAGAGCGCCCTCTCTCTTCATACTTTTGTTTTGGCGAAGGTATTGATTAAACATACTAGAATGAGTTATTATCATCAACTTTAAGTACAGCCTAAATCGCTGTATCGGGATCTTAGGACGACAAATTTCGGTCTAATACCCGGATCTGAATAATTAGATGGAAACAGTCAGTCTAAATAATAGTTGGGCGGCTCGGTAGACGAGAGGCATGGCAAGAGGAGAGAAATTACCAGTTCACCTCTGACGGCTGGAGGGTTGGACTGCGGCGCGCGGCTTGGCGACTTGCCGCAAATTGTTATGAATGATGAGCCAATTCTGCCATACCTATTGAATTAAACAGGAGCGAGGAAAATGAAAGCAATAGTAATCAAAGCGTACGGCAATGATGACGTTCTAAATTATGCGGATGTCGAACGCCCGGAGCCGAAGGCGGACGAAGTTTTGGTGAAAGTTCACGTCGCAGGGGTTAATCCGGTTGACTGGAAAATCCGCAACGGTTCGGGCGAAAGGCTCGGTCTAAAACTACCCATCGTGCTTGGCGGCGAGATTGCCGGAACAATCGAAAGAATCGGCAATGATGTCAGCGGTTTCAAAGAAGGTGATGCGGTTTACGGCATCATACGTTCTGGAGGTTTCGCCGAATACGCGATTGCCAAAATGGGGGATATTGCGGCTAAACCCCGAAGTCTTGATTTCGAGAACACGGCGGCGATTCCACTTGGCGCGTTGACCGCATGGCAGGCGCTTTTTGATTTAGCCCACCTCAGCAGCGGTCAACGAATTTTGATAACCGGTGCCTCAGGCGGAGTCGGTTCGCTGGCTGTTCAACTTGCCAAAGCAAAAGGCGCATACGTCATCGGTACGGCTTCGGGGCGCAATGAAGATTTCGTCAGAAATTTAGGCGCGGATGAATTCGTTGATTACACAAAGCAAAACTTTGAAGCAGTCATTAAAGACGTTGATGTCGTCTTTGATGCGGTCGGCGGCGACACGTTTGAGAAAACGTTCAAAACGTTGAAAAAAGGTGGCTTCCTGGTAACGTCAGTAGCGTTTCCGTCCGAAGAAAAAGCGCAAGAATTTGGCGTCAAGACCGCGCGGGTCCACTGCAAGCCAAACGTGGACCAATTAGCTGCCATCAGCGCATTGGTTGACGAAGGCAGATTGAAAGCGCACGTCGCAACCGTTTTGCCGCTCGTAGAAGTGAAAAAGGCATTCCAACTTTCCGAAAGTGGGCGTACACGCGGCAAAATTGTTTTGCAAATTGGGACATAATTTTGAAACACCAGGCGCGGCTACAGCAATTCACCCAACCGCCTATAGCTTTGCTCGTTCCTCGCTGTGCTTCCGGCAGCGGGTGCGTTTAGTCATTGGGTGGAGCTTGCGCGGAGCATTAGCTTTGACCACTCCTAACCCGGATTTCTCACAAAGATTTAAACGACTAGCCCAAAACGTTTATACCACTTAGACTTGAGATAAAATACTCGTTCACATACTGTTGTGATTCGTACAGTCTCTAAAACGCTCAAAATCTAAGCTCAATAAAGGTTTGGGTAATAGCGATCCCTACGGCGGCAAGCTACGCACCGCTTGTGAAAAATGTGGGCTAAATCTTGATTTTCTTTTGCAGCGAAGTACTTCACAGGATCCTCAGCTTTACTTTTGTCATAAGCAACACTCAGTAGAGTGAAAAGTTTTACGTTAGCGAAGCTCACCGAAGGTATCGCTCTGTGATAGATGCCATTTTATTATTACTTAAAAGACTGTATTTTTTGATACGATTTCTCGAAAACCCTTTGAAAAATATAACATAAATAAAACTAATAGATTAGCCAAAAATGTAAGGGTAGGAATGGCATTAGGACATACTTCTGGTGCTGTGTCTTAGAATTTTTGTAAAGTATTAGACTTCTTCCAAAAATCCTAAATACGTGGGAAAAGTAGGTTAGAGTTGGGTAGCATCTATGACCTACGAACAGGTAAAGAGCGTGAAGTTAGAAGACTTTAAACGCTTGTGTGGTATACGTCCAGATACTAATAACTGCAAATGAGAATTTTTGTTTCAGGGCGTCTTTGTTTGTTCGGAGAACACAGCGATTGGGCAGGAGAATATCGCAGTGTTAATCCTCTTATCGAAAAGGGCCACACCTTAATTGTTGGTACTAATCAAGGAATTTATGCCAATGTCTTGCCTAATCTTACTGAGCTAATTATTCGTACTTCTCTCAATAATGGTAGGGGTTATGAACCTTTGAGATTACCTATGGAATCTAATACCCTGAAATGCATAGCGGCAAAGGGCGGTTTTTTTAGTTATGCTGCTGGTACAACATATCAAATTCTGACTCACTATGATGTCGGCGGACTTGAGGTTAATAATTATCTAACCGACTTACCCATCCAAAAGGGATTATCTTCAAGTGCTGCTTTTTGCGTTCTGATTGCAAGGGCTTTTAATCGTCTGTATGACTTGAAAATGACAATTCGTGAAGAAATGGAGTTTGCCTACCTGGGAGAAAGAACCACTCCTAGTCTTTGCGGTCGTATGGATCAGGCTTGTGCTTATGGAAATCGCCCAATATTGATGATATTTGATGGTGAAGAAATCGACCTGCTCGAACTGAAAGTTAGTGAGGATTTGTTTTTTGTTATTGTCGAACTTGGCGGCAGTAAAAATACACAAAAAATACTACAAAGATTGAATCAGTGCTATCCTTTCGCAACTAATTCAATACAGCAAAATGTCCAAAAATATTTTGGTTCTATTAGCTCTGAAATTACCCAAGCAGCAGTTAAAGCAATACAAAAAGGAGATGCCCAAGTTCTTGGAGCTTTAATGACAAAAGCCCAAGCGGAATTTGATCGTTACGTAGTTCCGGCTTGTCCTGATCAATTAACTGCAAAAAAGCTGCATATGCTTCTCCATCACAAGCGTCTTGAGCCTTATATCTTCGGAGGAAAAGGTGTGGGTTCTCAGGGTGATGGCACTGCACAACTGATAGTTAAAAATCAAGAGAGTCAAAGAAAAACTATCGAAATTATTAAGCACGATTTTCCTCAAATGCAAGCGTTACAGTTAACTATTTCAAAACTACCAACTCGGATGATTGACTTAGCTGAGGACAAAAAGCATTAGAAGATGTTTGTAAGTTTTTGATACGCAATTTTAATTAACTTGCTCTCATTAGCCAAGCACCTACTGCGGAAACTGTGGGTACTAACCCCCTTAATACCCAGTCTACACACAGGTTTCTCTGAGAAATTTCTCAGCGCTAATAAATGACAAATCTCTCTCAAGTTATAGATGTATTCTCTACGATGATAGAGGATTTTTTGTTCCTACTTCAGTATTGTATTTGAATAAAGGGATTGTTAGAGAGAGCATATTTTTTTTATTAGCTACCTAATTGTAGTACTTTTACTTAAAAATTAACAATTTTTAAGGTCATGTTAGTACTAGAGCAAAATTCTTAAAATCACAATGGCAAACATGAATAACACAAACAAAGAAGTTGATAGTAGTAATAAATTGAGTCAGCAGAAAATAGATACTGAAACTGATATGGATTCATCATCTAACGAACTGATACAGAAAAATAAAACGATTAATATAGATGGTCAGCGTCCAGTCGAACCAAGTAATATTGAAATTAAAGAAACGATTAATATAGATGGTCAGCGTCCAGTCGAACCAAGTAATATTGAAATTAAAGAAACAATTAATATAGATGGTCAGCGCCCAATTGGGAAGAATGAAAACGATTATGATAAGACAATTAATATAGATGGTCAGCGCCCGATTGGTAAGAGTGCTTTTCAAGAACATGAGATGTTAGCTGTAGACGGGAAGCGTCCAATTGACCCTAGCGATTTAGAGATTGAAGCTGTTCAAAACATAGACGGTCAACGTCCGATCGCTAAAAGTAAATTTCTATCTTCAGATACTCTAGAGATAGATGGTAGCCGCCCAATAGGTTCAAATAACACTATCGAAGAGCCAATACTAACAGATTACGTAGACTAAAAGCACGACTTTCCTTGACACTGTAAAGTGGTAAAGATAAAACAATTGCACAATTACCTGAAAACTAAAACCACTCTCGTCCCCAAACCAGACTTGCAGTTTCTCTGGGTAACATTTTAAGGCTAATTAACAGCCTTGTAACTTTTCTTTAAATACATTCCTTTTTGTTGAGTCTTGTTTGTCCTCCAAACTGTATTTTGCCTAAAGGTAAACATACTTTTTTGTTTTATACTAAGTTGCGTTCAGAGGTAGTATCCTGACCCTTACTGAGACGGCGAGAGCGACCCAGCTACGCCAGTGTACGCTCTACTACCCAACGACGAGGTAATACTTTAAATTCGTCTGTACGATGGCTTCGCCCGCCGTAGGCATCGCAACGTTTGATAATGGAGAGTCCACAACCAATGAAATATCTAACCCAATCGACTCATGAGCCAGCATATCCGGCATCCGCCCAAACCAAATGTAGTTTAGGGAATAAGTGGTCAATTTTGTCGAATACAAGCTTTGCGCCGTCACAATCTTGAATCGAAGCTGTATGTACGACAACCATCAAAATTAAACCCATCGTATCAACAAGGATATGGCGTTTGCGACCATTAATCTTTTTTCCGGCATCATGGCCCTTCACCCCTCCTTTGTCAGTAGTTTTAACTGTTTGTAAGTCGATAATTCCTGCCAATGGCTCTATATCTCTTCCTTCCATCTGCCGCAATTGCGATGGCGTAACCGCCCGCTAGAAGCGATCGCAATACTGTGTGAATTTTCTGCCATACTCCTTTACGCTCCCAGCATCAGAAATATGAATATACTGTTTGCCATGCAGGTAAATCGTGAGGCATCATTCCCCACGAGCAACCTGCACGCAATATGTAAAAGATTGCATTTACTACCTCCCGCATATCTACTTCACGCTTTTTTCCGCGATGAAGGCTGACGTTCTGCTGGAATCATTGATTTTATCAAATCCCGTTCGATATCAGAAACGTCTGTAGGATAAGCTTTTCGAGCCATTTTACGCGATTCAAATACTATGACTGTCTTTTTTAAAATACCTGTCCTGGAGGAATGACTGTGGTGCTCTTTATTTTTTATTTATAAACATCTTCTTAGCTCGACTTTATCCAAAATTAAGAACTCGGTTTTCTTTATCCGGCAAAAACCCTGGCTTTTCGGCAAATACTTTTTCCATGTCACAGATTATCGATGAAGTTAAAAAAGTAAAACTACCGAACCACAGAGGTTTCAGCGATAGCAATCACGTTGCGAAAAAAATGGATAAAGTCGAGCTTAGAGGATATTTTAAAAGTGGGGGGCTGTTGTAAGAAAACTCCCTGTGGATTTCAGATATAGTGACTTATGAAGCTATTTTGAGAGAACTATGCACTCAAGTGATATTTACCGTATTCTGAAAGTGGACTAGTTAAGTAGTGCCAATTTTTATACAGAGATGTTTTTTTACATGAATAACACTGATGAAGCGCTTGAATTTTTTACAACAGTTCCAAAAAGTTACAACATTATCAGAACAAAAAACTCCCGTGTTGTTGCAACAGGAGCCAACTAACACTTCTACTGAATCGAACAATCCTCTCAACAAAAAATTATCACCTTCTTGGGTTCGATATTTGCTACTGCTTACAGGATCGGGAGTATTGTTGGGTATTGTTGCAATTTATTTAGGAAATTATGCTTACCGTCAATGGCAATATACGCAAAAATATCTAGAAACTGATAATGCTCATGTCACCGCAGAGATCAACCCTGTAACTACTCGTGTATCAGGAATAGTTACTGAAATTAGATTTAATGATAATCAAATTGTATCTCCGGGCATGGTGTTAGTGAAACTTGACAAAAGTAACTATCAATTATCTCTGGCACAGGCAAAAACATCTCTAGAATTAGCTAAACAGCAAGCAGCATTGGCACGGGAAAAAATTCTCAAAATTGTTATTGATACTCCAGAACCACAGCCAGTTCGCAAAAACGAAAATGCTCAAATAGAACAACGAGCTTTGATTAAAAAAAGAACTTTACAAGCACAAGTCTTGAATCATCAAAAGAGGCTAAATGAACAACAATATAAGATAGCGTTGGCTACTTTTACTCAAAAGCAGGTAGAGGTAAAAAAAGCGGAACTGGAGTTGGATTACACTAACATTGCGACTGTGGTTGGTGGACTAGTTGGCAATAAAAATGTCCAAATAGGACAGCAGGTGCTTCCAGGGCAAACTCTCTTATCAATAATGCAGCCACGTCCTTGGATTATTGCCTATTTTCCAGAAAAGCAGTTAGAAAAGATACAGCCAGGACAAAAGGTGAAAATTACAGTCTCAGCCTTTGCTAATCAGCAGTTTCAAGGTAAAGTAGATAGTATCGCCTTTATACCACAAGATAATCTTACGAGTAATTCAGCTTCTAGTAATTCATTAAATCAAATTCCCGTCAAGATTGTGTTTGATCAATCAAGTATTCAAGGTTACGAAGCTCGATTTAATCCGGGAATGTCAGCAATTGTAAAAGTTGAAACTAAATAAAACTTTTTGAAATTACTTTTCAGTAAGTTTTTTAAATCTCTTTAGCACCCCGAATTTTAAAAAATGGTTACATGAGGTGATTACCCACTCTTGCGTGCCGTCTCTTGAGCATCTTTGCTATGAGAAGGAAAAGAGAAGGCAATCACTCAGAGGTCTGTATCTTGCCCAAGACGGCTCAAAAAGCTTAAAATTGCTTCAGTTATTTGGAGAAAACTTAGGTTTGCATTACTTGCACGAGTGCTTGTAACATGATTCAGCGCTGCAGACTGTGATCAAGAAACTGAATAGTCAAGTTTGGGCAGTGGAGAATTCCTTGTTTAGATGGTAAGTTGGTTAATTAAAATGAGCAACAGGTGCGATCAAAAAGTTGCTTATTTTATACTTGTTCTAATACTACGCTTGCTTTGTCACTCCTGAGTTGATGTTTTTTGCTGAGAGAAATTTGCTAACTCTGATGCTAAGGTTTCTTCTAATACATTTATAATTGCGTGCGGATCAGTAGGAGACTTCATCATTTCGTCCTCCGGGTCAGAGCGATTTTTGACATTAGGAATATCCTGGCGTAATTCCTCAACCAAACCGATAAGTTTAGCGATTTTCTGCTCAGAAAGCAGGTTGAGTTGAAGGCTAAGTTGTGCCCGTTGCTCTGCTAACTTTTCTTGTCGCTCTTGTTTAATCAACACCCCTGTTGTGACTAACAGTGAGCCAGTAGTTAATGAAAATTGTAGCCAAGAAAATGGCGGGGGGTCAAATCTTGATAAGCCTAAACGTCGTGGTAAAATATTAGGTATTACCCACAGTGTCATTCCTAGTAAGATACTGTAAAGGAATGCCGGACGACCAAAAAAGGCGCTTGCCGCTTCTACAACCCGCTGGTGGCGAGGTACATCCTTCTCGTAGCGCCTATGTAAGGCAATGATAGTTTCGATATTTTGACTAATAGCTGAGGGTAATGGGGCTGTGGGCAGAATGGTTTGACACGATACTTGCGGTGAATCGCTTGGATTTGGTTTATCTTGGGAGAGCATTGGTAGTCTGACTTGATGAATGATTCCTCCAATTTCTTAACTCAAGTTTAGACTGCGGATCTATACTTTGAGGTAGAAAAAACGTATGAAAGTACCAAAAGACAGATTTTGGCACATTGCTATTGTTGCTGAATCAAACAAGATTTTTAGAATTTGTCGAAAACCAGGCTCAAGGTTCTGAACCGAAATCTAATCACTGAAGGGGTGACAAAGAAGTTATAAATTTTCTGAAAATCTTCAGCCGATTGAAACTGAAGATTTGCTTGATCTACTAATTGCTCATTCGGCTCTGTTGGTAGTTTTGCCGGAACTGCGGCAGAATAAGTCTCTCAATCAGAGAATCGAGCAGGACCACAGATTTATCAAATGGTTAGTCAAACCGGGAATGGGGTTTAAATCATTTAACACAGCAAGACGAACGATAAATAGTTACGAAATTATGCGCTTGCTAAAGATTGGGCAAATTGAAACAGTGAAGAAAGGAACCGTCAAAGAACGGATCAAATTTATATCTGAAATTTTTGGAGTGATAGCATAATCCATCTCCTTACAAAGGAGTTTTTTGTCCTTAATTAGTTTTTGCAACACAACCAAGAATCTGAAGGGCTTCTTACAGAGTACGGAAGTTTGCAACAATCAAAACTTTCCAACACAAAAACGCAGAGGAAGAGTTTCAAATAAAAATTTTAGCAAGAAGCTTAAATAACTTTGCTAAAATTGTAAGTTACAAAAAATCAGTATTCCCTACTAACTCTTATAATAGATAAATAATTCAAATTGACAACTATCCTGCGAGGTATGATTTTAGCGAGATTTTCACTTATCTTAAGTAGCAGAACAGTGTGATACCTGCGGCAGTAAACAACGCAGTCAGTCTCATGGGTATGCTTTAATGGTTAATGGGTGGTCATCGACTCGTATTTGACACTAGTAGTAATGCAGGATGGCACAGTCATCGTATTGTTTTCATTGGGACTGCTTGCTCAAGCTAATAAACTGCTATCTATAAACAGAAAAATAAGCAATCAAATGAACGAATTACAAGCAATTTTAGAAGGCTTCGAGTCAAGTCAAAAAAATGGTGAAATCACTTTCCTTGCCACTGTAGTTAAAACTCAAGGTTCAACCTATCGCCGACCGGGTGCTAAAATGTTGATGACAAATGCAGGTCGGATGATCGGAACAATCAGCGCTGGTTGCTTGGAGAATGACGTATTTGAGCATACTCAACAACGAATGTTAGACGGCAAACCAATTGTTGTTACTTACGATAATAGCGCCTCTGAAGATATTCTTTGGGGCTTTGGTCTAGGGTGCAATGGAATGGTGCAAGTTCTCATCGAACGTCTTGAGACAGAAAGCACACTGAATACGATCGCTTTTACACAGGAGTGCTTTCATAAAAAACATTTGGGTATTATTGCTACAGTCTTTACTTTTGAAGGCGGGGTAGATGTGAAACTTGGATCGCGCTTATTGCTGTATCCAAACGGTAAAATTCTGACTGACATTAAAGATCCAAATTTAATTCAATCTCTGAGTGCAGACACTCAAGCAGCCTTTGTTAATCAAAAGTCAAGCGTAAACAACTATCAGTTACCTTTAGGCAGTGCAGAAGTTTTTATCGAAGTCATCCACCCACCCACATCTTTAGTAATATTTGGTGCAGGTTATGACGCTGTACCCGTAGCACAGTTTGCTCAAGCATTAGGTTGGCAGGTTACTGTAGTCGATTGTCGAGCTAATGAGGCAACTAAATCGCGATTTCCTATGGCTTGTGATGTGATTCTTAGTCGGCGAGAAATTGTAAAAAAACAGGTATTTATAGATGCCTACACAGTTGCTGTAGTGATGACACATAATTATCTTGATGACCTGGAAATTTTGAAAATGTTGTTGCCATCTCCTGGACGATACATAGGGGTTTTAGGCCCTAAGGCGCGGACTGAAAGGTTGATTGAAGATTTACGTTTGCAAGGAATAGTTTATACTACTGAACAATTAAAAAGATTGCATGGTCCTATTGGAATTGACATCGGTGCAGATACACCGGAAGGAATAGCGATCGCCATTATTGCTGAAATTCAAGCAGTGCTCACAAACCGCAGTGGTAATTTTTTAAGAAATCGCAATCAACCAATTCACCAATGCTATGAAAGCAACTTAAACTTGCTAGTTACCACATAGTTTTTATCTGTCATGGTATTTAACACTGAGCAAATAGACAATAAAAAATCAACTATAGCCATTATGATTCTTGCTGCTGGTGCATCTACTCGTATGGGTACACCTAAACAACTATTGCTTCACCAAGGACGTAGTTTTTTGCAACACATTACTGAAATGGCGATCGCTTCAGTTTGCCAACCTGTAGTAGTAGTACTTGGAGCAAATGCAGAACAGATTCATCCCCAAATTAAGCAACTTCCCGTTAGAGTAGTTAAGAATTTGGATTGGGCTTGTGGAATGAGTACTTCAATCAAAAGCGGTATAGAATTGTTAAATAATCTTCCTCAAAAAATAGAAGCAGTAGTTATTACACTTTGCGACCAGCCATTTGTTTCTTACCAAATTATCAATCAGCTTGTTGATGCATATTATTCAGAAAAAAAACCAATCATTGCTTGTGAATATGCGGGTACATTAGGTGTCCCATCTCTATTTAGTCAGATATTTTTTTCAGAACTTGCTGCTTTAAAAGAAACTTCAGGAGCAAAAAAAGTTATAAATAATAACCTCAATGAAGTCTTTTCTATTCCGTTTCCACTAGGTAATATTGATATTGATACACCAAAAGATTATAAACAATTGTTATCAATTACCAATTTGGCTTCTGAAGTTCAGATGCAACAAAACGAGTATCTGTGAAGATGGGAATAAAATAGAATGGCACACAGCTATCAACGAAGCAAAAGGACTTGTTTTGAACTTGAAGATTTTTCATTTTGGGCGACGGGTGGTGCAAAAAAAGTGCCTTGATTACAGTCTTTTACCTCAACACCTATAACTTGGTTTTCTTGTTTCAACGAGGCAGAAGACTTATACAAATTCTCTATAAAGTTGCACTTAATAAAGCAGATGTGATGTAATCCGTTGTACCGTTCCCAAACCTGCTTTTTATAAGTCTCAATGCCAATACGCTCAGGGTTGGGCTGCATGAGAGGTTTTCCGCTATCATCTCTTAAAATATATCCAGTCAGACGATCGCATGGGGATTTTAGGAGATATTGCATGAAGGTTGAAGAATTCTTCTTCACGCGCCCAGGCTATAAAGCGATTGCCATCCTTTAAGTCTGCAACTTTCCACCAGAAAACCTCTTCAAGTTTGGGTAGCCAGTTAGTTCTAATATTTGTGTCACTCGTCTCCAACAATACATCCAAGTCTACAGCTGTATAAGTCAATTTTATCTGTTTAGTTGCTGTGTTTGCTATTGCTCCACCTCGACTTGTAGTCTAGTAATAATGTGATTTGCAAGTGTAATTAGTAAAGCGAGCGCACCACTAATAATTAGAAATTCTATTAAGCCGTCTCCTGAATATCTATCCCGGACTCTATCAGTTGAAAATGATTTACTGATGGTAAGAAGCATTGGTGGATTTTCTTTAAATCACTCATCCAGCGTTGCTAAATGTGTAAGAACTTATGGTCTTGGGATGCGTCTACCACATGACCAAGAGTTAACTGCATCAACACATACACCCAGTAATCGCGTTAAATCCTCATGCTTCATTGGGTGTTGCGCAAGAAAATCTTGCACAGATAAAGCTTTGATAATATAAATTCCGTTTTGTTCCATAATAATATTGTCTCCAAGACTATTTGGTGGAACTACCTACGGGTGGGAAGCGATCGCGTCTGGCCAAGGGGCGATCGCTGCTAACATAACGGCGCTTCACTTGGAAAACCCCTCTGGGCGCTGGCTCCCCTACGTATCTGTTCAAAAATCAAATAGTAGTCCTAATATTATGAGTAATCATCAATTTTTCTGGTAAGATAGTCAGCGTCTTGACCATCAATGCCATAAGCGAAAACTAAGCTAATAGGTATATGTTGCAAGAAAATTCTTCGGCTTCTCTACGAGACGCTACGCGTAGCTTGCTTCCCCGTAGGGCTACGTTCAGAGTAAAAGATTTGAGTCTTGGAAACCAGGACTCCTGCCCTTGGAGGGAATGTCAGACCAATAGAACTACGAAGTCCTGGAGGCTGTTCCCGATGAATTGGGAAGCCCCGTCCGTCTATAGGTTGGAGTAGTTCACCCTATGAGTTCAACTCCACAACCAGTTCCAACAACTCCGCAACAAACACAGAAAAGCAGGTTTTCTCTAAAAAAAATCCTGCTGCTAATAGCAATTGTCTTAGTAATGTTATTCAGCCTAGCGCCAGCCCTATGGCAATTGCTGACCTCGTTTAAAGTTAACGAAGATATTGCCGCCGTTCCCACTGTCTATTTACCCACGCGATTCACTTTTAGTCACTACATTGAGTTATTCACCCGTCGTCCATTTTGGCGCTACATCTTCAACAGTGCCTTTGTGTCGATTACTTCTACAGCTTTAGCTTTAGCGATCGGTGCACCCGCTGCGTATGCGCTGGCACGGTTACGCCCGTGGGGTGAAGGAGTTATCCTCGCTAGTGTTCTAATAGTGACTTTATTTCCTGGAATTCTGTTATTCCTGGGACTGTTAGAAATTATCCAAGCGCTCAGACTGGGCAACAACTATCTAGCGCTGATTATACCCTACACTGCCATCAATTTGCCCCTGACAATTCTAGTACTCAGAAGCTTTTTCCAACAATTACCTAAAGACTTAGAAGATTCTGCTAGGGTCGATGGCTACAACACTTTTCAACTACTGTGGCAAATCGTGCTGCCCATGACCCTTCCCGCCTTAGTGACTACTGGAATTCTCACCTTTATTTTTGCCTGGAACGAGTTTATCTTCGCTCTAACGTTTATGACCCGTGAAGAGATGAAGACGATTCCTGTTGCTGCTGCTCAGTTGGGTGGTGCGTCAGTATTTGAAATTCCCTACGGTTCCATCGCCGCTGCTACTGTTGTAGGGACGTTACCCCTGGTTTTACTAGTTTTGTTTTTCCAGCGCCGGATTGTCCAAGGTCTTACCGCTGGTGCTGTCAAAGGATAAAAAGAAAAATGGCTAAACTCGAACTCAAAAACTTGAATAAAACCTATACTTCCAAAGTTGTCCCTGTTAAAGACGTTAGCTTAACAGTAGATAACGATGAGTTTCTCACTTTACTTGGCCCTTCTGGCTGTGGCAAATCCACTGTTCTACGCATGATTGCGGGTCTTGAAGAACCTACTCGCGGTCAGATTAAGATCAACGACGCAGATGTTACCTATAAGTCAGCAGGCGATCGCAATATCGCAATGGTATTTCAAAGCTATGCACTCTATCCGCACATGACAGTGTACCAAAACCTTGCTTCTGGACTCAAGCTAAGAAAAGTACCATCTGTAGAAATTAAACAGCGAGTAGCAGAAGTGGCAAAAATTTTAGGACTAGAAGAGCTAATGAACCGCAAGCCTGGTCAAATGTCTGGAGGTCAACGACAGCGTGTTGCAGTTGGTCGTGCCTTAGTACGTAATCCCAATGTGTACCTGCTAGATGAACCCTTAAGTAACTTGGATGCGCTGTTGCGGGAACGAGTCCGAGCCGACCTCAAGCAAATTTTTGCCGAGCAAAAAGTCCCTGTGGTCTATGTTACCCATGACCAAACAGAAGCGATGACACTCTCCACGAAAGTAGCTTTGCTCAACGATGGCTATGTCCAGCAACTTGACCCGCCCGAACTCATCTATAACCATCCAGCTAATTTATTTGTGGCTGGATTTGTTGGTAGTCCTCAGATGAATTTGCTGACTCTACTTTGTAATGAGCGATCCGCTCTAATAGGTAACTTCCAGATATCTCTGCCAGATATACCAACTGTACCACCCCAGATTGTGCTAGGTATCCGCCCAGAAAACGTTCGCATTGCCCAACCAGGTGATACTCAAACTATCCAAGGGCGAGTGTATCTAGTAGAAAACTTGGGTATGCACTATTTAGTCAGTGTCAAAGTTGAAGGTTCACAAACTGGAGCGACTATAGTACGTGCTTTGTTACCAATAGACCAAAATTGGAATGACGAGGATATTACACTGACATTACCCCCTGAAGATATTCACTGGTTTGATGTTCAATCTGGACATGCTCTTGTCAGAAGGCAAATATTAGGTGTGAGGGGCTAGTAACCCTGCACCGCCGACATAGTGCTTTCTGGGTTGGAATGCAATGGTCAATTATGGATAGGGGCAATGGAATTTTGGACTGATCTAGCTCATGAATTGATCTGCTTGAAGCCCGGCTAAACTACCCTTTTTTCAGCGAGGTCTACGGGCTATGGCTCTTATCCAGTCTGCTTTATAACTTATCTGAACTTGATATAACAGTAACGGCAAGCTTATCCTTAAAGTCACACCGAAGCCGTGGTTATTACCATCTTTCTGCTCTCCAGTAAAACTTTTTCATAACTACTAACGCCCCTTGCTCTCTTCGTTTAAAGAAGATAACTTAATCCGCCGACTTTCACGCGATAGTGGTACTAAAACTGGGGCTTGATTTTGAGTATTGCTTTCTTTAAAGCTTTCCACCACTTTAGATAGTTGTGCAATTGTCGATGCTTCAAATACGCTACGCAAAGGTAACTCCACACATAAACCGTCGCGCACTCTAGAGACAAGCTGAGTTGCCAGTAATGAATGACCGCCTAATTCAAAGAAATTGTCATAAATTCCTACGCGCTTAATTTCTAAAACCTCAGCAAAAATTTTCACCAGCACTTGTTCAACAGCAGTCCGAGGTGCGATGTAATTTTTAGACAATTGGAGCTTAATTACATCATGCAATGCTCTTAAGGCGCGACGATTGACTTTATCATTAGCTGTTAAAGGTAAAGACTCTAATACTACAAAAGCTGATGGCATCATATACTCAGGCAGTTTTTGTGCTACGTAAGTCTGCAACTGCGGCACTAATTTACGCGCTGCTTTGGCTTGTAGGGGATTATTGGCGTAAGATTGCCAGGGATGAGAGTGAGTCATGCTATGTGGAAAAATAATTCTCTTACTTACTCCATCTTGTCGTATAAAAACCACATCATAATGACCTTCAATACTTGAATGTGACCAGGTAATATCAACCCCATAAGGTACATTCAGCGCATAGAAATCTTCTGGATCTACTCCGAAATTTTCGAGTTCTTGCAAAGTTTTACGTATTTGACCTACAGTTTTAAAACCTTCTACGTTTGATAGCCATTCTGCTGTTTTAACTGCTGACATTACCCGCGCATTAGGTACATTAATAATATTTAATATTTCTGGTTGATTTTCAATTAATAACTGACGTACTGCTGAGATTGTTAGATTATCTTCAGACCAGTTTAGCACGGAATAATTTTTAGTATTATTAACAGTTTCGTCATTAATATGAAGAGTCACATTATAACGAAACTCAGTTAACTCATTGTGATGTTTACCCCGCATCAGTTGAATTTGCACATGATTTATCTGGGGAAAGTGTTGCTTTATTGCAGTAAAAAAAGCTGGATCAATGACTAACTCTGTTTCTTGAAATATCTGCATTTGTATCCGTTGCTGCAACTCAAAGCTGCTAAGGGAAGGTTCAGCTTGATACAGTTGCACTGACGCATGAAAAGCTTGCAAGAGTGGCAAACTACGTACATCTCCTATGAAGATAAAGCCACCTGGAGCAGTTGCCTCCACAGCACCTTCTAATACATGAATCAGATAATCAATAGTAGGAAAGTATTGTACAACCGAGTTCAGAATTACTGCATCAAAAGCTCCTGTTTCTACTTTCTCGAAGTTAGTAGCCATTTGCTGATACAGCGTTACTTGCGGCATTTCTTGCTTTTGTAACTGCTGCTGAATGTAGTTAAGCGAAACTGCGGAAAAGTCTGTCCCCCAATATTTAGTGCAGTGAGGTGCAACCCTAAACAGAATTAAACCTGTTCCACAACCAATTTCTAACACTCGTTTGGGTTGAAAAGCCAAAATTTGCTCGACTTGGTTATCCACCCACTCACGCATCTGCTCTGATGGAATAGGTAGATTTGTATAACTACTATTCCAACCTACAATATTCAATTTTGGATCGGAATCAACAGGTTGGTTATAAGTTTCGTTATAGAGCATTTGCCATTGCAAAACTTGCTCATTCTGCAATTGCATTAATTGCATATTCTCCTGCTTGCTGCTGTATTCGGTTTTTGGTACTACATAAGCTACTAAGCATTTTTCTCTTTTATCCTCGCGAATTATAACTACAGTTTGCTGCACTGCTGGATGCTGACTGAGTACCCCTTCAATTTCTCCCAACTCAATGCGGTAGCCGCGGATTTTTACCTGCTCGTCGAGGCGACCTAAAAATTCAATGTTACCATCTACTCGATAGCGAACTAAATCACCTGTCTTATAAAGCCGTACTTTTAACTTATTAGTAAAAGAATGATAAATGAAAGATTTAGCAGTCAAGTCAGGACAGTTTAAATAACCTCGCGCTAATCCATCACCACTTATGTACAACTCTCCCGAAACGCCGAGGGGTACAGGTTGTAAATATTGATCTAATATGTAAACTTGTGTATTGGCGATCGCACGACCAATTGCAGGTGCTAAATTATCTTTATGTTTAACAGAAACATGGGCAAAAGTTGTAACGACTGTGTTTTCAGTTGGCCCATAATTATTAAATACTTGAAAAAAATGGTCAGCTAAAGGATATTGATTTAATTTGTCTCCACCTATAAGTAATATCCGTAAAGCCGCGTTCGTGGGAAAATCTAATAATAAAACTTTCTCTGCTAAAGGTGTTGGGAGGAAAGAAATTGTTATCGCTTTTGATACTAGCCAATCTCGTAATTGTTCAGGTACTTGCCTGATTTCATCATTTACAAAATAAATGCTTGCACCAGTACTAAGATAAGGCCAAATTTCCCAACCGCAAGCGTCAAAGCCAACTCCAGAAATCTGCGTTGCTCGGTCAAGAGGTGAAACTGTAAACGTTTTTTGATGCCAAAAAACTAGATTTAACAATCCTTTATGTTCTATTTTAACCCCTTTAGGCTTTCCAGTTGAGCCAGAGGTATAAATGACATAAGCAAGGTTATCTACTTTAACTTGGTTGGGAAGATTATCTTCAGTTTCTTGAGTAATAATTTCCCAATCATTATCTAAAGCGATTACCTCTGAATTATGGGTTCCTAGACGTTTAATCCATTTATCTTGAGTTAATAAAACTGAGATTTTAGTATCTTCAAGCATAAAGTTTAAACGTTCAGACGGATAGCTTGGATCTAAAGGTATATAAGCTCCGCCTGCTTTTAAGATGCTCAACATCCCAATTACCATATCAAAAGAGCGTTCTACACAAAGTCCTACTAAAACTTCGGCTTCAACTCCTAATTTTTTTAAATAATGTGCAAGTTTGTTGCTGCGTATATTTAACTCCTTATAGGTAAGTTGTCTGTCTCCAAATACCAAGGCTATGGCATCAGGTTTCTGCTCTGCAAAACTCTCAAATAATTGATGGATACACTTATCTTGAGGATAATCTGACTGAGTATTGTTCCATCCAACTAATAAATCATATAGCTCAGATTCGCTTAAAAGTGGGAATTGTGCAATTCGGTGTTCTGGATTTGCAACTATACCCTCCAGTAATTTTTGAAAATGTCCTAGCATCCTGGTGATAGTAGCATCATCAAATAAATCAGTGCTATAAATTACAAAACCACTAATTCCCTCTGAGCTATCTGCCCATAACCCATTTTGCGTATTTGGCTCCCACAAGTGGAACTCCAAATCAAAGCGCGTTGTTTCCGTTTCAAATGGTAGCGGACTTAAAGTTAAACTAGGTAATTCTAAGGCGGACATTGGCGTATTTTGGAGCGCAAAAACTACTTGAAAGAGCGGATTTTGATTTAAATTCCGCTCTGGATGTAGTTCCTCTACGAGTTTTTCAAAAGGCAAATCTTGGTGAGCATAAGCCTCTAAAGCTACCTCTTTAACTCTACTCAATAATTCCCGAAAAGTTGGGTTTCCACTTAGTTGGGTACGCAGTACTAAGCTATTGACAAAAAAACCAATTAATCCTTCAATTTCACTACGGTTGCGATTGGCAATAGGTGAACCGATAGCAATATCTTCTTGTTGTGTATAGCGGTAAAGTAAAACTTGGAATGCTGCTAGTAGGGTTATAAACAAAGTTACCCCTTCTTGCTGCCCGAGAGCTAAAAGTGCTTTACTCAAAGTTTTTGATAATTGCAGAGGTTGCCTTGCACCCTGGTAACTTTGAGCAGCTAGTCTTGGTCTGTCGGTTGGCAGATTTAGCATAGAAATGCCATCTAATTGCTTCTGCCAATAACTCAGTTGCTTTTCTAAAACTTCCCCTTGCAACCACTGGCGTTGCCAGTATGCAAAGTCTGCATATTGGATTGTAAGTTTCGCTAGAGGAGAAGGCTGATTGTTGGCAAAGGCTGTGTAAAGTACTGCTATCTCTTGAATCAGCACCCCAATGGACCAACCATCACAGACAATGTGGTGTATAGTTAGCAGCAAGATATATTGTGTCTCATCTAACCACAGTAGTTTTACTTGCAGCAACGAATCGGTTGATAAATTGAAAGGACGTTGAGCTTCTTGGGTAGTAAGTCGTCGCGCTTGCATTTCTCGTTCGGCTTGTGGCAGTTGCTGTAAATCTATTACTGGCAAGGGTATTTTGAGCGTAGGATTAATTACCTGAACTGGTTGCCCTGACTGAATGACAAAAGTGGTGCGTAAAGCTTCATGTCGGCGCACAATTTCGTTAAAAGTTTGCTCTAACGCGGCTTGATTGAGCGAACCTGTTAAATTTAGTGCTAGTGGAATGTTATAGAAAGCATTATTAGGGATTAATTGGTCAAGAAACCATAACCGTTGTTGAGCAAAAGAAAGGGGAAGATTTTCTGACCGCGAAATAGGTACCAGAGGTCTAAAGCTGTGGTTATTAGTTCGATTAGTTGCTTCTAAAAATTCAATAATTTCTGCTTTCCGCTCTTGAATTTCTGCACGTAATTCTCCTGTAAGAGTCCCTTCAGGGGCGTTACAGCGAAACTTTTCACCATCAAGAAAAACTTGAATATCTAAGCTGCGAAGATAAGATAAAAACTCAACCGTATTCAAATTATACCCCTTCGCAACTGTTGTTACTTATTAGAAGGTAGGAGATACACAAAAGTGTGAGCGAAGTGCAAATTTCTGCCAAGCTGCACTGCTTATTAACTAACCCAACATTTTTATCACACTTATAACAGGGTATAAATCCTTCTTGAGGCTGAAAATAGGATGGTACTAACTGTGGTATGAACCTAAAAGACAAAGCAGTTAATCACGTATCGCAAGGTTTAGGCTCATGCTGTTCATGCCTCATAATTTACTGCTCGTATGGTTGAGTCAACTGCTGTCGATTGGGGTACTTGGCGGGGGAATATACATTCTTTATGAGTGGTACGAAGGAGAACTTGTAGGAACCTCCTACTTAGTGGCTGGGCTAGTAATGTTTCTTTGGTCTTTTGGTGGTCGTTTTATCAGTTTGCCACTGCTGCGCCGTCCAGGAGCCGAGGAACCTAAGTTTATGCGTAGCAAAACCGTGCAGCGTTTGCCACGACCGGATGGGAGCGTGTTACAAGTAGAGTTTTTTGGACCTGAAGATGGTCAACCAATTATTTTGTCACACGGTTGGGGGCCAAACAGTACTATATGGTATTATGCCAAACGACAACTAAGCGATCGCTTCCGAGTAATTGTTTGGGATCTACCAGGACTAGGAAAATCCTCCAAACCGAAAAACAATGATCACTCTATAGAAAAATATGCCCGTGACTTGGAAGCTGTTGTTGCCATAGCAGGGGATAAACCTGTTATTTTGGTAGGACACAGCATGGGTGGGATGATCAACCTAACATTCAGTCGCCTGTTTCCAGAGCAATTAGGGAGTCGGGTGGCTGGCTTAATTCTTGTAGATACTACTTACACCAATCCGGTAAAAACTTGTATTTTTAGCGGTCTGGTACGTAAATTGCAGAAACCGCTACTCGAACCTGTGTTGTACCTGACTAGTGTGCTGTGGCCGATTTTTTGGTTGATGACTTGGCTCTCATATTTGAATGGTTCGCTGTACATCACCGTCGAACTGTCTGGATTTACGGGTACTGAAACACGTGGTCAACTAAGTTTTGCAGGTCTATTATCAGCATTGGGTTCGCCTGGTGTTCTAGCTCGTGGCACACTGGCAATGTTGAAGTTTGATGAAACAGAAACACTTGCAACTATTAACATTCCTGTGTTGGTTGTTTGTGGCGCTTCAGATATAGCAACTAAACCCGTTGCAAGCGATCGCATGAAAGCAGAATTGCCTTACTCTCAAAGAGTCACCATAAAACCAGGTGGACACATGGCATTGATGGAACAAAACCAACAGTTTGCCGAAGCAGTCAGCACGTTTTGTGCAGGCTGCTTATAGCTGGGATGATTACTTAAAACTTCCTTTACTTCTTCACGGGCTAGATGTACTTAGTACCTTTTGGTTAGTTCCAAAGTAGAGGTCGCTCAATTCTTCCAAAGAAACATCGGTCTGCGATTCTGGATTACGGAAGTAGGGATGGATGGGAAGCAGGTCAGCGCGAGGGCGGGTTTCCGGTGAAGACAGAATCGAATCAAGCAAAGACAGGTAGTTTTCAGCAGTAGATTCCCAAGTGTACATCTTTAGCACTCGTTGCTGACCAGCTTGGGCAAAATACTCCCACTCCTGAGCATCACATAGCAACCGCTCCAAGCCCCGCGCAATATCAGCAGGATCTTCTGGGTCAACGAGTACGCCATATTCGTTATTTCCCTGTTGCAAGCTCTCGCTAGGGCCACCGTTCTTGGTTGCTACCACTGGTAAACCTGCAACTGCTGCTTCTAAGGGAGCAAGTCCAAAGGGTTCGTAGAGTGCGGTCAGCGCGAACACCGAGCGGCATTTAATCATAAACCGATAGGCTGCTGCTAGTGACTCTTGAGACTGATCTGACAACCCAAATCCACTGATCTTACCCCACAAGTCGTTTTCTTTAACCACCTCCCGAATGGGGGCTAATACTTCTTCAGTCATGTCGTCACTAGTCTCCTCTCGTAAAGGATCGTCCAGCCCTCCTGTAAGTAGCACCAAGTTAGCTCGTTCCTGAAGTGTTGAACTCATTGCAAAAGCTTGCACCAACCCTAATACGTTTTTTTTAGGCTCTAATCGACTGGATGCGATGATGGTGGGCAAATCTCGACGTGGTTCTGCAATGTCCCGTGCCAATCGCTCCTGAATGAGTTGGTAGGTAGCCTCCTCGTTTTCGGAACGCGCCTTTGCACCGAAAATCGAGAAATCTGCTCCCGGTGGAATCACCGCAAAACGGTTGTCATTGTCTACATCCACCGCACCACAATAGACTTGATGAGAGTACTGTTCAAAGCGTTCCTGTCGTGTACTGGTGATATTAATAGCCGAGCGATTCATGCTCAGGCGTTCGGCTAAGATGCGATATCTGAACTGGAATTGCTCATCTATTTCTGTAAGATTTTCTGGGGTAACTTCCAGTTTTTCCATCTTTTGAGCGCCGAGAGAATGAGCAGTAAAGGTAAAAGGTATACCTGTCTCTTCTTCAATCAGAACGCCACATAGTCCGCCATCGGCGTAGTGGGCAGTCATTGCATCGGGTAAGCCACCCTGCTGTTGATAAAATTTCAGGATGTTAGGTACCCAATCACTAACTAGATCAGACCATAAAAACTCTTTAGGCAAAAATTCTTTTGGCCCTGCTGGTAAACGGATAATGCGAACGTTATCGACCCCTGGATAAGTGTCAATCGCTTGGGCAAACTCTGGCCACTCCGGGTCAATGATTTGACGGGTGAGAATATCAACTTTATGACCCATTTGAGCTATGGCTATGGCGACTTGCTTAACATAAATCAGCTGACCCCCAAAATCTGGGTGTTTCGTTATGTGACTATTGCCTGAATCAAAATTGCCTTGAGGGTTGAGAAATCCAATGTGCATCGCCCACTTCCTAATACAGGTTAATTTCTACTAGAGATTTTTGCTTGAAGACGGCAGTAGAAAAGCTTAGTGAGCTTGTTAAAAACTCCCAAGACTGAAAAACGCAGGCAGCGAGGCTGTACATAAATGCGATCAAAAAGTAAGTCATATCAAGTCCGGTTGAATACTTATCATTACGGCTGACGCAAAAACACTGTAAGGCTCTTACGTGGAGAGTTTTATTTAACAAGCAGTTAGACGGACATGATCTTAAAGAGCTTTTCTTGCTTCCCTTTAGCTTAAACTCAGCCAATTCGCGCATTTATCCTAATAGCTTAAGTTAATCGCTACTGCGGCTCGTACACATATACCGGATGGCATAAATGGCATGGTGATTTCTAACTCAGGGGTTTCTCAAAATTCTACTTCTTCTCGTTGAATTCCGGTAGTTTCAGTGTTATTCACACCTTTTGCTGTCCAATACATTGTGTCAATACACCTAGCAAGTTGTTCAACAGTTGGTGCTTCAAACAAATTGCGTACAGGCAAATCTATTTGGAAGGTGTCCCGAATGCGGGAAGTTAGCTGAGTCGCTAGTAGAGAATGACCGCCCAATTCAAAGAAATTGTCGTGAACGCCTACTTGCTCTTTTCCCAAGACTTTAGCCCAAATTTCTGCAAGTAACTCTTCAACCTGCGATCGCGGTGCCACATAATCTTGATTATAGGAAGTAATTGTCTCAGGTATGGGTAAAGCATGGCGATCGACTTTGCCATGGGAGCATCCCAGTTTTTTGCAAAGAGGACGAAAATCAGTCAGGATAAGTAAG
>NZ_CALMFY010000044.1 GCF_937863485.1 uncultured Nostoc sp. | reverse complement strand
ATCAACAAATGCGATCGCCGAATCAACAAATGCGATCGCCGAATCAACAAATGCGATCGCCGAATCAACAAATGCGATCGCCGAATCAACAAATGCGTAGGTGTAGCCAGCCGCAGGCATCGCCAAAATAACATTAGAAAGGGGAACTAAAACATCTAATTCCCTCCCCTTTATACCAATTTTATGTGAAGTTGCATAGAATAGAAGGACACTCAGGTGGTGGATATTATGGCGCGTAGTTTGAAGAGCGTGATTGAAGAGAGTGTAGAATTTTTAGACAAACAATTAAAACAGACTCGCACTGCCAGGCAAAGAGAACGAATACAAATCTTGTGGTGGCTCAAAACAGGTCAAGTAAAACAGCATCAAGAACTAGCGCATCGCTTGGGGCGAGATACATCCACAGTAACGCGATGGCTACAAAAGTATCGACATGGTGGGTTATCGGAGTTACTCGAAGTCAAAACCGCTCCTGGACAAACACCACATTTAACCTCAGAAGCGTTAACGGGACTAAAGGAACGTCTGAAATTAGGAGTAGGTTTCAAAAGTTACGGAGAGATTGTTGAATGGCTGAAAACAGAGTATGGTCTAGAACTGACATATGCAACAGTCTACTTCTGGGTAGATTACCGACTCAAAGCGAAATTAAAAGTACCCAGGCGAGGATATTGCCCTAATTCAAATTGACCAAGCAGGCGCTCATCTGACGAATAAATTGCGTTGCTCCCAAAATTTAATTCCGGTCTGTCAACCCGCGCATAGCCCAGAACTTAATCCCATAGTTTCGAGTTTGGGAATTTATTAAGTACCAACTTCAAGGTGAAGTTTTTACAACACTTGAACAATTACGTACTCGCTTGCAACAACTGCTTGAAAAAATAACCCCAGAGCGAATCTGCTTATTGTCATCTTATAATTTCATTCTTGAAACCCTATTCTATGCAGCTTCATTTTAAACTAAATCTCTCGTCGTAGTCCCAATATTCAGACAGATTATCGCTCTAGCTTGTCTATTGGTGTTGGTCCACTAATGATGTAGGCACGCCTGCCTTTAATAGAATAGCGAATCATTACAGCGGCATGTCTATCAACTCGATAACTAATGGAGACTTGACTAGAGTCGGCTGACCATTTTGCATAATAGGCGTTGGCACCTGTATCAAGTATTTCGTTGACTTCTTCGAGAGGACCAATTTTTTTCCCTGTTTGAGCATCCATCAAATAAAGGTGAAAATTGTCTACGCCAAGATCGCCCTCACCATGCGAGGCGATTGAGTAACGTCCATTTGGAGAGCGACCGTGAACAATAACGACGTATTCACCTGGTTTGTAGTTGTAGACCGAGGTCGCGTAAGCTGTTGGTGAAAAAAATACACTGCACAAAGAAACGACTGTAATCATTGAAATTAGAATTCGTGGTTTCATTATGTAGTATGTTGTTCAAAATTTCATAAATATTATCTCATCTCTTGTACCTACGGGATAAACCAGGAGTACGCGAATAAAGTCAACTTTACATAAAATTGGTATTACAAGGCTACCGTGTATACACAAGTCGTATCACCCCCCTTAATCCCCCCTTATAAAGGGGGGAAATGAGATTTCCGGTTCCCTCCCCAATACATCGGGGAGGGTTAGGGAGGGGTAATTCAATAACCTGCGTATACAACGTAGCCGACTCAGAGAGGGACAGACTTGAAAAAGAGTAAGCCTTAACCCAAGTGTATTGAGACAGACTTGAACTAAAGTTCAACACAGAAAAAGGTTCGTTGAACTAACGAGGGTAAGGGTTATTGAAGGTTTCCCAAGCAGCAGTAGCCGCCTTTTGCACGCGAAAGCTGAAGTCTACTAAGTCTTTCATCATTAAGTACCAGTTTCTCTCAGCTTCATCCTGAATTATCGCCCAAGAGTCTTGTAAGCGATCGCGTTCTATCAGTTTCCTGTCTTCAATCAATTCCCGTGCTTGTCGCACAGCTTTCAAATAGGTTTCACGGGTGAGAGTACCTGCTGACTCTGCTTGGCTGCGTCTTTCTAGTGCTTCAATCAGCGCTTTGGTTTCGCGCTTCACTTCATTACTTTCGCCAGCCATTTCGGTTTCTACTAATTCGTCGGTTTTAGGACTTATTTCTACAATTACTATGGATTCGGTAGATTCAATTATTGTGGTTTCAAAGGATTCGATGTTGTTAGCAGTCATAGTTAAAACATCCTTAATTACAATGTTTATTGGATGAAAACTGCACCCTATAACGATAATCATTAGTCATGAGTGATTTAACAAATGACTCATGACAAAAATTTAATAAGCTTTTGTCGGTAGTTGTTGCTCTAATTTAAGCAATGCTGCAACTCGCACCTCTGTAGCAGGGTGACTGGAGAACAAGTTACCTAGAAACTGTCCAGAGATGGAATTGATAATTAATAACGGCTCAAATGCTGGATTGGCATTTAAAGGCATCTGCTTTGCTGAGGCTTCTAAGCGTTGTAATGCTCTAGCTAAAGCACGGGGATTACCAGTTAATCTAGCAGAACCTGCATCAGCAGAGAATTCTCGTGTGCGCGAAATTGCTAGCTGAATAATCGTTGCAGCCACTGGCGCAAGCATTACTGTTAACAAAACTCCCAAAGGATTACCGCCTCTGTTGTCATCTCGTGAACCGCCGCCAAACCATAAGCTGTAACTCACCATTTGCGCTAGGAATGAGATAGCACCAGCAACAGTAGCAGCAACAGCTTGTGTGAGGGTGTCACGATTAATAATGTGGGTGAGTTCGTGGGCAATAACGCCTTCGAGTTCGTCATCTGGCAATATATTCAAAATGCCTTCGGTGACAGCAACAGCAGCGTTTTCTGGATCGCGTCCTGTAGCGAAGGCGTTAGCACCTTGGCTTGGAACGATGTAAACTCTGGGCATGGGAATCTTAGCGCGATCGCTTAATCTCTGCACCATCCGATAAAGTCCTGGTGCTTCCACTTCACTCACAGGCTGGGCCTGGTATACTGCCAGCGCAATCTTATCTGATTGATACCAGGAAAACAAGTTTGTTACTGCTGCCAAGCCAATTCCGATGATCAAGCCACTACTACCGCCAATTACCCAGTAACTAATTGCGATCAAAAGACCACTTAGTGCAGCTAACAAAGCAGCCGTTTTCAATTGATTTATCATATTTTTGCTCTCCTGCTAATGCTGTGGAAATTTTCTAGAAAACAGCATTACTTAAGCTACATTTTGATTCTATCCAGCTAAACTTAGATATATGGTACAGAAAACCTATCAGAGAAGTACGGTTTTCCTACTTAACTTTTATAATTACTAATTTAGTTGTTTTTGATAGTTGTTCTATTAGTAAAAAAAACTATATTAATCGATAACAAAAAGACATCTATCTATAGAGGTAAATAGACCACGCGGTAGGGGCGCAAGACCTTGCGCCCCTACGACAGATGTGGTTCAAATACTTGAATTCTGCTGTAAACTCAAATCAATGGCGATGGAGCTCGCCGAAACCGCCTTTCCAGTCCTAAAAATCATCACTGAAAGGCTGATGGCTCCTACTTTCTCCGCTGACTGCGGGAGAGTAGGGCTTGGCTAAATGCATTACCTGACTCCCCTGTAGAAAGTGTAAGTCTACAAATCGCACCTCAAGGAGTCATGGTATGAAACACTTTCGTCAATTTGAACCGTTTATTGCATTACCACACCTAATTAAATGGTTGCCTATTGCCGTTGTGGTTGGCATTCTTGCTGGAACAGCTTCTGCGGCTCTTTTAGCATCATTAGAATGGGCAACTGATTGGCGAGAATCGCATCGCTGGATTATCGCTTTACTGCCCCTTGGTGGCTTCTTGAGTGGTTGGATTTATCATCAATTCGGTCAGACTGTAGAAGCTGGAAATAATCTTTTACTTGAAGAAATCCATAACCCCAAAAATGTTATTCCCTTCCGTATGGCTCCTCTTGTTTTATTAGGAACAGACCTTACACATTTATTTGGAGGTTCAGCCGGTCGTGAAGGTACAGCATTGCAAATGGGTGCTTCTTTGGCAGACCAGTTAACTAAAATATTACATTTTCAAGGAGCCAATCGGCGAATTTTATTAACGGCAGGTATCAGTGGGGGATTTGCTTCAGTTTTTGGTACTCCCTTAGCTGGAACCGTATTTGGTCTAGAAGTTTTAGCGATTGGTAAAATTAATTACGACGCTCTTTTCCCTTCTTTAATTGCTGCGATCGTTGGGAATCAAGTAACCTTACTATTGGGTCTACATCATACCGCATACCGGCACGCTCCCTCTATACCGACGCTGACAATTTGGGGGTTGATTGCTGCCATTATCGCAGGTGCAATCTTTGGAATAGTCGCGAGATTCTTTGCTCAAGTAACTCACAAAATCAGTCACTTCTTTAAAGCAAAGATATCTTATCCTCCAATGCGTCCTTTAATAGGCGGTGCGATCATAGCAGCAATTGTTGGGTTAAGTGGTACAACTAAGTATATTGGACTTGGTATCCCTACTATCGTTGATTCTTTCTCCACTCAGCTACCTCCTTGGGATTTTGCTGCAAAATTTGGTCTAACTGCTCTAACTTTAGGAGCGGGTTTTAAGGGAGGAGAAGTGACACCTTTGTTTTTTATTGGTGCAACTTTAGGTAATGCTTTGTCGTTGCTTTTAGCATTACCTGCACCACTGTTAGCAGGAATGGGATTTGTGGGTGTGTTTGCAGGTGCAGCAAATACACCTATAGCATCCACCTTAATGGGAATTGAATTATTTGGCCTCGAATCAGGGGTATTTATTGCTATTGGCTGTGTAGTCAGCTACCTATTTTCAGGTCATTCTGGAATTTATACTTCACAGCGTATTGGGTTGAGTAAATACTCTGCTGTATATTTAGAAGAAGGAGCGACTTTGGGTACTTATGGACGAGAAAAAGTTGAGCCGAAAATTGATTTACCTAATGATGGCGAAGAAGGCGGAAGTAATTCTCAGGAATAATTTTTTGATGGAATTCATGGATAATTAGGAAAGTGCTTAGTTTACCGCCGTAGGCATCACATAGTCAGAGTAGTCATGTATGCGCGATCGCTATTGTATAAAGGAAAGTAGCCACTCAATCAAAAGGAGAGAAAACAGGTTCCACTCCCGGAAGAATCGCCCAGTTGGGATGAGTTTTGTGAAATGTTATGGGAAGAGATTGAAGCGGGAGCAGAAGTAAATCAACCGGGTTTTAAAGTTGTTCGTAAGTTATTAAGCGATAAGAGGTTTGACAAATGAAGAATCATGGATTTAGTAAAATAGTTACTTTTCTAAATCAATTAAAACAAGAGAAAATTAGTTACACTCTAGCTCATCATCGAGATGAAACGATTATGGTAAATGTGGCGGTGGCTGGGGAACGATGGGAAGTGGAATTTTTTGAGGATGGTTCGGTTGAGGTAGAACGATTTGTTAGTAGTGGAGAGATTAATGGGGAAGAGGTTTTTAGTGAGCTATTTGCTATGTATTCAGAGTTAGAAACTAATTCTGCCAAACATACCCAAAACGCTAACTTGGCAAGTACTACGTGAAGGCGATCGCGCTATGTCTCCCCTAAAAAATCGAATTTTTAGTGCCAGCATCCATATTTAAATTATAAGTTAGTTGATTCATGTCAATATTCTTTACCTATTAATTAAACTTACTAATAATCACCTGTTGCTATCTAGTAGGTCTAAAAAACGCTTAACTACACAATCTGGCTGCCGTTGACAATCTTTCCAATCAAAGCGCTCAATAAATATTCCGTAGGCCCTTAAAGATTGATCTCGACTACGGTCGCGCTGAATATAGCTTTGTGTATTGTGGTGTGGACCGTCCACTTCCAGGATTCCCCACTTTCCCTGATGACATATTAGGAAATCTGGATAACATTCACCGCGTCCATATCCAACTTTAAATCGCGCTTTGCAGTTCGGAAGGAATAAGACACCTAGCTTATCTAATTCTTTTGCAACTTGGACTTCACTAAGGGATGCAAATTTAAAGCCATTCCAATTTTTTACTTTTTCATCATAAATGAATGTACCCTGATTATTTCCATCTCTTCCAAGAGCATTTTTCAGCAAATCATTATGCCAATCAACTTGAATATCTGGAATATTCGATAACTCTATTACAGGAGTTATATACAGCTTATTAACTTCCCATTTCTCAAGAGGTAGTATAGCTTCAAATGCTCGATGAATAGCTATAGTAATAAAATGTTCTTTATCAAGAAGAATATCATAATTAGGTCGTCGAGTTTTAAGTTTTATCTCGAACCAAGAGGAAGCATAATCCCAAGATAAAAAAGTACAAGATAGTAAAAATATAGCTTCATCATTCTCTCGCCCGTCTATTAGAAACTGTACAGCTTTTGCATAGTCTTCGTTAAAATCTTGAGTTTCCATAAAAACATGAGAAGTATATTAGGTTTTAGAAATATGCTGCAACTTTGATGCATATTAGTTTAACAGCTTTTAAGATGTAATTACTGCTACCTTGATTATAATTAAGCAAAATGAGCAATGCTTGTTTGATCATTTACTAAATCATCGCTTCCAATTCTTCCAAAGCTTGAAAACTTCCTACTTGCCAACTACGTTCCACAGCAGCGGGGATAATCTGAGTAATAGCTATATCCTCAAAATTAGGACTGGTATTAGATTTTATGTATTTTCCATCTTTGAGTAAATAAATAGAAAGGTTTCCGCTATCATATACCCATAATTCTGGGACTCCAATAGCTTCATAAGCATCGAGAGTAGTTTTTGATGTGACATCAGTCTCAATCGCTAAATCTGGCGGCGGATCATCAGCTTGCAAGCGGCGATGACCAATCATTTGTTGATAATTTTGAATATAAAAGCAAGCATCAGGTTCAACTCCTGCTACACCTTGCCGTTTAAAAGTAGTGGAACCAAAAGGTTGATATCTGATATCTTTAGCCTTCAGCAATATTTTGACAATATCAGAAATTAAATCTTTGGGAATTTCATGTTCTGGTAAAGGAGCCATAATTTCTAAAGTACCCTGGCTGTAGGTAATTCGTGTAGTTCTTTTTTCTCCCAATTCTTGTAAAATAGATTCAAATTCTTCCCAGCTAACATCTGGAATTGTCACCGTGCTACCAGGTGCTAACTGCATCTGGCTAACAGGTTTAAAAACGGGGATAGCAGCAGTCATAACCAGAATATAAGTAATCTGAGTTTCAATAATTATCTATCAGGTTGCGGTGGATAATATAGCCCACCGTAACCTTTAGATTAATAGAATGAGTTTAACAAAAGCGATCGCCTTACACCTTAAACTTCTCCGTAATCCGCTTCATCGCCTCTTCGACATTCTCCCGACTGTTAAACGCCGAAATGCGGAAGTAACCTTCACCCGCAGCACCAAAGCCAGAACCAGGTGTCCCTACAACATTGACAGTTTGCAGTAACTTATCAAAGAATTCCCAACTGGATAAACCATTAGGAGTTTTCACCCACACGTAAGGTGCATTCACGCCACCATAAACTGATAATCCGGCGGCTGTGAGTTTCTCGCGGATAATTTTGGCGTTTTCTAGATAGAAACTCACCAATCCCTTGATTTGTGCTTGTCCTTCTTCAGAGTAAACCGCTTCGGCTCCCCGTTGGACGATGTAAGAAACGCCATTAAATTTGGTGGACTGGCGACGATTCCACAGTTTCCATAGTTCCACATCGGAACCATCGGCGGCTTTTCCTGTGAGTGTCTTCGGTACCACGGTTAACGCGCAACGGGTTCCTGTAAAACCTGCATTCTTAGAAAAAGACCGAAACTCGATCGCAACTTCTCTTGCACCTTCAATTTCATAAATTGAGTGGGGAAGTGATGGTTCGGTAATATAAGCTTCGTAGGCTGCATCAAAGAAAATAATCGAGTTATTAGCTTTGGCATAGTCTACCCATGCCTTTAAATATTCCTTGGTTGCAGTTGCGCCAGTGGGATTATTGGGAAAGCAGAGATAAATTAAATCGACTTTTTTTGAGGGAATTTCGGCGGTGAAGTTGTTTTCAGCAGTAATCGGCAGGTAGACTAAACCCTCAAATTCGCCTTTATCGTTGGCATCCCCAGTATTTCCCACCATAACGTTAGTGTCTACATACACGGGATAAACAGGGTCAGTAACGGCGATGATGTTATCATGACCAAAGATTTCCAGAATATTGCCCGTGTCGCATTTGGAACCGTCGGAGATAAAGATTTCCGAAGCATCAATCTCGGCTCCCCGCGCTTGGAAATCTTGAGTAGCGATTTTTTCCCGTAACCAAGCATAGCCTTGCTCTGGGCCGTAGCCTTTGAAGGTATTGCGATCGCCCATTTCTTCCACAGCTTTAATCATCGCTGTGCGACAGGCTTCTGGCAGAGGTTCAGTAACATCACCAATGCCCAACCGGATCACCTTAGCATCAGGATTCGCTTCAGCAAAAGCATTCACCCGCCGAGCAATTTCTGGAAACAGGTAACCCGCTTTCAGTTTCAGGTAGTTGTCGTTAATAGTTGCCATATATAG
>NZ_CALMFY010000043.1:111444-172932 GCF_937863485.1 uncultured Nostoc sp. | reverse complement strand
CCTACCTTAATGGATTATTGTCGGTTTGAGGTACTTCAAAAACTGAGATGCTCCCTGGGACGCTTACCTTAAATCAGCGATCGCTTTCAGCAATACATCTGGATCTACTGGTTTAGAAATATGCATTTGAAATCCTGCTGCTAGCGCTTGCTGTTGATTCATTTCCCCTGCATAAGCCGTCAAAGCGATCGCTGGTACGTGTCCTCCTTGTTGAGGCGATCGCGCTCTCACTTCCCGCATCAGCATATAACCGTCTGTCTTTGGCATTCCAATATCGCTAATTAAAACATCTGGTATCGACTCAGACAGCGCTTGTAATGCTTCCTGTGCTGAGGATACGGCGGTTACTTCTGCACCGTAGTCTTGCAAAATAAAGGTAATTAAGTCGCGGATATCGGGTTCATCGTCTACCACCAAAACTTGAGTGTTTGAGAGCAGCGAGGATTCTGGCTCAGAATCTAAAGACTCATTCTCTTCATACCTAACATCTTCACTTCTGACTAAAAGGGGTAGCTCAACAGTGAAGGTTGCACCCGATCCTTCTCCAGGACTTTCGGCTTGAACTTTTCCCCCATGCATTTCTACAACCTTACGCACGATTGCTAATCCTAAACCTAATCCCCCAAATGTCCGAGTAGTTGTGCCATCAGCTTGGCGAAAGTAATCAAATACATAAGATAAAAAGTCTAGGGAAATTCCCTTACCTGTATCACTGACCTGAATTTGAGCCTGGTTAGCAGCTTCCATGAGTCGAATTTCTACCCGTCCTCCTGTTGGTGTAAATTTTACTGCATTAGAGAGCAAGTTCCACACAACTTGTTGCAGCCGATTTGGGTCGCCGATCACTTGTCCCAAAGTGGGATCAAATATGGTCTGAATTTGAATTGACTTAGCTTGTGCGGCTAGTTGTACTGTCTTTAGTGCTGCTTCAACTACCATTACCAAGCTTACCGGACAGATATTCAAGTTTAATTTTCCTTGGAGGATGTGAGATACATCCAACAAATCTTCAATTAGCTGGGTTTGTAACTTGGCGTTGCGTTCAATGGTTTCCAAGGCGTGGTTAGTGGTTTTTTCATCAAACTTGCGAGTCCGCAGCATTTTCGACCACCCCAGAAGGGAGTTGAGTGGGGTTCGCAGTTCATGGGAGAGAACCCCCAAAAATTCATTTTTGATTTTGTTGGCGATTTCTGCTTGTTGGCGTGCTGTTCTTTCTCGTTCAAGGAGGCGATCGCATTCTTTCTCGGCTAATTTACGCTCGGTAATATCGAGTACAAAAGCAACACAATTATCCTGGGAGTCATTCAGCAAGGCTATCCCCAAAACAATTGGTACTCGCTTTCCGTTGCGGTGGATGTACTCTTTCTCATAAATTCTGGAAACTCCACTGGTTTGCACCTCCAAAAGGGCGCGATCGTCTAAATCCTTATACTCGACAGGAGTAAGTTCTCTCCAATTAATTCTCCCTAAGGTGGCAAACTGATCACGAGTGTAGCCAGCTAGTTGAAGAAAGGCATCATTGGCATCAATAATAAAGCCATCCACATTCCAAAAAGCGACTCCAATCAGATTAGATTCAAATAAACGCCGAAATCGCGCTTCACTTTCACGTAATGATTTTTCTGCCCGTTTGTGTTCGGTAATATCGTGATAAACACTAATTACGCCTTCAATAGTTTGATTGGAATTCCGTAATGCTGTGAGGATGTATTCATAATAATGCACTCCATCAGCAGTAAGATATTCACACTCATCCTTAATCGGCTGCCCAGTTTTCATCACAGCTTGTCGTTGATTATCAACCTGCTCTACAAGGTCTGTAGGTAAATCCAATTCTGGCAAAGTTTTTCCGATGATATCCTGGGGATTTAAGCCTAATAGAGTAGCTCCATCACGACTGACATACTGATAGCAACCTCTGCGATTAAAGATGTAAATGTGATCTACTGATGCAGTGAGGATAGCATTTAAAATATTTGCCTGTTCTTGAACTTGGGTTGTTAGTTCACGAGTACTTTCTTCTGCCTGCTTGCACACAGTAGTTTCCATACAAACTCCGATCATTCGCACCGCTTGTCCCTGATCGTCATAAATAAATTTTCCCTTGGCAGAAATCCAATGTACACTTTGATCTAATCGAACTATGCGATATTCATTGTTGTAGTCAGTCTTTTGTCTTAAAGCCTGGGCAATAACTTGCATTACAGATTGCCTGTCTTCACGATAAACGCACTTCAGAAACGCCTCATAAGTGCCCTCAAAACTCCCTGGAAGCAGACCAAAAAGCACTTCATGATTTTCAGACCAGATGACTTGATTGGTAACAATATTCCAATCCCACAAGCCCATCTGGGAAGCATCTAGAGCAAGCCTGAGCCGTTCTTCACTCTCCCTCAGGGAGACTTCTACCTGCTGTCGCTGTGCAATTTCTTCTTGGAGTTGCTGTAAACTCACCGCCACATCTGTTGGTAGATTAAAGGCTGTGGATATTCCCTGTTGAAGATGCGATTTAATGCCATACTCGACAACTTGAATCTGGGGATTCTGTGTTGCTATTGCTAATTCTGTTTCTAGTTTTGTTAGTTGTTCCTCAAGCGCTGCTTGCCTTTGTTGATAAGATATTTCTGATTCCTCTAACTCAGCCACACGATGCCGCAGAACTGTTAATTCATCAGTGACTTGAAAGTTAGTTTTATCAATATTTGGCATTTTTTACACTGCTCAGAACTAAACAATACCGATTTGAAGAGTAGGCATCCCCTAGCTTTAGCAGTATGGATTTTTTCGTTGAAAAATACAATACATCAAAAGGTACATAGAAGTTTTAGCCAAAAGACATCTGACGATTATTAAGAGCGGCGTCTAACGACAAGACGCTTTGCATCCAGCAGTGATTTAGTAATCACTCATCTTTTCAATCGCATGAAAGCTGCACCAATCAATAATCCCACAACCTGCCCCCAGAAGACAACACCCGATTGATTTACACCAGCAGGGGGAATATTTAAACTGCCTATACCATAAAATAATTGTTGCAAAAACCACCAAAATATATAGAAAAAGGCTGGAAGTTCGATGGGGATATACAAGATTATTAGCGGCAAAATTGTGTCAATTTTAGCTTTAGGAAATTTCAGAACATATGCTCCTAAAACAGCTGCGATCGCACCATTTGCCCCAATCAATGGTACTGTCAAACTCGGTTCAGCCAGAATTTGGACTATCCCTGTGATCACCCCAGCAGCCAGATAAAATCCTAGATAGCGTCTATGTCCCAGAATATTTTCTACAGTCTTCCCAAAAACCCACAAAAATAACAGATTTCCCAATATTTGACTAAAACTGCCATGTATAAATATTCCCAAAAGTAGTGATAATGTTTGCCAAATTACAATTATCCAAGCAGCAGAGTTGTTGAAAAATACCGCATTTGTAATTGCGCTACTAATCTGGGCTGGAATCACACCCCAACTATTGACAAAATAGCCCAATTCATCACTAAATTCTAGTTTAAGTTCCCCTAAAAATATGGCAATATTAATGCTAATCAGCCAGTAATTAATAATCGGTTTACTCCGACAACGAATATTATCACTAATAGGAATCATATTAATTCGTAAGAACGCTCAAAAACTCGCTAACATAATTCGTAATTAAGAAACACCAAACAAGTCATCATCCAAGCGGTTCCCTATCTTCTCCCTACTCCCCACTCCCCACTCCCTCACTTCTGCTTAACGTGTGGCAAGATTGAAATCAGATCGCATCGCACTTAACTAGGCAAACGAGATGCTAGGAAACACACTTGTTGGAAGATACCAAATTATTAGTAACTTGGGAGGAGGGGGTTTTGGTGAAACATTTGTGGCTTATGATACTCAATTACCCGGATCACCTCAATGTGTTGTCAAAAAACTTAAGCTTCAGGCTACTGATCCAGTAACTTTGGAGACAGCTAGGCGTTTATTTGATACAGAAGCACAAGTTCTATATAAATTAGGAACTCACGATCGCATTCCTCAACTTTTAGCTTACTTTGAGGAAAATGCCGAATTCTATCTCGTACAGGAATTGATCAAAGGCCACGACTTGAGTCAAGAATTAATACCAGGTAAAACCCTAACTCAAGACCAAGTAATTTCACTTTTGCAAGAAATTTTGACAATTCTAGAATTTGTCCATCAACAGAATGTAATTCACCGTGATGTTAATCCCGGAAATATCCTCAGACGCCACCAGGATGGCAAATTAATCTTAATTGATTTTGGTGCAGTTAAACAAATTACTACCCAGGTGATTACTCCTGAAGGCTCAACTAGAGGTACCGTTGCTATAGGTACGCCTGGATATATTCCTAGTGAACAAGCTCATGGTACACCAAAATTAAGCAGTGATATTTATGCTGCGGGAATAATTGCTATTCAAGCTTTGACTGGATTATCACCAGAGGAAATAGCAAAAGATGCTGATACTAATGAAATCATCTGGCACAATCAAGCCACGGTAACGCCAGAATTCGCTCAATTCTTAGATAAAATGGTGTGCTACGACTTTCGGCAACGCTATCCTTCGGCAACGGTAGCATTACAAGCGTTGAAAGAGTTAATCCAACCACCTGCTCAGACAATAGCGTTAACTCCTATTTCTCCACCAAAGAATATAACCAAACCCCAACCTAAAAAAGGAATATTAGTTAAAATTTTCCTAGCAATATTTTTAATTGGGGTCAGTGGAGTAGCATCAATATTTATTTTTAATTACATTAATTCAAATAATGCCATAGAATTATCTAAGCAAGGAAATACATTTTTTGATTTGCAACGCTATCAAGACGCATTAGAAGTATATGAAAAAGCCATTAATATTAGACCAGATTATGCTCAAGGATGGAATGGTCAAGGCAAAACGCTGTATAAATTAAAAAAATATAAAGAAGCATTAACTGCATATGATAAAGCAATTCAAATTCAGCCAGATTATTTTGAAGCTTGGAGCGGACGAGGCTTTGTATTGGTAAGTTTACAGCGATATCAAGAAGCGATCGCCTCTTTTGACAAAGCTTTACAATTAAATGATAAAAACTCGGAAGTCTGGAACGCTAAAGGTGAAGCTTTAAGTAATTTAAATCAATATGATCAAGCAATTAAATCTTATGAAAAAGCGATTGAATTCAAGCCAGATAATTACGAAGCTTGGTATAAAAAAGGATTAGCTTTGCAGTATTCTAAGCGATATGAAGATGCGATCGCAGCCTATGAAAAAGTCGTTGATTTAAAACCAGATTACGAGCAAGCTTGGTATAATTGGGGAAACGCGCTAGTCAAGTTGCGACGCTACCGAGATGCGTTCACAGCTTATGATAAAGCAGTGCAATACCAGCCAAATTATTATCAAGCTTGGTTGGCGAGAAGTAATATCCTCATGAATTTACAACGTTATCCAGAAGCAATTGAATCTTTTAATCAAGTAATTAAATACAATCCTAGTAACTATCAAGCATGGTATAATCTGGGCTGGTCGCTGCATCAAACCCAACGCTATGAAGAAGCAATAAAATCTTATAACAAAGCAGCAACACTTAAGAGAAACGACTATCAACTATGGTATAATTTGGGGAATTCACAATACAGTTTGCAGAAATACGCAGATGCGATCGCATCTTATAATAAGGCAGTTCGTTATAAACCAGACCATTCCGAAAGCTGGTATAACAGAGGTAATGCCCTATTAAATTTGAAACGGTACCAAGATGCGATCGCATCTTACAATCAAGCAATAAAATACAAGCCTAATTACCAACAAGCAATAGACGCCCGCAATCAAGCCCAGATTCAACTGCAAAGCGAGAAACCAAAGCCCATAATTGTGCCAATTATCCCAGTTCCTAATCCTACTAATCCACCGCAGAGGACACCTTAGTACCGCAAGGCGGAAGTCACTCATTCAAAAGTCAAAAGTCAAAAGTATTATGGAATAACCTTTTTAGGGCTTTTTAATGGTCTGCTTATTTCCGCCGTGCTGTACTAGTAGACTGTGGCGTCAGTTTGCCTATTTTTAACAAGGGGATTTTACCTTTACCCCTTGTTTAGCCCCTTGTTTCGAGAAGTGCTATATAAAAGCGGCAGCGTGCAAATCTTGTAAAGTACGAGCTTGCTAAGACTGCGGAATTACAAAAACAGACCTTTGACACTCATGATATTTACTTTTTATGCTGATTTTGTTTCTAATTTAGCCTGATTGTTTAAATATTAGGCGATCGCGATTTTATCTCAAACGCTTGCCTGATTGCACATATCCCATTGATTGGTTTGTTGGTGTGCGATCGCTTAGTATCCAAAACTTATGTATTAACAACACTTCTTAGAAGCAAGAATTAGAATTCTAGTTGATTTTCAAGAATATTTTTAAATAAAAATTTATAATCCACAGCATTACTATAAATTTATTGACTATTTTACCAAAAGCTGTGAGCATCGGTAATTTCTTGGGCAATCTAAAGATAACCTAGAATTTTTTCTTACCTAACTATGTGATTAAGGAGCTAACCCTTGATACAACAAAACTCTAGTCTATTATCATCTGACAAAGGAAATCATCCCTCACGAAATTTACTGATTCGATTTATTCTTGGCGGCACTACCCTTATAGTCAGTATTTCTGCTTATTTCAGCTATCAAGCTGCTAGAAATATGATGCTCAAAGATTTGAGACAGAGTGCTTTTGTAGAGGTACAGAGAGGGGTTGCTAAAATTGATCAGTGGTTATACCTTCGCCAAGTGGAGGTAGAAACCCTAGCTAATACTTCAACTGTCCGCTCCTTAAATTGGTCTGCGGCAGACCCCTATTTAAAGGCAGAAGTTAAGCGGATCAATGAATTTTTCCTTTTCCAAATAGCTAATCCAGATGGTTCATATTCCAATACCAAAGTTGGTCGATCAAATAAAAATATTCAGGATCGAGACTACTTTCAAAAAGCAATTTCAGGAAAGAGGAACATTTCTGACCCCTTCATTAGCCGTTCTACAGGAATTCCTTTAATTGCGATCGCCACGCCGATCTGGTCAAATTCTGCTAGCAGTAGTTCACCGATTGGCGCCTTCCAGGGCAATGTGAGAGTCGAGCACATTGCGGAGGTTGTCAACTCCCTGCACTATGACACGAACAGCTATGCTTTTGCCCTCAATTCCCAAGGACAAGCAATCGTTTATCCTAACTCGGCGTTAATGTCAACCGTAGAAAAACCTGCACCCAGCCTGCTGAAAATGGGCGATCGCAATTTAAATGCGATCGCCCAACGGATGGTAAACAAACAACAGGGAATTGAGTTGATGGAAATTGACGGCACTAAAAAGTATGTAGCTTATCTACCGTTGCAAGCCGCTAACTGGTCTGTGGCTTTGGTGATTCCCCGCCAAAATATCGAATCTCGATTGCAATTCCTCGATTTGATTGCCTTAATTGTCGGTGGACTGACACTCACCATGATTACTGTCTTGTGGCAGGTGCAAGCATTTGAACAAGCTGAACTGAAAAAGTCTAAAGCTGCATCTGATACAGCCAACCATGCTAAAAGCGAATTTTTAGCCAACATGAGTCATGAACTGCGAACGCCCTTGAATGGCATTCTTGGTTGTGCCCAAATTTTGCTGCGTTCCCCAGCTTTACCTAATCAAGAGCAATATCACATCAATATTATTGAACAATGCGGCTCTCATCTGCTGACTTTAATTAATGACATTTTGGATCTCTCCAAAATTGAAGCGAAAAAGCTAGAACTGTATCCCCATGATGTGTATTTCCCATCTTTTCTCCAAGGAATTGTCGAAATATGCCAGATTCGGGCAAAACAAAAGGGCATTTTTTTTGTCTATAAACCCGCGATCAACTTACCTACAGAGGTTCATGTTGATGTCAAAAGATTACGTCAGGTGTTATTGAATCTGCTGGGAAATGCCATCAAATTTACAGATGAAGGTCAGGTTACTTTCAATATTGAAGTAATCGATCAACCTCCCAGTGATGGACAGACAGTGAAATATCGCCTTCGCTGTACTGTAGAAGATACGGGAATTGGTATAACTCCCACAGAATTGAGCAAAATTTTCTTGCCATTTGAACAAGTAGGTGAGAAAAAGCGCCAAGCTGAAGGCACAGGGCTGGGTTTAGCTATTACTCGGCAGTTAGTGCAGATGATGGGTAGCGATATCCATGTTAAGAGTCAGATCGGTCAGGGGAGTAGCTTCTGGTTTGAATTGGAGATTCCCGAAGCGACTGACTATTTTCAACCTGCCATCGCTGTATCAGAGAAACAAATCATTGGCTTTGAGGGTAGCCCCTACACCATCCTGATGGTTGATGATCGCTGGGAGAATCGCATAGTAATTACAAACTTACTGCAACCACTGGGTTTTAATGTAGTTGAAGCCAGCAACGGTAAAGATGGTTTAGAAAAAGCGATCGCCCTCAAGCCAGACTTAATCATCACAGATTTGCTGATGCCAGAAATGGATGGGTTTGAATTAATTGAACACCTGCGTCACACTCCAGAAATTCAGGATGTCTTGATTATCGTCTCTTCCGCTAGTGTTTTTGAAGCCGACCAACATCGCAGCCTGCAAGCTGGAGGTAACGCCTTTCTCAGCAAACCTATACAGGTAAATGAATTATTGCATCAATTAGAACGCTACTTAAATTTGGTATGGATTTACAAGCAATCTCAGCCTGATGGAGAAAAAGCCAAAGAAGCAACGACAGCAAATAGCCAATCTGCTCAATTAACCCCTCCTTCCCCCGAAGTGTTGCAGGAACTAGTCACCTTAGCCAGTAAAGGTAACTTCAATGCCATTCTCAAGTGGACTGATCAACTTGAGGAAACAGACACAACCTTCGCGCCATTTGCTAACGAACTACGACAGCTAGCAAGGCAATTTGATGAAGATTTAATCCTCAGTTTCTTGAGTCAATATGCGGTGGAAACAGTATGAAAACGACTATTGGAGACCAAAATAATTCTATCAATTATGCTCCTTCCAGGGGAGTTGTTTTAGTCGTTGACGATAACCCTACCAATTTACAAGTTTTATCCAGCTTTCTGGATCAGTCTAGCTTTGAAGTTTGGGCAGCACGCAGCGGTGAAAAAGCCCTTCAGCGATTAGAAAATGATGATTTACCTGATTTAATCTTGCTGGATGTGATGATGCCGGGTATAGATGGTTTTGAAACCTGTAAACAGCTAAAAAGCAATCCTCGTGTCCAAGATATTCCGGTCATTTTTATGACAGCCCTCTCAGAAACTGCTGATAAAGTTAAAGGTTTGCAATTGGGAGCCGTAGACTACATTACCAAACCTTTTCAGCATGAAGAAGTCTTGGTGCGGATCGAAAATCACCTAAAGCTGAGAAATTTAACGAAAACCTTAATTGCTAAAAACGTCGAATTACAACAGACTCAAACTCAACTGATTCAAGCAGAAAAGGTAGCAGCTTTAGGTCAACTGACAGCAGGAATTGCTCATGAAGTTAATAATCCTGTCAATTTTATAGCTGGCAATTTAAAATTTGTTAAACAGTATGTACATGAGATAGTTAATTTACTGTATCTCTATCAAAAATATCTGCCAGAACCACCAAATGAAATTCAAAATGCAATTCAACAAAGCGATCTCAATTTTTTGTTAAATGATTTATCTAAAATTATTCAATCCATGCAAGTTGGTACAGATCGCGTTACAGAAATTGTGTCATATTTGAACAACTTCTCACGACACAGAGAAGCTGGTAAGAAACTAGCTAACTTGCATGAAGGGTTAGAAAGTACATTACTCATTCTTGGACATCGGTTTAAACAAAATGCTAACTACCCAGCTATCCAACTAATCAAAGAATATGGAGACTTGCCACTTATTGAGTGTTTTGCTGGCGAAATTAATCAGGTTTTTATGAATTTAATTTCTAATGCAATCGATGCAATTGAAGAAATATATAAAAATAAATATCTGGGTACAAATTATCAATATTATGGTGTGATTAAAATTAAAACTGAGGTAATTGGAGAGCAAGTTATTTTAAGAATTGCCGACAATGGCTCAGGTATAAGCAAAGCAGAACAAACAAAAATATTCGATGCCTTTTACACAACCAAACCTGTCGGTAAAGGAACAGGGCTTGGTCTATCTATTGCTTACCAAATTGTGGTTAATAATCATCACGGCAAGCTCACATACCATTCCCAACCAGGTGAAGGCATAGAGTTTATCCTTGAACTACCCATCCGATAAATTAGAATTTACAAACTAAATAAAAGAAAACATCACTTCTTTATGTACTAGAACACCAATTCAGTAATCCTGAAAGAACCTCTCTCCCAACCCTAGTAGGGAATGAGGCTGAAGGGTTTCTCTCGAAAAGAAGTCTCTGACTAGGAATGCCTAATGGGGGGCTACCGCCTCAAGACTTGCGGCAGAACGGAAATGAGGTTTTAAAGGAGTTTTAATTGAAGTTGACACCAATGGATATATTGTGCCCCTACTCACATTTTAAAATTGCTATATGTAACAAGTCCATTAATCTAAAAATTGCTGTAACTACCGAATATTCACCTCTTGTAGGTAATTTACTCCCTGAAGATATTCAATCTTAGTAGCTGAGTTTTTAGATGTAAATGAATTTGTTTTTTTTGCAAAAGCTACCTTTTGAGAGTCAGCCAGCAGGCGTTGCTTTTGAGTATACTCATTCAGTTTGACTTGAGCTTGAGCATAAACCAGAGTATCGTTGGGAATATTTTGGAGAAATTTCAGAGCCAGATCAAAATCACCAATAGATGCTTTTTTGTAAGCGTTCTGCAAAAAGTACGCTGCTCTAATCTGCCGCTTTTTATTGTACTCAGCCAGCTTTTCTTGAACTAAACCACCTGCACGACTTTCTTGAGGAATTTGACGCAGATATTGTAATGCAGTAGAAAAATCTTTTATTTGGGCACTTTCGTAAGCTTTTGCTAATAAATCTTGCGTCTGTGCTTCAATGTTGACGGATGCTTGCTGAACTAATTTATCTGTTTTAGATTGCCAATATAAAATATTTGGAATTTTAGCAACAGCATGAAGAACATCTGACCATCTGCTCTCATGAAAAGCTGTTTGAGCTATTTGGTATTGCTGTGCAGCTACTTGCCATTGTTGTTGCCATTCTTCAACTGTGGCTTGGGCTTCTGGATAAACATTGCTGTGGGAAGGAATTGATTTAACAAGTGCGATCGCCTCTTGCAAATCTCCTGCTTGATATTCTTTTGTGGCTTGAGATAAAGTTTCTGTTTCTGAGTATGCAGGTGCATTATTAATTAAAGAATATACACCAAATCCCATCACCAAAGAATTAGCCGCCAGTCCAACTTTCATTCCTGTTAATAACGGGGATAATTTCCCAGATGTAAGATTTTGAGAATTATCATCTTCAATCGCCGCCTTTAGGGGAAATTGCTCATCTACTTCTAATATTTCTGGTGGCTGATCCCATGTTATTTGTTTGAGTACCCGCAGTACCTCACCCGCAGACTGGAAGCGGTTTTGAGAATCGTAGCGGATCATTTGACTGAGAACAGCGGCTAGATAATCGTTAACTGGCGTGTTTTGAGAACGCCAAAAAATTTCATTAGTATAAGGATCAGCCTTTAATTGTAGTGGTTCTAGCCCTGTTAAAGCCTGGATGGCAATCATACCCAAAGCATAAATATCACTGTTGGGCTGTGTTTGACCAATAAATTGCTCTGGCGGTATGTATCCCAATGAGGTGAGGGGAATCCGATAAATGGGCAATTCTGCACCTATACCAAAATCAACAGACTGGATTGAGCCAAAGTCAATCAGAACTAACTTGCGATTGCTATTACGTCTAATTAAGTTTTCCGGTTTGATATCGCAATGGATCACGCCTTGAGAGTGAACAAATTCCAGAATACCTAAGACATCTATCAGGAATTCTACAACTTCCCTCTCACTCCACAGACAACCCCACTGTTGCTCGATGGGCAATTCCGCAGTCAGTGCATGTCCTTCAATCCACTCTTGCACTAAATAAAATCGCTCGTTTTCTTCAAAGCAGGCGATGAATTCAGGAATTTGGTGATGGCTTCCCAGAAGCTTGAGGGTTTGGGTTTCAGTTAGAAACAGTAACCTCAGCATCTCCAAGTAGCCAGATTCGGAACTGCTAACTTTAATCTGTTTAACAACGCATCTGGGATTCTGTGGATAATCTACATCTACAGCTATGTATGTTTGTCCAAACACCCCTGCACTCAGGCTTTGGACAATTTGGTAACGCCCTTGTAGTAATTTACCGATTATGTGGCTGGTCATGACCTGGTTACTCAGTAAGTCCCTTTATTTAGTTTTTCTGACATTCCCACCTGTTTCCGGAATACTTTAGAAATAAATAACCAGAGTTTTAATACTTTAAATACAAGTATAATTTTTTAAGTATTTTTGCTTATAAAGAGGGTATTTTACTTTACTATAATTTACTAATTTTATTAATTTTTAATATGACGATATATGTTTATATGATTAATAAAAAATTTCAAGTTTCAAAGCTATTTTTCGTCTCTTTGTAAGGGATTAGACGTAATTTGAAACCAAAAAAGAAAGAAGCTATAAAAATTGTGTAAATTTTGTATAAAGTTTATGTATTTTTACTGGTGTTGGGATTTTTTATTTTATCATACCAAAAACACCATTGTTTGATTTAATACATAATCTTTAGTGCCAATAGAACCCTAGTTCAATACTGAATTTTTCACTACGCTTAGTTACTCTTATTGTGGAGCAACCGTGTCCTTTGAAAAACAGTGATTGTATAGGAAAAAGTTTTGTAGATTTTACCTAAACAGTTCAAATTTAGAAGGGTATCCAATGAAAAAGTGTTACAAATTGGCAATTACGGCTGCTATTGTTGGATTTGGATTAGGAATGCTAAATGCAGCACAAGCAGCAACTTTTACTGTAAATGCATCAGATCAAGGTTGGTGGGCTGCTGAAGGGGGAATTAATGGGCATAATGATAACGATAATACCAACTATATAACTGGATATATCCGCGGAACAGATTTGCGTAACTTTTTTACATTCGATCTTGGTGCTATAGCAGGAGTCTCCTCAGCAACCCTGCAAATTCAACGATTTGAGGGTTCAGTAAGTCCAACAGAGACTCTAGGTTTTTTTGACGTTTCAACACCTGCTAATGTAGTTACTCATAAAAATAGTAGCCCCAACAACAGTATTTATAATGATTTGGGAAGTGGTAAAAATTATGGAACTTTTGATGTTACTACTTCTGGTGATCCAAACGAAATTCTGAGTTTTGCTCTCAACTCGGATGCCATTGCAGATATTAACGCCAGAAGCGGGAAATTTTTCTCAATTGGAGGTGCGCTTTTGGGTGATCTTGAAGAACATGATCGCGAAAATTATCTCTTCGCCGCTAGTGGTAATGGTCCGGTTGCTAAACTTGTCATTGAAAATACCGATTCAACCCCTGTTCCGGAACCTAACACCCTTGGTGGGATAGCGGTTGTCAATGTTGCAGGATGGTGGCTAAAGCGCAAACGAAAAGCATCTCTGGGTATATAAACTAATTTAGTTTCGAGGAACTCCAACTGTACAGTGACAAATAAAATGGCATCGTAACAAATTAGTGTTATCAAGTTAAGCTTTACCTACTTTAGGCTTGTAACAATTTATTTTGATGCAGCCTGTAAGTTCCTAATACTGATTTTAGGCTGAACGTTAGAGAGTCCAAGCTTCACACCTTGATGACACTAATTTAGCATAGTGACAAAGAAACAATCACTGTATATATTGTACAAGAATGTATACTATCTTAAACTTCAAACAATATTTGTACTGTCTTATTTTGACAAATGTGTTGAATATAAGACTTTATGTAAATAATACCTTCGCTAAAAAAAGAGGATAAAGAGAGAAGGCCGATGAAGTAGAGTTATTATTTTTCCAAACGACAACTCAAAAGCTACAAGCAGCCCATGTTCGAGATATTAACACTGTTACAATGCCTAGAAGTAAAACTCAAAGATAAACGTGGACGAAGGTGATCAAAAATGAGCATAAAATGAACACATCGGTTTAGATTAGGGGTCACATTTAATTATCTAGCTTTTCCCGTTATATTCTTACTTAATAGAAATTGTGAAATTGTATAAATGATTAGCCGACCCAGAACCGCCTACGATATAGTAATCACCTGTGCTGTAAAGATGCAGGCGAAAACTCTTACCTTCACTGCCAGCGCCAATGAAAACTGGACTTAAAGGTTTACCATTAACACCATAGAGAGTAACACTGGCATGAGCGCCTAAACTATTAACTTTTAAAGTCAATGTTTGTCCAGCTTTAGCTCTTAATATGTATATGTTAGTTTCTGCATTTTGAATTGTGGTACTACTTTTTCCTCTAGCAAAAACTACACGACTTGTAGTTAGGGAATTCAAATGCTGTCTGACATTTGCAAACTGTGCCATTGAGGGAGCCGATAAAACATAAGCTCCTGCTGTAAAAAGTAGGGTAGATAAACTACTGACCAAGAGATGTTTCATAACAAAGTTGAAGTTTTTAGTATCTATGATAACTACTCATCTAAAAGGTTGATTTACGGAAAAGTTAAATCATTTAGCCTTTCGAGACTTTGGCATAATCACAAAAAATGCGGAAGATTGAATCTCCACAAGCAATGCTGACATAGGAGGTCATAGTATCTATACAAAAAGAATTTAACAAATAATTTGGATTATTAGGAATAATTTGCAATAATAATTTTATATATATAGCGATCGCCAAAACCAACGAAGGGATGATTAACATGAGTGCATATGCGCAGGAATTGAGAAACACCGCCAAGGCAATGGTTGCTCCTGGTAAAGGTATCCTAGCAATGGATGAAAGCAATACTACATGCAACAAGCGATTTGAAAAGTTAGGTATCCCCACGACAGAAGAACGACGACGTGCTTATCGAGAGTTAATTCTGACAACTCCTGGTTTATCTGAACACATCAGTGGAGCTATTCTCTACGATGAAACTATTAGCCAGTTTTCTCAGGCTAAGGTTGCTTTTACGAAGGTGATGCAAGACGCGGGTATGATCATTGGTATCAAAGTTGATGCCGGAGCTAAAGACTTAGCAGCTTGTCCAGGTGAGAAAGTTACCGAAGGATTAGATGGTCTAAGGGAGCGCATTGCTGAATATTACAAAATGGGCGCACGTTTTGCCAAATGGCGGGCTGTGATTACCATTGGTAATGGTATTCCCAGCGGTACTTGCATTGAAGCCAATGCTCATGCGCTAGCTCGTTATGCTGCTTTGTGTCAGCAAGGAGGACTTGTACCAATTGTGGAGCCTGAGGTATTAATTGATGGCGACCATACAATAGAAGATTCTTACGAAGTAACAAATAAAACTTTAGAAGCAGTATTTAATCAACTGCGTCTGCATAAAGTTGAGTTTGACCAGATGATACTTAAACCTAGTATGGTGATTTCTGGCTTGACTTGTCCCAATCAGGCGAGTGTAGAGCAGGTAGCAGAAATGACTATTCAATGCCTACTCAAGAACGTACCTGTTACTGTTCCCGGAATTGCTTTCCTTTCCGGTGGACAGAGTAACGAACGCTCAACGGAACATCTGAATGTGATGAATGCTAAATTTGCTTCCCAGTGTCCTTGGTCTGTTACCTTTTCCTATGCCCGCGCTATTCAGCAACCAGTTTTAGATTACTGGCGGGGTAATGATCATAAGACATCTGAGGCACAAAAATTACTCTATCATCGAGCGAAGTTAAACGGAGCAGCCAGCCTTGGTCAGTACAATGCAGAGATGGAAAAAGCACCGACTTTGGTCTGATGGTTTAATTCATGAGTTTTTAGCGACTTTCCTCGACATCAACACAGGATTGTAGCGGTATTTGGGAAATAGTCTTTATCTATCCAGTACCGCTATTTTATCGCTCTTTCATCACTCTCTCCAGATAAAAAAACAATAATCCTTGCTGCACAAGACTTTCAGTTAAAATAGATAATTCTAGCCATAATGTTAGAAAATAAAGCTCAAAACCCAGTTTGTGTCTCTTGTTTAAAAGTTGGCTGAGATTTTTCTTTGACCAGAGTTCTGATGCACTGCTTTGGGCTTTGAGCAAGTAAGTTTCCGCTTCGATTAACTGTCCCACCGCCAAGTGACAATTAGGAAGATTCTGACATGAAAGGACATAGATATGAATTGCCTCGGAATTACTTAAGTGGGAAGTTGCTTCCTGCAATACCTCCTCTGCAACAGTCAATGCTTTTTGATAGCAGGCGATCGCATCGTAGTATAACTTTACTTGCATCTTACTGTTTCCTTCCTGGATGTGGTTTTCCAAACCGGATGGACTGTGTTCAGGTTTATTGGAGTGCTGTACATGATAAGTAAGGATAAGAATGAGTAGGGGAAAGCCTAAAAATCTTGATTCTCTCAAGAACCGCGATCCTCAATATTTCTTTAAGGGCATCAATACTTACAATTTGCAAAAATTGCGAATTATATCAATAAACTGAAACTGCAAGATCCACAGCTGCGCCGCCTTACTGACTTTTAAGAGCCTCTCACGGGTACGTTTTTCGCTCCCGCAACATATCAAACAAACACCTTCTTCTCCCTTACACCCTTATGTTTCTTAGGAGTTAATAGCTTGATCATAGATAGAAACACGATAAGCGCAGCGGCGATCGCCACTTAAAATATGTTCGACTCGTTCAATGCTAACTGTAGAACCGAGTAACCTTGTGAAGACTTGTAATTCTGAATTATCGGCGATCGCTCCAGAGTTAGTTTCCCACATAACCAAGGGCGATCGCACTTTAAGGAAAGAAAGCATTGATAGGAGTACAGAATATTTTGGTCAAGTCCGGCACAAAAAAATTAATTTTACGTGTTTTTACGGTTAAATTCTTATTAATACATCTGTACCATTGTAAACACCGATTTTTAGGAAGTAAAAAATACGTAGCTGTAAATGGAAATCAAAGATTTAGCTGGCATTAGTGAACCACTGAAGAGACTTATTGAAGTAATGGCTGAAGGGTTTGGTGCAGTTTCACGCCCAGACCTGATCAAGAAAAATGCTGAGGCTAAAGCTTACGAAATACGAGTTATTTCCGAAGCTATGGCTGAGAGCCGTAAGTTGCTTGGTGGTGCAGATTATGAAGACGGTAAAGTTAAGATGATGGGATCTTCTGAGACACCTAGCCCGATCCTCTCACTTGCTGAGCGTGCGGCAAACCGTAATGAATACCAGGAGTTACGAAAGCAACAGAATATAGAATCCGTATGTGCAAACGCTGCTGAGGAACTAGCAAATAAAAGTGAGATCCCAGAACAGAAGCCAGAACCAGAATGGATTAATCATTTCTTTGATATAGCAGAGAAAATTTCAACAGAAGATCTCCAATACTGGTGGGGGAAAATCCTGGCTGGGGAGATTACAAAACCTGGTTCTTTCTCGCTACGTACTCTTGAGATATTGAAAATCTTTCACGACAAGAAGCAGAAAACTTTGTTGAATTAGGGAAATATGTCCTAAGTGATAAGAACATAGCTTTTTACCTTGACCCAAGAGAATATATTTTTAAGAAAGATAATACTATTGGCTTTTCTGAAATTCTTGATCTAAAAGACGCTGGTCTTATAAATGATAGTGAGTTTCTAGGTTTTTCCTTTGAAGCTAGTACCTCCGGCAGTACCTCTAATTTACTTTACTCCTCTTTAATTCTCTTATTTGAAAGAGAGAAAGATACGCCTGAAATCGGAAATGAAGTTGGAATGTTAACAAAAGCAGGTACAGAACTATTGAAACTTATATCAGTTCAGCCTGATATGGAATATATAGAATTTGTTGCTCAAAAATTTAAGCGAGAAGGTATGAAAATTGCTTGGGCACCTATTATTGAGGATGGTGAAAACCTATCAATAGGAGACAAAACATATATCGTTACTGAGGAACCAGCTTAGTTATGTTAAAACGATTATGCACACAGTATAACAATCTTGGTGTAGCGCAGATTGCTGTCTATCAAAGTAAGCAATCAGCCCCGACCGGGTAATAAAGCTATGCCGCACTGCCTCTTAAATACCCTAGATATATGAGGCTTTGACCATCCTTGGTAAGAAATTAATTACTAGAATTTCTTAGTTTACGCTTTTGAGTAGCCAGAGGTGAACAATGGTCAGAATCTCCTAACCCTCAGCTTCCGTATCTTCCTCAACCACCTCAGATTTTTCTGTTAACGGCTTCACTACCCGCGCGATCGCTTCTTGAATAAAAGCCTTGATAAATTCATCTCTGCGATTAATTTGAAATTGTCGCTGCACAACTTCCGTCATTCCACCATCACCCCAATCTTGATCATGACGAAAATATTCAATAAAACTTTTACCAGCAATTCGCGTTAAATAAGCTGCTGTCACGCCTTGAATCGCTCTACCAATAATAAAGGTGGCAACATTGAGCTGCAAAGCTGTAGATAATAATTGAATTGCTCCCTTGACAATGCCCAAACTGGCGATGGTTTTCGCTAAAGAAAGGGCTAACTCTCGTCCCCGTTCCATATTCAATTCACAGCCGTAGACTCTGCCAATTTCCACAACCATTTGAGCATTAACAGCAGCTGTCGCCAGCAAATCTACCACTGGTATCGGCGTGACTGATACTACACCAGCACCAATCCACTGAAAACGTTCCACGATTTTGTCAGCTTGACGGCGACGCTGACCATCAATGAGTTTTCGCGCCTCGTCTCCCAATCGTAGAGATTGCAAAAGAATGTTATCTGCTACCAAATCTTCACCCTCAGCCCGTAAAACAGCAGCCGTGCGCCGCAACAAGGGGACAATATCCGGTTCCGGCTGAAAGGTTTCGCCAGTTTCTAGTTGTGCAGGTTGGGGATTAGCAGCGATCGCCACCACATCATTAGTTGCAATAAATCCCAGTACCCGTTGACGCAACCTAGCCAGGATAGCTTCTTTATCTTCATCTGTATAGAGATCAGTTTTGTTAAGTACTAGGAGCGATCGCTTACCAATTTCTGCCAACCCCCGCAGCGGCTCATATTCTGAACGCCGTAAGTCATTATCTACCACAAACAACAGTAAATCTGCTTCTGTTGCCAGTTCTCGCGCCATTTGTTCCCGTTCCGTTCCCGCTACCCCTGCTTCTAAAATCCCTGGTGTATCTGTAATTAAAATCTTGCGTTCTAATCCCTTCAACCGTAGACAATAGGTTTCTCCAACCTGGGTTGTACCCATCGGTGCATTCACCTGACCTACCATGCGTCCCATAATTGCATTAACTAGAGAAGTTTTACCAGCACTTCCCGTACCAAATACTACTACTTGAATTTCACCCCGTGCTAAGTTGGCTTCAATTTCTCGCGATCGACTTAATAAAGCTTGGCGTGCTACCTCATCTTGAATTTGTGCTACCTGTTGTCGCACAGCTTGGAGAGTTGTAGAAGCAGCATCAGATTTAGCAGCGGGAATTTGCGCCGCAGTCACTCGCTTCGGGTTGCGGCGCGATCGCTTTTCTCCAGATCGAATCACCAATACATAATAAACAAAAGCAGCAACCAACGCTCCTATGAGGACAATCAGCAGCAACAGCAGCAAATTGCCTAGCAACGGCGAATAGGACAATTGCCAATAGAGGCGCGATAGGGAATCAATTAGCCATAGGGCTAGCCCCAAAATGACGATTAGACCAACAATCAGCGTTACTATGCGTGACAGAGGCATGGTTGGGAAAGATTAGTGGGTATTCAGTAGGCAGATGCTTCTAATCTTAATAGTTTCAGTATTTTTTACCAGAGTGCTAGGAAGGAGCTTTTGATCAACGAGGCTGAAGTTTGAACTTCTGAGGTTGAAGCTTAAGCCTTTGAGTTGATCATAAATTATAAAACTGAGTAGGAGCGATCGCTTCTAGCAATAACCAAAAAAGCGATCGTATTGTCATACCAATAAATCTGAATCAAAGTTTCAGTATTTTTAACCTTTAGTGATAGTGCGAATTGCAGACAACGGCTTTGGTATTTACCAGAAAATCAGAAAAAGATATTTGAAACATTTTTCACAACCAAATAACGAGTCATTGGTACTGGTTTGGGGCTAGCGATGCCTGTGGCGGGCTACGCCTACGCATATCAGATTGTGGTAGAAAAACATTAGGGTAAAATTACTTGTCAATCTGAGTTAAATCGAGGTTCAGAATTTACGATCACTCTGCCTACCGCAGGTATCGCTGTGCCGATTTCTCACCCTTGAGCTAGTAGCTTTTGAAATTTTATTCGTTCATTATGAGCTGGCGTGTTCTAATCTTTTAGTGGACTTACGAAAGTCTGCCTACACAAAAGACTTCAAGCCAGTTTTGGCAAACTTTTTGAGAACAAAGGGAAAAACAAACTTATGGGACTTTTCGATCAAATTCTTGGTGCCGTCGCTAATCCTAATCAACAAGGCAGCTTAGGTCAACTGGGAGGTATTATTAACACTGTACAGCAGTTGAGCGATCGCACTGGTACAGACCCGTCTACCATCCAATCAGTTTTGTCTATTGTGGGTGGTCAAGTACGTTCTGCTTTACAAGATAAGCAAGCCACAGATGGTAATGAAGCCACACAAACTCTAGTGAATCAATATGCTGGTACTTCACCTAACCCCGAAGCCGTCGATTCGCTGTTTTCTTCTCAGATACAACAACAAGTAGCTGAAGTTGCTGCCCAGCGCACTGGATTGGATGCTGGTATAGTTCAACAATTGCTACCTTTAGCAGTACCTTTGGTACTAAAGTTTTTGCAATCAGGTGCCAATGCCACCAATCCCCAAGCTGGCGGCAATCCTGTACTGAATTCTTTCTTGGATGCTGACGGTGATGGTGATGTGGATATCGCTGATGCCATCCAAATGGCTAGTCGGTACATGAGACAGTAACATTTTGTAAGTCCTTACTTACTTAGACATCGGCAATTAGGGCTTGCTAGATGTTTAGCTAAGACATAGCCTGAGAAGATGGGAAATTTGCAAATATAAATCAGACAGTTTATGTCTAAATTTTTTGACTCTATTACTGACGAACTGCAAGACTTTATTACTGCTCAACACCTTTTCTTCGTTGGCTCTGCACCTTTGAGTTCTACAGGTCATGTTAACCTCTCTCCTAAAGGTTTAGGCTGCTTTTGTATCCTCTCTCCCAACCGAGTAGGTTACGTAGACCTTACAGGCAGTGGTAACGAAACATCAGCCCATTTGCAAGAAAATGGGCGGATAACCTTTATGTTTTGCGCCTTTGAGGAACCTGCGTGTATCCTGCGTCTTTACGGTCAAGGAAAGACGATTTTACCAAGTTCTCCAGACTGGGACTCCCTCTATTCTCTGTTTTTGCCGATGCCTGGAGCTCGTCAAATTATCGTCGCTGATATTGAACAAGTACAGACTTCCTGTGGTTTTGGCGTACCACTCTATGAATATCGAGGTCAGCGCCAGACTTTAGTAAACTGGGCTAGTAAAAAAGGTGAAGAGGGAGTTCGAGAATTTCAACAGAAGAGAAATCTCGTCAGCATTGATGGTTTACCGACACCACTGAGTGAAATTACCCTAAATTTGACAAAAGCGGACTTTGGGGCATGAGTCAGCCCCAACTCTTCTCTACGAGAGGCTGCGCCAAGGAGACGCTACGCGAACGGGGAAGTCAAAAGTCAAAAGTCAAAAGTCAAAAGTCAAAAGTCAAATATTTTGAACCCCATAAATAAATTTAGGGGCTTGTACCTTTTTGTTTATGGTCATGGATTATTCAATTTGTCCACTCACACAGGAAGATGAGCCTTTTCTCTGGCAAATGCTTTATGAAGCAGCGCGTATGGAAAAGAAGATAATTTGACAGTGCAGGATGTGTTAAGACCCTTTTGGATTGGTGTCACCACCAATTATTGCTTGGAACAAGTTTCCTAGTAAAGAGAAAAACGCCGAAACAAACACTACCAGCATTAAACTAGCAAGGGCAGCAAAGGGAGAGATGATGAATAAGAGTAAGAGCGCAAGCATCAAAATTGTTAGTAATGTCTTATTCATCTTTTTTCACCTTTAATAGTTACTATTCTCAAGCTAACCAACTAAGTCATGAACTTGACCACAGTCAATAGAAGGAATTAGTCTTAGTTCTCTGGTTAGATTTTGCGACCAAATGGAGTGGCAAAATTTAATTTATAAATCAAGAATCTGTCACTTGCCCTCTGTTCGACTTAACCTGTCCGCGCTTAGTTTTATAGTCGAGGCGCTTTCTTTGAGAACTGCGAGTTGGTTTCGTGGGTTTGCGTTTTATCGTTACTACAACTGCGCTTTGAATAAGTTCTTGAAGTCGTCTCAACGCTGATTCTCGATTGTTCTCTTGGCTTCGGTGTTCCTGCGCTTTGATTACGACAACTCCTTCCTGGGTGATGCGTCGATCATTCAGCTTTAAAAGCTGTTGTTTATAATAATCCGGTAATGATGAAGCTGCAATATCGAAGCGCAAGTGAATTGCAGTGGAAACCTTATTCACATTTTGGCCTCCCGCTCCTTGCGAACGAATCGCACTAATTTCAATCTCACTCTGTGGGATAATAACTTTGTGGGAAATTTGTAGCATTACTCACAAGACAAAAGAGGAACTTGTAAATTTGAGATAAAAATCCTTTACTCTGTTTGTTCGGCAAAATCTATTACTACGTCTTGGTCTTCATTGTTGTTCAAATTCACCTCTAAAGTCTGTCCTTGTATTGTAACTTTATCACCCGGTACTAGTCGCCGTCCTCGTCGGGTTTCCAGCATACCGTTTACTTGGACATCGCCACCTTGAATCATCAGCTTGGCTTGCCCTCCAGTTGGCACTATACCCATCAACTTTAAAAATTGATTTAACTTAATTGTGTTGTCTCTGATTTTCTTCATAGTAAATAAAACTACATCACCTTAATTGTATCGTGGCGTTATCAAGCCAAAGCGTGAATCTGTTGCAGCACATAATCAGCTAAGTACAGCATTTCATTAATTCTAGGACTTACGCACTAAGAATATAAAAACAAAGTTTGAGATTGCTTCTCTACGAGACGCTACGCGAACGCAATGACGTAATTTCGTCACGGTGCGTAAGTTCTAAATTCGTAGTTAATTAAATTCGTCAATACCTTGCAATGCCAATGCGTCCCTTGACAATGCTAATGCGTCCTTTGACAATGACAATGTTTCCTTTGAAAATGCAAATGGTTCCTCTTTCAATGCCAATGTGTCCTTTGATAATGACAATGTGTCCTTTGACAATGCCAATGCGTCCTTTGACAATGCCAATGCGTCCTCTGACAATGCCAATGTGTCCCCTGACAATAGACATAGGAGTGAAAACGAATGTAGAGACGTTACATGTAACGTCTCTACTCTGCCACAAGTCAGAGAGGCGGAGCCTCAATGAGGGGCATTTCCAGTCGAAGACTGGGAACGAGATGAACGAGGTAATGTCTCAAAGCATTTTTGCTTAGTAACTTTCACGTTACAGCAGAATTCAAGTATTTGAACCATATCTGTTGTAGGGGCGCAAGGCCAAGATCCCCTACCGCGTGGTCTATTTACCTGAAAATAGCTGTAAGTTGACACCAATGAATATTGCTGTGCCCGTAGGGCGTCTTCTATTTACCTAGAAAATTGCTGATTTTACTAATTGGCTGTGGTGGAGCGACGTCGATAGCGTACCCCTACGGGGAAGCAAGCTACGCAAGAGCGTCTCCAAGAGTTGCGTAAAGCCTGCGGTATGGCAACTCTTAGAGACGCTCTTGCGTTCGCTTAGAGCGAGTCTTGCCTACGGCACGCTGGCGCGAACGAGCGTCATAGCCCGTCGTAGACATCGCTATGACGACAAAAACAGTAATACCAGTTTATTATCTATAATGTTGATCGACAAAACTGCCAGATATAGGTTAAAAAACTAGTCTGGAAGGTTCTTTTAGTGTGTTCAGGGGACTGGATCTATGATTAAGCTCGGTTTATTAGTACAGTCCCAGAATAACTCTTTGGGTATAGGAAAAGTTACGGAAATATCTGATGCCAATGCGAACGTTGAGTATTTCTGCTCCATAGGGCAACGTCTCCAAAAAACTTTACCTTTAAATTCACTCTCTGAAGTCAAGCTTGAACCCCAGGCTCGATGCTATATTAAGTCCCAAACTCAGGATAAATGGATAGTTGGCAGAATTTTCATCTGGGATGAAGATACAGAAATGTATCAAATTGATTTACCAGATAAGAAAACTGCGATCGCATCTGTTGAAGACATTTACGTTCGTTGCAATTTACCCAACACAGACCCCATCGAAACTTTGGCGATGAAGGGTCACGAAACGCCCTACTTCCACGACAAAAGATTGGCTTTCGTGAAATCCTTGATTCAGCAACGCGCTGTCAGTCGCGGGATGACGGGACTGATTTCGGCAAATATTAATCTTTATCCTCACCAAGTTGAAGTAGTCAGGCGGGTACTGGAAGACCCAATTCAACGCTACTTGTTAGCAGACGAGGTGGGACTCGGAAAAACCATCGAAGCGGGTGCAATTCTGCGTCAATTCCTCCTCGATGAGCCGAAAAAAGGTGCGGTGGTATTAGTTCCGCAATATTTGCTCAAACAATGGCGGTTGGAGTTAGAAAACAAGTTTTACATCTCCCATTTTGGCAAACGGGTAGCGGTGCTAGCGGTTGAAGATATCCATAAAATCAACCTGAAAGCGAGGATAGGCTGCTTAATTTTAGATGAAGCCCATCATATCGCAGCAATGGCAACCTCTAAGGATGCAACAGTGCGCCAGCGTTTTGAGACTTGCAAAGAACTTGCTCATAAAAGCGATCGCTTACTTTTATTATCTGCCACTCCTGTTCTCAATCATGAGCAGGATTTTCTGGCCATGTTGCACTTGCTTGACCCAACAACCTATAAACTTGGTGATTTAGCAGGTTTTCGTGCCAAAGTTGAAAGTCGTCAGCAAATTGGTAAACTTCTGCTTTCTTTTAATGAAGGTGCAGAGCCTGTTGTTCTCAAAAGCAACTTGCAGCAACTGCGAAACCTCTTTGCTGAGGACAAGTATTTATTGAAGCTGGCGGATGATTTAGAAAATTTACAAGCAAATTCTCCTGAGCAAGAGCAAATAGTCCAAGCGATTCGCACTCACGTCAGCGATACCTATCGACTACACCGCCGAATGCTTCGCAACCGTCGCGCTGCGGTGGAAGATGTCATATTTGACCGCAATTTTACGCCGAAAGAAGAGTATGATTTAGACGAGCGATCGCCTGATATCCACGAACTGCTCAATCAATGGCGTAATGTTGCTCCTGGTGAAAAGCAATATCAGCGAATTTTTCTGTTGTTATTTCTAGCTTCTGGTACTTGGTTAGGCATTTTAGAGCAGGTAATTACCGCGCGTTTAACTGGTAAACCTGATTCTAAACTCATCCAGGAGTTTAAAGAAGATGATATTCGCCTATTAACTATAACCCCCAAATTCTCAGGGGAAGAAGAGATTCTGCAATCCTTACTAAAAATTATTCGTCAACCTCAAGAGGACGGAGAACGGACGGAAAATTTGAAAACAGTGCTGCTGAATCAGCTAGGTACGTACTTCAAAATTCCCGCAAATGTTCGGAAAAATCAAAAAGAATTCGTCACGAGGATACAGCAGAGAATCAAAAGACCAATTACTGGCGATATTCTGCCCAAATTTATTGTCTTTACCAGTTTTGTGCAAACTTGTGGCGAAATTGTCCGATATTTGTCTGATACCTTTGGTGCAGAGACAGTAGCTAAACATCAATTTGGAGAATCACCAGACAAAGTTGAGGAAGACTTAAGTAAGTTCAAGAATAACCTAAACTGCTTTATTTTAGTATGCGATCGCTCTGGAGAAGAAGGACGTAATCTCCAGTTTGCCGATTGGTTAATTCATTTTGACCTTCCTTGGTCGCCTAATCAATTAGAGCAAAGAATTGGCAGACTTGACCGGATTGGCAGCAAAATTGGAGTCCAATCTTGTGCCTTGATTGGCCCCTATTTGCCAGATAGCCCTCACAATGCTTGGTATCAAGTATTGAAAGATGGGTTTGGTATTTTCCAACAATCAATTGCCAGCTTACAGTTTTATGTGGATGAGAAACTTGCAGAATTAGAAACAACTTTGTTTCAATCAAGTGCGGCTGGATTGTTAGAGATGATTTCGCCAATTCAAGAGCAAATTGAAGCTGAAATAGCAAAAATTAGTGAACAGAATGCTCTAAATGAAATTGACGCTAACGATGAAATTGCCACCCAGTATTTTCAAGATTTAGATAATTACGATGCTTGCCATCTAGAAATTAAACGAGCAGTTGAAGGCTGGATTTGTGATGCATTGGGATTCAGGGCACTCAATAACCCAGATTCATCAGAGATTCGACGTTATCAACCGACAACGCGGACATTGGTTCCCATAAATGAGTTAAAAAACCGTTTTGCTGATAGTTATCTAGACCAATTTGGTACTTATAATCGCAGGGTAGCAAATCAGAATTCTGGTATTAAACTCTTTCGGATTGGGGAAGGATTTGTCGAAGCACTCTTAAACTATATAAACTGGGATGACCGAGGTGAAGCCTTTGCAATGTGGCGCACTGATGCATCTTGGGATGCTAAAGAAGGGAAGGAGTGGTTTGGTTTTCAATGCAATTATGTAGTCGAGGCAAATTTAAAAATTGCCAAACAAGTTTTAATCGATTACAAACTAGATAATTCTCAATTCAAAAACTTGCAGCGACGTGTCGATGCTTTATTTCCGCCAATTATAGAAACTATCTATGTTGATGGTCGTAAGGAGCCAATACGCGTTGTTGAAGATAAAGCAATCTTAGGTATCCTGCAACGTGCATATAAAGATAAAAACAATAATCAAGGACGAGATTACAATTTGGCAAAAGAGCGCTTAGGAATTATTGACGATTTTGTTGACCCTAGTAAATGGCAAAATTTTTGCTATCAAGTGCGGAACACTTCTTCGGAATTACTCTCCAATCGTCCAGATTTTATTGACTTGTGCCAAAGTTGTGCTAATGTTGCCGAAAAGAAATTAGGCAATAGAGTAGAACAATTACGCCTACGCCTGAACCAGCAAAGTTGGGATAATGCATTAGCTGAAGAATTGAAGATAGAAACTGCTTTAAATGCAGCCATTTTAGAGGGAATTCGTCAGCCCCAGATTAGACTTGATTCTGTCGGTTTTATTATTGTATCGGGGCGATCGCTTGTGCAATTTGAGTGATATTATATTATCTACGGTTAAATAGCCTTAGTAACTGTACTAACCCCACCCCTTAGACGGGGTGGGGTTTTTTAGGACTTCCAAATAAGAGTTGATATTATAAAATATTAACGGGACTCATAATCAACATTAGACGCTTTGTCAAGTCCCGCGATCGCGCTTTATTTGGCGTTGACTAACCTACATTCTCACTTTTAATATAGATAACTTTAATTTTATCGCTGAAATTTGCCAAATCCCATAATGTGATAAGCAAGACTAGCAGTATCAAAGTAGTTGGGGTAACTAATATCTGTGGAATGACTATGGATTAGCTCAGAGACATTTGGTGTGTTTTTTCGTGCAGCAGTGTAGTTATTATCGACTTTTTTAGTGCTAGCAATTCCAAATACAATATTTGCAAAATTTATTAAGTTAGTAGCTTTCATAGAGTTATCCTCAACTAGAGCTTGGTAGAATTAGTATTCGCTAGGAATATTGTTTTTTTATTTATAAGCCGAAACCTCCTGCACTTGGATCGACTAATAGGTAGATTTATTCTTCATCCATTTGGATGAGCTAGTTGACTCCAAAGTAGTAAAATTGAGAGAAACTCCTTCTATCGAAGGAATGTAAATTATAAATATTTAAGAGGACTTAATATTATTCATCGTTTTTTCAATAATTTGCACTGCTGTTGCAACGCCATTTTCTGAGCGGATTTTTCCCCAAGTGTAATCAATACTGCGTAGGTTTTGCCTAAAAAATAACTCCAATGTATGTTGGGTTGAGGAACGAAACCCAACATTTTCAAGGCTTTGTTGGGTTTCACTCCGTACCACTTCTCTACGAGACGCTCCGCGAACGTGGAAGCAAGCTACAACCCAACTTACAAATCTTCTTAACCGAGTAGTATTGCAAGTGTAGTAGTATTTTGTCAAGCTAGTTTTGAAGGTTTGTAGTAAGCACTAAAGTGCTTTTAATAATAGGGTTTACAGCAATTTTTAGATAAATAGACCACGCGGTAGGGGCACAGCATTGCTGTGCCCCTACAACATATATGGTTCAATTAAATGAAAACTGCTGTAAGAAAATTAATGATATTTTTGACTTTACCTGAAAAATAAGTAAGTATTAACAACTAATGATACTGAAACGAAGTGATTATAGTAAAAGTCGAAAATGAAACGTTCAAATCGCCTTGCTTGGATAGGAGCGATCGCAGTAGCTGCGATCGTTTTACTTAGTTTGATCGCGGCTCCCAATAATACTAAAATTAACACTGGCTCTACTTATAACCGCGCCTCTGATGGCTATGGTGCTTGGTATGCTTTTATGCAACAGCAGGGAATTTCTATGAAGCGCTGGCAAAAGCCTTTTAGTGACATTCAGCCAGACAACAGCCCAGTTACTGTTCTACAGGTAGGCGGCTATCCAAGGGAGACGACACTGGATAGTCAAGAGCGTGAATGGGTAGAAAAAGGAAATACTTTGGTAATTTTGGGTGCGGGGGCGCGGGTTACAGAAGCGAAGTTTAGCACTATGCAAAAATCTCCCCAAGGTAATATCAAAATAGATACGCGTAGACGATATCAGAAACCTAACTCCAAGCAAGTTGATTTAGGCGATCGCTTTGGTGCTGTTGTCTGGCAAGAAAATTACAAAAAGGGAAAGGTGATTTTTTCTACCACTCCTTATTTAGCCGCCAACGCCTACCAAGATTATTTAAGTAATTTTAAGTATCTAGCCAGTTTGGTTACTGAAAAAGGTAACACAATATTTGTCGATGAATATATCCACGGCTATAAAGATGCCGATGTCAGGAAGAAAGAAAGCGAAGGAGATTTATCTAGCTTTTTTGCTAAAACTCCTTTATTTCCAATATTGGTGCAAGTAGGTATCCTGCTATTAGTGCTAATTTGGGCACAGAATCGCCGCTTTGGCAAGCCAGTAGCTTTAGATACACCAGTTGCAGATAACAGTGAGGCATACATCCAAGCTTTAGCAGGAGTCTTGCAGAAAGCTGATACCACCGACTTTGTTGTAGAGATGGTAGGTAAACAAGAACAATTACAACTCCAAAAAGCCTTGGGATTAGGACAAGTACTTTTAGAACGTCAAGCCTTGATCAATTTCTGGATAGAAAAAACAGGCGCAAGTGCAGCAGAACTAGATGCAGTCTTAAAGCTACAATCTCGCAAACAACCCATCACTGAACGAGAACTGTTAAGCTGGTTGGGGAAATGGCGAAGCCTGCGGGGAATTCATAATTCGTAATGACGCTCTCTACGAGACGCGCAAGGGACGCGGATTCGCTAACGTTATTCGTAATTAATTTTTTGGAATTATGCATAATATTTCTGCATTGGTTATTTATCAATAAAAAATATGAGCGAAACTCATCCTATCTTAATTCGCCTTGGTCAAGGTCTTAATCAAGTGATTGTCGGACAATCTAGCCTAATACAACAACTTTTAGTAGCATTGCTAGCGGGTGGACACGTAATTTTGGAAGGAGTACCGGGAACTGGTAAAACCCTCCTAGTAAAAGTGTTGGCGCAGTTAATCCAAGGGGAGTTTCGCCGGATTCAACTAACACCAGATGTTTTACCTTCAGATATTACTGGTACAAATATTTTTGACTTGAATAGCCGCAATTTCACTTTGAAAAAAGGGCCAATATTTACCGAAGTGCTGCTAGCAGACGAAATCAACCGTACTCCTCCCAAGACACAAGCGGCGCTACTGGAAGCGATGGAAGAGATGCAGGTAACGCTGGATGGTGAAAGTTTGCCCTTACCGGATTTATTTTGGGTGATTGCAACCCAAAATCCCCTGGAATTTGAGGGGACTTATCCCTTACCAGAGGCGCAGTTGGACAGATTTTTATTTAAGCTGGTGGTGGATTACCCCGATCAAGCTGCCGAAAAGCAAATGTTACTCAATCGTCAGGCGGGTTTTGCAGCACGGCGTTTGGATATTAGCCGTTTGAAACCAATAGCAACAGTAGCCGAGATTTTGCAAGCACGACAAGCAGTCAAAGAAGTTAAAGTATCAGAAGCGATCGTTGATTATTTGTTGGCGTTAGTCAGAACATCGCGTCAATATCCCGATTTAACTTTGGGCGCATCGCCTCGCGCCGCTGGTGCTTGGTTGCAGACATCTCAAGCCCTAGCGTGGTTAGCTGGAAGGGATTTTGTAACGCCAGATGATGTCAAAGCAGTTGCATCACCCCTGCTACGTCATCGCCTCATTTTGAAAGCAGAAGCGATGCTAGATGGTTTACAAATGGATGCGGTAATTGCGTCGGTAATTAATCAAGTACCAGTTCCCAGGTGAAAAAATTCTGGCGTTGCTGAATGCATGGATGAATGGATTTATTTGCGATGTGGCAGTTATTGTAATTTGAGGAAAGTTTTTGTACCAAAGACTAACGCTGTAGAAAGGGCTGGGTGTCGAGACACAAACAATTTCGTTCACCTAAGTAGGTAGGCACAATTAAACCAAACTACGTAAACTTATGTAAAGCACCAGAAAGGCATTGAATATAAGCTTTTAAGCAATTTACATTTCTTAATCTAGTTATATTTTTTAACGTCCACCTACTTACTCCCCACTCTAAACCCGCCCTGAAATGGTTTGGTAAGGGAAAATTATTTGTAAGCGGCTTACCGTAGACTACAGTAAACCAGTAGCCAGTTAAGTTGTCTCCCACTTCGCAATGTTTGTTGTTAAACTTATACTGAGTCGTTTTTTTACGCAAATATCAAAATTACTTAACCAATGGGAGATGCCAAAATCGATGAAAATACAGTGATAATTAAATTGCTAATTCTCCATTTGCTTCCTTTTGGTTGCATTATCTTTTGCTTATATAATTTTGATACAACCTTTACATTAGCCCTTAGTTGTAAGTGTGGGATAATACATGTTATACTCCTTCGTTAGACAATGCGTAGTATTATGCTTGGTATTAAACAAAAACTTCATCCAAATTACGGACTTAACACTTTTTAGTAAAAATTAATAGAGTAGAATAACTGAATGTAGCTCAGATATTTTTAAAATTAAAAGCAGGATTTTTTAATGATCAGCTTAAGTAATTCGGAAAACAGCACAGTTAGCAGCACAGCAGCCACTAATAGGCTGGCAAGGGCGATCATGGTTTCTGGTGGGGAGTTCTCACTGATATTAGCTTGTTGTAACAGTGTCGAAAGGCAGCAGCAAGTGCTGAATGTGTTAATAGAATTTTCATCAGCAGACATCCAGGAAATCCTGCTTTCACCTGCGGCTGACACATTATATGCAGCTATTACAACTACAACTGGTGCTACTCAACCCGAAGCTTTGATGGTACGGGGTTTAGAGTCTGTAGTGGAAATTAACCAACTAATCATCAGTACCAACATTATGCGAGATGAGTTTCGGAAACAGTTTCGGTTCCCGTTGGTGTTGTGGGTCAATGACGAAATTCTTTGCAAGCTAGTGTGGCTAGCACCAGATTTCAAAGACTGGGCAGCCAGTACTATTAGATTTGATGTACCTCACAATCAGTTAGTTGAATCTGAACAACAAGTCATCAGGGCCTAATATTGCCTAAGATTGCCTTCAAAATCTTGTATCCGCTAGCTTGAGCCAAGCAAAACTTAAGCTATGCTTCTGTCGCATTCTTTTCTAAAATTACTTTTATTGAACCCTCGCTTGTGAAGCTGAAGCGAAAAACGTTGCAAGCTTTCCTCGCAAGTTATTTTCCAAGATAGCGTTGTGGATTGTCTTCTCCAACGAACTTCTCATCTAATGAATCCTAAGCTTCTAAGTTCTTACTTGATTGCCGTAGGACTATAGGGCGTTTTAATTAAGTGCATTTTTATCCAGAATTTGTATAAGGAACAAACAATCACTACAGCAGCGTCTGTCTTTATAGCTGTTTTAGAAGAGAGATACTAAATTAATTTCAATTGGTGAAGTTAGAGAAATTATATACTTTATTGTATATTTTTGCTTGGATACTATTTATGAGTTCTATAACTCTTGACTAACATCCCTATATTACTATGAAATTCATGCTGAAAGACTACTTTAACCCCAATAAAATGCGAATTTTCACTGCTTTGATTTTGACTGGAATTTTGTCTGTCGCTAGCAGTTTAACACTTATCAAAGATGCTACGGGCGCTACTGCAAAGTTTTCGTTAGAAACAACCAATGAAGTTCTCAAGGACAATATTAAACCAAACCTCTTGCCACGTCCAGTAGCTAACGCGGTACTGCAAGATTTAGGCCGCAGACAGGGAATTTCAACCAGACAAGTGCAAATTATTGATTATAATCAACAGACTTGGCGTAATGGTTGCTTGGAACTGCCTCAAGCTGATGAACTCTGTACCCAAGCGTTAGTTCCTGGTTGGCGGCTTGTGGTGTCCAATGACAAACAAAACTGGATTTATCATACCAATAGTAACGGGCGATCGCTACGTTTAGCTTCGACAAACACTTCTTCAGATAAATTACCTGCATCTGTAAAAAATGCTGTTTTGCAAGCCGCCTCCAAACGTTTGCAACAGCCAATTTCTCAGCTAACCATCATTGAGGCTCAACAGCAAACTTGGAGAGATGGCTGTTTAGAATTACCTAATGCTGATGAATTCTGTACCCAAGCTTTGGTATCAGGTTGGCGGGTGGTTGTTGGTCAAGGTGAACAAACCTTGGTTTATCATACCAATCAAACAGGTTCTGCAATCAGGCTGAATCAAAAGGCTAGCTCAAGTTCACTGACCCCTGTGCAAATTCCAGTCAGCCAGTTACCACCACCATTAGCTCGATATGTAGTATTTCGGCAAATTTCCAGTGGTGGTTTTGCTGGTAGAACTTACGAGACTGTTTTACTCAAAGATGGGCAATTGATTCGGGTGCGGATTGGTGATGCCAATGATTCTGAGCGTAGTGTTCGCCGCGTTTCTGTGCAACAGGTGCAACAATTTCAAAGATTTTTAGAACTTTCTAAATTTAGTAAGTTCCGGAATCTGAGTTACCCAGCCCCTAGTGGTGCTGCTGATTATATCACCTACACTCTCACTAGCCAACAGGGTACGGTTCAGTACAACGATATTTCTCTAAATAACCTGCCAAAGAGTTTACAGACAATAATCAAAGCTTGGAATCAGCTTGCAGCCAGCGCCAAATAGTAAACCTCAGTGATCATGATTAAATAGCGATTGTTTTAGCGCTTACAATCGAAACGATCGCTATTCATGCTGATTGTTGATAATTTGATCATGTCTGTAGCAAATGATGAAAAGGTTTGTAAAGTGGTGTGTTGAGTTTCATTCGTGGTGGAATATTCGCCAAAGCAAAAAGCTAGGGTTATTTGCCGTCATTGTTACCTTGAGTATGGTAGCTACGGTGATGCTATCGTTCCCATTGAACGCTCAAATTAATCTGCCCCGAACGCCCGCATTTGAGTTAAGGGGAGTCTGGTTAACAAATATTGATAGTGATGTGTTATTTGAGCGCCATCGCCTCAAGGGATCTTTGCAACGCCTTGACGAACTCAATTTTAACACCATATATCCGGCGGTTTGGAATTGGGGATATACATTGTATCCTAGCAAAGTTGCAGCCAAAGTTATTAGGCGAGCGCTCGATCCCACACCCGGACTGCAAGGGCGAGATATCCTTAAAGAAATTGTTGATGTGGGACATCAAAAAGGCTTAACAGTGATTCCCTGGTTTGAATTTGGCTTTATGGCACCAGCGGATTCCCTGTTAGCCAAAAATCGTCCCCAATGGCTTACCAGTCGCAGCAACGGGACTCGGATTATCAAAGAAGGTATACATAATCGCGTTTGGCTAAATCCCTTTCGCCCAGAAGTACAACAATTTATTCAAGATTTAATCGTTGAAATTGTTAGAAATTACAATATTGATGGTATTCAATTTGATGACCATTTTGGCTTACCATCAGAATTAGGGTACGATGCCTATACAGTGGCACTTTACAAAAAAGAACACCGTGGTCAAGCTCCCTCCAAAAACTTTAAAGATTCAGAATGGGTGCGCTGGAGAGCTAACAAAATCACCGAGTTTATGAAACGGGTATTCAAAACCATCAAAGCTACTAAAAAAAATTGCCTGGTTTCTGTTGCTCCTAATCCTCAACGTTTTTCCTACAATTTCTTTTTAGCAGACTGGCAGAAGTGGGAACGGCTAGGAATTATTGAAGACTTAGTTTTGCAGATATATCGGGATGACTTGAATGTTTTTATGAGCGAATTAGAGTATCCAGAAGTGAAAACGGCAAAGAGCCATATTCCAGTGAGTGTGGGCATTATGGCTGGATTAAAAAACAAATCTGTACCGATGCAGCAGGTTCAGACACAAGTGCAGAAAGTACGCGATCGCAACTTTGCCGGAGTCTCTTTCTTTTTCTATGAAAGCCTCTGGAACATGAGCAAAGAAAAGCCACAAGAACGCCAGATTGGTTTACAGAAACTTTTCCCCACACCTGTAGCTTACCCGAATTTACTAGCAGGCTGGAAACCCTTCAGTTGATTTTCGTAACAACTAGAACTTACGCACTATGATAAAATTTTTCAACCGATTACCAACAGAGCGAGCAAGTTAAAACTCCCAACTAATGGAGCCGACAATTGTTAAAGGATCACCTCTTTGAACAAATGCTCCACTAGATGAGGGTGATCCAAATAGGGGTGTAAGAACATATTCTGTGTCAAATAGATTATGGATATTAATAGCAGCATTAAAACCATTCTTACGGTAATAAATCGCTGCATTAGTACGCAAGTAACCTCCAACTGTAATAGTTAGGTTTATTTGAGCCAACCTACTTATACAGGAGTATTAAAAGCGTTTCAAACTTCCAGATTGAATTTCATCTGTTGTCTACAAATTAAAACTGTATAGGGGGCAAGTGGTTCAGCCGATGCTCGCCCTCCATTCCCCTCACTTACCTTAAAACTCCCACGAAATTGTGCCCTGTACGGTGAATGGCTGGCCGGGGAAAACACGGAGGTCGTCACGGACAGCCTCAAAGTAGTCCACATTAAACAGATTTTTAAAATTGATCTGTGTGCGTAACTGCCCTCGTTTATAGAAAATGGCAGCATCGTTAGTGACATAGCTGGGCACCTTAAAGGTATTTTCCAAATCGCCCTGCCTGTCTCCTACAAAGAAAAATCCCACACCAAACCCTAAGCCTTGCATAGAACCTTTTTGAATTTCATAGCTTGTCCACAGGTTAAATGCATTCTCCGGCGTATTGTACAATTGATTACCCACAGTTGGGGTGTTGTCCTCTGTAACTCGGGCATCGGTGTAGGCATAGCCCGCATAGATGTTCAATCCCGGTAACAATGTGGGTGGAACACCAAAAACGGAAACCACGCCTACGAGAAAGGATACTGATCGCCGCCACAATTTCAACATTACTCACACAAAAACTGAGAAGAATTGTCAAAAACATTACAGCATAATCTAGTGTGATTGAAAGGCATTTTAGCCGTTAGACGGATTTTTTTGAACGCTAGACGGATTTTTTTCTGCTCCATCTGATATTCTTTAGGAGCTAGACCAAATTTTTTTCTAAAGGCTGCCGCAAAGTAGCTCTGGTTAACAAACCCAACGGCTTTAGCGACCTCTGATATTTTCATGTCTCCTGTCTTCAAGAGCTGATGTGCTTGTTCCAGGCGATATTGATGCAGGTAGCTAAATGCTGTTGTGCCAAAACAGGCACGAAATCCTTGTTTGAGGAGATAGTCATTTAAACCTACCTGTCGGGGGCTAATTCTATTAACGAAGGTGGATTATCCAACCGTTGCAATAAGATTTCCCTGGCAAGGTGAATTCTGTCTACGACATCTGGTTTCAGGGGAAGAAGGTTGCTGTTGCTATTTTGAATTTCAACTTCCTGTGCAACCAAGATTCCCATCAATTCTAAAACTTTGCCTTCTAGATACATCCGTTTAGCAATACCTTGATAGGGACATTGCAAGATTTGTCTTGCTACAGTCTGCATGGCTTGTGTAGCAGTTCCAGAACGGCAGCAATACTCCTGATCAGACTGTCGAATCAACGATTGTAATTCTGGCGGTAATTCCCCGTCTGGGTCGCCAACAAAGGAGCGCAGTAGTTGATTCGATAGTTCAGGTTCCATTTCAAAACCCACACCTAGAGCGGGCTGTATACCACAATCTATTGTCTCTTTAGGAGCTAAACCACTCCCATAAAAAATGTATTGTCCATCACTGATCGCAGCAAGTTTATTCTGGGATTGTCCGGTAAAATTAAAGTTCCACTCAAAACCATGTTCACGTTCAGGGGCTTGGATGATTAGGCGATCGCTCAGTTGTAAATTGAGGATACTCAACACCAACCCCTCTCGCAGCTCAATTAGTCGCAAATAACCCTGTCCCAAAGGTTGCGGGTATTTATAAACCACATCCATTGCATCATCAGGATCTGGATGTTGAGAAAGTTCGACAGTCTCCTGAAATAGTTCCCAATGGGCTTGCCGTGAAATGGTGATAGTCATGCTGGCACTTCAATTCAGATAAAAAGCTTCAAGTCTTAATAAAAAATTATCTTATTAAGCTTTATTTATCTGATTTTAGTGCCATTCGACTCAGAACACTATCCTATTCCCAAACGCCCAGCCAAGCCGGGAGTTAGGGGTAGAAGCGTGGTAATCATCAAGAATAGAGCCAAAAGCCCCAAAGCGGCTCTGGCATCATCAGGTTCAGTGACTTCATTCAAGCTGGGGCGTTCTTGATCCCGTTGCAAAAAGAAAATCACGATCGCCCAGTACATGGCAATAGTATTACCCAAAGACACTAGCGCCAGTAAAATTAAAGTTGCTACTGTTGCCCGTCCTGCGGTTTTGCGTCCATAAATCGCCTGGACAATGCGCCCACCATCTAGTTGTCCTGCGGGCATTAAATTCAAAGCGGTAATTACTAAACCTAGCCAGCCAATCACCACTAGAGGATGAACACTTACCAGGGATGATTGCAACGCCGAACCAAGGACAACTCGCGCCAAACTTCCCACCAAAATCGACCCTTGGAAAAACTGATTTGGTAATTGAAATAAACTACCTGGGTGGGAAAGCAGCAAACCAGTGATCAGCATTAACAAAGAAACGATACCACCTGCGGCTGGCCCTGCCAAGGCGATATCAAATAATACCTTGCGGTTGGGCAACAGAGATTCAAAGCGGGTAATTGCACCAAAGGAACCAATTTGCACAGCTGGTAAAAAGAAAGGCCAGCTAAGGCGGATTTGGTGGCGTTGGGCAAGTAACCAATGACCAATTTCGTGAGCTACTAAAATCGTAAATATCCCAGCGCCTATGGGCAAAGCTTCTTGAAACCGCCCTGGATTGCCAAAGAAATCAAAATTCAGCAATAAGCCCGCAGCTTCTAAATTTGTAGCAATAGTTGCTATCAACAGAATACCCGCAAAAGCTTTTTGCGATAACAACATCGGGCGGGGATCATTGCGGCTCGGCAGGACAATCACTACTGGTCTGCCGTCTGTATTTTCGACTAAAAACAGACGATATTGCTCACCAAGACGTTTCTGTAAACTTGCTGTTAGACGGTTGTGAACCTCTTCTGGTTCTCCCCGTAAATTGCCTTTGAAAATGGCTCCATCTTGGTAGGCGATCGTTTCTGTGGCGAAAAACGTATCGATACCAAAGATACCTTTAATTGCATTTAAGTCATCTTCCGGTATTGGCGGAATCTCCGGTTTCAATTCTGCGACTGCTAATTGTGGGGAATTTGCTTCAACTGAGGAATTAGCGGCGAGTCTTTCTGTTGCGCGTTGCTTGAGGATGGCATCTTGTCCAGCTGTACGTAACTGTCTGCCTAAGAAAATGTACAATCCGGCGGAAGTCACCACTAAGAACAATATACCCGCTATGTTGATATAAATCCCTGCGGCAAACAATCCAAAAAACAGGAGCCAGGGAGTCATCAACACCACCGACTGTAACCAGGCTAAGATTCCCAGCTTACCAAAAGGTCTGGCGCGATAAAAGCCCCAGCCCAAAATGCCTAAAGCTACCAGTAGGATTGCCGCCAGGATAGAAGTTTCTGATAAAGTAAACATCTCCAAACCTTTGCTATTGAGACTGAGCCAGAACAAGTCCGGTATTGCAGATACACTTATTAATGTATAACGCCGTCTGTAATCTGCCCAAATTATCCCGCTTTGCGATGCCGAATAGCCCAAGCCAGGTATCAACTAAGCAATTCACACATTCAAAATTAAGAAACAGAATTACAGTAAGGAATGGCACTAAGAAAAGCTCTAAGGTGTGCAGGATAAAGACTACAGCTTTTAAAGCTATTGAACAGTGTCGGAATGGGGCAGGCGATTGTCGTTGGTGCAGTGTAGCGATCGCTGCTAACAAAGTTGAGCGCCCTGGGCAATGAATGGGCTTACCAGCCTGCTTTATAACGATGCCTGCGGCAGTAAACTACGCTGTGCCTGACTCCAGACAGTGAAATTAGATGTACGGGTTGTCCAAAATTATTTGTAGGTAGAAAAAGCTTATTCGTTTGTGGAATACTTTCTTTGATACGAATAAGCCAAAACCATAAATACTACTGTGACAAATCGTGTGACAATCCTCAAGGATAAATTTAGTCAAAGTTTGGGACTACCTTTTAAAGAACTATTGCCAGAATCTGCAATAAGACTTGCAGTTCTACCAAGCAAACGGCATCGAGCAGTTGATAAAGAAACTGGTTTTACCAGCTACATTGAACGATTCAACATTACGACGAGGCAACGGGTGTCTCGGCTAGTCCGAAAAACCTTGTCCTTTTCCAAATCGTTGGAAAATCACATTGGTGCCATTTGGTATTTCATCCATTACTACAACGCATCATTACTTGTATAGCACTACCAATGGTTTCGCGTACTATAGCAGTCCTAAATCATTTGTGAAAATAAATTAACCGCAGAGAACGCAAAGAGAGGAATCGGAGATTTTCACGACTCATTTAGGATTGCTATATATAAGTAAAGCGACAAAAAGGAAATCTCAAAGTCAGTTATTCATTCGAGTAAATAAAGTGTAATGAGTTCCAATGCTCAACTTCTTTCAATTTCTGACGACGATTTGTTAGATTCTGATGGTGAAGAGCGAACCTGCTTCGGTGTCATTCCAGTTAGGTGCTTAAACTGTTGTGTCAAATGGCTTTGACTGGAGAAACCGACTTGTAAGGCAATGTCTGCGATAGCCAAATCCGTTTTCGTCAACATTGTTTTCGCCCGTTCCACTCGCTGTTGAATCACATACTGGTGTGGAGAAATCCCAACCGCTTGTTTGAACAAACTAGCAAAGTAAGTCGGGCTAATATTGATAACTTCGGCAAGTTCAGTCAGTGACAAGTCTCGGTCAAGGTGAGTATTAATATAGTCGAGTACTTGCTGCAATTGGGTGTGCGTTAAGCCTCTGTTCTTGAATTCAATTGTTGGCGTTGTAATTGTTAGCATGGTTCAAAAATTGGCAATCTTTCAAAAAAACAGGCAAAAGATAGCTATCGAAATTAGATTGCTTACTAGTACTAATAAACAAGTCAGATATGAATTGGGGCAAAGATCGGGGAACTTAATGACTTGCAGCAATAATGGCTGCCATAAACTCCGTCGTGTTCCAGTGCCCGGTATATCGAATTCCATTGATAAACAGGGCTGGGGCAGTCGTTACTCCACTGTGTATTCCGCCTTCGATATCTTCATTGATGCGAGCGACATGCACTTGTTTAGATAACTCTTTCAGAAACTAAGGAATGTCAAGCCCTAAATCGTTGGCGTACTCGACAATATAACCGTTCTCCAACTTTTGTTGATGGGCAAATAAAGTGTTATGCATTAACCAAAACTGTAAATTTATTTGCCTATTTTCAACCTTTAAATGGGTGGAGACATATTGAAATCACTCAACGGCGTACAAAGCACGATTTTGCAAAGCAAATGAAAAATTTAGTAGATATTTATCACCGCGATGCTGATGTTATTCGTTTAGTAGTAGATAACCTTAATATTCATACTCCGGCAGCCTTATATGAAGTTTTTAAACCCCAAGAAGCACGTCTAATTGTACAAAAATTAGAGTTCCACTACACCCCTAAACACGCAAGTTGGCTCAATCAAGTAGAGATTGAGTTATCTGTTTTATCTCGTCAATGTTTAGAGCGACGAATCCTGGATATACAAACATTATCCTCTGAAGTTGCTACTTGGGAGAAACAACGCAATCTTCAACGTACAAGTGTTTACTGGCGCTTTCAAACTACAGATGCACGGAGAAAGATGGAGCGCTTATACCCGACTTTCTGACCCAGCAAAGTAGCCTTGGCAGACTACTACAGTGAATATTGGAACCCTATTGCTCTCACAGATGCCTTCGATAACGGGAGACGAGGCACGGAAACGGGCGTTAGACGAAGCACAATCTAAAATTCAAGAATTAGTGAGCGGTTGGTAGCGCCAGCCAGCTAACAAGTCGATGAAACGGACGATTGAGATATCTTGGTTGTGATGCAAAGGTTTTCTGCCGCCGCTTATCTTGGTCGTTAGTCGTTCATCTGTTGCGACATTATGCTGAGTCGGCACACATCGTCACATCTGAAAATAGAAGCTTAACCTGCGTCCAGTTGCAGCAGGCGATCGATTATATCCAAACGCATTTGAGTCGAGATCTATCGTTGACTGAATTGGCAAGCGTCATCAATATCAGCCCCACTTACTTCGCGAGTGTATTCAAACAAGCAATAGGAATTTCGCCGCATCAGTATGTGATTCAACAGCGCGTGAAACAAGCAAAATTAATGTTATCGAAAACGGATTTAATGATCGCAGACATTGCCTTACAAGTGGGTAACTCTTGCCAAAGTCATTTAACACAACAGTTTAAGCGCCTGACTGGAATGACTCCAAAGCAGGTTCGCTAACCCGATAAGAATTTGATAAGGCATCGTAAGAATTTGAAAGAAGTTAAGCATTGGATCTCGGTACACTTCAGATCAATACGACGAGAGTGATGCTGAGAGAAACACAATGATACGAATGGCACGCTTGTTTTCGGCAAATCCATTATTCATAAGGCTTTTGGGTGTGGGGTGTGGGGCGTGGGGTGTAGTGACGAGGAGCGCCAGCGTTGCTCCCGCAAAGGAGTTTATTAATGTTCGCACTTATTTTTAATTTTCTTTGTTTTCTCCTACCCCCAACAAGATAGCCCTGACGAGGTTTCACGTTTTCTTAGTGCCATTCTGGTGAGAGCCTCAGAGATAGCCTCCCACCAGACTCTCAAGTGTTATTCGACAAGCTAGCGAGAGAATCGGATGATAATACGCTGATGCTATCTTTTGAGATTTGGCGAGAAGCGTTTCTCAACGACGCTGACCTCGAACTGGCTAAATCCAGTTACGCACAATTATCGCCTGAACCGTATCAATCGTGGATTGACAAGTTAGACTTGCAGCAGTTTTACTCGCTGTCAATTCCTAAAAGTTACCTCTACTGTACAGAAGACAACGCTCTCCCTCAAGGTGAGTGGGGCTGGCATCCCAGAATGTCTAACCGCTTGGGGCTATTTCGGTTCGTGCAAATGCCTGGTGGTCATGAGGTGATGTTTTCTAACCCTGTCGGTTTAGCCGAAAAGATTATTGTAGCAGGACGTGACTAGCAACATTATTACTTATCAGGTTTGCACGGAAACGCAAGAGGAATTTTAAATGGCAATAAAGGTGAATCGGCAGTGGCGTGTCTTGTCTAGCGTTCCGTAGGTTTGATTGCAGAATCGAATTTTGAATGGATGCAGGAACCCGTACCCACTCCAGGAGAAGGGCAAATCCTCGTCCGCAACATTTATCTGTCTCTCGATCCAACCGAGGACAGCAATAGGAGTCCCTCATGGAACGGTGTTTAGGCGCATTTGAACATTTATATTGGCTCTACAATCAGTTTTATCTGATAGATTTTGCCACCGTTACGAAACTTCAGAGATTAGTTCCGAGCAACTTTCGACGGTGCTTAGGCAAGTTCAGCAACACCATCCGCTGCTCCGAGTCCGCATCGCCACTGACGTGATCGGACAGCCTAAATTTGTCGAAACCGACAACGAAATTCCGCTGCGGCTGGTCGCGATAACGGATGATCGGCACTGGCAAGCAGAACTCGAAGTCGAACTGGCTCGCTCATTGGATTGGCAGGTTGCACCCTTACTGCGAGTTGTGCTGCTGCAATCGGGGGCTGAATCCGAACTGATGATTATTTGCCATCATGCGATCGCAGATGGGCTATCGGGTATTTATCTGATGCGAGATATTCTCCAAGGGTTAGGAGGCAAAATATTTGAGCGATCGCACCTTTGTGCGGCATTATCGCTTGAATCAGCACTTCCTGGCATTGCTCCGACTCTTAAACGGGTTGAAGTGGCTGTGGTAGCAATCGTTCAGTTCCGCGACGACAAACTAGCCCATGAACACATCTACTGGGATCAGGCGAGTGTATTGGTTCAACTCGGCTTGCTCGATCCTAGTAAGTTACCCGTTGTAGGCGTTGAAAGTGCGCGTAAGGCACTCGATCCGAGCCTACCCTCAAACGCACTGATCGAACGCGCCAGCGATCGCAACTAAGTAGACGCATAAATCAGGGGGACAACTCCTGGGCTTAGGTATTCACTTAGGCGCGGCTTACTTTGTGATCATACTCAAAGGAGAGATCATGAAATTCAGCCAAAGCATTGTCATAGAGCGACTGCAACAAGCACAGAACGCACATGACCTGGAAGCGTTTTTAGCCTGTTTTACACCTAACTTTCAGGGTGAGCAACCAGCACATCCTGAGAAGGCTGTACACGGAGTTGAGGATGTCCGTAAGAATTGGTCTGCCATGTTCCACGACATCCCAGACTTTCACTCCGAGTTACTCCGTTCGGCAGTTGAGGGTGATACAGCCTGGGCTGAGTGGTACTGGTTTGGTACCCGTCGTGATGGCACGCGGTTTGGGATGCGCGGAGCGACCATTCTTGGCATCCAAGCGGATCAGATCGAGTGGGCACGCTTATACATGGAACCTGTGTAAACGGGTTGTGTCGCGAATACTTTCTAGTAGCAAACGATCTTTGTCAATCGTGTTGCTTTAAGCACCATTCTGTCAAAAGAGGCAGGGGAACAGGGAGGAGAGGCTGAGATGGAGCTTGTACTCCACACCAGCCAAGCGGACAAAGAAGGACGGGGCTTCATACCGCGCGACCTGAATGGTCAATTAAACCGTAGCACCGATGCTACTCGATAGATTCTCTTCATCGACCTATATGTAATATTAAGTTCGGATGATCACTTATAATTAAACTGCCCTAGTTGTTGGCCACCAGTGGTAACAAGTTAGTCCCTGGATTGAATGGCACTAAGAAAAGCGGAAACGCTTGTAATTTAAGCAATTTGCAATTGCTTTTGTAGTTCATATCGGGGTTTAGTCATCAAGGGATAAATTTTTGGGCGACGTTTACGGACTCGTGGTTCACTTCGACCTGGGCGATGTCTGACGACAAGCCGCTAAGAGCGTCTACGCTCACAGCTTTATGAGCAATAACTTTAAGTAAAGTACGATAAATGTGAAGACGTTTTTGAGGAGAAGTGGCTAACAATTCGGGAATATCCAAAACCTGAGATAAAAATGCCCATAAAGTTATAAAGGGGAGGCAGCCGCGTACAGGGGTTCCCCGCGTTGAGCGGACAGCCGTGTCGAACAACCGCTTTTTATACTTAATTTTTAGCTCAGATATAGTTTGTCTAATTACAGACTCTGGTAATAGCTCCTTAAAAAGCAATCCCAGAGATGAATTAAATTTATCAAGAGAGAATTTGTACTCGTAGTGTCACAGTAGTGTTTATTATGTTGGCTTGCTCGTCTCCTGTGAAAGTATTTCATGAACAAGTAAGCTTTTTCTACCTCCAAAAACTTTTTAGACAACCCGTATATCAATTTTTACCTCCTGGAAGCACAGCGTTCGTTATCAAGCAGGCGGGTACGCCATCGCAAAAAATGCTGAACTTTTTTGTAGCGATCACAGCACTGCATCAAGGACAATCGCCTGCCCTATCATCTTCACTGTTCAATAGCTTTTAAAGCTATAGTGCTTATCCTACAAGGCTTAGAGCTTTTCTTAGTGCCATTGATTACAGTAAGCTTTCTGGCTGATAATGGTGTGCAGACTCAAAGCGTAACAGCTTAGTACACTGTGTCGTCAGTTTGCTTATCTTTAACAAGGGGCTATTGCCTTGTCTAGTTAATTGAAATGGTAGCTGGATTTACGCTGTAGGTGGAGTCAGCCAGGATTAGAGAAGCCTTGGGACTACTGCAAGCGCTTAAAAATTATTGATATATTATATGATCGCTCTCTTGTCCAATAATTACAGCAGTTTTCATTTACTTGAACCACATTTGTCGTCGGGGCACAGCATTGCTGTGCCCGTAAAACCTGGTCTATTTACCTGAAAATAGCTGTAATTTGCTCAAACTGTATATGAGCGAACTGGTTTTTTAAGTCCAATAAAGAATTTCAGCATTTGGAAAGCGCCTAGTAATCTCACTTTCAAAAAAGCAACGCAACGCCTTCATTGTGTCGCGATCATAAACGTACTTCGTCCCACCAAACTTATTACGCTTGACACTGCGTTTTGCCTCATCCATCTCTAATTTTGATTGCGGATACCAAGTTTGTAACACTTCTTTTGACCCAGGTGTGAACCGATGCGAGATTAATTCAAAAGTAAGGTCACAGTCAAAATCCAGTGCCTCGTTTATCTGGTCAAACAAAGAACTATAGTGCATCTGCCAATCGTCTATCGGCATAATGGGCGCAATCACCAAGCCGACTGGATAACCGCCACCGCCACGCTCTAATGGTAGCGCTAACCGTCGCAATGCATTAAGTCTGGATGCTACGGAGGCTGTGCCACCTTCAAACTTACCAGAAATCGGTGCTGCATTAACACTCATCCGACAGCGAGTATGCCCATTGTGTGCTAAATCTAGTAATCCATCCACAGCATCAAATTTCGATACCCAACGTAGATGTGCATTGGTACGAGTGCCAAAGTAACGGATACATTCAGCCAGACTTCCAGTTAAATGCTCAATACCCAATGGGTCAGTATAACAGCTAACTTCAAAACTCGTGGTTTCCCCCTGTTGCTCGTAGTTAGCTAAATTCTCTAATATCTGCGGTAAATTAGCAAAAACGCGGATGACAGGTGGCCCCGACAAGCTACCAGCTAGGTAGCAGTATTGACAGTGAGCCGGACAACCCTCAGCAATGTGAAACTGCCAATCCGCAGAAGGTGGGATGGGACTCAGTTTAAAAGAACTGGGTGGTGCAGTAACCACCGCTAAGGTACGCTTGGCAATGTTGTAAGTATCGCGCTCAGACTCACCGCGCAGTCCCTTTAGACGGTTCTGTGATAATTCTTCTATTGGTAAGTTGAGTGACTGCACACGTGCAAAAATCTGCTGCCCCCAAACCTCATTTAGGGCAGCAGGTGTAAACTGTACCCGTTCAGGTATCCACAACCGTGGTAATTTTGTTTGTGTATTTGATACTGAAACTTGGTCTGTAATTGGATTCAGCAATATCGTTCTCCGTTATTTAGTTTGCTGATTTCTGCAATTAACTTTCAAGGACTTGCTTAATTCGGCGCTCTAACAAATCAAGATCCAAACTGCTTTCATCACGGCTAATTCGACGCACAGTCGAATTAACATTACCTAAATTTACCAATAAATCTTGAAGAATTTCCTGCTGCTGACGCGCTTGGGTAACCTCGCGTGGCTCTTGTACTAAATCACGCACGATAGTATCTTCAGCGCGAGAGGCGATAATTGGATCACTTTGCCCTTGAATGTGAACAAAGGTTCGTCGCCCTGGCCCACGCTCCTCTTCTATTGGTATAACTGCTGTTACTTGGTCAGAACGCACATATTTGCCAAATCCTAAATGTACTAGCTCTGATGAGAGGATTTTCATATAATTGAAACGTGATTTTTAAGTCTTACTTATATTGTAAAATTTAGAGAAGTGACCTTAAAGCCATAGACCATACGGGTTATACCCAATTTACAGTAGTAGTTTCCTGTCCCAATTCCTGCTTGATATCTCTATGTCAGTCACACTATTTCTACCAGCTTTTGAGCTTGTTCTGGGGTTTCACCAAGCTCAATAAACTTAAGTTTTAGGTTGGAGTCCTAACCTTGGCTTGTTAAGTACAGCATTTCATTAATTTGTAGCAAATTAAATTCGGCAATACCTTACCCGCATTTCTCACAAGCGGTGCGTAGCTTGCCGCCGTAGGCATCGCTATTACCCAAACCTTTGTCGAGCTTAGGTTTTGAGCGTTTTAGAGACTGCACAAATCACAACAGTATGTGAACAAGGTATTTTATCTCAAGTCTAAGTAGCATAAACGTTTTGGGCTAGTCGTTTAAATCTTTGTGAGAAATCCGGGCTTACAATGCCAATGCATCGGCTGCATTGTTAATGCGTCTTCTTATAATGCCAATGTGTCGTCCGCATTGTTAATGCGTCCCCTTACAATGCCAATATGTTGGCCGCATTGTTAATGCGTCTCTTTACAATGCTAATGCGTCGGGATGCATTCTAAGAGTTATCTTTCTGTAAGTTTGATTGTAAATAATACTTCCTTCAAGTTGTAAATTTATTAATAGCCTCTTTCTTCACTGGCAGCATATTCAATCTTGCTCTAATTCAATATCCTCATCTGCGATCGCAAAATCACTAATGTAGTCTCGTACAACACGCTCAAAAAATAGGGGAGCAGGCAAACCTGTCCAATCGCTGTAGTGACCAAAGCCATAGCGCAGTGACTCCACAAGGGCAGCTAAATCATCAGGATTATCTTCTGGTTGCCTCAAGGTAACAACAATCTCAAGTGGATTGGGAGTAGGCCAGCGACCCACAAACGGAGCTTTTGTAGAGAGTTGACTTATCTTTAACCCAGCTTTGTTGGCTAGGGTCTGGGTTGAACGATAACAACTTTGCCCACGTGGATATTGATGTGGTGCTTCACGTGCCACAGATAGATAAGCTACACATCCAGTTTGATTAGTGGCGCTGAGTCGGAATAACCCAGTCGAACTAGACGCTGAAGGAATTTTAAGCGTAGGCGGCAGTTTGTTTAGTTCTTCTTTTGTCCTAGTATCTTCTAAAGAAGTCTCTATTAAATGTCTGACTTTTTTCTCAATAATTCCAGGGGCAAGTTCTTGGCGAATGCGAATTAGACGTGCGCCTTGCCATTCATCCTGCATATATTGATGCTGTTGGCCAAGGTTAATTTGATTAGTATTTATTTCCTCATCTTTGAGCCAAGACCATAATTGAACACAGTTGGAAGAATCAATCATAACCAATGGTTGCATCCCTTCTTCCACAGAGTTAGAAACAATTTGTTTTACAAATTTCATGAATCGAGTCTTGCGTACAGCTTTCTCATTAGCTAGTTTGATTGGAGTAAGTTGGGCAATAAAAGCTAGTGCATCAGAGAAGCTAAACCACGGGCTAATTTCTAAATTTCCTTTCTCGTAAGCACAGCAAAGCTCACATTTTCCTGTATCTACGTTGAGGCGCATTACCACTGCTAAAAATGTATTCTCAATAACACCACGAACGCGACCCCTTTGTTTACGGACGATTGTGAACCCTAAAATTTCTTTTGGTCTAGCTTCTGGTGGGATATTTTGCAAGTACTTGTCAACCTTTTCTTTTACACCATCAATCCGACCAGAATGAGCCGAGAACAAATCTTTCAAAGCCGACTGCATCCGATGGAAGAAGTCTGCAAGTTTGAGATGCTTTGTCTTCCGTGTCTTTTCAATGGGTAGAAGGAACTGCACGCCAGCACCAACCTTTGCTAGTGCTTGGCGAGTTGAAGGTTTATTAACTTTATCGTCAGGTTTAGGAGTTTCTTTACCAGTAGGATGTGGGTAAAACTGCCGCGCCATGATCAAGCAGAAAGTTGGCTGATTGAGCTTTTCAATCTGTTTTGCAGTGGAATCCCATGCTTCAATTCGCTGACGCGATCGCTCTTGAGCTTTCAACTCTTTTCCAGGTAAAACCTCTCGTGATCCGTGAGTCTTTTTTGGTAATAGATTAATCTTTATTTCGACTGTATTTCCCCACAAAACTTGGGTAATTTTTTGCAATAGTTCCGCTTCAGTTTGCAACTCAGCTTCATAAAAGATAAACAGTGATGGTCGTTCGTTGGGATACAATCGCTTTATCGCTGCTTGGTTTGCTTGAATGATAGCTTGGAGTTCATCTGTCTGATTCGGTGTGCGTTTGCTGAATTTAAAAGCATTTTTTCCCCACTCAATCTCTTCTAAACGAATGTCAAAGTGTTTGCGTAGCAAGCTATCAATTTGTCTATCGTCGAGTTTATCGAGATATTTCGCGGTAAATTCCAAGTTGGAATTTGTTTCAAGAGCTTCCAAAACCCCACCAAGCAGTGTAGGAAGATTAATCATCCGCGATGCTGTATCATCTAGTTTGTGCTTAGATGGTACTTTTGTGTAACCATCGAATATTTTAATTCCCAATGGTTGAAGAATTTTAGCGATCGCTTCCAAGGCATCTAATTTATCAATCTCTGGTACACCTGTTTCAATACCGTATCCTTCTGAACTATTTTCGTCTTCTTCGGAATTATCTTGAAGTCCATTCCGGTAAGTCAGAACTACCTCACAGCTATCAGTAGAGGCTTTGCCCAAAGCGATTTGTTGCCCATCAAAAGGTTCCAGAGGCAGTTTCAATTCTCTTCGCAGAATTTCAAAATCTGTATCTGTTGCCCAACGCCAATTCTTCTTCTCTTGCTTGTTATTTTTATCTTGTTCACATTTTACTCGATAGCTAAAGGCGCGATCGGGATAGTCTTGAGAAAATATGAAACCGCTAATATTCCTACGATCGTATTTAGGATCTTTTAACTGAGTAAACCAGCGACGTTTGGAAACCTCAACTTTCACCAAAGGTTGAGGCAAAGAAGGATAAGTCACAACTTCCAAGCTCACCACAAAACTGAATTTCCCTTTTGTGTCAGGTAAGGTTATCGGATCGGTCATCAATTCTACAATCCCAGAATTGCTGGAAATAATACGTTTTATCGGCCCTAAATTTGGAAAAATCTCTTGTCCAGCAATTTGACGAGCTACGTAATCTACTATCGCACGATAGGCATATTTATCTGTTAAATCTTTTGGCTGAGTTGTACCTGTCTGTTTAGAGCAATTCCAAGGGAATACTTGAGATTTAAATGGAGAAATTTTCAGAAGTTCTCCTCTTTCCTGCAAATCTTGCAAGCGCTCAATAATATTCGTTGATATGTCTTCTTTTTTTACAAAAGGTCTGAGATAATTTGCGAACCAGTCGTTAATAATTGGGCGAAGCATTTGATTGATTTCTTCTTCATTACCACCAGTTAGGTAAACAAAAGGTTCTGGATCACCTCCCGTTTTAGCATTATAAAATGCGAAGTTCGTAAGACCTACTTCTGGTTCAATTCGCGCTGCATTTTTTAGTACTACCTCTATAAATCCTCGAAATGAGGCATAGGGAAGATTTTTGACATTAGTTCCTTTTTGAATATCTGCAAAATCTAACAGAGCTGCCTTTGTCCAAGCAAGAGTAAAACCCTTTACGATGATTGGACGCAGATCATCAGGTACAGTGAAAGCTAAGGTAAATTGCTTGATTAACTTGATTTGTCCTTGCTGAATATAAAACGTATCTGAAACTAAATTACCATCAGTTTCTTCGTCTTCCTCTTCTTCAGATAAATCTTCTTCAAGTTCAATTTCATCAGAAAAGTTGTCGCTCATTGTTACATCTCCAATAGTGTTGAAAAATCATTGAAACCGTCTTCTTCATCCGTCAAATATTGTGAATTAGCTAGGTCATCAGGGTAAATTACTCCTTCAATACGTTGTAAAGGTGCTAGAAATGCGCCATAAAGTTCTTGATAAATTTCCCGAATTATAGGATCGGGGTGGTTGACACATTCTTCTAAAATGATTCGCATCTGCACCAGCATACTATCTCGCCCAGAATCGGGTTTATCTTCTGCTGAATTTTTAGCCCAAGCTGCATCCACAAAGTAAACTGATACTGGGCATCCATTCCGCATCCCGCGCCCAATTGTTTGCAAAATAGCAACCATTTGATTAGCTGTAAACGATTTGAACAGTTCAGGGCCTAAACGGCTAGCCATTAAAGGTTCACGTAACAATCTATTGGCAGTTCTCCAAAGGTCTTTTCTTGATTGCTGCCAAGAAGTTGCGATCGCATTTAAATCTTCTGTTTCACTAAAAACTCGACTATCAAATTCTTGTGTTGCCCGTCCTGCCAAGCTGTACAAAAGCCGCATATCATCTTTGGTAGGATGAGGACGAGTCAGGAAGTAAATCGAGCCAATTGCGGCATCTAGCTTCCTATCCCCTTTCGTGAAAACTATGTTCACACCTCGATTAATTGCCAACATGGGAAAAATTAAAATATCACAGTTTTCATCGTCTCCTAATGCCTCACACTGAGCAGAGGTGATAAAATCCTGCGGTTGTTCTCCATCTCTGAGGGATTTAACAATTGCCTTTGTATGCTGCCCAACCTCAGGATGATAGTCATTGATATACTTCTTGATTGTGCGAGCCTGTTCATAACTATTGACAACTAAAGCGGCTTTGCGGCGAATACCAAACTTGACATCAAAATGACGCATAGACTTGTAAATTTCAGATTTAGTAATTCCTCCGCGCACAAGAGCATTCACCATCCGCTTAAGATTATGGTTTTGAAGTTCGCCAGCACCGCTATATTTGAGGGGTTCATCACCACGTTCACTATCTGGAAACCATTTGAAACGATAAACGCTCTGTTCTAGCTTATGTTTTGACTGACGCGGTTTTAGTAAATAATGCGGGCCAGCATTAATGTGATAAGCGGGACTAGCTTCCAAAAATGAAGTTGCCGAGGTAATTAAAACGGCTGGGCTTAGATGTCCATCATCTGCGTCTAACAACCGATGAAAGCGGTGCATTAACATTCGGGGCGCACCAACAAATGTAATGTAGGACAATTGCACATTTCTGGTAGCGGTACGTGTTGTTTGTGCTTTGAAAAAACTGTATTGCACCCCAGAAAATGAACCTAAAATGCTTTCTGGAATAAATTTTCGCAGTTCTGGTGATGCAGTTGACTCTCCAATGGTTTCACGAATGAATCCCTCTGCAACCATTGTTCTAGTTCCTGGTACAATTCGCTGGTAGCCCAAAATTACGAAAGTAACAGTTATAAGTAATTTAGCTAAATCTTCTGCTTCTATTGTTGGTAAATGATCTGGAAAACAGAGCTTGAGAAATAATTTGGCAATTTCTTCAACGATCGCATCACGTCGCTTAATCAGATTTTCAGCCAGGTAACGACGGAAATGACTAATCAGAGTTTTCCATTGCTTTTCAAGGGTTTCACGGTTATAGCCTAAAATCCGAGGCCATAAATCTGCTTTAAAGTCTTGAGGGTTCTCAACACCTGTGCGATCATAAAAGGCGTTATATGCTGCCGCTTCCCAAAATTCAGTCAGTGCCCGACTTTTGCTAAAGCCTAGTTTGGCTTCTTGTTCATCAATGTCATTCTGCTGAGAGGATTTCTTTAAAGTATTCAATAGTTCGCTAACAATCCGTAATACAGTCAGTAATTGATTCTCGTAGCGTTCTCCCACCCGCGACTTAGACATATTCTGAAGGGTGGTAATTAAGGAAGTATTATGGTTGCCAAATTCTGACAAGTCACGACTATAAAGTTCTACATCCCGATCAAATAATCGATAGTTTTCACCACGAGCAAAGCGGTTATGGATTTGTTCTAGAATTACCCGATGAATGGATCGCTCTGAGCCTGAAATACTTAAAGTTGCTGCCCCATAACTATCTAACACTGATTGCACCATGTCGCCTTCGTCGAAAACAACTACGTCGAAGGTACGAGCAATTAATTCAAAATATCGTACTTGTTCCTGAATCGCGTGAGGTGATATTTGAGTATCGAGCGATCGCACATGACCAACCCAAATATTAGAATCCAGCAAATCTCGCGGTGCTTTGTTGCGACCGCACATTGTCCATAAGGGACACAGGCATTTCTTCATCTTTCCCTGTTTCCCCCCGCCTTGCAATATCTCGTTGCAAGGTGCGTAACCAAAGCCCCACAGAGACATATCAGCAGTTGAAAAAGCTGGTAGAACGCAGTTCATGCCAAAAACTTCTGCCTGTTCTAAGGTGTGGGCAAAGCCACCATTACCTCCGGTTGCTATAGACTCAGCAATATTGTCTGCATGACGACGACGAGTTTCATCGCCTTGACCTACCAGCATTCCCACCTTAACTTGATGAAATGCCAGTTCAGCCATGTACTGTCTAGCAACTTCAATGGAGGGAAACACAAACATTGCTTTATAGTCATGTAGTCCCAGCCAGACAGCTATCAACACGAGGATGGTTGTTTTACCTGACCCTGGTAAACCAATTAAGTGCTTGATGTCTTCTAATTCCAACACATCATTTTCTTTCCGCAGACCTTTTCCAGTCTCCGATACCATGAGGTCAAAGCGTTCAAAACGCTCTGCCCAACTACCACGTCGTCGCTCAGGATATTGCTTTTCACGCTCGTCCATCTCAATAGCCAGATCGCGCAATTCACTTAAGGGAATGCGAATCTTTCCTCTTGGTTGACGGTTGAGGGAATGTGTGCGACGCACAGCAATAGGGGCGGTAATTGGAGTGATCGGCATTCTTACTGCTGTTGACTCTTCACCTAACGCAACCGCCATCTGCTGACGAGGATCGGCAAATGTAAAACCATACGAGTCGTATGGCAGAGGGTTACTAAGAATTTGACGCGCTTGTGTAATTAAAGAATCTTCTAAAGGGTCTGTTCTTTTAAAGTGAAGTGTTTCAATATCAATCTCATACGTCCCTTTAGTGTGGTTGCAGTAATGATGATTGTTATAGAGAGCAATTGCGTGTTTAACTGACTGCTGTGTAACAAAAGTCAGTGACATCTGCCGCATATTGAAAATAGCTTGACGAGCTTGTTCAAATACAGGTGCATTCAAAATGCTTGCCATGCCTGACATCACTAGTGGCGCGTACTCCAGTGAATCAGTATTAATAAACTCCTTCATCAAAACGCAATACCAGCAAATTCGGTCTGCACCTTTCCAAAAATCAGGTTTGGTTCGCATAAGGCATCTTTTTTAAAAAATCAATTACAGAGGAAACTGACATAATTTCTAAACTGGCGGGATCGCCCTTTTTATCTAGTGTTGAGATGAGGGTAGAAATGTAGCTTGGGTTGTCCTCGATTAAGCGATCGCTCACAGCAAGAATGCGGCGACGATAGTGAATCAACCCGCCAATACTACGATTGAGACGCAAAGCCAGAGTTACGGGACTTGTGTAAGATTTAGCATCAATTCCAATTGCCCGTTCATTAATTGCCACATCGCATAAATCAGACTCCGGGTAAAGTTCAGCATTGAGCTTATTGTGTCGGGCTGTATCAAAAATAGCTAATTCGTCAATTGCTGGGCCTGTCCAGTAGGTGAGAATTCGCGGCTCTGCAATTCGTAAAATGTCTTTGGGATCTAGTTTTTCAGATACTTTTGGTGAGTTGTGGCCAATGCACTGGCGAATTGGACACCGCCCTTGTGAAAAAAGTTTTTTGTTGGGATGCGATCGCATCAGTGTGCCACAGTGGGCACAGCGATGTGCTAGTCCATCAACTAGCCAGATATCTGGCACTAAGTCGAAGAATTTCTCAATGAGCATTCCCTGTAAAGGGGTCAAGTCATTTTCAACCAAGTAATCTAATAGTTGCCGTTCTCCTATTAAAGAGTACCTGCCAAACAACTCTCTTAGCGCGGTGTAAGCTTTGTGTTGGCGACGACTGCCCAATCGTTCAGTTGCTTGGCATAAGTCAGTATATAAACGATGCTCAATCACATTATCTTCTCCAAAACCCCCGCTTAGGTTGGCAATTTCTGCACAGTCTGAAGTAGGTACTCGTAAATCTGGATCGATTAAGGTAACGCTAGAAAAGCGAAAATCTGATTGGCTAAAAACCTCTAACTGCCAACGATCGCAACCAAGAGAGTATCGAGCGTTATCCAAAACAGTATGCACGCAAGCAGCGCGATCGCTTTGTCCTTCTTCAATATATAGACGACCTAATTTGCACATTGCTTGATAGAGTTCTGGTGGCAGAGTATTATCCTCTTGGCGCACAATTTCTCTACCTGGGAGAACCCGGTCATATTGCCGAAGAATTCCCTGAGCAAGTAACACTACAGCATCTTCAGCCAAATCCATCGCTAGGCGGTGTCCTGTAGGCAGAAGCAAAGAGGTTGCTGAAATTGCAGGTAGCCATGTGGGATCATGTCCTTGAGCCTCTGCAATAATTTGCCTCTCTAAAGCATCTTCAGGAAAGGAAGGCAAAACTTGAGTAATTGCTGCAAGTGTCCAACCTTTCTTTAATAGGACAGCAGTTGCCAATCCCTCCAAAATCTGCCGAAATCCAAATTCTTGCCCTTTAAGTTGTGATAAAAGTTGTTTCGTTCTCCACGACCGAACGGTACGCAGGGCAGGTGATTCTATAGACAGTTCAAGCTGTTTAATCTGGCGTTTTAGCTCTTTTGCCAGAGCCTCCGCAGTTCCCTGCCACTGACGCACGTCCTCAAAGTACATAACTGTAATCGGATATTTATTACATCAATTATTGTTTACACTAAATGATGTAATTTAGAATGTCAATAGATCAACAAAACGCAAAGAGAAATTTTTGTGTCTTGGCACGGTACTGGGGATTGGGGAACTTGGTCAAAATAGGACAAAATCAAATAAATGATGTGCCATTTGTAATTTAGAACAAGGTGCGATCGCTAGCTGATTTCCTTGGCTATCTAAAAATATCGCTTGATTATTATCGCTCCCAAAACCACTATCAGGTTGATCGATGGGATTGGCAACAATAGCATCTAATTTTTTACTCTCTAACTTTTCTAATGCAGGGTTGACAATATCTCCAGTTTGTGCTGCAAAGCCAATTAATATCTGATGCGGCTGTTTAAGTTTTGCTAATTGGGCGATTATATCCGGTACAGGTTCCAAGGGTAAGGCTTTGGGGAGCGATCGCTTAGGCAATTTCTCTGTACTATAATCTCGTGGCTTCACATCTGCCACGGCTGCTGACATGACAATTACATCAGCGTTGGGTAAACATTCCACCATGACGTGCTGCATTTGCTCGGCACTAATGACGGGAATTGCTTGCACTTCCAATGGAACATCCCAATTAGCTGGCCCATGCACCAGGGTTACACTTGCGCCTCGGTGAAGTGCGGCTTGCGCTAAAGCTAATCCCATTTTACCTGTGGAAGGATTACCAACAAACCTCACTGGGTCAAGAAACTCTCGCGTTCCCCCAGCACTAATTAACACTCGTTTACCGACTAAATCTTGTTTGCCTTGAGTGTGTAACAACGATTGGATGTGAGCCAAAATTTCTGGAGGTTCTGCTAATCTACCAGCACCGATGCGATCGCACGCTAATAAACCCGATGCTGTACTCATCCCATGATATCGGCTATCTATCAATAGCTGTTGCCAATTCCGCTGCACTGATAGCTGTTCCCACATATCCGTATTCATTGCGGGTGCTAACAGCACCGGACAAGTAGAAGCCAGCACAGTATTTGTGAGTAAATTATCAGCCATCCCGTAGGCTAACTTTGCTAATGTATTAGCTGTCAAGGGGGCAATTACCATGACATCTGCCCATTCACCCAACTCAATATGCAACGGACGAGAGTGAGTTGGTTTCCAGAAATCATCATCTGTGTAGGCGGGATGACGGGATAGGGTGGCTAAAGTTAAAGGCGTGATAAATTCTTGCGCCGAACGCGTAAGGATGACTCGGATTTCCACCCCAGTTTTAAACAGCGTCGAAACTAGTTCACAAATTTTGTATGCGGCGATACCGCCGCATACTCCAATTAGAACCCTGTTCAATTTTGGATTAGTCATGGTAAAAAGTTAGGAGTAAGTAGTAACTTAGGAGCAAGTAGTTACGAATATTAATTTCCAAGTCCTAACTCCTGTACAGACAAAGATTTTTCGTGTCTCTACTCCCAACTCCTAACTCTCAACTACGCTTCATCGTAGGGTTCCAAGTCTAACAGGTAGATATAGGGTTCAACTAACTCTGGACGCTGAAATGCGATCGCTCGCAATAAATGCCAATCATTCAAACCCTCAAAAGCATTACTATAATTATCTAGCTCCAGACGTGTAGCTAGTTCTTCTACTTCTGCCGCAGTCATGGCAGCAATTTCTTTCTTGGAAATGCTTAGAGTTGTCATAATGCTTGCCCCTCCCTTATGCAGCACTCGCCTTCAGCATGGGTTAAGTTGCGCTCTTTCGCAGCCACCCTATATATCTTACTCATTAGAGGTCATTGATTTCATGAAAATTTTCAGCGTTTATACCAGAATTTATAAAAAATTCGTAATCCTGACTAGCTAATTGTATTCACAATAAAATTCCGTAGTACCTTTAACGTTTGTGGATTTATTTCATGCCCCATGTCAAATTCGTGGTATTCTACTGCCACTCCTAGAGACTTTAGAGTTTCGCGTGCCTTCAAAGCAGCTTGCAGTGGCACAACTTCATCATATTTTCCGTGGCTGATTAAAGTCGGCGGAATCCCACTTTTAGCTGCCGTTAGTGCATCAGGATGTAAATACCCACTCATGACAACTAAACCTGCTAGGGGTAATTTTGAGCCGACATCTAAAGTCATTGCTCCGCCTTGAGAAAATCCACTTAAAATGGTGCGTGATAAAGGTACACCAGTGCTGATTTCTAAAGATTGCAAGAAATCAGTTAGCAGTTGCCGACTTTCTGCCAACCCTTGATACATATTTTCCACCCGCAGGTCATACCATGCCCTTCCTACAGGGGAATAGGGATAAGGAAAAGGTGCATCAGGTAATACAAATTGGTAATCAGGTAAGTTGATCAAGGGTAACAATGATGCTACATCCTCAGCATTAGCTCCCCAACCATGCAAGGTGACAATTAAGCCTGCGGGGGGTTGAGAAGTTTCTCTCTTAACGGTGATAGCTTGTAAAGACAGAGGTTTACTCCTAAAATCCTACTCTTTTAGTAGATCCTATCTCTTGAAGTAGACTTAGTATTACGAAACGGATGCCACTTTGCCAGAGACACCCACCTTATTGGCTAAACTTTTTACCAAGGGACTGGTTCACCAAGATGAAAAAAGCTACCACTCGGCCCATCGTCAGGGAGCATCGCTAACTCAACGTCCGTTTTCGCCCCTCCTGTGATATCCATCATTGCGCCTTCACCCCCAATTCAGTTTTCACCCAACCTGGATGAGCGCTATTAATTTTCACAGGAGTATTGCGTAACTCATGGGCTAAATGGATGGTGAATGCGTTGACTGCTGCTTTAGAAGCATTGTAAGCAAATGGTTTAGAATCATAAATTGGTGAATTGGGAGTAGCATGAAGTGTCAATGAGCCTTCAATACTAGACATATTGACAATTACGACCACTAGGACTGTTTAAAATTAACGGTAGCAGTACTTGAGTCAGTTCTACCAAGCCAAAAAAGTTGGTGTTGAATGTCTGTTGAATAATGTTTATTGAAACAGAAGTGGCATTACTGATTAACCAGTCGCCATCTAGAAACACACCTGCATTATTAATCAAGATATCCAGTTTACCAAAAGTGTCACTAATCTCTTGAAAAGCAGACTGAATTTGAGTACTGTCAGTTGTGTCAAGAGCGATCGCCACAGATGAGACTCCTTGATTATGCAAGTTAGTGGCTACCGTTTTTGCTGCTTCTAAATTTCGGGCTGCGATCAGAATCGTCAATCCATGTTGTCTCAGTTGACGACTCATCTCTAGTCTTAGACCCTTATTTGCGCTAGTAATCAAGGCTACTTTATTCTTCAGTTCGCTATTTACAACTGTTAGCCACTCCTATGAAATTGGGGATCTACGATGTATTTAAAAACAGTATGCTTAAGCTTTGTTTAAATACTGGGTCAATCCTCTCACGAAGTCGCAGGCAAGAAAACCTAGAAAAAAGGCTAGTACCGACTTGTTTTTTGCTCAAGACGCTGGTGCTTTAGGCATTTCTTGATCCCCCCTAGCCCACACCAGTCGCTCCACTTGGGGGTTTCTCCATAAGTAAGTGGCATGGATTTAAGGGTATCTAAAATGTTTTGCTCTTCGCTTAGAGGACTTTTCAAACATCCTCCTAGAGTGATAAACCGTTAACCCTCGTCGAACACGCCAATCACAGGGCCAACAACCGCAAAATTGTTTTTGGTTAGTGACAACCCAGCCGATAATTGTGCAAATTGTACCTGAGTAAAGGCACTTGCACTGCCATCTTGGTCAAAGAACAATGCACCTGTAATATTGTTGTAAATAAATCGCTGAGTGCTAGTGGTTGCAGATGCTCCGAGGGTAAACTGACTTGTCTTAAGTGAACCGATTGATAACCCGCCACCAAAACCATCAGCCGTTACTTGAATGAGTTCATTAGTCGCTTTGAAGTCATCAAGTCTATCAATGCCTTCATTGAAACTATTGAAAGCAAAGGTATCAGTACCAGATCCTCCAATTAGGCTATCATTACCCTTGCCGCCTATGAGGATATCATTACCCTTGCCGCCTATGAGGATATCATTGCCTACTATTACTATTAATTGTATCGGCGCCGTTAGTGCCCAGTAGGGTATCATTCCCGTTGGTTCCAATGATATTTGCCATAACTTTTTCCTACCTAAATCGATTGTTTTGAGTAAATTAAGTTCTCAAGTTGCAGTTAGTGCTGTTTGAGCACACAAAAATTCGCCAAATGTTGACGTTTCGACATTCTTTCATATGACCCTTGAGGGTTAGGAATTTTTCTTCAAAGATTTCCCCTTTGAACTGAATATTTACTTAGATGTCTATATTTCAAGAAAATCTGCTGTAATGTTAGGTTTGACTGGCGTACCCTGCGGGAAGCAAGCTACAACCCAATCTACATTGATAGATTTTATTATAAGTAATCACCCGGACATGATATTATCTAACTTTTTCTCCTTGCTAGCCCAGACTGTTCAATGTCAACAGAGGTACGGAGAACCTGTCCTACTCCTTTTGTTGTCACGCCACTACCGGATATCATAATGATTCCTAATGGTCTTGAAGTGAACCAAAGCTTATGCAAAACTTGAGATCCTTCGCTCCTAGCCCACTTTTAAGGAATTGATCAATGGCGCGTCTAGCCCTGCTGAGTGTATCTAACAAAACTGGTTTAATTGACCTAGCCCGTAGCTTGGTTGAAGAATTTGACTTTGATTTAATCAGCAGTGGAGGAACAGCCCAAGCCCTCAAAGATGCAGGACTCCCAGTTACCAAAGTTGCAGATTACACAAGTTCTCCAGAAATTTTAGGTGGCCGAGTCAAAACGCTGCATCCCCGGATTCATGGCGGGATTTTGGCCCGGCGAGATGTTCCCCAAGATATTACAGATTTAGAAAATAACCAAATTCGCCCGATTGATTTAGTGGTAGTAAATCTATATCCTTTTGAGGAAACTATTGCTAAACCAGGGGTGACATTATCCCAAGCTGTTGAGCAAATTGATATCGGTGGCCCTGCTATGCTACGGGCATCATCGAAAAACTTCGCCCATCTGACAGTATTATCCGATCCAGCGCAGTATGACGAGTATTTGCAGGAATTGCGGCAAAATAACGGCGAAGCATCTTTAGAGTTTCGGCAAAAGGCGGCATTAAAAGGGTTTTCGCACACTGCTAGTTACGATCAAGCGATCGCATCTTATCTCGCAGGAACACAGCAGCATACCCTTAGCGGTACACAATTGCAATCTCTGCGTTACGGCGAGAACCCCCATCAACCCGCCGCGTGGTATCAAACTGGTACTACCCCAACGGGATGGACAGCCGCTACAAAACTGCAAGGCAAAGAACTTAGTTACAATAACTTAGTTGATTTAGAAGCTGCACGCCGAATTATTGCTGAATTCACTGATACTCCAGCAGCAACGATTATTAAACATACAAATCCCTGTGGTACAGCGCTGGGAAGCAGTATTTCTGAAGCTTACCAAAAAGCTTTCAATGCTGATTCTACTTCTGCCTTTGGTGGGATTGTCGCACTCAACCGTCCGATTGATGCGGCTACGGCCAGCGAGTTAACTAAAACATTTTTAGAATGTGTAGTAGCACCAAGTTGTGATCCAAAAGCTCAAGAAATCCTTAGCAAAAAATCTAACGTGCGGGTTTTAACTCTACCTGATTTGAGCAGTGGCCCTAAGGATACAGTGAAAGCGATCGCAGGTGGTTTCCTTGTCCAATCTAGCGATGATGTGATTGCTGATACCAATCAATGGCAAGTAGTCACCGAACGTCAACCCACCGCTAGCGAATTAGCCGAATTGCTCTTTGCTTGGAAAGTTTGCAAACACGTTAAATCTAATGCCATTGTTGTCACGAGCGATCGGACTACACTAGGAGTAGGTGCTGGTCAAATGAACCGCGTCGGCTCAGTTAAAATTGCCCTAGAACAAGCTGGAGAAAAAGCCAAAGGTGCAATTCTGGCCAGCGATGGATTCTTCCCCTTTGATGATTCAGTCAGAACAGCCGCAGCAGCAGGAATTACAGCCCTTGTCCAACCAGGGGGAAGTTTGCGCGATCAAGATTCAATCAAAGCTGCTAACGAACTGGGTTTGGTGATGGTATTCACGGGTGTACGTCACTTTTTACACTAATTCTTGCCCATCAGGTGTGCAGTTTATAAAGTGTCACACAATATCCTTGCTTTCTGATTGAGTTAATGATATTGTCTAATCGTGTGTGAGGAGTAAGTTATAAATAAAGAGCGCCTGGGGTGGAAACACGGCAACACTCCCA
>NZ_CALMFY010000043.1:41505-111344 GCF_937863485.1 uncultured Nostoc sp. | reverse complement strand
CTGGGGTGGAAACACGGCAACACTCCCAGGCATTTTTTAATTCGTATTTAAAAATTGGATTAGCGGTGCAGTTTAGAAAGTGTCACTCGATATACTTGCCCTTTGATAGATGTAGTGATATTTTAGATTTGTGTGAGGAGCAAGTTAAGAATAAAAGATGCCTGGGGTGGAAACACGGCAACACTCCCAGGCATTTTTTAGTTGGTATGCAGAAAAAATTTCTTGCACATGCGCTAGAGTTTTTGAGATAATCACCTACAAAACTAGAAATTCAAGGTGCAAATCAATCGGCTGACTCAACAAATTCAGTTCATCATCGAGATTGATCGACTGAAACAGGTGATCCGGCAAACTCTACTTACTGATAGATCACGCTGGGAAAATAGTGCCGAACACTCTTGGCATTTAGCAGTGATGGCAATTGTATTAGCAGAATATGCCCCAGAGAGTGTTGATATATTCCATGCCATCAAAATGCTGCTAATTCACGATTTGGTAGAAATTGATGCAGGTGACACCTTTTGTTACGATGTGCAGGGTAATGAGAGCAAGGCAGCAAGAGAAGCACAAGCAGCGTTACGCTTATTCGGATTTTTGCCAGCAGATCAAGGTAGCGAGTTGCGTTTACTTTGGGATGAGTTTGAAACAGGGGAAACACCCACTGCTAAGTTTGCCGCAGCCCTAGACCGTATACAACCCTTGCTGCATAATCAGCAAACTCAGGGTGGGACTTGGCGTATTCATGGCATTAGGCGCGATCAAGTGATGAAACGGGTAGCGCCAGTAGAAACGGGTGCGCCGAAACTTTGGCCGTTTGTTTTGCAAGTAATTGATGATTGTGTGGCAGCAGGGTATCTTAAAGATGATACTGCCCTAATTACTCAAGATTTTCACGCTGAAAATTATTAGCTTTTTCCCAAATATATAGGTTCTAAAATCGTTTCCTTAACCGTCTGATCTACTCTTTCTAGAGTATAGGCTTTGGGTTGCAGACGTGAACTCACAACTTTTTCCAATTTATCTCCAACAAAATGGAGAGCAACCCCATCGTCTACAGCATATCCAGAGCTAATAAGTCCTGCTGATAAAAGTTGATGGTAAGCAGGTTTTCTTCTTGGCTCACTGTCGTAGTGAGGACAATTACTACCTTTTAGAAAGCCAAGACACTGTAATACAGTCATGTTCCCAGGAATAGAGTCTGTCACTCCCTCTTCAAACCAACAAATAGAGCCTGCACTCAAGCCAGAAAGAATAACACCACTTTCCCAAGCTTCTCTCAAAATATGGTCAAGTCCCCACTCTTTCCAAAGAGCAATTAGATTTTTAGTGTTTCCACCTCCTACATAAATAATGTCCTGCTCAAGAACGAAAAACCAAAGTCTGATGTAAACGGGTTAAATAAGGACAAATGAGATGGCTGACATAGAAGCTGCACAAAAGCTGAGTAGAATTTCACAATATATTTGTCGGAATCACCACTTGCTGTAGGGATAAAACAAATCTTCGGTCTTTTCTTTTTCGGGACTTACGCAAAATCATGATAAAAGGAACCGCAAAGGACGCAAAGGACACAAAGGAATAAGAGTTTCAGAGAGTTCTTGCGTAAGTCCTGTTTTTGCATAATCCCAGGATATATTGATCCAGCAGAGGGTTTTCAGGTTCCATTGAAAAGCCTCCACCGCCCATTGCAATGATTTGTTTAAAAACTGAATTTGTGCTCATTTTTAAATTCTGTTCTATTTCTATCCCATCAAATGATCTGAGAACCAGCCTCCGAAATCGGTTTTGCCAAAATTTCTTCCCACTCAGATGACGAGAGGGGTTTCACCTCTATCTGCATATCAAAACAATTACTAGCTGCGGCAATTAAAGCTGCAATAATCTTTTCCACACTCAGACTTTGAGGCAGTTGTACAGTTGTAAAAGATTCTGCACCAAATACTTGAGCAAACAGTTCAGCATCCGGTTGCAAACGGATAGAACCATGTTGCAAAATTACCCCACCACGTCGCAGTTGAGCGCTACCAATGAGTTTGGCACCATCTGGCAAAACTAAATCTGCACTGGTAGCGGTGCCAAAACAGTTAGGGTTGTGGATGTAACCTCGCCCAGCCGTACCGTAATCTAATTTTACGCCGAGCGATCGCCAGCCTTGAATCAAAAACTCACAAATTTTTTCGTACATCTGGAGGCGACTACCCGTCAGTCCAGATGTGACTACAGCGTAAGTTAAATCACCTTGGTGTAGCACCGCCCGTCCACCGCTAGGACGCTGCACTAAATCCAGTTTTTGCCCTTGCCAAGTTAAATATTGCCAATATTCAGGGTATTGGCGTTGATGATAGCCGAGAGAAATAGCAGGTGGCGACCAGGTATAAAAGCGCAGAGTTGGCGGATGCTTTCCAGACTGGTGCTGTTCTAATAACCAGCGGTCAATTGCCATTTGCACATTGCCACCCGCCTCTAGCAAAGGAATTAGTCGCCACACTTGATTACTATGCATCCGATGCAGCAAAAGCCCAATCTAAAATCCAAAATCCGTCTTGAAAAGTTTGCCACGGAGGGAAACCCTCCTTACAACTTTTCGCAAAATCCAAAATTCCTTAAGTCGCACCAAATTCTGATTGTAAAGCTTCATCGTTATTATCAGCGATGGTTGCCACAATGGTAATCAGCCGAGACACTTCGCCAGGAGATAACTCTGCTAAGGTGCGTGTTGAAATCACAACCACTCGGTTTTCAATAATACCAAAACGCGCTTCAAAAGTACTAGAGCAATTCAACTCCAACAGATACCGCATCAACTTAGGTTCATCTTTAGCAGGTAAATTTAGCACCGCAGACCAAACCGTTATGGTGTCTTCATCGCTTGTGCCGTTGAGTTGGACAAATACTTGCACACTTCCGTACTTGAACTTCCAGAGATAACCACCCTCTGGAGTGTGGCTAACCATCGCACTGTCATCTTGTTCCAAAGAGTCGATGACATTTTCAATTACCTCCAGATGGTTAATACTTGTCGTCTCGGCGATTAGCTGATTGACGGATTCGTTACTAGGTAGTGTCTCTTGATGGCTTGTCATACAGATTTTTTTCTCAACATACTCGCTGTTTGATCTACACATACTTTATAACTTGTGGAGGCAGTTAGTTTAAGCTTCCTTTTGCGGCTACTTTCCAAATGCCCAAAGTGTGGGGCTGCGATCGCAATTACAGTCTAAGAGCTTTACAGTCAGTTTTTGCACTTGCTGGCTGCTGCTAAAAACTATGCACAGCACATCAAAGATCCCAAATATGTTGATGTGATTTAACTATTCATCAAAGAACAACAACGTCATGGAGGCGACTTAGTACAGTTTTGCGTAGTAGCGTTTTTAATGGAGGGGGATGCATTGGCATTGCACGGGGACGCATTAACATTGCAGCCGACGCATTGGCATTGCAGAGGGACACATTAACATTGCAGCCGACGCTTTAAGATTGCATCTCGATGCATTAATATTGCAGGGGGACGCATTAACATTGCAGCCGACGCATTGGCATTGCAGAGGGACACATTAACATTGCAGCCGACGCTTTAAGATTGCATCTCGATGCATTAATATTGCAGAGGGACGCATTAACATTGCATCTCGATGCATTGGCATTGCAAGGTATTGCCAAATTTAATTCGCTACGAATTAATGAAATGCTGTACTTAGGAAGGTTTCTTGACCTTGCCCAAATACCTTGTTTACAGCGTAACTGGGGCGACACACTGTTTCGGAAAATACGCTATGCAATCCCAACGATGGAGATTTGGACAACTCCCGTGATCATGGTTGAGACTCTAGCACTGGTCTATTATAAAGCAATTCAAAAAGCAACATAATTCCCCAGTTTTAAACCAGTTGTGTCAACTAATGCAATCTACTCTGCAATTACGCTGGCATGAATTCCTGGAGGCGCTGTGGCTCCGATCCCAGCCAATCTGGATTTTGGGCAGTGCTATCGAAAATTGATGAGGTTTTAAAAGGCTCAAACTCGCCGCGTGATGCTGCTTCTGCCGTTTTTGCTAAGAGCGATCGCACCTGTTCGTCGTTCATTGGCTGGAACGTCCGCACTGCTTCAAACGCTTGCTCTAGAATCTCCATGCTATCAATTCCGGTAATCACAACCGATGTGGGCAGATTCAAAGCATATTGTAAACACTCAATTGGCGTTACAGTATTTGAGCGTAAAAGAATACCGTTTCCCAAACTTTTCATCCCCAGAACGCCGATGTTTTGTTTGACCAGTTCTGGCACAACCAGCTTTGCAAAGCTTCGGTAGTGGGCATCCATCACATTAAGCGGCATCTGAGCCGTATCAAATTTAAACCCATAAGTGGCTGCAACTTCCAGCATGTGCAAATGAATATACGGGTCTTTGTGCCCAGTGAAGCCAATGTATCGGAGTTTGCCGGCTTCTTTCGCCTCAATCAAGGCAGCATTCGCCCCTTCTTCGTCGAAAACTCGATGTGGGTCTTCGTATCGAATTATTTCATGATGCTGCACAAGATCAATGTAATCAACTTGTAGGCGTTGAAGTGATTCGTCTAGTTGTCTTGCTGCTTCTTTCTTAGAGCGACCATCGATTTTCGTCATCAGGAACACTTTGTCTCGATAGCGATCGCGCAGCGCTTTTCCCATGCGAATCTCGCTGATTCCATCGTTGTAATCCCAACTGTTATCCATAAAGGTGATGCCACGATCAATGGCTGTTCTAACAATTCGGATAGCCAGTTGCTCATCAACATCTTTTAAGCCAATGTGCCAACCACCCAGTCCAATCGCAGAAACTTTCTCTCCTGTACTGCCAAGAACTCGGTATAGCATTTCTGAATTTGACGTAGTTTCTGACATGTGTTCTCCAAGTCTTTCAGCTATTACTAAAGTACATATAGCTGTGTACCAATTCAAATACAAGGAAAAGTTGACAATATCTTGCTGAAGATATACTTTTTAACTCGATCAAGAAAAGATTGAAGAAGCCAAAATACCGATGGCAATTTAGAATGTCTGAGGTAAAGAACTGAGTTGATGGGTTATACCATTTCACTAAATAGCTGAGACAAAACTGTAGGGGCACAGCATTGTTCATCCGTGTAAACTTAGAGCTAGGGCAACTGGAAGTTGCGGCTACACAAACTCTCGTCCGCCTCCAAGGACTAACGGGAAATCAAGGTTTTGAAACTTGCATAGGCGGGTTTTATTTGTGTAGATGCGGTTTATAATTGCCCTTTTAATGTTAAGTTGACACCAATGAGCATTGCTATGAGCTTACAACATATGTAGTTCAAATAAATGAAAACTGCTGTCAAACATCAACATTTATTTGCCGCCATAGAAAAAGGCAATTTCTTTCTCTTTTAGGGGTGCGAAACTAGCATCTACAAGTAATTGGTCGAGTTCTGCTTGGGGAATGTGTTTTGCACCAATTCGCACAATGCGCGATCGCATAGTATTAGATACGCCACTGCGCTGTCTATTGCCTTCTAGCGCCATGACTTTACCATAAAGTTCTAGCTTGGCAGGCGGAATCGGAGAACCATCAAAATCAATTCCCTGTGCGATCGCTTCATCAATAGCATCAGCACCTGTGGTAGTTTTATTTTCTGGGTTAGTTTCGGTAGGCATGGTGATTTGTTCTTCTTCGCTATAGGTAGATTTTACCAGCCTTGCTGACAGCTTTTTTCTGCGGAGGATTAATAGTCTAATGATCTGAATCAAAAAACCTCTATTTTATACACAAAACCGTCCCTGTCCGACTCGCAGAGGCACAGACTTCAACTTTAGTTCAAGGCAGGGAGATGTTTGTCGAACTCACGTTTGATTAAGTAGTCAATAGACTAGGACTTACGCACAAGTTACGGAATAACGAAACCGCAGAGGCACAGAGAAGCCAGTGCACCCTTCTCCCTTGGCGCTAGCCTCTCCCTTTGGGAGAAGGGGAGACGCCAAGGGCGATAGCGCAGCGGTAGCGAGCCTGCGTTCGCGTAGCGTCTCGTAGAGAGCGTCTGCGGTTCCCCGACTTGTACCCCTACAGGGATCTTGCTACGCGCAGCGTCTCCCTTAGGAGAAGCAACTGGCGCGGCACGGAGAAATCAGAGTTTGAGAGATATTTTGCGTAAGTCCTATAGACTAATCACGAGCTTGTCGCGTAATCAAACCACCAACAAAGGCCCCTAAGACTGTGCCTGTCCATAGTCCTGTTGTGCTACCTTGCCATATTGCTCCTGGTGTCATCCAAGCGTTGCACATCTCCTTGAAACCCCAAGGTTGGTTTTGGCACTTTTGGCTATGCAGCATGATGGTAATTTGCCCACTGGTGTAAGCACCAATAAAACCTGATGACAGCGCCAAAAAAGTGCAAATTAAAATTCTGTTTTTAATCATTAGACCTCTTGCAAAAGTCAAAAAATCAGGAATGTCAGCCCCTTCCCTACGGAACGCTCTTGCGTTCGAGGAAGTCAAAAGTCAAAAGTCAAAAGTCAAGAGAAGAATCTCACTACTCTGTTTCGCTTTGCTCAACATGACAATTTAAGCATTTATGCAAGAAATCTATTGGTATTGGGTATTAGGCACTTGTACTGAGCGAACGCAAGAGCGTCTCTAAGAGTTGCCGTAAAGCCTACGGCATAGCTACGCCCTAAGCGCCAGCCTCTCCTTGGCGCAGCCTCTCGTAGAGAAGAGTTGTATTGGTTATTTCCCTCCTGCTCCCCCTTCCAAATCAACCTGTATTTCTCATCCCGGCTGCAATCCCATTAATAGTTAACAATGCTCCTCGCAGTAACTCGCCTTTGCTGTAACGAGAGTGGATGATTCCAGAAGTAGCCGTAGTATTTTGGGACTGTCGTAGGCGCTTGAGTAGGGAAACTTGAATAAATCCCAAGGGGACAATTGTGCCATTGCGTAACTGCACAGATCGTTGCAAGACAGGATCACCATCTAACAATCGATTGTGGTCGGTGATTTTTAACACCAAATCCCTTGTAAGATAGAACTCGCTAGCAATTTGCTCAAAAACCTTGGTAAAACGAACTTGATCTTCTGGTTTTGACAATTCTTGGACGTAGTGGTGTGCCATTTGCATATCTACTTTTGCCAAGGTCATCTCCGCCTTAGAAATCACCATCTTGAAAAAGGGCCACTTAACGTAAAAGTAACGTAGCAATTTCAAGTGTTCTTCTGGTTCTTCGTTCAAGAAGTTTTGCACAGCTGTGCCAACGCCGTACCAGGAAGGCAGCAAAAAGCGAGTTTGTGTCCAGCTAAATACCCAAGGAATAGCTCGCAGACTACTTAAATCTTTTTTACCAGATGGACGCCGGGCTGGACGAGAACTAATTTGTAGCTGGCTAATTTCTTCAATGGGGGTTACTTGGTGGAAGAAGTCAACAAAATCAGGCTGTTCGTAGATTAGAGCCCGATAATGTTGACGCGATCGCGCTGCTAATTCTTCCATAATCTCATTCCAGGGTTCAATATCATCAAACCCTGTCCGCAGCAGGCTAGCTTGAATCACAGCAGTGGTGATGGTTTCCATGTGGTACAAAGCCAAGTCCAACAAGGAGTATTTGGAAGCCAAAACTTCTCCTTGTTCAGTAATTTTGATTCGCCCATTGATACTATGACCCGGTTGAGCCAAAATCGCCTCGTAAGCAGGGCCCCCACCCCGTCCTACAGAACCGCCGCGTCCGTGGAAAATCCGCAAATTTAGATCATAATTTTCTGCTATTTCTTGCAGTGATTTTTGAGCTTTATGAATTTCCCAGTTGCTACTTAAAAAACCAGAGTCTTTATTGCTGTCAGAATACCCCAGCATCACTTCTTGCAAGTTAAAGGAGAGGGGGGAGGCAGGGGAGGATGAATTTTCGTCGGCATCCTCTGCTTTTGTCTGTTCGTAGCCGCCGGCTAACAAAGCCCGATATAACGGGAGTTCAAACAGTTTCTGCATGACGCTTCTGGAGCGTTGTAAGTCTTCTACTGTCTCAAATAGGGGGACAACTTGAATAGTTCCCACAGCAATGGCGGGGTCAAAAAGTCTGGCTTCTTTGGCTAACAGTAGTACTTCTAGCACGTCGCTCACGTCGCGGCACATGCTGATAATGTAAGTTTGGCAAATGCTGAGACCAAATTCTTGTTGCAGCGATCGCACAACGCGAAAGGTTTCAATTACATCGTTGGTTTTTTCAGAAAATGGCAATTCTGCCGGAATTAACGGCCGCCGGGTTTGCAGTTCTCCTGTGAGCCAAGCGACTCTTTGCTCCTCAGATAGTTCGTTGTAAGGTTGAGATAATATTTGCAGGTATTCTAGGATCTCATTGAGCGCATCGGCGTGGCGGGATGATTCTTGGCGGATATCTAGCTGTGTCAAGTTAAAACCAAAAATTTCTACCTGACAGACCAGATTTTCTAATTCTCGACAACTTAAGCCGGTTTCTGTCAAGTTGCGCTGAATCATTCGCAGTTCTGCCAAAAAATCGGCTCCCGAAAGATATAGGGGACTATCTTGATTTTTTGGCGTTTCCCGATTATACAAAGCTAGATTGCGATCGCGAGTATTTTCTAGCCGTTTGAGTACATAAGCCAGTTTCAGCCGATACGGTTCTTGTCGATAACGCAGCGCCAGTGCATCGTATACCTCACTCAACTGGGACTGATCCAACTCTAGAGATTCCAGCAAATCTGGTAATACATCACTCCAGTGCATCGACACACTCAACAATTCAATCAGATTTTTCACTGACTGAATATATCTCCCCAGCACCATTTTGCGCTGATAGCAAGCTGTCTGCCAGGTGATTTCTGGTGTGACTGATGGGTTCCCATCCCTGTCTGAGCCTACCCAGGAGCCGAAAGAGCAAAAGTTTTTACTCGGTGGTTCTAGCCAAGGAAAGGTGTTGGATAGAGTGTGTTTGAAACGTTTATACAGTTGGGGAATGCCATCAAATAAAACTTCTTGGAAGTAGTGTAGGGCATAATCTACTTCATCCAGCACAGTGGGTTTGAACTGGTGAAGTTCGTCTGTGCGCCACCACAGCCGAATTTCTTCGAGCAATTGTTCGCGCACATCTGCTGCTTCCCAAGGATATGCTCCTGGTGTGCTACCAGAGTGGTTTTCCAAGGCATCCAGTTTTTGTAATAGTTGTACCACCTGTCGCTGCTTATCTCGGATGGTATGACGAACAATTTCTGTCGGGTGCGCTGTGAAAACTAAGCGCACATCCAGATGTGCAATTAGACGTTGAATTTGCTGGGGTGGTACATTCAGTTTGAATAAATAGGGAAACAAAGCAGCGAAAGTACCTTTTGGTTTGACTGGCGCTTTTTCTAGATAACTCTTTCTCAGTAACTCTGCTGCTATTCCCCTGCTAACAGGCGCGTCATCTTCTCTTTGATTGGAGGAATAGTTAACATTTGATGCTGTTTCTGGCGCTATAGCCTCTGTTTCTGCCTCATAGCGACTCAATTGCTGCCGTTGTTCATATTCCTGCTCTATGATGTTAATCAACTGAAAATACAGAGCGAAAGCACGAGCTGCGCGGATTGCTTCGTTGATATTTAGTTGTTCAATCAATTTTACGGCTGAGGATGCTTGGTCATTTCTTGCTTGTCCTTCTGGTGAACATAAATCGCGCAATTGGCGCAATAAGTCTACCATGTTTTGACCGCATTCTTGCCGGAGAACTGACTCCCACAATTCTTCCACTACCTGGAGACGATGACGCAAAAATAATTCCGACACCGGGTATATATCCGCAGTTTGAGACGAAGAGTATAAAAGGGAACCCATATTCTCTATTGTTGTAAAGCTAATTACTGTTTACGCTTCTAGTTTTTACACCTAATGCTCATCCTGTTGTTCCTGAGCAAATAATTATTTGGTGTATATTTTTTAAGTTTGATCAGTTTCGTGATCCTCTGGGAAGTCGAGAATGGGTAGGCGATCGCCTCGAAATAATTCTTCACTGGCTTCCCCTATGGCTTCTAGTGCTCTTACTGTAGTTTTTCCTGTAATCAGCAACAGTAATATAGACGCTGTACCTATTTGTAAAAGGAACGACTGGGGAATGCTAAATAAATCCGGATTGGATGCGGGGTTAGATGAGGGTTGTTGGTTGGCAGAAGGCATTGCTAATTTTTGGTTATGGGAATTATGAGTAAAAAGGAGTTAGAAGTTAGGAGACGGGATTAATGGCGTCTGTACAGGAGTTAAGAGTAGAGACGGGAAAAATCTTTGTCTGTACAGGAATTAGGATTACTCCAATAATCAAAAGACGGAGTTTAAATGAGATAAGCTTGTTGTTTGTTTCGCTCATCAGGGCCGTTAGCGCAATGGGACGCAAGTTTAGCTTTAAAGGACAAGTCATTAGCCAGTCATATAGAATTATTCTGACTCCTGGCTCCTAACCCCTAACTCCTAACTTCTAATTTATGACTCCCTATTAGTAAAATAAACGCAAAACTCAACATTAGTCAGACTCGCAACCTGTACAAGACTATCTTGTCCGATTTTGTAAGCTACGAAGGTAACAAAATTGTTAAAAAAAACCGTCACAGTGTGATAAACCTATGGTTCTAGTTTACAAGTGCAGGCACTATCCCCCAACAATCGCTTCCTGTAAAGTTAACTTCCGATGAAAACAGTATTACCAGATCGCCAGCAATCCTTAGTGCAATGGGTAAGCCAAGCAACAGGGATCAACACTTTTGGGGTGAAAGTCCGATTACGGGGAAATGACCTTCATATTCTTTGTGAAGGTACAGAATGTCCTCAGCGTTGGCGTACTTTGTCTGATTTGCTGCAAGCACTACAGCAAACAAACTTAGATATCCTCACAAGCAACGAACAACCTTCAATATATCAAGTATTTGTCTATGGCCGGAGAAAAGGGGAACAGCGCCCCAAATGGTGCCATCGGGTTTACTTGAATCAAATAGAAAAGCATCTGGAGCAGGTGCAGCAAGCACTGCTAGTAGACTCGGAAAAATCAAAACAATCGGGTGGGGCGCTGATTGTCTCTAACGAAAGTTTGGCACGCCAAGGTAACCCAGAAGCCATTGCTCGGTATCTTAGCGAGACTTTAAGTGTATTAGGCGTATCAGTACAGGTAAAGATTAAGCCATATAAGTCAAAGAACTCTCAGTCGGAAGAAAATCGCCTATGGATATTTTGCCAGTCGAGCTATAGCCCTGATGCATCGTTGCTTGCTGAACCAATAGCGCAGAAGTTGCGTTATCTGAAGCTTTCCGGTTACCAAGATGCAATAATTGTTTCCCAGGTGAGCGGCGAAACAGCCCCTGATTGGCTGCTGCGAGTCGATTTGACGCCACCAGAGGTGATGCTTAAGGAGTGGGCGCGTTGGGGGGATGTCCAAGCGATCGCTCGATTATTAACTGAGGTATTGTCAGAGTTAAAAGTTGCTGTCCAAACTTCTGTTAAAGAATCAACCCTACATATCTTTTGTACCCCAGCTTTTGATCCCTTGGGAACTGCCCCAATCCCCGACAAGGTAGTGTGCTTAGAGGCGATTTTACCTCAGCTAGAAGCGATTGCTCCCCAAGGCATTCTCGCCGCCACCGTATACGGACAAAAAGCAGGCGACAAGCAACCCACTTGGATTGATTGGCTGGCTTTACCCGCTGCAAAGCATCCCGTCTTTGCCACATCGCCGCTAGATTTGGCGAATACTGGCGATCAACCAGCGATCATTTTTTTACTGGAACGCTTACTCAATCCTGACCTGGATTGGCGGCTATTGACAGGTGGAATTCGCGTCCTCCTGCTGATCAAAAATGATTTATTGCACATCATGTGTGATGCACCTGTTTGTCCAGGGCGTCAACAAGTAGCAAACAAAGTTACGCAGTTTATCCGCCAGTTAAAAATTCCCGGTATTATGGGGGTACGTGTCTACGGTCGCCGGGCTGGGAATAAAGAACCTTTTTGGAGCTATGGCATTGATCTTGAGCATCGCCAACGTTTAGTCCCAGAAGCAACTCCAGAATTTGCTGCTACTTCTAAATATGTTAACGATCTGGTAACCTCTGAGACTAATGAACCAATTTTGCGCCCCAACTTAACCACAGAAGAAGTTCAAAGTTTTGTCACAGAAGTAGCGCGAGATTGGATGGTAACGGCGAGTGCAACAGCGAAAAAATTCCTGTTGAAAAGCCAGCTATTTACTGAAAGCCAGCAGTCAGCAGAACATAAACCTGATGTTCAAGGACTTAAGATTGCTCTGGTTTGGGGGACACTGGGATTATTACTTACCCTCCAAACTGATTGGGTGTTAGGTCAAATTATTGCCTGGACTACGCCGACGCCAAAAGTCGCCAGTGTCTTGCCTTCATCATCTTCTGGGCAAAAGGCATCTTTGATATCTGGGAAAACTCAGAGTCAGAAACCGACATTTTTTCCTAGCACTTCCGAGACAAAATCTCCTCCAAATCAGAGTTCTGTATTTAATGCTTCTGAATTTACTCAAAGTGATGATCCTCCGACAAAGAATTTGGCAGCCGCACCATTGAAGGAAAAGGCAACCGCAACAGCTATTCTTTTAGCAGCGCGATCGCAGATGCCAAGTTTCAATGTCAGACAGTTAGACGAGCAACTAGCACTGTATAAACAGCGTTTGGCTAGAACTGGTAGTCCGCCAAATGTGTTGATTATTGGCTCCTCCCGCGCCCTCAGGGGAATAGATCCGGCAGCACTTTCTAAAGCTTTAGCGACTCAGGGCTATCCAAATCTTGACGTGTTTAACTTTGGGATCAACGGTGCTACCGCACAAGTTGTAGACTTTGTGATTCGCCACGTACTGGAACCATCAGAACTGCCTAAAATAATTATCTGGGCAGATGGTGCGCGTGCTTTTAACGGTGGACGTGAGGATATTACCTTTAAATCCATCGCTGCATCAGCTGGTTATAAACAAGCATTCCAAAAAGCGCCACCAACTGCCAATAGCAATGATTCGCCCAAAAATCAGGTAAGTTCGGGAGAACAAAAGATAAAAGAAGAAAAACAGGAGATTAGCACCTATGAAGCTGTCAATCATTCGTTAAATCAGGCTCTAGCATCTCTTTCTGCTAGCTACCAAAACCGCGACCAAATTAAAAGTTTACTACAAAAACAACTGCTCATGCTTGGTCGCAATCAGACAGTTACATCACAAAAACAGCTAACAGATGGTACTTCAGATGAAAGTACTTCCCAGCAAGCAGTTGATTTTGATGGCTTTCTACCTTTGTCTATTCGTTTCAATCCTGCTAGATACTATCAAAAACATCCTAGAGTTCCCGGAAATTACGACAACGACTATAAATCTTTCCAGGTAGAAGGAGAGCAAGATGCTGCCTTTCAAGAAGTACTTCAGTTTACCCAGTCTCAGAAAATTTCCTTATTGTTTGTCAACATGCCTCTGACGGAAGATTATTTAGATCCAGTGCGTACACAATATGAGCAAGAATTTCAGCAATATATGTTGCATTTGGCTACTAATCCCAACTTTATTTATCGTGATTTGAGCCAACAGTGGTCAAAAGCAAATGACTACTTTTCTGATCCCAGCCACCTCAATCGCTTTGGAGCATACGAAGTCTCCAAAAAGCTGGCTAATGATCCAATGATTCCTTGGCCAGCGAAGTAGAGAAGTGAGGGGGCAGGGGAAATAACCAAATGCCCAATGCCCAATACAACTCTTAAAGAGGCTGGCGCTTAGGGCGTAGCTATGCCGCAGGCTTTACAGCTTACCTCGGCTCTGCTCGGCACAAGTCGCTCAGTACAAGTGCCCAATGCCCAATGCCCAATACAACTCTTGGAGAGGCTACGCCCTAAGCGTAGCTATGCCGCAGGCTTTACGGCTTCGCTCAGTACAAGTGCCCAATGCCCCATAACAAATAACAAATGAACTTTATATCAATTTTCTATGGGCTGTTCTTGTTGAGTGTGTTAGGAATTTACTGGTCTTTAGCACAACATAAATTGCGATTGTGGACGCTGCTAATTGCTAGTTTGGTTTTCTATGCATCTTTGCACATCCAGTACATCCCATTACTATTAGCATTGACGTTTATTAATTTCCGTGTGGGGCTGGAGATTGGGAAAAACACATCACCAGGAAAACATTCTCTTGACTGGCAAATTTCTAATGAAGAGTGGCAATTTGCCCAAGGTGATTGGAATCGTCGTCGTCTAAAACTTTTGTGGCTGGGGATAAGTCTAAATGTTTTACTGTTATTAGTTTTTAAGTATTTTACCCCTTTATTCAAGTTTGTTTTTCATGTGCAAACAAATTCACCAGATAGCTCTTTTAAATTGATTGCACCCTTGGGAATTTCATTTTTTACCTTTGAATGCATTGCTTATTTAATAGATGTCTATCGTGGTGCCCCTGCGACTGAGCAGTTTCTCAAATTTGCCACCTACAAATTATTTTTCGCCAAACTGATTTCCGGCCCGATTACGCGCTACCATAACTTAGCAAATCAATTCAATACCCTAGCCTTCCCCAGTGTCGATAGAGTATCTGAAGCGCTGTGGTTAATTGCTAGGGGCGCGGTCAAAAAAGGTATTTTGGCAGACCACCTGGGAGTTTTCGTTGATTTATGTTTTGGTAATTTACAACGGGCGGGTAGTACCGATCTCTGGTTAGCTACATTCGCCTACGGCTTGCAGTTATATCTAGATTTCAACGGTTACGTAGACATCGCCCGTGGTAGTGCTTTGCTTTTCGGCTTGGTTCTACCTGAGAATTTTGACTTTCCCTACTTCAGCACCAATATTGGAGAATTTTGGCGGCGCTGGCACATGACTCTAGGAGATTGGCTACGTAACTATGTCTACTTTCCTTTGGGTGGTTCCCGTCGAGGTTTAGTGCGTACCTGCTGGAATTTATTTATTGTGATGCTAATCGCTGGTATCTGGCACGGTGCTGCTTTAGGTTATGTTATTTGGGGCATATTCCACGGGTTAGCCTTGGTGGTTCATCGACTTACAGATACGATGAGCGATCGCTTTGAAAATCTAGAACAATTCTGGCAAAATCCTCTGGGTATCTTTGTCGCCTGGTTATTGACCCAACTGATGGTTTTTACCTCTTGGATCTGGTTCCGCTTACCTAATGTCCAAGACTCTTCTTTGGTAATTCGACATCTTTGGGGTTATCCAGCTGACGCCCAGTTTGCTGAAAAGGTCTATGTAGAAGCCTTAAATATGAGCCAATACCAACTCACTTGGGTACTTCTAGCTTTAGCTGCCCTTATGGCCGTAGTCTATGCCTTCAACCGGATGCTGAAGTTAGAGTTCAATTGGCCCCTTAAGCTTGTCTTCGTCCCTCTATGTTTCTACGCTGTTTGGTTATTAGCTCCTGAAGGCAGTTTGCCCTACATCTACTTTGATTTTTAAGTTTCTAAGACCAGCCCTTTCAAGGTGGGTAAAAATTTTAGTTCATAAATTCCTCTTTAACCTCTTCTCTCTGTTTTCTCTATGCCTCCGCGGTTAAATAAATTACTTTTAAACCACAGCAGCACAAAGAGCGCTGAGAAAAAACAATCTTATTTTACGAGTCACCTTGAAAAGTGTATTAGAGATAACCTCACCATTAAAATATATCTAGTCTTCCACAAGTAAATTTTATACAATCATTGATTTTAGCTTCTCCAGGAAAATCAATATCTAGTTCAATTAAAATAGCCCCCACTTGTAACAATTTGTTTTCTACATTTGTTACTTTTGCTAATATTTCATATCCTAAACTATTATCTTTGCGTTTGATATAAGGAGTTTCTTCTGTGGTGTTCAGCACAGTAGATTGACTATTGAAAGCAAAAAGTGCATTTTTTATAACATTACCTAGAGATATATTGCAAGGCTGACAGAAAGCAGCACACTCATAAACTCCATCACTTATATGTACTAAAGCCTCTTCGGCATCTTCTGATAGAATTTCAATCTTTTTAATTAACACATTATTATTCATTAATTCCACCCTCAGCTTGGAGTTCTTTTAGCTACTTCTTTGAAGCTTTTAAAATGAGAAGTAGTAAGAATGTTTGGATTATTTCTTTTTAGTCCAGTAAAAGCCACTTTTGCCTCACCCTGTCCACCAAAAATTTTAACATATCAATTCATTTACGTAGATATGATGTTACAGAATCACTGTTGAAATTAACTATGACTGGACATGGCTTTACTTGTTCAAATTTGAACTGTTACGATATACAAATTTTCTTAATGATCATGCTTACAAACTGCTGTAAATCATGTGCAATAGACATTTGGATAGTTTTTGACTCCTCTTTTATCAGGCTTCGTGAGAAATCTGGCATACAGAATACCCAACTCAATTCTGACTACTTAATTTTGTTTGATTAACAGAAATATAAAAGAATGTACAACTTATTATTTCGTTACAAATTAACAAAACTTAAAAATTTTTCAACAGGTTATTTGTAAAGGAATGTAAAGACAATTAACTAGGCGATCGCGTCATTGAAAGTTATAGCTAGGTTAGTGTTGAAATCGCTTACAAAGCCTTAATCTATTACTTTTATCACTATTGTTTAGATTAGGAAATTCGATGAGATTGTTAAAGAGTATTAAGCCACAGATCGGATCAAAGTAAATTCATGTAGACTGAAATTTAACAGGCGAAAATGAGTTAGCTTGTTCTATATTTAACAACTCATAGCACTTATAAAACCATGACCACAACCTTACAACGGCGCTCTGACGCTAACGTATGGGATCGCTTTTGCGAGTGGATCACCAGCACTGATAACCGTATTTATGTCGGTTGGTTCGGTGTACTGATGATTCCAACCCTGCTAGCTGCTACCACCTGCTTCGTAATTGCCTTCATTGCTGCTCCTCCTGTGGATATCGATGGTATCCGCGAACCAGTTGCAGGCTCTTTGATCTACGGAAACAACATCATCTCTGGTGCAGTTGTTCCTTCTTCAAACGCTATCGGCTTGCACTTCTACCCAATCTGGGAAGCTGCTTCCTTAGATGAGTGGTTGTACAACGGTGGTCCTTACCAGTTGGTAGTTTTCCACTTCTTGCTCGGTTGCGCTGCGTACCTGGGTCGTCAGTGGGAACTTTCTTACCGCTTAGGTATGCGTCCTTGGATCTGCGTAGCTTACAGCGCACCTTTGGCTTCTGCTACCGCAGTATTCTTGATCTACCCCATCGGTCAAGGTTCTTTCTCTGATGGTATGCCTTTGGGTATCTCTGGAACCTTCAACTTCATGATTGTGTTCCAAGCAGAACATAACATCTTGATGCACCCCTTCCACATGTTAGGTGTGGCTGGTGTATTTGGCGGTTCCTTGTTCTCTGCAATGCACGGTTCTCTAGTAACTTCTTCTTTGGTGCGTGAAACCACCGAAACCGAATCATTAAACTACGGTTACAAGTTCGGTCAAGAAGAAGAAACCTACAACATCGTTGCAGCCCACGGCTACTTCGGTCGTTTAATTTTCCAATACGCGTCATTCCAAAACAGCCGTCAATTGCACTTCTTGCTTGCAGCTTGGCCTGTCATTGGTATCTGGTTTACCGCTTTGGGTATCAGCACAATGGCGTTCAACTTGAACGGTTTCAACTTCAACCAGTCAATCATTGACTCTCAAGGTCGCGTCATCAGCACCTGGGCAGACGTAATTAACCGCGCTAACTTGGGTATGGAAGTAATGCACGAGCGCAATGCTCACAACTTCCCCCTAGACTTAGCTACTGGTGAAGTTACTCCTGTAGCAATGACTGCTCCTGCTATCAACGGTTAAATAGTAAAGATTAGCTAAATAAGAAGCGCCCTCCAGAAATGGGGGGCGCTTTTTAGTTGTAATTACCTTGAAAGGGACTGGTTAATAAATTCTGTAGGAGATTTTGTCCGATAACGATGCTTCCACATCAGAAAACCAGTAATAAATAAAATCAACGGTGCAAATCCCACAAACATGTAGAAAATACGGGATGGAAGTCCCCAGAAAGTGCCATAGTGCAAATCGTTAAAGGAATTCAGGATGCGATCGCCTAATGAAGCAGTCGCCATCGCAGATACTTGTAAAACCTTGCCGCTATACTGGTCAAGAAAAACATCGCCAAGATTAAAGTTAAACCAAAAAGTCTCTTCTGGTTTACTTGGAAAGCCAATTAGACTAAGTGATGCATTGGGCAGGGCAGCTTGAGCGATTTTTAACTGGTCTTTTAGTCCTAGCGGCAACTGACCGGAAATAGGTACAGAAACTAAATTGGGTTGAGGTTTGCTGAAAGTAGCTGCGTAGATTATCGGGTTGACAAATTCAGAAAAGTTCCAGCAAAAGCCTGTGAAAAAGGTAAAGACTAGAAATGTAGCTGTAATCACACCAGCAACTTTGTGAATATCAAAGTTCGCTCGCTTGGGATGGGCGTCAAACTTGATTTTGAAGCCAGCAATCAATTTACGCCAACCAGGCCATAAGATAATGCCTGTAATGCTCAAGATTGTGAACAGTAACCCAACAATGCCAACAAACTTCGTGCCAATGTCACCACTTAAGAGGGTGTAGTGAAGTGGATAGATAATGTCTAAAAATGTCTTTTGGATCGAACTTGGCTTGGAGTTGGGGTTGAGGATTACCCCTGTGTAAGGGTTGACATAAATTGGCAGCCAATCACTTTCTTTGGTTTTGAGGATAACCTTTATTGACTGATCTGACTTTGTGGACGGGTAATACCGTTGAATAGTTGCGTCTGGTTGGTCGGCGTAGGATTTTTTGACAGTGTTGACAACAGCTTCGATAGGTAGTTGTTTTCCTTGAGGGATAATGCTGCCACTTTGAAGATGCTGATCCAAGCTGTCAATTTCTGTGTGGAAAACCAATAAACTACCCGTCAATCCGATGATGATTGCAATCAGTCCTAGTGTTAGACCCAAGTAGCGATGTAGGGTAAATATCCAGTTACGTAGTTTTTTATTACTCAAGGTAAACACTCCTTTGCACAATTTCAAGTTTGAGCAATTGGTAGGATGAGGAGGTAGCTTTTTATTGTTCCCCGGATTACCGCCCTCAATCCCACGCCAGTTTCTACTGAAAAGTAAACCTGAAAATCTTTATACCTTTTGATTCCAAATACGAGATTGGTTTTCTCAATTAAAACCGCAATGTGAGTGACCCAATTAAGGTAAAAGGCGCACCTGGAGAATTTGCAGCAGAATAGCACGAATTTGTGTAGTATTCGACATCAAACAAATTCTCAGCGTTAATTGCTACTTCCCAGTTATTGCGTCGGTAAAATAGAGCCGCATCGAATCGAGTGTAGGCAGGTAGCTTGAAGTTTGGCGGATCAGATTGATCGAAGTCACTTGTACAACTTCACCTTTCTGGCTTTGGGCTGGCGGGTTCTGCTGTTGTATCTGAGCAAACCATTCTTTGACCGTTCTTGCAGAACGGTTCAGTTCTTGCACACTTTGAATTTCAGTTACTTGCTTTGCCTGAGTTGGTTGTATGACAACAGCAATAAAAAAACAGGAAATAAATAGCGATGTCTACGACGGGCTACGCCTACGCAACAGTTTCATCACTCCACACACCCAACCAGATTTTTCACAACAGAGTCGATTACTTGAGAATTATTTTTAAATAACTCTATTTAAGAGAATACCAAAATTTGAGCGAGCGCATAAATACTGAAACCGGATTTTTTAAGACGGAATCGGGATGTATTTTTTGCTATAAATATTTTTGCTGACGATATTCTCTGGGAGTGATACCAAATTGCCGCTTAAATAGATACCTAAAATGACCTATATTCTCGTACCCTACTTGAGAAGCAATTTCTGCAACTAGTGAAATTAGTGTCTCGCAGTAGCCGTTGTGCTTGCTCTAGCCGCAAAGATTGCACATATCCCAACACTGTAGTCCCAAAAACTTCTTTAAATGCCCGCTTGAGCTTAAAGTCATTGAGTCCGATTTCTTTGGCTAGATTTAATAGAGAGGGTGGATTGTGGAGCGTTTGATTTAAAATAGCTTTGGCGTAATATAAACGTTGAATTTCATTGGGACGGAAATAAAGTGATCGCTCTTAATATATAGCAATCCTAAATCACTCGTGAAAAGTTAGATCCCCGACTTCTTAGAGAAGTCGGGGATCTGGAGACCACGAATTTGAACGAAATCAGATAGGATTGCTATATTACATCTGTGCAATGACTGATGGTTTCTGCTGCGATCGCGCCAGTAATTTTGTGAAGATCAAAGTTAACCCGCTTGGGATGAGCATTCCACTTAATTTTGAAGCCGGAAATTAACCGACGCCAACCCGGCCACTGTTCTTGTGAAAAATTCGATATGGAAATCAGCCTGAATCAGCATAAAGATTGAATTAAAACTCCACAGAAATTGTGCCCTGTAAGGTAAATGGTGCTTGGGGGAAAATAAGAGGCCAATTGGTTTCGTAATATCTGACATTAAAGATATTCTTGAAATTGAGTGCAGCTCGCCAATTATCACGTTTATAAGAAATGACAGCATCAGTTCTGACATAGGAAGGAAGGGTAATAATCGGGTCAAAGTAATCATTAACCCGATCGCCCACATAAAATATACCTCCTCCAAACTGTAACCCTTTCAAACTCCCTTTTTGAATCTCGTAGGTTGTCCACAGACTTGCACCCTGACTAGGAATAGCTGGCAAAGCCCCCCCGATGATTGTCGAATTGCTGTCTTTGCTGGTATAGGTATCGTTGAGATACGCAGAAGCAATAACTTTCCAACCAGGTGAGATTTCGCCGGCAATATCGAATTCAATTCCTCGGCTTTTGACTTCTCCCAAAGCGATTGAGTATTGAGGATTATCAGGGTCTGTGGTAGGGATGTTTGTTTTGGCAATGTCATAGGCTGCTAGTGATGATATCAGCCGTCCACCAAAAAGCTCGGCTTTGACACCAACTTCATACTGTGTACCACGAGAAGGCTCTATTTGCGTCAGGTCTGCTCTTAGGGTTCCTAAGTTGGGTGTAAAAGAGCGACTGTAGCTGGCGTAGAGCGAGATGGGTTCGATTGGTTGATAAACAATGCCTACGCGCGGGGAAAAGGCTTGGGAGTCGGAACCGGACTTTTGCGGTTCGCTAGGGATGCTAATGTCAGCAATACTGTCACTGTCTGTGCTGATAAAGTCATATCTGCCACCTACAAGCAACTTGACATTTGGCAGCAATGTCACCTGGTCTTGCAAGGCAATTCCGACAGTATCAGTGTTACTGTTACCATTTGACGTAGTAACCGCAGGAAAGGGAAAGCCATAGACCGGATTGTAAATGTTTATCGATGGATACCCCTCAACAGAACTAAAGTCAGTACTATCACCAAAACTTGGTTTCCATTCTAATCCTGCTAACAGTTGATGCTCAATGGAACCAGTTTTAAATTTAGCAATTAAATCGGTTTGCAGAACGAGGTTGGTGGAATTAGAATCACCACCGTAGAAGTCTCGCAATACTGTTTGACCATCTTCGGCAAAAGCATACTCATTGACCACAGCACTGTAATAATGTTCAAACTTCGCCTCAAACCGGCTCCTGATCTGGAGATGATCATTAAACTGATGGTTGAGCGTTAAATCGATTTGATGGCTTTCAATGTCTTGAGCGGCATTGTAATCATTTAAAGAAAGATTGATCGGCAGATTAAACGATCTAGGGTCGTTAGGAAAACCGCGATCAAAACTGGAGTTAAAATTGAGATATTCATAGGCGAAATCCAGGGTTGTTCTATCGCTGATTTTGTAGGTAAACGCAGGAGAGATAAAGAAAACCTTGTTGAAAACTAAATCCCGAAAGCTATCGGAATCCTCGTAAGAAACATTCAACCGATACAATAACTTTTTATCGGTCGTCAGCGGTCCAGACAAATCAATCGCCCCATTGTAATAGTTGTAGCTTCCAGCAGTGAAATTAGCAGCATAATAGGGGTTGCTCAAAGGTTTTTTCGTGACATAATTGATCACTCCACCCGGTTCCACCTGTCCATATAGCACTGAAGCCGGACCTTTGAGTACCTCTACCTGCTCAATATTGGTGGCATTGGTGAAGATAGACGTAGTGGTAAATCCATCTTTTAAAGAGTTGGCATTAAAGCCGCGAATGTTAACACCGTTTTCGGAATTGCCATACCCCGTTGTAAAGGATGTACCAGACACATTGCGAACAGCATCATTAATCCGCGTGATTCCCTGATCCTTGATCACCTGTTGGGGAACTACCTGAATCGACTGGGGAATATCACGTAAAGGTGTATCAGTCCTGGTTGCAGTACTCGCTTCTGGCACAGTGTATCCATCTTGTTCACCTGTCACTACAAGCTCAATCGGTTCGTCACCTTCTGCTGATGGAAGACTAGGCTGTGTCTGTTGTGACCTCTCCCCTTCCCTCGGTGGCGGGGTGGGGTTTTGCTGCTGCGGCTGTGTGTCAGGTGCAGCACTAGCCACAGAGAAGATAATACCCTCATCTGCACTGTCAAACAATTCAACAATTGGTACACCTGCTTCCCCCGTCACCGTCACCCTGATAGTATTATCATCAAAGTTTGTTACTGTTATCTCACTAACCCCTGCAATTGGTTTTTGGGAGCGGAATGTGAATGCCTCGCTATTAGGTAAACGCAGTTGGGCATTGGGAATATCAGCAATAAAGTTATTACCCAAACTGCGATTCACTACTTGCAATTGTTGCCCTTTTGAGGTCTGTAAAACCACCTCCACACCCGAAGAGGTGGGATTTGCCTTCACTGAAGTCACTTGTATAACTTCATCTTCCTGATTTTGGGCTGGTGGGTTCTGCTGTTTTATCTGAGCGAACCATTCTTTGACTGTTCTTGCAGAACGCTTTAGTTCTTGTACACTTTGAATTTCAGTTACTTGCTTTGCCTGAGTTGGTTGTATGACTACAGTAATAAAAAAACAGGAAATAAAAAGCGATGTCAACGACGGGCTACGCCTACGCAACAGTTTCATAACTCCACACACCTAATCGTATTTTTCAAAACAAAGCTGATTATTTAAGAATTAGTTTATATAACTCCGTTTATGAGAATAATCATCTTTCTGCTTGCGTTTGTGAACCCACCACATCACAAAGCCAGTAATAAATAGAATTAACGGAGCCAGACCAACGAAGACGTAAAGAATGCGGGTAGGTAAACCGCCGAAGATGCCGAAGTGCAGTGGCTGAAAGGAATTGAGAATCTTATCGCCTAACGATGCCTTTAACGAATTATCAACTCGTAAAACCTGACCGCTGTATTGATCGAGATAGACATTGCTCATACCGTATTCCTCCCGCTCTTGGGGGAGCTTCATCCGCAATCGCAGAGGCGCTTTCGGGTCTTTTGTTAAGTCAATGCTCCGCAATGCTCCGTCGGGCAGGGCAAGTTGAGCCGTTTTCATCTGCTGGCTGAGTGGTCGGGGCGATTGACCTGCTAACGGCTGGGAAACAAGCTCAGGAAGCGATGGACTGAAGGTGATGGCACGAATCAGAGGGTCAACATAGCCCAAATTCCAGGCAAATCCAGTGAAAAATGTCAACAGTAAAAATATAGCGGCAGTAATACCTGATACCTTGTGTAGATCAAAGTTAAGGCGCTTGGGGTGGGCATTCCACTTAATTTTGAAACCTGCCATCAGCTTGCGCCAACCGGGCCACAAAATAATTCCCGTGATCGCAACAATGGACATCCCTAAACCCACTACACCGACAATCTGTAAACCCAGATCGCCTAATTTTAATGAGGTGTGGAGTTGATAAACAATCTGGAGAAAGCGCTGTACGGCGTTGGGATGCAGACTGTCGCCCAGAATTACCCCTGTGTAGGGGTTGACGTAGACTTCTACCCAATCGTTGCTCGGAACTGAGATGACGACATCAAATAGATCATCCGGTTTAGAAGGGAAATAAACCCTTTGGAATGCCATTTGAGGCTGGTTGGCATAGGCAGCTTTGACAAAATCTAGGATAACTTCCAACGATAAGCGTTCGCCCTGGGGAATAATACTGCCAAACTGTTGATGTCGTTGAAAGTCATTGATTTCGCCCTGGAAGACGATCAGGCTCCCAGTTAAGCCAACTAAGATGGCAATTGGTGCGATCGCTAAACCAATATAACGGTGCAGGGTAAATAGGAAATTACGTAGTTTTTTATTACTCAAGGTAGACGCTCCTTTGCACAAGCTCAGGCTTGATGAATCAGTAGGATACTCCTTGTCCCTTTTCAAGTATTCTTGTAAAAAACCTACACTTGTCAGAGGGTTAGGGTGGGGTCAAAAGGTCACTGAAATTGTGCCCTGTACGGTAAATGGTGCTTGAGGGAAGGTGAGATAGTCGTTTGATTCGTAATATTTGACATTGAAGATATTCTTAAAATTGAGCGCAGCTTGCCAGTTATCCCGTTTGTAAGAGATTAAGGCATCGGTTGTGATATAAGACGGTAGAGTAAACGGATCATCGAGGTTGGCAGTGCGATCGCCTTTAAAAAACAACCCCGCACCAAACTGTAATCCTTGCAAGTTACCCTTTTGAAATTCATAAGTTGTCCAGAAACTCGCGCCATGATATGGTGCATTTGTCAGATGGCGACCTTCGGGAAGTCCGGCATAACCTTTACTAACATAAGCATCATTGAGAAAACTAGAGGCAATCACTTTCCAACCCGGTAAAATTTCCCCGGCTACATCCAGTTCAATTCCTCGACTTTTCACTTCTCCAATTGCAATTGAGAATTGGTCGTTGTTAGGGTCTGTAGTGGGGATATTTGTTTTAGCAATGTCATAGGCTGCAAGGTTTACTGAAAGTCGCTTGTCTAAAAGTTCAGCCCTGATGCCGACTTCGTACTGTGTACTGAATGAAGGCTCTATTTGCGTCCGGCCTACTTTTAGAGTCCCTAAGTTGGATACAAAAGAGCGATTGTAGCTGGCGTACAGCGAAATCGGTTCGATTGGTTGATAAACAATCCCTACACGCGGTGAAAAGGCTTGAGAGTTAAATCCAGACTTTTGCGGCTCATCAGGAATACTAAAATCTTCAGTGGTTGTGTCAGCAAAGTCATATCTCCCGCCTAAAACTAACTTCAGATTGGGCAACAATGTCACCTGGTCTTGCAGATAAATTCCTATGCCGTTATTTTTAGTGGTATAAGGGCCGCTATAGATGCGCTCAGGCAAGAGAACGTTATAGTTTGGCTCAAAAATATCTATCGAAGGGAAATCATCAATACCATAAGCGTTATTGGTATCAGAGGTGCTATGGCTCCAGTCCAGACCTAACAGCAGTTGATGGGCGATCGCACCCGTGTTGAATTTACCAATTAAGTTGGTTTGCAGAGCATAACTTTGTGTATAATTCGGACCATCACCATACTGCTGTCGCGGCAACGTTCGACCATCCTCTAAAAGAGGATTGCCAATTTGGGTAACTTTTTCACCACCTTCATCAAATTGTGCGGAAAATCTGCTTCTCAGCCGCCAATTTTCACTAAACTGCTGATTGAGTGTTAGCGCAAGGCGATGGCTTTCAGTATTGGAAAAATCATCCGGTTGATTTAAAAGGCGATTTCTGGGCAACGTTAGATAGATTGCTTCTGGACTAAAGCCTCGGTCAAACCCTTGTTTAGAATTCAGATATTCATAGGCGAAGTCTAGGGTTGTGGCATCACTAATCTTGTAGGTGAGAACCGGAGAAATATATAATATATCGTTTTCAATGTAATCCCGATAGCTACCAGAATTTTCATAGGAAATATTCAAACGATACAATAACTTTTTATCGGTCGTGAGTGGCCCAGATAGATCGATTGCAGGATTGTAGTAATCGTAGCTGCCAGCCGTGAAACTAGCAGAATAATAAGGATTGCTTAAAGGTTTTTTCGTCACATAATTTACCAGACCACCCGGATCTCCTTCTCCATACAGTACTGAAGCTGGACCTTTGAGCACTTCCACCTGTTCAATGTTGGCACCATTAGGAGAAAGTAAATTAGTACCAGTAAACCCATCTACTAAGCTACCGGCGAAAAAACCGCGAATCCTGACTTCACCGAAAAGATTGCCATAGCCTCCTCCTATCTGAGTACCAGATACATTGCGAACCGCATCCACAATCCGAGTAATTCCTTGATCCTTGATTACCTGTTGGGGAACCACCTGAATCGACTGAGGAATATCACGTAAAGGTGTATCAGTTAAAGTTGCAGTACTTGCATCTGGCACAGTGTATCCATCTTGCTCACCTGTAACCACAAGTTCAATTGGCTCATCACTCTGTGTTAATGGAAGACTAGGCTGTGTTTGTTGTGACCCCTCACTCTGTCCTGAAGGGGTGGAGTTTTGCGTTTGAGGCTGTTGCTGCGGCTGTTGTGCAGAAGATGCAGAACTAGCCACAGAGAAGATAATACCCTCATCCGGACTGTCAAACAACTCAACAATCGGTACATCGGCTTCCCCCGTCACACTCACCCGGATAGTAGTAGCATCAAAGTTTGTTACCGTTATTTCGCTAACACCTGCAATTGGTTTAGTAGAGGGAAATGTAAAAGCGTCACCGTTGGGTAAACGCAGTTGGGCATTGGGAATGTCAGCAATAAAGTTATTGCCATTCGAGCGATTAACTACTTGCAATTGTTGCCCAAGGGATGTCTGTAAAATCACCTCCACACCCGAAGAAGTGGGGTTTGCCTTGACTGAAGTCACTTGTATAACTTCACCCCCTTGATTTTGGGCTGGTAAAGGGGGGTTCTGCTGTTCTATTTGAGCAAACCATTCTTTGACTGTTTTTGCAGAACGGTCTAGTTCTTGCACACGATGAATTTCAGTTACTTGCTTTGCCTGAGTTGGTTGTATAACCACAGCAATAAAAAACCAGGAAATAAACAGCGATGTCAACGACGGGCTACGCCTACGCAACAGTTTCATCATTCCACACACCCAACCGGATTTCTCAAAACAGAGTCGATACTTGAGAATTATTTTATGTAACTCTGTTTATGAGAATACGAAATTCAGGTAAGCGCAAATATCTGAAACCGGATTTTTTTTTATCGGAATCGGGATGTCCTTTTTGCTACAAGCCTTTTGCTGACGATATTCTCTAGGAGTCATGCCAAATTGCCGCTTAAACAGATGGCTAAAATGACTCGTACTTTCGTATCCCACTTGATAAGCAATTTGTGCGATCAGCAAATTAGTGCTTCGGAGTAGCTGTTTTGCCTGCTCTAGCCGCAGGGATTGCACATATCCCAATACTGTAGTCCCAAACACTTCTCGAAATCCGCGTTTGAGCTTAAAGTCATTGAGTCCGATTTCTTTGGCTAAATTTAGTAGAGAAGGTGGATGTGGCAGCCTTTGATTTAAAATAGCTTTGGCGTGATGCAAACGTTCAATTTCATCGGCACGGAAATAAAGCGATCGCCCCAATACCTGATGATTTTCCCCCCATTGTGCAATCTGAAGTGTCAGTAGTTCTAGCACTTTTGCTTCTAAATACATTTGTCTAAGTTTTTCTCGAAACGGACACTGCAATATTTGTTTGAGTACTAACCACATTGCAGGTGTAGTTGCTTCTAACGGCTGATGGAAGCGCTCTTTTATGGGATTTTCTCTCAACTGCTCTAGCAAAGTAGGCAACTCTTCAAAGCTTCCTTGGAAACTGTCAAGTAAATCCGGATACCAATAAATACTGATACACTGAGTGCGTTGGTTTGCATTAAAATGTTCAAACTCCCGAACATCAGGCAAGCAAAATAAGTAGTTATAACCCGCAACTTCTTCATAATCGTCACTGACTCCGGGCACATTTGGTGTAACAGTTCTGACACCACTAGAGAGAAAAAATTTAGATGTCAGCAAAGGTGAGTCATCGTGTTTTTGCTCAAAAATTACTGGTTGAGAATACTCATTGTCATGAATTCCTAGCCCAAGATTATGGCGAAGCCCAGTCCAGTGAAAGCTGTATTTACCAAACCAAGTAGACAATTGTGATTTTCCTTCATAGTCATTAAACAACTGCACATCTTGGCAAAATTCCCCAAAGTCTTCTGTCCCAGTTAGACGAATAGTCATGATAATACTCTCAACTACTTATTGAGAAATAGTATCCATTAGTAGGGAGAGTAATGTCTACAGCAAGCCCTACGGGTGACGTTCCTGCGTCGCTCTAAGCGAACGCGAACAGCGTCTCATTTGAGGCTGGTTGGTATAGAGCGATCGCCTGTTGACTACTAAAATTTCTTTATAACTCCCAGGAAATTGACCCCACCACCGTCAACGGATCACCTGGGAAAACCCGTAGCCTGCTCTGGGAAGTCTCAAAATAGTCAACGTCAAACAGATTCCTAACATTGACTGAGGCTCGAAAACCTTCTTGATTGTAGAAGATGTCAGCATCTGTGCGTAAATAACTTGGCAGAGCAAACGAGTTGTCTAAGTCTCCCTAGCGATCGCCTGACTCCAACTTCCGAAAAAAGACCAGCACAAATTTGTTTTCCTGCATGAGTAAGCAAAATAGCTGCCCCTTTGATTTTTTAAGTCTTTTTCAAGCTCTTTAATATAAGACTCTAGAAAGATGTCTGCACTACTACTTTTACTCAAGCAGAGGTTTGGAGCCGAGGGCAAGGCGGAAGTCAAAAGAATTGTATTCCGGACTTTTGCGCCATTTCAAATCTCTAAAACGCCCATTCCATAATACTTTTGACTTTTGACTTTTGAACGCCAGTTGCTTCAAGTCGGCAGAGCCGCCCAACGCACTAGCTCCTTTTGACTTCCGCCTTGCGGTACTAGTCTAATCATCGTCATGTAGTCTGTTCTATGTCTAACCGCGCCAATTTGGGTATAGAAGTAATGCACGAGCGCAATGCTTACAACTTTTCCCTGGATTTGGTTGCTGGTGAGGCAGTACCTGTGGCAACGATGTCTACGACGGGCTACGCCTACGCGCCTGTAATTTACGCTCTCTGTCTAGAGGGCGCTTTTTTCATGAAACTATAGTTATACAAATATTTACACAGATAAAACATTAAAAAAATATCTGGTGTATTTGGGTACAATTACTAAATTGTTACTTATTTATATTAGTAAATGCATTGGTATAAATAAAAATAATTATCAAAACTGTGAGTAGTGAGTAAACTAACTACTGAGGGTTCCCGCAGGAGTATACATTCATTGTGTTTCCACTGACTACAAATCTCAGATTTTAGTTTTCGTCTCAATTCAATATAAAATCTAAAACTTAAAATCCAAAATCAACATGGCAAACCTAACTCCTAATTCTAGTTTTAGTTTGACGCTGCGCTTGCAGATTCCCAATCGTGTGGGGATGTTGGCGTCGATAACCCAGGCGATCGCTACCACTGGCGGTAATCTTGGTCAAATTGATTTAATCGAGCAAACCCGCAAAGAGTCTACCCGCGATCTGACTGTGGATGCTGCTAGTACTGAACACGCTGAAACCATTGTGCAAGCAGTGAAAGCATTGCCTGATATCAAGTTACTCAGTGTCTACGATCGCACCTTTAATTTGCATCGCGGGGGCAAAATCAGCATTACCAGCAGAATTCCCTTAAGAAGTGTGTCCGATCTAGCAATGGCTTACACGCCCGGAGTCGGTCGAATTTGTACAGCGATCGCTCAAGATCCAGAGGAGGTTTACAAATTAACCATTAAACAAAACACTGTTGCGATTGTTACCGATGGTAGTGCCGTTTTGGGTTTGGGAAATCTTGGCCCAGCAGCATCTCTCCCAGTCATGGAAGGCAAAGCAATGCTATTTAAAGAATTTGCTGGGCTAGATGCTTTTCCCATTTGTCTCGCCACCCAAGATACAGAAGAGATTATCCAGACAGTTAAGAATATCGCTCCAGTTTTTGGGGGCGTGAATTTAGAGGATATCGCTGCACCTCGCTGCTTTGAAATTGAAAAGAGATTGCGCCAGGAGTTAGATATCCCCGTTTTTCACGATGACCAGCACGGTACAGCAATTGTTACCTTGGCCGCATTGTTTAATGCCTTAAAGCTGGTAAATAAGTCAATGGCCCAAATCAGGATCGTGATTAACGGTGCTGGGGCGGCTGGAGTGGCGATCGCTCGATTACTGACCAAAGCTGGGGCAGAAAAAATCTGGATGTGCGACTCTAAAGGGATTATCTCTACTAGTCGCACCGATCTAACAGAAGAAAAACTTGAATTTGCCGTGAAAGCTCAGGGTACATTAGCGGGTGCAATGCAAGGGGCAGATGTGTTTATTGGTGTCAGCGCACCGGGAGTTTTGACACCAGAAATGGTGCATTCAATGGCGAAAGATGCAATTGTATTTGCAATGGCAAATCCGATTCCAGAAATTCAGCCAGAATTAATTAGTGAATATGTTGCTGTGATCGCTACTGGTCGCAGTGATTACCCAAATCAAATTAATAACGTCCTCGCTTTTCCTGGAGTATTCCGTGGTGCTTTAGATTGTCGGGCCCAGGCAATTACCACCACAATGTATCTGGAAGCCGCAAGTGCGATCGCCTCCTTAGTCAAGCCTTCAGACTTGGATCGGGAACATATTATTCCTTCAGTCTTTGATGAGCGCGTCGTCACTGCTGTTGCTGCTGCTGTGCAACGTGCAGCGCGTGAAGAAGGTATTGCTCGGAATTAATTAACTAAAAGAATGACTCTTGTGGGATAAGCATCTCGCCCGTCCCACAGCACATTCTTCTATGCAATCTCCTTGCGATCGCTGCTAATACCTATTCAATGGTAGAACGCAAGATTATCAGCGAAGAAGATTTGCAATATTTCCTGTCGATTCATCCATTGGAGTTATACACCAGCCTGAATCGTGACTTCTTCAAAGATACGGCTTAAAATTCTGTCTCTGATTGCTACCTAATTGTTGAAACAATAACATGTCATGATAGTTTATCCTGATTATTTCAAAAGTTAAGGATGATTTGATTATGGTGCTAGATATTACAAAACCAAAGGATTACATTAACGTAGCATCTTCTTTGTCCAAAGAACTTGCTCAATCCGCAGTTGAACGGGATGCCCAAGCTGGAGTTCCAGAAGAAGAAATTAATAAACTGCGTGAAAGTGGTTTGTTACCGCTGATTGTCCCCAAGCAATATGGTGGGATTGGCGCAACTTGGATTGATGCCTTAAAAATTGTCAGAAAACTGTCAAAAGCAGATGGTTCAATTGGTCAGTTATATGGTAATCATCTCAACTTGACGACTTTGGGTCACGTTTTGGGCACACCAGCCCAAAAAGAAAAATATTATAGAGAAACTGCTAAAAATAACTTATTTTGGGCAAACGCCATGAATCCGCGGGACACTAGGCTGAAAATTAACCCAGAAGGCGATAATTTTCGGGTTAATGGTGTTAAAAGCTTTGGCACAGGAATTTCCGTTGCAGATTTGCGGGCATTCTCCGCTTTGGAAGATGGCGTAGAGTTGCCCTTCATATTCATAATTCCCAAAGACAGGGAAGGGTTAGTTTCTAATCAAGATTGGGACAACATCGGGCAACGTCGCACTGATAGTGGTAGTTATACATTTAACAATGTTCTAGTAGAGAAAGATGAGATTTTGGGGCCACCCAATTCCCCTGATACTGCCTTCTCAACTTTTCTTGCTATTATTGCCCAGCTAACAAAAACCAACGTTTTTCTGGGAATTACTAAAGGAGCCTTCGCGGCGGCTCGTGAGTACACTAAAACTACTACTAAAGCGTGGATTACATCAGGGGTAGATAGTGCTACTCAAGACCCATATATTCTGCATCATTACGGAGATTTTTGGATTGAAATCCAAGCTGCGATCGCTCTAGCTGACCAAGCAGCCGAGAAGCTGCAAGCAGCATGGGAAAAAGATGCAGCACTCACTTATCAAGAGAGAGGAGAAGTTGCGATCGCAGTTTTCGCAGCCAGAGGATTAGCTAGCCGTGTAGGTATAGATATTACCAATCGCATCTTTGAAGTTACCGGAACTCGCGCCACTGCAACCAAATATGGATTTGACCGTTACTGGCGGGATTTACGAACCTTTACTCTCCACGATCCTGTGGACTACAAATTGCGAGCGATCGGCGATTGGGTACTCAACGATCAGCTACCCGTAATCACGCAATATTCTTAAATTAAGCTGTCTACTCGCCCTCTTGTAGGGTGGACTTTAGACTAAAAAGCACAAAATTACTCAGGAAGTTGAGTTGAGAAAAATCAATGCAAATAATCTAAAAGGTGAGAAAGAAAGCAGATTTAGGCGCTGTTTTAGGTGAAGAAGTAGGCTTTTTAATAATTATTATATGCATTGTCTTTTGAGTTTCTTGCAATCACTAAACACTCATTTGGAACCCTAGTAAGCATATTGTTAAAAGCTGGAGTATAACGACCACCTTCATCAACAACCTTGCGGAGAGTATACTCTCCAGCCCTAGAAAATCCGCCGAACCAAACGTTTTTTCTGTGCCAGATATCTCCATTGGGAGAATTTTTGTCTTGAGACATTGTAAAACTTACAATCGATGTTGAAATTTCTATTCCTAGCAAAAAAGGGATGATTTGAGCTTGCTGCAAAGTTTCATCTGTAAACTGAATTTTGTAAGTTACTTTAAACCATTGAATTAAATGTAGTAATATCCAGCCACCAATCGAGTTATGAAAAGTCCACTGCAACGGTGCAAAGACTGGTAAATCCAAGCTTCTTTTCTGTGTATCCCATTCTAAATTGTACATAGTGATGCAAGTATCTGGCAGTGGATTACCATCCAGAAAAAATACACCCTTAAGGACAGATGGTAAGTTTGTTTGTTTGATTGGAATCATCCAGGTTGCAATATTATTCAGTTGCTTTTTCTCGATTAATTCAGCCATACTAATTTGTAATTCCTACTTCGTAAGTAATACATACAAAAAATAAAAATGATTACAGGCTTATAAGAGAATGTCTAAAAATTTGGCGATACACCAAACAGATAAATATTACCTAATACAGTTCAGTTAAGCCTAAAACTCAACTTCTGCGTAGGTTGGGTTAAGGAACGAAACCCAACACTTGCGTGACTTTGTTGGGTTTCACTTCGTTCTACCCAACCTACAATTTTCTTAAGTGAACCGTATTGGAATATTACTGTGACATACTCCTACACTGTACTCAAAGAGTCAGTGTAGGCTTCCAAGACAATTCTCTAACTCCAAACCTGACATCTTCACTCATAGCCGTGGAGCAAAACCTTGTAGCACTAAACTATTAGGAGTAACGGCAGTCACTTTTTCAAAATCCCACTTGACTTCTGTAATTGAGTCCCATTGATAGTTCTTGAACAGATGTAAACAGAAAATCTTGATAAAGCCAATTGATAAGGTTCTACCAGGACAGGCTCGCTCATGCCCTTCGCCGTTCCAAGATAAGATATCTGAAAAATTCCGTGTTAGGTCAAAATCATCTGGATTTTGGTATCTATTGGCATCCCGATTAGCCGTCAAAATAGAGCCAAGCAAGCGAGTACCTTTTTGGAATGGACATTTTTGTTCTCCAATCTCAACCTCACCTGCTTCAGTGGTGAGTTGGCTAACAAATCGCACAGGTGGATAGAGACGAGCTGTTTCCAAAATCACTTGATTGAGGAGTGTTGACTGTTCTAAAGCGTCTGGGTCTAAACTTTCCTTGGCATTCCAAACAGCATTGACTTCTGACAATACATCATTTCTGAGGGCATTATCCAGGCATAGAACACCAATAACAGATCCCAAAAGCCCACTTGTGCCGGCAGTACCAGCAATATGAATCATATCAAAAAGGCTATTAGCGATTTGGTGTTCGTTCAACTGATACTGAGCGCCTGTTTCAAAGTAAGATGCCCATTTGGCAGATTGTTTATATCGCTTGGTTAAATGCTTACGATGCCGAATATTTGGTGCTGTTAATATTGCCAGCAGATACTTGCTAATAAAATTTGGCAAGGATGCCAGAGCTAAACCTTTAATGTAACTACTCGATGCTGTGATTTCTTCCTCAGATAAAGATATCTGAAAAACCAGTTGGTGCAAAATCGACAGCATAATCTTTGGCAAATCGTTGCCGATGTGTAATTTGCTCTGTCTAGCAGCCTCTAACAGGCTTTGCTCAACTAGATACCCTAAAAAGTCTATCTGTTGAGACGGTTCTGGTAAGGCTTGTAAGAACACAGCACGCAGTCCTGTGTGTTCGTTACCGTTGGTTCCTAAGCTCAGAGGATTATCCAGCAGGTAGCTAGGAGCTAATATTCTGATGATACCTAAATCATTTCCCCGCAGCTGTGGTTGGGTTTGCATTAGTTCCTTCACCTGGGAGTGAGAGGAATGCATAATTGCTTGATCCACGGCAAAATACTTGTCTCCAATATTGTCCTTTCGGATGTAGAGAAAGTCTCGCCATGCGTTGAGCATGATTGAGGCATCCATGTAATAAAAAACTAAGCGCACAAACTTGCCGATCGCAGTGTCATAACCTACTTTGGCTAGTATAGGTGCAAGCCAAAGCTGGCGATCATGACCTTGTAGGACTTTATCTTTAAGTGTCATAACATTTACTTTGGAGTTTTAGTGGTCATTGTTCATAGAACATTGGGCATTAGTTATTTCCTTTTTTTCCTTGTCTCCCTTCCCTGGTTCCTAGTTCCCAGTCCCTAATTCAGATATTGATGCTTTGAGGAATTTTAGAAGGAAGCAGATACTCATAAATTGGACGATGCAAATTACGTTGCTTAATCGTACCTTCTACCTGCTGAAGATTACTCTGGAATGCCTGTAACAATGGTTTTACTTTCTGGTCTGTAAAGTATCCTTGCTGATACTGGCCCAGCTTGTTATAGTATACCGATCCCAATAAGCTGAGTAAATTGTATTGCCGTTGCGCCTGATCTAAAGGGGGGAGCAAATTCAGGTAGTCTTGCTCAGTAACTTCTCTTTTGAGAGTTGAGGCTGGTAAATAACCTGCCATTGGGATGGCTGCGGCGTAGCCCATGAAATCTTTTTGCGGAAAGTTAACCGCAGCATGTTGAGCGCTGGCGGTGAAAATAATCAGCGTCATGGCATCATTCAGGTAATTTCGCGTTTTGATGCCCCCATTCTCGCCAAAATCGGGGATACGACCACCATCATAAGCTGATATTTCAGCTGCCCATGCTTGCAGGGCTGTATCTTTCTGAATATCTTCATCAGTGAGGTAATATAAATTCAGATAGTCCCAAACCCATTGATGAATGGCATCCCAAACTAATAGTGCATCATCCCGATAAGGATAAACAGGCAATAGGTTGGGATCATCCACACCGCGCTGTTGGAATTGCTTGGGCAAAATGGCACTATTGAACCCATAGCTTTGCAACCCTAGCACTGTTAAAACGCGGGAGTTATCGATTGATGCTGAGAGTAATCTATCGACACCACCGCCAGGAGCAATTAGAATCCGTTGAGCAGCATCGTTAATTGCTAAGGTACTGTCAAAATGCGGGCGCAGCAGAATTCTTAGAGGATGGGTAAGTGGCAGTTGTCGATAGGTTGCGATTGCAAAAACACCAACTAACAGGTGAGTTCTTGCTAGGTGAGTAATCGGTTCGTGGAAGTTGGCATCTGCTATTTGGACAACTGTTTTGGCAAAAAGCCAAGCGTATTTACCAGAATTAGGGGTAATGATTGGATAATCTGATCCTGGGGTTTGACCGCATTGAATCGCTATCGGACGCAATAGACGAGTGGGGTCTGAGCCTTTGGGTAAAGCAAACAGTGCTATGGGAGCATAGACATATTTTTGCTCATGTGGGAATGTACCGTTGATCGCACCGGATAAAATTTTATAGTCAGCTAAGTAGAGCCTTCCTTCTTCTCCTGCGGCTGCTAATGAATCGTCAGTTCCCATCACTGCTTGGTAATGTTCGTCTGTGACTGGGAAGCGATCGCCTGGACTGGTTACTCGCTCGATCATCACGGGATTGTAGCCAGCTACTCGCATGTAGGCAAATACTTCATCTTCCTGGTAAGTTTTGGCGATCGCTGGTACACCAATCATCACAAACAAGTTTTCGTAGTCCTTGAGACTGGTTGCATGTCCTGTGGGTTGTCCTTCATATAAAAGGGTAATTACCTGATTTAGAGTATCTCTGAGGATCACAAGTCCGTTTTCTTTAAGAATAGAAAAGAAAAGATCGTCGAGTTCTCTAACATCCTGAGATATCTGTTTAAGCAAAAGCTGGGGGATAATTTGTAGGATTCTCACCAGAATGCTGATTTGGGCTGGTATTGCTCCCTTGATTAAGGCTTCTAAAATAAACCTTTCGACATCATCACGAATCGATTCAGAACCCTGATTTCCTCTGTTGACAATCAAGGTATTCACAAAAAGAACTCGTAACTGCTGGGCTAATAAAAAATACCAATTAGTGGTGAAGTCTTCCGTAAAAGAAACCCGATCCACCATAGCAATAGATGGAATATAGGTATAGTTATATTCATACTCTTGCCTAGTGATGTCTAGACTATGAGTACTTGGGGAAGTTATCGAATTATCTGATGATGAAGCAGTCATTGCCCCTATTCACGTGTAGTGGTTTAGATAACTTTAACAGTTGAGGATGTACAAGTTTGAGTTAGTTAAATGTATTATCGCAATCAAATTGAAATTTTGGATTTTTCTCAAAGAAATTTTATATAATTTCTCGCTCACTCCTAACTCATTCATAATCAACAGAATCCTCAGATTCATTGGTAACCAGGGATTTCTAGCTTTCATTAAAGGAATTTCAACTAAAAAAATATTCAAAATAATAGTGGCACATTACAGCGTTGAGCCTTAGCCAGACTAAAATAGCGCGAGGCTTTTATGATTTCTTTGAATCTGATTTTTACGGCATTGACATGATTTAATGCCAGTCAATTGTTTAATCTGACTATTTAACAAGTTACTGGCAATAGTTAAATTTAATAAATATTATAAACTATAAGATTTATTTTATGCATTTTCAACTAATTTTCTCATGATTTGAAGAATACTTAACACAGTCGGTTACTGTTACTAATTTTAGCAATGCCTTTTGAATGTGCCACTTTTTTATAGTACATAAATACTATAAAAATGCGTAGGCGTAGCCCGCCGCAGGCATCGCGCTGTGCCAGTTGTGTAAGTCCTGGTTCAGATAGAGGCGGCATTTCTTCACCAACAAATGCCAACCACATTGGTTATCTTCAAGTAGCCTTAGTAAAGCATCGGAATGAACTGAAGTTGGGGAATCTTGCATCTGGGGATAAAATTGCTCAGAAAGCTCTCAATCGGTTCAGTTTAGCTGTTTGGCGAATTCGCCAACGGTATCCGTATCCCGGCTCAATAGCTAGCATTAGCTGAAACCGCTACTTTTGTCAACGAAATCAAAAGTTTGTGGTTGATTGACTTTTTTGGTTGATTACTTTGTCCTGGTGTCACAGACTCGATTGAGAGATTGATGGTATTTTATTTTTGCACAAACTCTTTTATCCCAATCGCAATACAAGCTATGACACTCAATTTATATTTACTGCGACATGGAGAAACTACTTTTAGTCAAAGTGGTAATTTCTGCGGTAAAACTGATGCGGAGTTGACCTTTGAAGGGATGCAGATGGCAGAGAGTTTTGCCGATGCTTATCAAAAATTGAAGTGGGAGGCTGTTTATGTTAGCCCGATGAAGCGCACAATTGCAACTGCCAAGCCATTTTGTGATGCTATCGGTATGGATATGCAGTTGCGTGACGGACTTAGAGAAGGTAGTTACGGCGAATGGGAAACTAAGAGTAAATCGTTTACCCAAGAGAATTACGCAGAAAATTATGTAAAATGGTTGACAGAACCCGCTTGGAATGCACCCATTGGTGGAGAAACTGCGGTAGATATTGCTAACCGTTCTATGACTGTAATTGCTGAAATTCAAGAAAAACATTCCCAAGGTAATGTTTTAGTAGTTTCCCATAAAGCCACGATTCGGATTATGCTTTGCAGTTTACTGGGAATTGATTTGGGACGCTATCGCTATCGGGTGAATATTTTGGTCGCGTCGGTAAGTATGGTTAAATTTGACGTTCACGGTCCTTTGTTAGAAATATTGGGCGATCGCCATCATATACCCGATCATATTCGCTTTCGTCCGGGAACATAATAGTCCCTACTAGCACCGCAAGGCGGAAGTCAAAAATCAAAAGGAGCCAGTGCGTTGGGCGGCTCTGCCGACTTGAAGCAACTGGCGTTCAAAAGTCAAAAGTATTATGGAATAAGCTTTTTAAGGATTTTAAATAGTTGCTCTATTTACGCCGTGTTGTACTAGTAGTTTGTCAAAAAACTATTGACATGATATCTGCGTTCGCGGCAACAAAATCTAACTTTCCAGCTTCCTGTGTCAAGCACCAAATCCTTTAAACAAAAACCGAAGACCAACACAAAAGGATTTGATTCACCGGACTTAGGCAAGAAATCTAAGGGCAAGAAAAAGTAATTAATCTGAAGTTACCCCATCTTAGCTTCTGGTTGAGCCAAGATAGCTGCAATTTCGTCCCCTGACAATCTGTAGGGGATCTTGGCCTTGCGTCCCTACGTTCGCGGAGCGTCCCGCAGGGATGGGATATTTTTTTAACTGGAGTTTCTGAGCCTTTACTTTTTGCAGATGAAGGTAGAGGCAGGTTTATTCAGCTATTAAGTTAGCGATCGCTTCTACTAACTTGGCTGGCTCTATTGGTTTGGCAAGATGCTTGTCAAATCCGGCTTCTAGTACCTGCTTGGCGTTAATTTCTCCAGCATAGGCAGTAAGTGCGATCGCCCGAATTTGCCCTCCCTGCTCTGGTGGCAGTGTTCTTAACTGTCGCATAAACATACATCCATCGACTTCTGGCATCCCAATGTCGCTTAAAAGTATATCTGGCAAGGATTGGGTTAAAGCGGCTAAGGCTTCATCTGCTGATGTTACTGCTGTCACATTTGCTCCATACTGCTCTAGCAAGAAGGTAATAAATTCTCGCGTATCTACATCGTCATCCACTACTAAAATTTTCACCCCATTCAAATTTGCGGATGGCTCTGAGTCGCTACTGTCCTGTTTAATCTCTGATTGATTTTGGATCAGCGGTAGTCTTACAGTAAAAGTTGCCCCCTGATCTTCCCCCCTGCTTTCTACCTGGACTGTGCCGCCATGCAGTTCGACTAAGTGACGGACGATTGCTAACCCTAACCCCAGTCCACCAAATTTTCTGGTGGTGCTACTGTTCTCTTGGCGAAAATATTCAAACACGTAAGGTAGGAAATCAGGATCGATGCCTTTCCCTGTGTCGCTGACTGTGATTTGAACATAAAATATAGGGTTTAGCATAGGACTATTTTCTGTTTCCTGTGCCCTGTGCCCTATACCCTTTACGCTTTCCAATCGGATATCCACCCGTCCTTCCACAGGTGTAAACTTAATTGCGTTTGAGAGTAGGTTCCAAACGATTTGCTGCAATCGGTTGGAGTCACCTAAAACTTGTCTCAAATTTGGTTCTAGGCTGATATGCATTTGAATTGACTTAGCTTCTGCCGATAGCCGCACTGTCTCCATTGCTGCCGAAATCACAGATGTCAGGTCAACTGGGTAGATATTTAAGCTAAGTTTACCTTGTAAAATCCGGGAAATATCTAACAAGTCTTCAATCAGTTGAGCCTGTAACTTAGCATTTCGCTCAATAGTCTTCAGCGCTTGAGGAATTGTCTTTTCATCAAGTTTTTTGGTTTGGAGTAGCTTTGACCATCCTAAAATTGGGTTGAGTGGCGATCGCAACTCATGAGAAAGGACTGCCAGAAACTCGTCTTTTATCCGATTGGCGTTTTCTGCTGCTTCTCGTGCGGTTTGCTCTGCCTCGTATAGACGGGCACGTTCCATCGCTTGAGCGCACTGCTGTGCTAGTGCCAGGATAAAGGTATGGTCATCCTGGTTAAACTCCTGAATTTCGGCAAAAGCTAGAGATATTCCACCTATGGCTCGTCCCTCGATGATCAATGGAATCGAAATCCAAGCTCCGTAGTTGTACCGAGCATACTCCTGAGCCAGATGTGAGTAACGAGCAACTCTTGTTGTTGTTGGCTCTTGCCAGATCGGCTTTTTGGTTCGGACTGCTTCTGCCAGTGGCGCGGATGCATTAATAGAGAATCGACGCCATGAATCTAGCGTTTCCTCTTGATAACCTACTGCCCGGACAATTTCTAGTTCAGTGCCGCTTTTAGTCAGTAATGCTACTAAAGCAGAACTAGCTGCCAAAGCTGCCATGCCTTGCTCTACCATTACCTCAGCGACCTGTGTGGGAGTTAGAGATTCAGAAAGTGCAGCGGTAATAGCTTGCAGACGGGCAGTGCGAGATGCTGCCCGTAAAGCCGCCTGCTGAGATTGCTGTGCTTCTTTGTAGAGTCGGGCATTATCAACAGCGATCGCCGCCCGACAAGCTAACTCCTCAGCTAACATCAGGCTTTTGGTGTCATAGCGACGACCTGAAGAAGATACCAAAGTCATAGCTCCCAGCACTCGTCCCCGAACTATCAGTGGTACACTCATACCAGATGTCGGATTTAGTTCTTGCAATATTTTTCGGTGAGCAGCGTTGTGGGTTGGCACTTGTATCTGTTCGTCACGAAAATGAGTAATTTGTGACTTGCCTGTGCGTATTACCTCAGCAACACCTTTTGTTTGTGTCAAATCAGGCGGATAATTTTCTAAATCTTCTACCAATTCTTGTTTGCCTCGATTGGCATGAACTGCTGCTACCCGGCGGACTGATTGATTCTCACAAATAATATCAACTAAGCACCAATCAGCTATTTCAGGCACTGCTAAACGCGCCAAACTGGCTAAGGTTGTCTCGTAGTCCAATGATGCAGCCAAAATCCCACTAGCCTCAGCTATAAAACGCTGCTGTTCCTCCACCTGCTTGCGCTCAGTAATATCTCGTGAAGAGGTCTGCATCTCTAAAATTTCTTTAGTTTTGCGATCGCGAATAGCTCGAAGAGTTGTTTCCAACCAGATATAGTGTCCGTCTTTGTGACGACCCTGGTGAGTAATAGTACAAATATCTGGTAAATTGGCATTAACTGGGTAATTCTTAGTAATCTCTGCCAGATCATCAGGGTGAACTAACTGATAGCTGAGGCGACCTACTAATTCCTCTGGTTGATACCCCAGTACTGTGTAGCAAGCTGGTGAAATGTACAGAAGAGTTCCATTTACTGTATGGCGTGAAATAATATCAGTTGAATTCTCAGCCAGCAGCCGAAAACATGCCTCACTCTCGCCCAGTTTTGCCTCTGAGAGTTTGCGTACACTAATATTACGGAAATAAATTGATAACCCTGTGGGTGAAGGATAGGCGCGAACCGCAAACCATGCATCCAAGGGTGGGTAATAATCTTCAAGCTCAAGCGGCATTCCTAGAGTAACTGCCCTTTGATAAAGCTGACCAAAGCTACTAGCGGCAAGTTCTGGGAACTCTGACCACAAATTTTTTCCGAGCAGATCCTCGCCGGAACGCCCCAGATTTCTGCTTGCTTCATGATTGAGGTAGGTGAAGCGCCACTCACTGTCAAAGGCCAGAAAGCCGTCAGTGATCCTCTCCAAAATTTGGGTAACTTGCTCTTTGGCGTTCTCAGCCTCAACACGAGCCGCTTGCTCCCGCTCAAATAGCTGTTCACACTCTGCTTCGGCAAGCTTGTGATCGGTGACTTCTTGACAGATTGCGCCCACCCAAGTAATTTCATCGGGTAGTTTAATCGGATAATAATTTCCCAACCAATACCGCTGCTTTCCAGGTGCGGCGGGTGTCTCCCCACTAGTCTCTTGGACAATAGATTCTCCCGTCTCGATCACATAGCGGAAAGCTTCGATCACCGCAGGATCTATCCCAGGTAGCAGTTGGGCGATGGTCTTACCGATATGCACCTCTTGGGGAAAACCATTAATCTCAGCTAAAGCGTCATTCAATCGAACGTATCTCAATTTCTCATCCCATAGACCAATACCTATAGGTGCGTTATTGAAGAGGGTATCAAGCAGAACGTTAGCTTTAATCAAGCGAGTCTGCTCTGTTTTCAGTAGCACCAATAGTCGCTCACGGTCTGCCTCAGCCTGCTTGCGTTCGGTAATATCCAAGCACATTCCTACCCATTCGCGAATTTCGCCTGTTTCGTCGAGTATAGGCACACCGCGTATATTCATGTAACGGTATTCACCGTCATGTCGCAGAACACGATACTCGGCAACTGCAACACTACGTGTAGGAAATGCCTGTTTCCAAATTGCCACCATCGAGGAACGATCTTCTGGGTGCAGCGCTTCAACCCAACCCCATCCTTTGTATTCTTCGGGACTTTGCCCTGTGAACGCCTCCCAGGTAGGAATATCATCAACAACGTTGCCCCAAGGTGCCGCCCTCCAGACTATCGATGCGCTTGCTTCTGCCAGGGAACGGTAGCGTGCTTCACTATCGCGCAGCGCAGCTTGCTGTTGACTCAAATCTTGCCGCAAATCTGTAACCTCTTCAGCTTTCAGGTGATCAATTAAATCTTTAACAATGGTAAAGTCTTCCTCGCCAATCAACACACCTGGGGTTTCAAAAATCTGACGATATTTTTCCTCGCTTTCTTGTAGTAACAACTCGGTTTGCTTCTGCTCGATGAACTGACCAATTTGAGTGGCGATCGCACTCATCATCTGGAGTAAATTGGTGTCAGGCTCTGAAATTTGGTCGCTGAAAAATTCGATCACACCTAAGATTTTATTACCCAGCCGAATCGGAAATCCGATAGCAGCAGCAAAAAAATTCTCGTCTTGGGCTTCTGAAATCCAAACAGGTTGACCACTTGCCCAAACTTGAGCGGGTAAACCTTCATTAAAAGCAATTGTTTGCTGGTTGAATGGTTCTTTCTCCAAGTCAGATGAATACCAACTACTCATGCGGTGCAGAACATTAGCTTCATCGTCTCCACTCCAAATTATCCCAGCTTGCCATCCTAAACTTTCACACAAGGATTGGAGAATAGCTGGAATCGCATTCACAAGCGTGGTAGCTTCAGCAAGGATGTGAGCGATCGCATACTGTACAGTTAGAAGCTGTTGGCTACGTTTGCGCTCAGTAATATCTGTAATTAAGATTGATACGCCAGTTTCTGAGGGATAGACGCGGTTTTCCAACCAGCGATCCCATTTTGGATAGAAATACTCAAAATTTACTGGAACTTGTTCGGCAACAGCGCGGTGCAGTTCAGTGTAGAGTAGGCTATTAACTTTGTCAGGAAACTCCCAAATACTTTTGCCTAAGAAGTCTTCTTGATTCATCCCAGCTAGTTCAGCTAGCTTGTCATTAACGTAGGTGTAGCGCCATTCACGATCCAATCTGATAAAAGCATCGCTGATCCTAGCTAAGACCTGTTTAACGTCTTGGGTGATAGTTGCTGGAACATCAGCAGTCACAGTCTCTGCTCCTCATTTTTGAAAGTATTTGGCTAAAAGCGCCTCACCTGGTTCTTCCATCTGGTATAGTAAGTAGCTTTTCAATTTCTTTCATAGCCAGTGGGGAAGGTCGTGTCCGTCCGTTTTCCCATCAATTTGTAGTGGGGGAAACCCCTAAAATCGTTGCCAGTTTTACCTGTGAAACTTTGAGACACTGCCGAGTCTTTCAAACAACTGTGCAATCCTTAACTGTTCGATTGCAGGCATAAGCTAAATATATTTTTATTTTTCTACCAGATACTGGAATATAGCATCTGCGATCACTCTGACTGCATCTATCTACAGTTATAGAGGTTGTAATACCAATTCTATATGAAGATGCGCCAAACTACATGAGGAACGAACCGCAAAGGACGCATAGACACGAAGTGGCTTCCCGCAGGGTAGGACACAAAGAAAGAAATAAGAAGCCAAGAAAATTTGGCGCAGCCTTACAAAGAAATGGTATAAGTAGGGGCGCAAGGCCAAGATCCCCTACAAATGTACAAATAATTTTGGATAATTTATTTTTGTCAGTCCCTTATGCAAGCTATTTAAGCTAGTAATAGAGTTGTTTCAATCCAGAGAATGAAAATATGAAGGTTTGGCTTGCCTGCTTTTTGGTGCTGTTTGCCTTGGCAGAACTGTTTGACTGGTTGCAAGAATTTAATCTGCCATTACCTATCTATATTTTGGGTGGCGCTTTTTTAGCTGTTGCTTCTAACTATGATAAAATATTTGGATCCTATTTCGATGATTCAAGCATCGGAGCATCACTCGAACAACCCCAGTTAGATTCAATAACCTCATCTACTAATCCTGTTTCTTTCCCAATTGCCAGTCCTGTTGAAGATGCTCAAACATCTCTTACAGATGATTAGCCGCATAGCGCGATGCCAAATAGCCCGCCCTTAGACATCGCTTGTCTGATTCTGTGGGTGAGGCTGCACGTAGCTAAGAGTAGGAATACACCAAGGTTTCTAAGTAGCAAGGAAATTGCTACATTAATAAAAGAAGCTCAGATTAATTAGCTTTTAACCTAGAGTCAGAAAATTAACTTCTGCGCCTGCAACATCTACCCAATTCAGGCTACCGTCGCAACGCCGTGATTAGTGGACTATTAGAAAAACTTCGTGTCCCCTTTGTCAAAGTTCAGGATTCCCGTAAAACTTCCAAGAACAAAAGTTGGTTGCAAATTATTTTGGTTACCAGTGTAGGAGTTACCGCCTTTATATGGGGAGTTCGGGAACTGAAATGGTTGCAGTCTTGGGAGTTAATAGTTTATGACCAAATGTTGCGATCGCGTCTGAGAGAAGCACCTGATCGGCGGATTTTGCTGGTAAAAATCACTGACGAGGATCTCAAAATAGACAAACGGACTCTATCAGATGGTACCATAAATCAGCTGTTAGATAAAATTGAGTCTTATCAACCGCGAATTGTTGGTTTATATCTTTTCCAACCAGAAGACAACAATTTAGCAGCTAAGGAGCAAAATCAAGATAATATCATCAGCACCTGTTTGTTCAGCAGCTTGGGTAGAGATGAAATACCACCGCCACCCAATTTTCCTATAGATAATGTTGGGTTTAGTGATGTAGTTGCTGACAATGAAAACGACCAAATTGTCCGCCGCAGTTTGTTATTTGCTAACTCTACAGACAAGAAATGTACAACATCATTTGCATTTGGGGCGCAAATAGCAATTAATTATCTGGAAAAACAAGGCATTGAATACCAATTTACAAATAAAGGAGAATTTCAATTAGGTAAAACCCTCTTCCCGCGTTTACAATCTAATTCTGGTAGCTACCAACATCTGGATGCAAATGGCTATCAAATATTATTAAATTACCATCACCCCAACAGCTTCGCCAACCAAGTAACCCTCACACAAATTCTCAGTGGCCAAGTCAACCCCAATTTAGTCAAAGACCGTCTTGTAATTATTGGCATCACAGCAGCTAATCTTTCTTCAGGTAGCTTTTATACACCTTACAGCGCTTTGCCAGATCAACCAGCTAGAATGCCTGCTCTGTTTATTCATGCACAAATAGCAAGTCAACTCATTGATACAGTATTGGATGGGCGACCTCTAATTTGGTATTGGCCAGATTGGGCGGAACTTATTTGGGTGTGGGGCTGGTCACTCTTAGGTGGAATTATCGCATGGCGGTGGCAAAATCCGTTGCTGTTGCTAATGGTGGACGGGACAACTCTACTGAGCTTAATAGTAATCTGCATTGCTTTGTTTTTTCAAGCTGGATGGGTGCCATTAATACCTTCTGCTCTTGCCTTAGTAATTAGTAGTATCTGTGTGATTGCTTATACTAGCTACCAAAATCAGCGGCAAACTCAGGTGATTATTCTGCAAGTTGAAAAACAACAAGAAGCGATCGCCCAATTAAATGTACTCTTAGAAGATAAAACAGCATTTCCCGACTCCTATCTTGACTTTCCTCCCCCAATTGATTCACCAAAAATAAAATCTGGTGATTTACTTTTGAGTGGACGCTACAAAATCTCTCAAGTTCTTGGTACAGGTGGATTTGGTCGCACTTATTTAGCACAGGATACTCAACGACCGGGTAATCCTACTTGTGTAGTGAAAAAGTTAATGCCAGCCCGTCAAGATACACGATTTTTGCAAATTGCTCGCAGGTTGTTTAATAGTGAAGCTGAAATATTAGAATCTTTGGGTAAACATGATCAGATTCCCGAACTACTTGCTTATTTTGAAGATGACCACGAATTCTATTTAATTCAAGAATATATCGAGGGACATACCCTAAGTGAAGAATTACCACCTGTGCAGAATGTGCAGAACGAATCATTTGTGATGGAGATGCTCAAACAAGTTTTAGAAGTTCTAGAATTTATTCACCAGCATCGAGTGATTCATCGTGATCTCAAACCGACTAATATTATTAGATGCGCTCAAGATAATCGGCTGGTGTTGATTGACTTTGGTGCTGTAAAATTGATGCAACCGCCAAATAGTGAGCAAACCGAATTAGCGACAGTAGCCATCGGGACGCGGGGTTATGCACCTCCAGAACAATTTGCCGGTCATCCCCGCTTATGTAGTGACATTTACGCTTTAGGAATGATTGGCATTCAAGCGATAACTGGGATACCACCGCAAGAACTCCACCCAGATTTAGAAACAGGGAATGTGATGTGGCGGCAAACAGCGCCAGTCAGCGAAGAATTAGCGGCAATTTTAGATAAGATGGTTTGTTATCATTTTAGCGATCGCTATCAATCAGCCGCCGCAGTTTTACAAGATTTAAAACGTTTTTCAATTAATTGAACTGAGGATTTGGGAGATATTTGCTGACGCGATTTTGAAAGCTGGGTGAAAAACTGGAATCAACAATATACAAATTTTCCTAAAAGCAAAGATAAACAAGGTGAAAAAGCAAAGTTTTATAATGGGATTTTCACACTGATGAATTAGAGGAGACTGTGACCACTACACTACACTGGCAAGAGCGGGTTGGTAATCAAAGGGATTGGGTTTGGCGGGGCTGGCAAACTCGCTATACTTACATTCGCCCTGCCCAAAATACCCACAAGACAACACCTCTGATTCTGTTACATGGCTTTGGCGCTTCCATTGGTCATTGGCGACATAATTTAGAGGTGTTGGGTGAGCATCACACAGTTTATGCCATTGATATGCTAGGTTTTGGCGCTTCTGAAAAAGCAGCAGCTAATTACAGCATCGAACTCTGGGTAGAGCAGGTTTACGATTTTTGGAAAACATTTATCCGTCAACCAGCGATTTTGGTGGGCAATTCCAACGGTTCACTAATTTCCATGGCCGCCGCTGCCACCCACCCCGATATGGTGTTGGGTATGGTGATGATGAGTTTACCCGACCCTTCACTAGAGCAAGAAGCAATCCCGCCTATGCTGCAACCAGTGGTCAGAGCAATTAAAAATATTGTCGCTTCGCCGTTGATTCTAAAACCTGTGTTTAACTTCGTGCGCCGTCCAGGGGTGCTGCGTCGCTGGGCAGGTCTTGCCTACGCTAAACCAGAGGCGATTACCGATGAACTCATAGAAATTTTAGCAGGGCCTCCCCAAGACATAGGTTCAGCGAGGGCTTTTAGTGCTTTATTCAAAGCTGCGATTGGAATTAACTTTAGTCCCAGTGTCAAGACAGTGTTACCAACCTTAACAATTCCGATGCTGTTAATTTGGGGAGAAAAGGATCGGTTTGTTCCCCCAGCCCTGGCTAGCCAATTCGCGCAGTACAACGAAAAACTGGAAGTGCTAAATTTACCAGACGTAGGTCATTGTCCCCATGATGAATGTCCAGAACAAGTTAACCAAGCTATTTTAGATTGGATTGAGAGATGGGTTGGCGATCGCCAACAGTTGCTTACTCCCTAAATATTATGCAATGGGAGCGATCGCGCCAGCCAGTACCTTTGCCACTATTGAATTTTGAATTGCTTAACACCTAGCCAATCGTGGCTTGGTTAGTGTCAACATCTGTAGCGCCATTCACAGAATTAGCTACAGAAATCATCTTGTTGAGAATTTCTTGACTGGGAACTTTACCTTTCAATACTACAGTGCTACCCGTTTGAGCAACCCAAAGGGTATCAACATCATCAAGTTGGGGGTCTTGATCAAATGCCAACGCTACTCGCTTTGCCAAGCCACTTTGGTCGTATTCGCCGCTTAATCCTAAACGTTCTGGGGGGATTGATTGCGTATCAGTAGAAGCAACACTACTACTAGGATCTGCGGCTATTGACTGCGGAGTAGGATTTACTTCGGCATTTTGAGGCTTTTCCATTCCAAATAATCTTTGTAACCAACCCATAAAAACTTTTCTCCTATTAGAGGCTTATCAAACCTGAGTATAAAAGCTTTACAAAAATACCGCATCTACCAATCAAAAGAGATGCATTCAATGAAATTCCTCCTTGCAGAATGATTTCTGCCCAATTTATCTCTAGAGAATGCAATCAGTGCAGCTATTGAGTTTACAATAAAAGGTCACACTAACAATTAGTGCAGTAGTACCTCACCGTAGAAATAAACATACATTTTACAAAATGTCAAGAGTTTAGAACTCAAGTAATTTTGAATTTTGAATGAGTGAATTCTGCCAAACGGTACTAGTGTTACGTTACTCAAATCCTGTTCTAGCCTCTGTTGGCGAAGATGAAACATACTCTTTCAGTTCTCGTTGAAGATGAGGCGGGTGTTCTTTCCCGCATTTCTAGTTTATTCGCCCGTCGCGGCTTTAATATTGAAAGCCTTGCTGTTGGCCCTGCTGAACAAGGAGGAGTCTCGCGAATTACGATGGTTATACCTGGTGACGATCGCATTATCGAGCAACTCACCAAGCAACTATACAAGTTAGTCAATGTGCTTAAGGTACAGGATATTACCGAAACTCCTTGCGTAGAGCGGGAATTGATGCTCTTAAAGGTGAATGCAAGTAGCAGCAATCGCTCAGAAGTGATTGAACTGTCTCAGATTTTCCGGGCGCGAGTCGTGGATGTGGCGGAAGATTCTCTCACCTTAGAAGTTGTGGGAGATCCAGGTAAAATGGTAGCGATCGTGCAGGTGTTGCAAAAATTTGGTTTGAGAGAAATCGCCCGCACTGGCAAAATTGCTCTGACTCGTGAGTCGGGTGTGAATACCGAGTTACTCAAGTCTTTGGAAGCAAAAGTTTAGTTGGAAACTTAAATAAAGGCTTTGTAAATAATCAACTTGTAGGGGCGTACATCTGTGCGCCCTGAACCTCTGTTGCATCCAACGTTGCTGCTACTCTAGGTCAAATGGCTGATGGTGTTTTATTTATCGAGAGTTATTTTAGCTTTTGTGCCTTTATTGCAGGCTTCTTAAACGGCTTAGATAAAAAGCTTTTAAAAATATGCGGCAAAAGTGCGGGGCCTGGTAGAAAGATAATACCCAACTGTTGCATTAATCCTAGTGCGTCGCCTTGGCCCCAATGTTCAATGATTTTGCCATCGTTAACGCGATCAATGTGCATGATTGATAGCTTGATTTGCTTACCTGTTGGAGGAAGACCTTGAAAGTTAGCAAAATGTGTAGCTGTGAACGTTCCACAGGTGACTACTTTATCGCCTTCAACAATTACTTCGTCAAATCTATGTTGACCATTAGTAAAAGCTAAGTAAAATGCCATGCCAAACTGTTTGAAACCATCGCTATTGAGTGGTTCAGATCCGCCAGCCAGATGAGCGACAAAATTGGGAGTCAGAAGTGCTAATGCTTGCTCAATATTCCGATTGTCAAAAGCTTTATAAAACAGAATCTTGAAACTGGTGAAAATCTGCCCGGATAATCGTCGTAAAATTCCCATTTTGCTAATCGAGCAGCATCGACAGCAGCACAGTATAAAGCTAGTTTTTCGGTTTCAGCTTGTTGCTGCGCCAACATAGCCTGATAAGCTTGCTGGATAAAATTAGAGAAAGAGTAGGTTAATTTATGCAAGCTGATGCATTAACAAGGCGGCCGCTGCATTAACAATGCAAGCCATTACATTAACAAAGCGGCCGCTGCATTAACAATGCAAGCCATTACATTAACAAGGCGGCCGACGCATTAATAATGTAAGCCATTACATTAACAAGGCGGCCGACGCATTAATAATGTAAGCCAATGCATTAACAAGGCGGCCGATGCATTAACTTAACTTTGTAGTGCGATCGCAACTCCTCAGAGGGAAAAAGAGAAGAATTAATATAAACGCAAAGGAGCGCAGAGAAACCCCTCTGTGTACCTCTGCGTTTAACCTCTGCGTGCCTATGCGTTTAAAAAATAATTTATCCAAGTTGCTCGATCATTCGTCGCTAATCAGTAGAACAATTTTACCCGTCACAGAACCGCTTTCAAGTAATTGGTGGACTTTAGCCGCTTCTTTCAAAGGAAACTTGTGACTAACGTGGATTTTTAACTTGCCTTCATCGATCCAGGTGGCACATTGTTCGAGAATTTCTGCATGATGCTGGAGACTCTCTTCCAATCCTAGCAACGCTGGTGCCAACATGAATTCTAAACCAATGCGGAGGTTGCGAGTTCTAGCAGTTTTCCAAACAGTATTGGCATCTGGTTCGAGAATTGTCACAATATCGCCATACACTCGCACTGCGGGGAAAGTTTTGTGAAAGGTTTCACCGCCTACGGTATCAAAAGCCAAGTCTACGCCTTTACCGCCAGTCCAATCTAATACCGCTTGCACAAAGTCTGTTTGTTTATAAAAGATTACATGATCAGCACCGAGTTCTTTGACGAAATTAGCCTTTTCCTCAGAACTGACTGTGGTGGAAACACTAACACCTTTGAGTTTCGCCAATTGAATTGCTACATGACCGACACCACCAGCACCCGCATGAATCAAAACCCGTTCTCCAGGTTCCAATCGTCCCCGTTCGTATAAAGCCTCCCAAGCGGTGATTAACACCAAAGGCGCTGCTGCTGCTTCGGCAAAGGAGATAGACGCGGGTTTACGTGCCACAAACCGCTCATCCACAACGGTATATTCAGCATAATTGCCTTGGTGTGCGCCCAAGCCGCCATAGCAAAAATATACCTCATCGCCTGGGCGAAAACGCTGAACACTAGCACCCACTGCTTCGACTACACCTGCACCATCACATCCTAAAATTGTCGGCAAGCGATCGGGGTAGAAAGTGCCTCGGCTACGAAGTTTAGTGTCAATAGGGTTAATGCCAGCTGCCACCAAACGCACTAAAAGTTCAGTATTACCTACAGGAACAGCAGGGTTTGGCACTTCCTGTACTTGCAGAACTTCCGGACTGCCAGCTGCTGTCATCAAGACTGCTTTCACAACTCTTTCCTCCTGGCTTTAAATGCACGTTCAGTTGCAACTTTAGCGCAAGAGGGTGGATACAGAGTTATGTTTGAGGGAAAACTGCGTAGGCGTAGCCCGTCGTAGACATCACGCTAACGCTATAATAAACGTACATTTAAATGTACACTTATCTAGATGCCAAAATACTTAAGCATAACTGAAGCTCGACGACAATTGTTAGATTTGCCAGATGAGTTGAAAGATGAACCAGTGATCATCACTAAGCATGGTAAGCCCGTAATGGCAGCACTTAGTTTTGAGCAATTTGAATCTCTGTTGGAAACCCTAGCAATTTTATCTGATCGGGAGTTTGTCCATCAGCTACGGGAGAGTATAGGCCAGGGAGAACGGGGAGAAACCATTAACTGGAAGGAAGTAAAAGCCCAACTTGGACTCTGAGACACCGCAACCCGCCAATATAGAATATGAAATTGAACTGACACCGTTAGCTTTAGAAATGTTGACTAGTGTTAAAGATCAGCGTCATCAGAAATCTTTGAGCGACAGAATCGACAAACTCAAGACAGATCCAGAAAAGCAGGGAAAACCTCTCGTTGACAAGCTTAAGGGATATCGCAGTGTCAGGGCTGTGGGTCAACGCTACAGAATTATTTATAAAGTAGAGCTAGAGAAAGTCGTGGTTTTAGTGGTTGGGGTAGGACTACGGAAAGAGGGTGACAAAGGGGACATTTATACACTCTTGCAGAGATTGTTGGAAGAATGAGTAATGTATGACAATAAGCTTCTTTGCATATAAGCACTTGTAGAAAAGTGGTTTCGGATTTGAATTGCGTCCCTTGCTTGTCTAGCAGAGAAGGGCGCGAAGTAAAAAAGCAGGGGCGATGCCTGCGGCGGTAAACTACGCGCTTTTGATTAGCAAATTATACAAGGGGCGATTACTTTTGGTAATGTTATTTGTATCCCCAAGTTTAGTAATTTGGGGAATTCTGCATACTTACTCGTCGGTGAACTGATGCAATGTAACAAATATTATTTAGGTTTAAGTATTATATGTTACTTTGTTAATATATCTTATGTTCACCAAAGGAGTCTAAGTAAAATTGTTTAAGAGTAAGAGGAATTTATGACTAAACTCTCCATAGAGCAAATGCTTTACTTGCTTTACACAGTTGCCTACTCAAATGAGGGTACGGTAACTCAAGGTACTGTCAAAGAGCATTTGTCTAAAGAACTCAAAAAAAATGCTGATGATATATAGAACACTCTATACCAGCAAAATTTACTAGAATCTCCGAAGAGAAGGCGGATTTCAGTCACAGAAGAGGGCAGGAAAGCGCTTGTGCTTGCAGGTCATGCATTTGATAGCTGTGTGGAATTATTACACAATGGCAGTCCTATAGCTAGAGCCTTTGGCGAAGCAAAAAACTATGAGCTTTTAAGCGGACACTTGCAGACGTTTGAAGAATGGTTACAGGATGTTAAATTCAAGCCATCATCTTCTGATGATCATCCACCTGATCTAGCTTTTATGATTGCTCCTTCATGCCCATCTTTGTTGCACCGAAAGCTAGAGCTTAAAAATATTCAATTTATTAAATCTGGAAAAGTACCTCCAACACTGATACCAGATTCAACATCACGACTACTACTGCCAACTGCTATCAACATCAATAAGGCTGATAAAACATTACTAATTACAGCTTTTAAGGGTACACGTGTAAATAAAACTACTATTGAGAAGCTCATAACTCTTAGACAGCGCAAAAGCTATATTAATTTAGAAGGTTTGGCATCTGATCTAAAATTTACCGATGCAGTTAGAAAAAAACTTCAGGAAAAATTGAATAAAAAGGAGATTTGCTTTTGAATGGAGCGATAATTCTTTAGAAAGGGTGGAAAACTGCGATCGCATCTTTTCACCTTAACAACGTGAAGTCTGACGACAAACGACTCCGTGTCTACGCCCCAACGTCAATTCTGAAAAAAGAAAAAACCGTGAAACACTATGTTTCACGGTTTTCAGTGTGGTGTGAGGAGCTTAACTAAATATCATCATAAAGTAACTGCCCAACAACAACGCACTCGTAACAATTTCGGTAACAGACTTTTTTGTTGATAAAACTCTCAAGCGTAAAGTGTGATGAGCTTACCCTGCTACTAACCCAAAGGATATTGACTTTATCCTCACTCAAGAAGCCAGCGATGAATTTAAAGACTAACAGTAATTACTTTTTTTGTTAAAGGAGAACTGAGTTTTTTTTAAAGGCTTAACAAATAAATATATTAAAATTCTCTAGCCTTGCAATAATCTGTAGGTTATTGCACTAATAATTGCAGCAGTAGGTAAAGTTAAAATCCACGATAATAATATCTGATAAAAAACACGCATATTGGGCTTTTTACCAATTAATCCTACTCCAAAAATAGAACCAACTGAAACGTGAGTTGTAGAAACTGTAAGCCCAAACTGACTAGCTGCAATAACTAAAACTCCAGTTACTATATTTGCTGATAAGCCTTGAGGATGATTCATTGAGGTAATCTTTTCACTCATGGTTACTGCAACTTTTTGGGAGTTGAGTAAACCGCCAAGTGCCATTGCGATCGCTATCGTGATCATTCCTCCCTGAATCGAAAAATACTCAATAATTAGAATGAGTGAGAAAATCTTGGGAGTATCATTTAATCCTCTAGCAAAGCTGACAACTCCAGCACTGATAAAATGGCAAGTATCAACCATTTTCTGGTTAACTGGTAGGTTCCATTTAGAATTGATATAGCCAGATAAGCTATAAATTCCTGCTCCCAACGGAATAGCAATGATTGGACTGAGTAATAGAGGCAAAATAAAGGAAGTTCCCAAAGCTGCAAAATTAACTTTGAGTCCGATCGCAACTAATCCAGCGCCAACAAGGGCACCTGTTAAACTGTGAGTTGTAGAAACGGGAAACCCCATGAGGGTAGCTATGAGCACAGTTAAACCAGCAGCGATCGCTACTGCTATATGAAACTCTGGGGCGTTAGCGATCGCATCAGGCACTAGTCCTTTTCCAGAGAAGTTTTTAATTAGTGTACTTGCCAACAAAGTCGCAGTTCCCGCACCAGCCAAAGTTGTAAAAGTTGCCCACAAAATTGCTGTTTGATAGCTGCTAGTTCGGCTACCAAATAGCGTTGCTACCCCTTTAAAGTTGTCATTTGCACCATTTGAATATGCTAAAAAGAGCGTAGCAATAAATAGACTAATTAACAACATTTTGGAGTTTATAAATTAACAGCAACCACCACTGCTATAGTGTCAGTGCGCCTGATAAACACAGGATAAAGGGAATAAGGAAGAATTATTGAAGAAGTCTTTCGCTTGTCTTTTCCCAATCCCCAGTCCCAAATTCAATCACGCAATGTGTAGCCGACACCACTGACAGTTTGAATAAGGCACTTTTCATTATTGGACTCAAGTTTCAGACGCAGGTAGCGCATGTGAAGTTCGATGATGTTAGCATCGCCCATGAAGTCGTAACCCCAGGCTTCCTCTAAAATGCGATCGCAGGTAATTACCTGTCGCGGATGGGCCAGTAAATATTCTAGTAAATCAAATTCCTTAGCAGTTAACTCAATTAACCGCTGATCTCGGTACACTTGGCGCGTGCGACGATTTAAACTTAGGTCTTCAAATTCTAAAACATCTGCTTTATCTGCTTGGTGGCTTCTTCGCAGGTGAGCGCTAACTCTGGCTAATAATTCATCAACACCGAAGGGTTTAACGAGGTAATCATCAGCACCAGCGTCTAAACCTGCAATGCGATCGCTCACTTCATCTTTGACGGTTAATAAGATTATCGGCACTTTATTACCAATATTTCGTAAGCGGCGGCAAATTTCCAACCCTGACAAACCCGGCAACATCCAGTCTAAAATTACTAAATCTAGATGTAACTCACGCGCTGCGGTGAGTGCAGTTAATCCATCGTAGGCGACGCTAACTTGATAACCTTCATAACTTAGCTCCAATTCAACAAATCGTGCCAGTTTGACTTCATCTTCAACCAGTAAGATGTGCGTCATGATCATGTTAATGATTTCAGCAGGGTACGGTAAGCAATAATACGGTCTGGAAACACTTTAGTGAGGTGCCAGCTACTTAATAGCCAAACATCTAAATTAGGTCTACTTAGCTTAGTATAAATCTGAGTAAGTAACAACCGTATGTCTGCAATTCCCGATGGCTGCTTGATCAAAGAACGATCCAACTGGCTATTAGCAATAAGCTGTGACATCTTCACCGCATTCATCGGCAAGATAACAGAGCGCTTTAAAACGTAAACCAACCACTTCTTCGTATAGGGGATTTAATTTACACATCGGAGGAATGTGAAATAGCTTCCGACCAAACATTGTGATGTCTCGCTCAAAGGGACATTGAGCAGGAATAGCTTTGCACAGGAAATGAGCCAATTTGGAGTTATGAATTTTTATCGTTTCCAACCACTGGCGGACTGTGTGCAGTAGATCATTGTGTAACCGGACTTGAATAAAGCTTGTCATAATTGTTCACCTTGATAATTTCAAATTAGATTGAGTTTGTTGTATTTGAACCTCTATAAATACATACGGTTAGGTTCTATAGTTTTATGCAGTGATTGCCCATTTTTTGGTTCTTTACAGAGATAGAATGAGTCTCTAGGCACACTGTTAACTACACATTCAATTGCCAAAATTCCGGATGATTTATACCATGCCCAAAAATTTTTGCAACAAATGAATCGGCTGTAAAGACTTACATCTGTACATTGGTGTCAACTTAAGGGACTGACAAAAAATAAATTATCCAAAATTATTTGTACATTTGTAGGGGCGCAAGGCTTTGCGCCCCTATAATGGGATGTTTTTTTAACTGGAAGTCCCTAAGCGCAAACCCTTTTAAAACCTCGTTTCCAGCCAAAGGCTGGAAATGCTCTTCAATTGCGGCACAGCCGCAAGTCTTGAGGCGGCAGCCCCCCATTAGGCATTCCCACTCTTAACGAGACAATCTCTAAAAGCTTGTTCTAGACAGGCTTTGACGTTAAGGAACGTGGATTAAATAAAATGCAAAATCTTCATCCTCTATCTTGCTTCCCTCTCCTTTATAAGGAAAAGGATTGAGGGTGAGGTAAGTCAGGGACATAAATTGTATGTTATTTAATTCTTATTCCTAAGTTGACACCCATGACATCTGTACGCCCCTGGCAACGTATTTTTAACAGAATTTCGTGAAATGGTAATGTGCCAAAGGCTAGGCTAGATATTGCCGGACTGCAAAGCTATAACCAACTTCTTGGAGGCGCAGCTAAACTTACCCTAAAAAAGCACCAAGCTTCAGGGAAACTGCGAAAACTGATGACTGATGAGTTTTTTATTAACAAAAAGCTACTTTTTGACCTATGGGCATCAAGTTACGACTGGCTCTTTCCTTCAGTGTTTTATCGAGCCGTTCACAAACGGTTACTGGAGTATGTCGATTTACCAGAATCAGCAAATGTACTTGATATCGGCTGTGGTACTGGGCGCTTACTTGAGCGCCTTGCTACTCAGTTTCCCGACCTGCAAGCCACCGGATTGGATTTATCTGCTAATATGTTGCGGGTAGCAAGACAGAGCAACTGCCACCGTCCACGTTTAATTTATATTGAGGGGAAAGCTGAGTCTCTTCCCTTTGCTGATGGTCAATTTGATGCTATTTTCAGCACTATCAGCTTTTTGCACTATTTGGAACCTAAACAGGTGGTTAGTGAGATAGCACGAGTACTTTCTCCCGGTGGACGCTTCTACTTAGTTGACATTACCTCCAAAAAAGAGTCAGAACCTCAATTATTGCCAATCTCTCCCCGTGGAATTAGACTCTACAGCCCTAATCAACGTCAACTTCTTGGCTCCTCTGCTGGGTTATTGTGTTTGAATCACCACTATTTACTAGGGCCAGTCTTACTAACGATTTTTGCTAAACCTCCGTTGGATTGATGGATAACACCAATTTGAACAATGATTGCGACAGATGGAGCGCTCAAAGCGATTACCAGCAACTCTTTCACAATCCAAAATCCTCTCATCCAAAATCGGATAACTTTCTCCCGTTAAAAAGGCTTGCTCTAATTCCCTCCTTTTTAAGGAGGGTTAGGGAGGATCAAGCCTTAACTGATCTCGATATTCCATAAACACCACAGGAACTTTGAGCAGCTTTTTAGCTAATTGCGAAAATCTATATTTACCCTTGAGCGTAGACAAGCCTCTTATTCTGGGAAATTGTGGCAAGTCTTCAAAAGATATTGGTACAAAGTCAAAGCGACTGTAAAACTGCGCCAATCGTTCACCTAAACATTCAAGATAAAGTGGTTGTGTTGCTGTATTAATCAAATGCTGCGTTAGCAAAGTACCCAAACCACGACTTCTCCAAGCTGATGCAACGACTAAACTACCAAGTTCTTGTGCCCCTGAGAAATTACGAAGCTGTCCACAAGCTACCAGATTACGTAGGCTTTGCCCACCGTAAGCATCGCATTCAATTACCCAAAATTGCTGCCAATTTAATTGGGTTGGATCGAGTTTCGCTGAGAATACCAGCAATCGAATCGACCACTGATCCCCAGAGGTTGCCTTGCGAAGGACACATCCAGATGGTAACGATAGATTGCTCTGGTTCATTAATTACACTTTGCTAGTTTGTATCACAATCATCACACCATATTATCCACTCAGATCATTTGCCATTTCCTGCCAACTATCAATAAAGCAATTTCAAAACCATCTTGGACATCAAACCCGTTCCAAGTTCTCCCTTAACGACAGCAAGCGTTCTAAGGTTAACAAATTCTATATTTATGGATTTTGTCAGCAGACATAAGTAGTACTAAACAATACTTCCGATAGAGGTGAAATCAGCCATAACTAGATTCTAGATAGATGCACTCAAACCCCGAATTTTCTTAAGATAATCCCAAGAATAAATGATTAGGAATGTAATCATGGCTGAAGAACAAAAATCTAATAATCCAGAAACTACGCCTACTGCTTCTGGTGGTTACCAAACCACCGCTGACGAAAGTACTCGCAAAACTGGCGATGCTGAAAAGAGTGATGCTAAACCCTCTGCTACACCAGAAGCACCAGAAAACGATTCTGTAGCAGGTAGCCCTAATCAAGGAACTGAGTCACGTTAATTGGTTTGAACTTTGCCTAGTTTCAATAATCTAATTGAGTTTTTTCTAGTAATCCGGATTTAGTAAACTTTGAGTGGATAGTTGTGATTTACATCACGATTATCCACTTATTTTGTTGTGTAAGAATTGTTTTTAGGGAGGGTGGGGGCTAGTACCGCAAGGCGGAAGTCAAAAGTCAAAAATCAAAAGTCAAAAGTATTACGGAATGGGCTTTTTAAGGTTTTTAAATGGTTGCTCTATTTACGCCGTGTTGTACTAGTGTAGTGAGTGCGTAGGCGCAGCCCGCTGTAGGCATCGCTTTTGTCTTATGCCGTTTTAATAGTGCTAGATTATACTATCGTTTCTTTTATTTTACTCTATACTGAAAAAATATTCTATTTTTAGTTATAAAGTCAACATTAAAATTTATAAGTACAAGCTCTGAAGTTTGTCAGCACAGCGTTAAGGAGAAATCACCTATCCCTGAAAATCTGCTAAACTTCACGATTCTTAATCATGCCAGCTTCCTTCTGTGGCTGACAGAAGTTCCACAATCCAATAGGCTGATCTTAAAGCGGTGATTTTTCAGAAAGCTCATCTGCATAAAAAGGTAGGCTTCATTGTCTAGCACTTTTGGATAACCATGTGTAACATGTTGCCTATCCTCTATCATCGCTTAGTCGTTAATAACTACCTATACAGAAAATGCCCCTTAAAATCGTCCAAAACTTTGATGGCAGTTTCACTCTTGAAGCACAAGCTCAAGAAACTCTATTCAATTTATTGACAAGCGTTGCTTTCTTAAACCAAATTCGTCAACAGTTGCAGTGTGAACAAGTTAAATTTACAGAATTACTTTTCCAACCAGTTCCTTACAGCTTAACTACCACTAAAGGAATGCCAGCAGAATTTGAAAAGTATCATGAATCTGATGAGTATGCCATCATCAATGTACCACCAAATTTCATGTTTAGTGCTAAGATTTTTAAACCAAGTCGCCTTTGTGCAATTTACCAAAAATTGGGTAATGGGTAATTTTCAAGATAATTTTTCCCTAATTAGCAACTCTGAATTCTGAAGGCAAATAGTAAGTTTGATATTTGATGTATGGCTCTTGAAACGAATCTTTCTTCTTTGGCAACCCTGGAATACATTCCTTACATTGACGATCGCGGTCAATTACCCGAACAGTTTCAGAGTAAAATTGGGGTATATGCTATTTTTGACAAAGAAAAAGTACTCCAATTTGTAGGATACTCCCGTGATGTTTATCTCAGCCTCAAGCAGCATTTAGTCCGTCAGCCACAGCAATGCTATTGGGTAAAAATTCAAACTATTGAACGCCCTAGTCGCACAATTTTAGAAAATACTGAAAATGCTTGGATTGCTGAAAATGGTAGTGTGCCTTGGGGAAATGGGGATCACAAGGAAAAATGGACTCATCCTATTGATGTGAAAGTGATAATGACACCTGAAGAACAGGCAAAATATCAAAATCCAGCTAATGATGAATTAGCACAAATAAAAATTATTAAAAATGTGGCGCGGAGAGTAGAAGCAGAAATTTCAACGCAATTGCTAGAAGGGCGTGGTTTGCAAATGCAAATTCGCTTCAATCCTAAATTGAAAGAAGAAGGTTTACTAGATTTGAAATGATGTAGTTTTGGGGAAAACTATCTTAGAAATCTCGCTTGTAATCTTTCATGACAATACAGCTGCTGAACGATCGCTATCAAGTTATCCGTACACTGGGCGCTGGTGGGTTTGGTGAAACCTATTTAGCAGAAGATACCTATATGCCTTCAAAGCGCCGTTGTGTGGTTAAACAGCTAAGACCGATTCACAGCAATCCCCAAATTTACCAGATAGTGCAAGAGAGGTTTCAACGGGAAGCAGCTATTTTAGAAGAACTTGGTGGCGCAAATGACCAAATTCCGGCATTGTATGCTTACTTCTTCTCAAGCGGACAATTTTACTTAGTTCAAGAGTGGATTGAAGGCGATACCCTAACTGGAAAAGTCCAGAAGCAGGGGCTATTTAGTGAAGGCGCTGTCCAGGAATTGTTTATGAATTTATTACCCGTCCTGGATTACGTTCACTCTAAGCATATCGTTCACCGCGATATTAAACCGGATAACATCATTGTGCGTCATCGGGATGGTAAACCGGTGCTGATTGATTTTGGTGCTGTACGGGAATCAATGGGAACAGTGGTGAATTCTCAAGGTAATCCTACCAGTTCGATTGTGATTGGTACACCAGGCTATATGCCGAGTGAACAAGCCGCAGGTAGACCAGTTTTTTCTAGTGATTTATACAGTTTAGGAATGACGGTAATTTATTTGTTGACTGGTAGACAAGCCCAACAACTAGAAACGGATTCCCAGACAGGTGAAATTGTCTGGCGACAGTATGCCAGTCATCTTAGCCCAATCATTGCAGGAGTGATCGATAAAGCGATCGCTTATCATCCGCGCGATCGCTACCCCACAGCCAGAGCTATGCTGGATACTTTGCAGAGCATAGCAAATCCTATTCCACCGACGCAACCCCTCTTGACTCAACCGACTGTAGTCTCTGCACCGCCACCTCAGACAGTGCCTGTCAAACCACAGCCTAACCTTCAAGGTAATAGTCAGAATAATATCCTTATCGGCAGTTTAATCGCAGGTGGGTTAATTGGTGCATCTGTGATTATTAGCCAGGTATTAACAAAATCTTCTCAATCTACAGCAGACAAAACGGTGTTACCTTCACAAACACCGTCAACTGTCACAAGCCCCGTCATAGAAACTCCCAAATTGATCCCAACGACCCCATTTCCTACTCAATCTACACCTACCCCAACTACATCAATACCGCCAGTTGATACCAGGGCTGTCAACACTTATTTGTGGCTTTCCCAAAGACTTGTAACTGATGCAGATTTGGATGGTAAAAACGGTTTTGAACTAGATATTATGCGAAATTCGATTTTTGCCAGTCACGGTCGCCGTTTTGATACTCTTGAATTACAAGATTACTTTAATAACCAACCTTGGTATCGTCCTATATATTTACCAAAAGCATTTCCACTTAAATTGCTGTCAAAATTAGAGCAACAGAATGTAGAGTATATCAGCAAATATCAAGTTCGTTACGGCTTGAGATATTTTAAGAAATAAGATTTTCATAATTATACCATTTCAGGAAATACCTGATATATATCAGTAGCGGCATACTGCTGTACGCCCTGAGAACCGATGCATTTTTTGCAAATATTTTTGATAAATGCTATATTCTCTAAGTATATTTGCTTGGACTTATCAAAGAATTTCTTTGCTACTTATTAGATAATATATAGGTTAGCTAGTGTAACATATTGGACAGATTATTAAATATTTAATAGCCTAGAATCGCTAAATCTTAGAGGCTAATCCTAGTAAAGTCTATATGGAGTCAGAGATAAACTCTGTTCTTCTCCCCCAAAGTCCATCTTTAGATACTAGGCAGTTTCAGAACCAGGCATTTCTCTTTAAGATATAAAATTGCTATATCCAAGATAAGCAATCCATAAGTTAAAAAAATGCCATGTTTATATTTTCTTTGTTATTTTGTATTTAACGGGACAGTTCTTCCTGATTTGGTGGGTTTAAATAACAATTAGTTAAACGATTTCCCCCCAAAGATGCATGTAAATTCTTTGCATTGTGCTTACTTTACTTTCCAATTTACAAGCAGAATGCAAATTGACCAGACAGATTACATGGTAATATTCCCAATCGACAAATAGCTCATCTATACTAGGAAAACCTTGTCTACGACTATGCTTAAAACAAAAAATCGACGTATTTTTCTGCCTGCTTTTATTAACCCTTTAGAAGAAAAGGATCGAACAGTCCGTAAAAAGCAATTTGCTCTACCTAAATTAGATTTACTGCAACCATTACGTCAATCGCTGGACAAATTTGAGATTCATAATCGGAAATTAGCCAGATTTATTGCTAAACTGATTCCCGCCCAGTGTCCATTTGAGCGTGATATCATGCTTTTTGGTCGCACAATAGGCCACATTCCGCCAATGTGCAAACTCAATCCGCTTTATAACGAACTTGTCTACTTGCGTTTTCGGGCTTTGTGTTATCTAGTAGATCAGTGTGGAGAAGATATTCAATCCTACTGTTGATAACTAGAGAAAATACAATATGGAATTAAAATTGAGCATCAATTTACATAAGAACGCCTCAATGAATTGGGTGTTTCTAAATGGGAAATTTGGAAAAAGGAAGTTTCCAAATTCCCTTGGACTTATGATTCTCAAGAAACTTGCTACTTTTTGGAAGGTGATGTAGTTGTTACTCCTAATGGTGGACAACCAGTGGAAATGGGGAAAGGCGATTTGGTGATTTTTCCTCTTGGCATGTCCTGCATATGGTAAATTACAAGCAACGTGAAAAAACATTATTACTTTGATTAGTCAATAGACAAGAGTGATCCCCTTTATCTACTTGATGATCCCAAAGAGCAACGCTTCATAACATCTCATAACTCAATTTAGATTTTTACTATATGGAGGTTCGCAGCGAGTGTCGTAGGATAAAGTGGTAGAATCCGTAAATTGCTTATATCCATATCGCTTGAAACTCGTTGCGACTCCATCCCCTAAACAATATTCCTAGAAATAAATAGTCTCATTTCCTGCAAATTTGGCAGAAAGTTATTGCCAGGTTAGTGGTTGATAACTAAAAATGTGAAAACCATTGATCCCCGACAACTTTTACGAAGTCGGGGATCTGGTGATAGCGATCGCCACCACTCTTAATCTTGGCAGTTCATAATCGTATTAGTAGGAGTTTAATTACAGAAAATGCTGTGTAGCAAAAAAAGGTTTCGCTCCACCGCAATTTTATTGAGGAAAATCATTAAAAATGTTACTGCATTTAAGTACTTGGCAAGAAATCGAAGCTTATTTACAGCAGTCAAAGGGGATAATTTTCCCTATTGGTTCCACAGAACAACATGGGCCAACCGGGTTAATTGGGACTGATGCTATTTGTGCAGAAGCGATCGCAGCTGGTGTAGGTGATGCAACTAGCGCGATCGTTGGCCCGACAATCAATGTGGGGATGGCACTGCACCATACTTCCTTTCCTGGCACAATCAGCCTGCGCCCCAGCACTTTAATTCAAGTAGTGCGAGATTATGTAACTTGTTTAGCCAAAGCTGGTTTTACCAAGTTCTACTTTATCAACGGACATGGTGGTAACATCGCCACCCTGAAAGCGGCTTTCTCCGAAACTTACGCCCATTTAGAAGATTTACAGATTAACAATGCTCAACAGGTGCAATGTCAAGTGGCAAACTGGTTTATGTGCGGTTCTGTATATAAGCTAGCTAAAGAATTATATGGGGATCAAGAAGGTTCTCATGCAACGCCAAGTGAAGTAGCCCTTACCCAATACGTTTATCCAGAGGCGATTAAGCAAGCGCCCCTTTCACCCGAAGTTGCAAGCGGATACAGGATTTATAGCGCAGCTGACTTTCGAGTGCGTTACCCAGATGGACGCATGGGATCAAATCCGGCTTTAGCAACGCCTGAACACGGTAAACAACTTTATGACTTGGCGGTGAAAGAACTTAGCAATGGGTATTTGGAATTTGTGAACGCAGAATAAAAGTCATGCAAAGACATTGTAGAGATGCGAGTCAAATTGCGTCTCTGCATAAAAGAGCAATCCTGAATCAAATGTGCAGAAACATGATCCCCGACTTTTTTAAAAAAGTCGGGGATCAGCAATTTGGAATGATGAAAAATTGAAATAAGATTGCTAAATATCTTGAAAATAGTTATTTGAGAAGTCATAAAATGAGACAATAGATTATTTTTTAAGACTGAAAACTGCAACTGAGAAAAACATCGTGATTAACGGCTACGAAAATACTTTAACTGATTTAATCAAACTTCTCGAATCATCTCGTCGTGCAGCGGCTCGTTCAGTCAATGCAATCATGACAGCTACTTACTGGGAAATTGGACGACGGATTGTAGAACTTGAGCAGGGTGGAGAGAAGCGAGCCGAATATGGAGCAGCAGTCATAACAAGGCTTTCAGAAGATTTAACAGCCAGATATAGCAAAGGTTTTTCTGAGCGGAATTTAGAGTTAATGCGTCGTTTTTATCTCAAATGGCAAATTTCGCAAACACTGTCTGCGGAATCTAATTTATCTACTTTAGCTCAAGAATTTCCTTTGCCTTGGTCGCATTATGTTCGTCTTCTTTCAGTTCACGACTTAAAATCTAGAGAATTTTATGAAACGGAAGCACTACGGGGTGGTTGGAGCGAAAGACAACTAAAAAGACAGATAGAAAGTAAATTTTATGAACGAGTAGCTTTGTCACAAAATAAAACTGCGTTGCTGAAAAAAGGTGAAAAAAAGCAGGCAGAAGATATCCTAACCCCGGAACAAGAACTTAAAGATTCATTCGTATTAGAATTTTTAGGATTGAAGGATGAATATTCAGAAAGTGATTTAGAACAAGCATTAATCAATAAGCTAGAATACTTTCTATTAGAATTGGGCAGTGAATTTGCTTTTGTAGGTCGTCAGAAACGTTTGCGCGTTGGCGATGAATGCTACAGGATTGATTTATTATTTTTTCATCGGGTGTTGAAATGTCTGATAGTAATTGATTTGAAGCTGGGTAAACTTACACCTGCTGATACTGGACAAATGAATTTTTATGTGAACTATGCTAGAGAACATTGGACATACCCTGGAGAAAATCCTCCTGTTGGTTTGATATTGTGCAGTGAAAAAGATGAAGCTGTTGCACACTATGCATTAGACAACTTACCCAATATTTTAGCCAGAGAATATCAACTAAAATTACCTGATGAAGAAAAGCTGGCTGCACAGATAGAAGAAGCCAGGAAGTCTATAGAAGAAAAAATGTAGCTCAAGCCTCCTTTTGTTGAAACTGGCTCAAGAACCAAGCTCCAACTTGAGATTGATTGATTTCACGGCTACGGCGTAAAGCCTCCTCTAAAATAGCGATCCCAGGAAATACCTGTGATTCCTGAATACGTTTACTACCCTGCTCTGCCATAGCATAGGCAATGATTTGGGCATTTTGCACATCCACTACCCAGTATTCAGTAACACCCAACTCTTCATAGAGCGTAGACGCGTTGGCGAAGCCTCTCGTAGAGAAGCGGCTTGTCGTCAGACATCGCTTTGTACCCAAGTCATCCAGCAGAGATGTTTTCGCAATCTCAATCACCAAATCCGGTGCAGGATAGCGATCAAGGTTGACAATTCCTGTACCTGCTGGGATAGTTTGGGCGTGTTCTCTGATGTAATATGCTACATCGGGCTGACAGTCCTGAACACCAGTTTTACGAAAGGTGGTTGTGTCTAAACCTCTGGCTGGAATCCCTTTAAGTGCTGTAAATAGAGTCACTGCAAAAATAATTAAACATGGTCTTTACCATGATCAAAACTAACTGGCGCCATCTCCAGCCTCATGTGCCCCTTATAGTAGTAACTCTTTGCCTTCTCGTTGAGCAAGTTAGCGATCGCTTGCTCATACTCTTGCCAAGAAGCACAAATCCATGTATCTGTCGGTAACTGGGTCTGAGTTTCACTCATTGTCTAACCCTTGTGCCAGTAATCTATATCTCTTGTAACTTAAATTCTAAACTTCTAGCTCAACTCTTTAACCTCTGAAGCCAAATGTTCAAGTTCTGAAGGGGATGTTTGAGCTTCTGAAGTCCAAGTTTCGTGTTCAGAGGGTCAAACTTGCTGTAATGAGGGTGAAGCTTGGAGTTCAGAAGGGGAAGTTTCAGGCTTTTTGCTCGGATGTTCGAGTTCTAAGGTTGAAACTTCGAGTTCAGAAGGGGAAGTTTCAGGCTTTTTGCTCGAATGTTGAAGTTCTGAGGTCGAAACTTCGGGTTCTGAGGTGCAACTTTCGAGTTCTGAGCTTGAAACTTGAGGGTTTGAGGTTGGATGATGGAGATTGGAAGGCGATCGCCTCTTAGCAGAAAAGATATCAAGCTATTGTTTCTTCTTAAATTTTGGAGTCAGATGCTCTGGAATGTTCTCTAACTGAATTGCATTACAACCAAACTTATAAGCGGTTTCAATAGACCTTCCTGCCCCAAGAGCATCATAAAATCCCGTAGCAAACTTGATTGCGGCTGTATCTCCAACTGCGTCACCCATCCCAATTACATAGTCAATATGTTGAACAATTGCCTCTGCTTGCACTTCTGAATAGCAAGCATTGAGGAGAACGCATTCGACGTGTTCAGTACACAGTTCAAATAAATTTGCTAGAGCAGTTGTACTCACTAGCTTTGATTTTCCAGCTTCGTCTTCTATCACTAGCCCTTCATCCCCAGAGCCGTGTCCGCAGAAGTGGACAATTTGTGGTTCAGTATCTAATAAGGCTCGACGTAAATCACTAGTCCGAACAGCCCATCTCTGCTCTAGCTTAAATTGGTCACGCTTCTGAGATCGACGTAAACCCTCACTAATTTCTCGCATTTCCTCATCCAGGCGCAACGGGCTTGAATTTTTAGGATTTGCTGCCAGAATTAGTATTGTTTTCATGGAGTATGACTCTTTTTTGCTCACAATCTGAAGAATCTGCTCTGGTTGAGGTGGTTGCCTAGTTTTGCGCCGCGTAACGTTCTGGGCGTTTAGCAAAGTTCTTTTAAGCCAGGTCAGTTTAGGAAATTGTTCGGAAATGCGCTCAATCTCAATACACGCCTGAGATGTCCCAGTTTCCCTAAGTTGTGTTAAAACACTGTCTCTTAAGTTAGCAACGCTCTCTCTAGCGCCCATATTGTGAGCAAGAACATCATTACTGTAATCAGGATCTTCAGCATGAGGATACTGACAAACTAGCCAGATGTATAAATCCGCTAGCTGTTTTTCAGTCAGCTTCAAATGCAAACCATGCGAGTAGCGGTAAGTGACTGCTTCAAATACTTCTCGCCCAAAATCTGTATTTTGGTGGATAGCCGACCAAATAACCGCCCAGCTAATAGGCTCTGCACATTCGACTAATACCTTACCTGCAACTACAGCTTTCTGGTGTGCTTCTTCTTCTAAAGGTAGAGGAATAGAAACAAGGGATTTAGCAAACTCTCTAGCTCCAATCGATTCACGCTTTAAAAGTTCTTCAAGTAACTGCCCCATACACTGAGGTTTAATTGCTGTATCCCTAGCCTTTTCTAAAAGAACAGCTTTGAAAGGCTCATTCCAGCATTTCTTAAATTTATTAAGAATGAAGATAAAGCTATGTTCCTCATTCTCCTTATTAATAATGGACAGCAGTGTATTCAGGGTTTCAGAGGGGGCATTTATGTATGCCCGCTTAACTAATTCGGTGTAGTAATCTTCTCGTTGGGTGGTGTTGCTATGAGGAAAGGCAACAATAACAGATGCCCACCGTTGCCATATTTCAGATGATATAGTGTCTAAAAATTCTGGAGTTTCTTGTAAAAGCAATAGTAAAGCTTTACAGCCAGCTAATGCTGGACGATCATACGTATTTGTCCCTATCCAGTCATAAACTACTTGATTATATTCTTGAATATACTTTTTAGCGCCGTTGATAATTCTTTTACGAGTTTTTATATCAGCTTCTTGCCATCCAGGAAGTTTTGTTAAATCTGATTCAAGCTCTTGTTCATAATGTTGACTATCTGGCTTAAGCAGCATCTCCATATTTATTTGCCACCAAGCTAATAGATTTCCTGACTCTAGTTGCTCTATACATAGAATAACTCGTTCTTTAGGTGGTGGATCTAAAATAGGTTTTTGTCTACGATTCTGCTGTTCTTGCATCCTTTGATAGTTAGCCCTCAACTCCTTAGCCTGTGCTGACTCCAAATCAATTGTTGAAAAATAGAATGCAAATTCTTCACGTAAGATATTATTAGTCTGAGTAGCTTCAAGGATAGCATCTATCTGTTTTAAATCATTACGGTTAAATTTCCACTGAATTAGCGCTGCCCAAATTCGCTCTTGCTGAGAATCAATATTTTGAAGTTTTTCGAGCATCCAAAAAACATCTTCTGTTGAAAGGATATTTTCTGTTAATGAATCCAATAAAAAATATATATTTTCTCCTGATTGGGAAACTGTTATAACTGCCTGATCAACAAGCTTGCGCCGTTTTTCAAGATTATTAACAAGTGATAATTTAAATTGTGCTTGAATCTCATTGTCGAAAGTTATGATTTTCTGGTCTTCTCTCCACTTTCCTGTTAATTTCTTCTATAAATGCTTCAGGATTATCGATGCCTTCAATCTTTGCGGCTTTACTCACATCTACACGCCGAAGTGGGGCTAGTTCATAAATTCCTACACTATCTTTACCCCAAATTTGCTTCAGTCCTTCCTCTAGGACTGGTTGCCAAACAGCCGTTCGGCAGGCAATACGAAGATGTAAACGCTGGATATGATTCTGATAACGTTTGAACTCGTCAACTAGGAGCGTTGCTAATGTATCTATTCGTAGCAAGCATTCATCAATACTATCTAAAAAAATATGTAACTGATGAGTGCCTTCTGTCCATTGAGTAAATTCTGGGCTGTCAAATAATCTCCAAACCAGTCTGTCTTCACTTCCATAGGAACGGATATCTAACGAAAGTACCTGACCACCTTGTTTTTGAATTTCGCTAATAATTTCATTTTTCTCTGCCTCTATAGCATGGCTTTTACCAATTCCTGGCTCACCCAGGAGTGCTAAACATGGTAAGTCGGATATAGCCTCGAAGGTTACTAAATCTGGATTGTATATTTTGCCCCACTTCTCTTCTGGGTCGCATAGATAACCGCCATCAGCTAGATTAAGGCGACCTGACCGAGGACACCAGAACCGCTTCCATTTGTAATCTTGACTTGGCATTTTCACCGACAACAGGCTGAAAACATTTTTACTATGTTAACCTCACTAACCCTTAATAATGCCACTTCAGAGACGAGTTTTCGGGATAAATGCTTTTGCGTAGGCGTAGCCTGTCGTAGACATCGCTCTCAAAATTCCCATTTTTAACCTCTGAACTCGGAACTGGGACCTTTTTACTCGAACGTTGAGCCTCGGAACTCGGAACTGGGACCTTTTTACTCTAACGTTGAGCCTCTGAACTCGGAACTGGAACCTTTTTACTCGAACGTTGAGCCTCTGAACTCGGAACTGGGACCTTTTTGCTCGAACGTTGAGCGTCTGAACTAGAAACTTCAACCTTTTTACTCAAAAGTTGAGCTTATGAACTTGGAACTGGGAACTTATTGATCGAATGATGAGATTA
>NZ_CALMFY010000043.1:24364-41495 GCF_937863485.1 uncultured Nostoc sp. | reverse complement strand
TAGTCGATACTTCGCGATAATTTCTGTATCGTTGTCCCTCTCTTGTCTAAACTTCGACCTTTTAAATCAAACGTTTATCCTCTGAACTTGGAACTGGGACCTTTTTGCTCGAATGTTGAGCTTCTGAGGTTGAAACTTGAGGGTTTGAGGTTGGATGATGAGGGTTAGAAGGCGATCGCTTCTTCTGCTCAAACCTGTCCACAATATTACAACTCTCCCTGAATAACACGGGCAATGCTACAGGTGTGGGAGAGAATACGACTCATCGCATTAATCATCTCCAAATGAATGGAACTAGCATTAAGACTCACAGAATCTCCTGAACTGAGATGCTGGTGATGCCTTAGATAAATTTCCCGCTTAATTTGGTTGAGCGACTGCCGCTGCGCCAAAACTTCACCTGCGATCGTTGGATCTTGTGCAGCCAGCCCTGTCAGTGTTTTTTGCAGCAGTGCCAGCACATCACCGTGGTAAGCAACAATGTCGTTCCACTCTTGCTGAGAAAAAGCAATTTGTTTGCGTCGTTTGCGTCGAGCTAATCGCATGAGTTGTCGGTCGATGATGTCGCCAATTGCCTCTAACTCCGTACTGATATAAAGCAATGTCAACTCCCGTTGCGACTGTTCCTCCGTCAGTAATTCATCATTGAGTTGAATTAGGTAATGCTTGATAGCAGTTTCCAAATCGTCAAGCTGGTTATCAAGTGCCCCAATCTGTTTAGGCAAATCTTTCACCCCGTCTTCAAACGCCTGAATACTAAGCTGTAGCATCTCTGTTGCCAAATCCGCCATCCGCAGAATTTCGCGCATTGCTTGACCGAGTGCGATCGCAGGTAATGTCAAGGCATTGGGATCAAGATAGCGCACACTCAGTTTCTTTTCTGCTTCAGGTTCTGGTAGCAGTCTGGTAGCGAAGTCTGCAAGTGAATTTGCTAGTGGTACAAAAACGATCGCCAGGATCAAGTTGAATCCCAGGTGTGCCAATGCTACTTGTGTTGATGGATTGGGCAAGAGACGAGTCAATAACACCGCCAAGGGATTCAGCAATGCCAACGCCAATATTCCCCCAGCCAGCCTGGTGCCAACATAAATGAATCCTAGTCGGCGGGCAACGACGCTGCCTCGGTTCAATGCAGTGAGTAACGGCATGAGTGTTGTGCCGATATTGGCACCCAGTGTTACTGCCAGAGCCGCTTCCAGTGGGAAGGCATGTGCCCCAGCTAGTACCATTACGATTCCAATCGCCGCGATGCTGGAGACAAACACTGCTGCCAGCAGCACCCCCAGTAGGATCAACACCAGGGGAGACTGGGAGAGTACCTGCATAATGTCATTCGTAATCGAACTATCGGCAATGGGAACACAACTGGCATCAATCATCGCCAACCCCTGCAACACCAATCCAAAACTGAATACGCCACGCCCAAGATCCCGCAGAGCCTTGCGTCGGGTCAACAAAGCAAATGCTGCCGCTAAACCCAGGAACTCTTGTGCATAGTCAGTGATGTGGAAAGCTAGTAGTTGCACTACCAATGTAGAGCCAACCGCAGATCCCTGTAGCATGATCACTGCGGTTGCTAATGGCACCAACTGGGCGCTGACTAGCCCCACCATCACTGAGGCAGTTGCTGTGGAGCTTTGGGTTAGCATGGTTACGATCATACCTGACACAAAAGCTGCTATTGGATGCTTCGCCAGCGTTATCATGGCAAGCCGCAGACGTGAATCTAATGCCCGCTCCATTGCATCGGTAACTTGTTTTACACCATAGAGAAGCAGCGTGGAACCCCCAATTAACAGTATCAGGATTTGTGTAGGGTCGTGAGTCTTGAGCATCAGCACACTTACCTTACTAAGGTTTTAAAAAACACTTAGAATCAATAGACTTACCGTATTTTAATAGTAATTTAGGAAGAAGTTAAAATCAGGTTAAATAAACATGGTACGGTGTATTCAAGAAATACCCAAAATACAGAATTCTAATGAAATAGATAAGCCCTTTTAAGGTGTGTAAAAATATTGGTCAATCAATCCCTTTTTAACCTCTTACCTCTGTGCTCTCTGCGTCTGGAGTGGTTAGATAAATTACTTTTAAACCGTAGAGGCACAGAGAGAACTCGGAGCGGCAGCTTGTGCCGTTGGCGCAGCCTGCACTTCTCTACAAGACGCTCTTGCTAGCAAGATCCCCGTAGGGGTACGGCAAAGCTACAACTCTTGGAGAGGCTGGCGCTTAGGGCGTAGCTATGCCGCAGGCTTTACGACTGCGCTCAGTACAAGTCAGTGACCACCGCAGGTATCTGAACTTAGGTGAGCGCTGAGAAAAAACAATCTTATTTTACGAGTCACCTTGAAAGGGCTAGTCCTATAACCCTTAATGATGCTTCTTCAGAGACGATTTTTCGGGATAAATACTTTTGCGTAGGCGTAGCCCGTCGTAGACATCGCTCTCAAAATTCAAATTTTTAACCTTTGAACTTGGGACTTTGACCTTTTTATACCAATTCAATTAATGATTGCAACACATCCTTGGGTGAAGACGCGATGAATCGCGTCTCTACAAATGGTCTATTTGTCGCATTCTTTTTTTTAATTGGTATTACTTGAACTTGAGCTTCTGAACTTGGAACTGGGACTTTTTTGCTCGAACGTTCAAACTTTGAACTTTAAACTTGCACTTTAAGAATACAATTGGTGAGCTATTTTCTCCGGCGCTACCTGTTGAGACTTGACTTTCCGATTTCTACGGGAAAACCGTTGCCCCATTTCTTCAACCATCGTATCTAAACCTGTCCCCTGACCACTGACTTTAGCATAGTTATATACTTGCAATGCAGCTGCATACGCTTCGCTGCCCACAGCCAAGGCGGGGTATCATCTAGCAAATCTTGCAATTGTGTCAACGACAGCAATAATGGATACAATGCTTCAAATAACTGCACATCTTTCCGCATCTCATCTAGGTCAAACGATCGCGGTAAAAACTCCGGGTTCTGCGTCGCCACCTCTAATGCAATGCTTACAAACGCCCGACTCTTATCTCCCATCTTAGGTAAAGCTTTTCGGTCATCTGCACTCAAATCAACTAAAAATAGTAAGTTTTCTTTAATTGTGTTAATTGCTTGGAATACAGCATCTCTCTGTGTTTGTGCCAATGTTGCACTAATTGGGGTCGTACACTTCAAGGGGCGACAATCATCGCTAAACCAATCCATATAAAGGTTAGAGGGTACAGACCCTTTTAAAAAATGGAGAAAAAAGAGTGGCTTATTGACAATGAACTATAGATTGGTCAATACTATTCTTGTATTTATCACAAGTCCGGGCGATGCCTACGGCGGTAAACTACGCACTTACTGCCTATGCTGGAGAAATTAACGCCAAGCAAGTACTAGGAGCCGGATTTGACAAGCATCTTGCCAAACCAGTAGAGCCAGCCGAGTTAGTAGAAGCGATCGCCAACTTAATCGCTGAATAAACCTGCCTCTACCTGTTCCCGTTACTTGATACGTTGAGGTGTGATTTTCATCACTGGAACATTTTAATTAAAACTAATTGTCAATCCCAAATCATATATCTATAAAAAGATTTGCGATCGCTTGTTTTTTCCTCGGTTTTTACTTAACCAGACAATAGGCTTAACAAGTTAGTTGAGCAACTTGTTAAGCCCTTTGTTAAAGTTAGGCAAACTTTCGCTACAGTCTAATAACTAGCCAAGTTAATAGCTGAATAAACTTGCCTTTACCTGTTTACCGTTACTTGATATTATCAGGTATGATCGCTTTATATTGTAGATCAGAAAGAATCCCTTGTTTGATATCAATCTTACGCGAGATAACTTTTTCCTCATAATAAAAATCAGCAACGCTCTGCTGTAGGGCAACGATCGCAGGTGTAATTTTTTTCAATTTATAAGTACGACGGCTTGCCACCTTTAGTGCAACTGCTGGATCTAATTTCTGCTCATAAACTAAAATTTTGGCATAATCGCTTGGGTTTTTTTCAGCCGCTTCTCCTACCTTTTCTGCTTCCTCTAAAAACACTCGCACCAATTGCGGATTTTGGGTGACAAATGCACGTCTGCCAATATAAAAGCCGTTGAGAATGTTAATTCCTTTTGCATTTCTCAAAACTCGAATCGGGGTAGTCTTTTCCACAGCAGCTAAAAGAGGATCGCCACCCACCCAGGCGTCAGCCTGGTCTTTAATAAAGGCATCTTCGGCTTGAGTTGGAGTCAAAGCAACGATTTTAATATCGCTAAGTTTTAATCCTACCTCTTTCAACGCTTTTGCTAGTAAATACTGTGCATTCGACCCTACCTGAAAAGCAATTTTCTTACCTTTAAGATCAGCTACTTTCTTAATGGAAGAATTAGCTTTCACTACAAGACCTTGGTTTGTACCATCGGTGGGCGTGCGTCCAGTAAGATAGACAACTTCAGGGACGAGGCCTGGGCGTGCAACTTGGTCAAATATTGGAGGTGTCTCTCCGACAGTACCGATATCCACTTTACCTTCATCCAGGGCTTTTATCAATTGCGGCCCTGCTGCGAATGGCCCAACCCAATTCACAGTTACACCCAATTTTTTAAAAAGTGGCTCAACAGTTTTTTTGGACTTGACAATATCACCAGAACTTTGATACGCCAAGTTAATTACTTTGGCTGTCTGCGCTTGGGTGCTTTGCACAAGGCTACCCACCAAGGAAGATGATAAAGTAAACAGTCCCAGTACTGAATATTGGACAATACGCTTTAAAACTGTACGGCGTTGTGGTTGAAATGGCTTGATCATAAGTTGTGATTTTCCTTGTAAGTTTTAGCTTTTACGTTGTCAGTCTTACTTTCTTTCAGCAAGTAAGATAATAGGAAGTTGTTCTGTCAACCTCCTAAAACACCAATTTAGTATTAAAATTTGATATGACACTACTTCCAAAAATATCTTTTTGGGTTTAGTAAATTGGTATTTTAGTTGGCTTGAAAGGATTCAATATTGGGTATTGGAAAACTCTTTCCTAGTCCCCAGTCCTTAGACCTCATATCTGATTAGTATCTATTTTTCACTTATAAGTGTTGGTGGAGTGATAGCTGCATATTCTTTAGGTGTGAGTAGTGCTTCCTGAACATCAATCTTTTTAGGCAAGATTTTTTCGCTATAAAATAAATCTGCCACATTTTGTTGAGCTTTCATCAACTCTGGAGTAATTCCTTTAAGTCGATAGTTAGCGCGTCCACAAATTATTTCTTGAATAGGTAGATCAATTTTAAGCACGGGTGCTATTAGTTTGGCTACCTCTTTACGATTTGCTTCTGCCCATTGACCATTTTTATCAATCTCTTCCAAGATAATCCGAAGTAATTTTGGATTTTCCCTAGCAAACTCTCCTGTTCCTACATAGTATCCTCCTGGAGTACCAATATTTGTGGCATCTCGTAGCACACGCGCACCGTGGAGTTTTTCTACCAAAGCTAAGTGAGGATCGCCAGTTACCCAAACTGGAATAGTGCCCTGAATAAATGCACCACGGGCTTCGACATTGGGCATACTCAAGACTTTAATATCACTGTATTTTAAGCCCACTTCTTCTAAAGCTTTGATAATGAAATAGTGAGAAGCTGAACCTTTTTGAAAGACGACTTTTTGTCCTTTGATTTGGGCTAAAGTATTAATTGGAGAACCTTTAGGAACTGCGATCGCACTCCCTTTCCCTGAAATAGCAGTAATTCGTCTACCAGCAAGATAGACGATTCTTGCACCAGCAGCTTGGGCAAAAATGGGAGGAGTTTCTCCAACTGATCCAATATCAATTTTGCCGACATTCATCGCTTCCATGAGTTGCGGCCCTTGGGCAAATTGTGCCCATTCAACTTTGACACCCAAGGGTTCTAAACGTTTTTCTAAAACTCCTGTTACTCTAACTAAATCACCAGAGCTTTGATACCCAATTCGCAGCACTTTTGTTTTAAAAGTAATGGTTTTTGTTGCTGCTGGATCTGCTTTTGGGCCGGTTGCAGTATTTGTATTATCGCTGGTTGATGTACAACTTATTAATGTGGTAGATAAAGCCAAAAAACCAGGCATTACAAATAATGCTACTTTTCTGATTATTGGTGACTTAATTTTAACGGTATTGCTAAACATTTTAGACCTTCAGGTTAAACTAATCTCTGATTGAAATAAAATCAATCAAATTTTAAATAAATTAATTTTCGCTTTTCAATCTACCTGTGATGTTTGAAAACTATTAATTTACGTCTAAATTTTATCTATTGTTTAATTTTAATGAAGTGTTTATAAACACTATTTTTATTCTCTTAAAAAAGATATATTAATATAATTTAATTCAATAAAGTTTTTTAAAAGAATAATAAATTATTTTAAAAAACTTTAATATATAACATGTTATTTAGCGGATTTGAGTAAAATGCTTTTACCTAATAACTCAAGTTTTCCTGCTATCTGATTTATGAATTAGGGTGGATAATTTTCACTTATGATTTTGGTTTTGTAGAGACGCAATTTCTTGCATCTCTAGTTCAGATATAGAGACTAAAAGGGACGACTACCTGCAAGGCTAACCCGCTTTAATACCCGTCGCTCATTCGGATCGAATGCTTGACGATAATGCAAGGTAGCTTGATTATCCCAGTAGACAATATCACCTACAGACCATTTGTGTTGGTAGTAAAACTTGGGTTCATTTAGATGTTGCCTCAACTGTTCAATCAGTTTAGATCCTTCTTCAGGCTCTAACCCGACAATTTCCACTTCTGTAGCAGCATCTAAGTAAAGATGCTTTTTACCACTTTCAGGATGTGTCCTAACTAGAGGATGGGGAAAGATAGGACTTATTAAGGGAATATTCTTGTCTAAACGATACAAAGAGCGGGGTGCATTCCGATCTCGCAAGAATGGGTTGTAGGTAATTAACTGTAAATCTGCAATCCGTTCTTTGGTGGTTTCGTCTAACGCCTCATAGGCCAAATTAGTATTTAACCAATAAGTATTTCCACCTTGAGAAGGTATTTCCAAAGCATAAAGAAGCGAACCACTAGATGGGGTGGGAGTCCATTTGTGGTCAGAATGGAAAGTTAGTTCTCCAGTACCGGTATAGCCACCATCGACGTTGGAAATCGGAATCACCACCGGAGTTTCTCCTGGTTTAGAAGCCAATACTGGAGTTTCATCAGATGGTACAAAGAGTGCGCCAAAGTATAAAGAAAAGTTCAAAAGCTGTTCATCAGAGAGTTGTTGCTCTTTGAAGATCAAGATATGGCGATCGCGTAGAGCTTGCTTAAGTTGTAATATAACTTCAGGTGCAATAGGTTGAGTGGCATCAAGATCGGTAACTATGGCTCCCAAAGGGGCATCAATAGACCTAATTTTAACCTCTGTCAAAGTCGAGGTAGGCATAACATTCTCCTATGTTTTAGTTTCTTCTTGGCGATAACTACTTATTCGCTAACACTTCTGAGGGAGTAATTTTGGCGTACTCTTCAGGTGTCAAAAACCCGTCTCTAACATTCACCTTCTTAGGGATAAGTCCTAAGCTGTACCACTTGTCTGCAACTTGCTGTTGCTTGATAATGCTTTTCTCAGTAATTGGTACTAGCCCATAGTCATATTTATCATGCATTATTTCTAGAGTCGGTGGATCTAGCTTAGTTACAGGAGCAAGCAGTTGTGCTACTTCTTTGGGATGATCCTTAGTCCAGATTTCTTTCTTTTCTAACTCCTCTAAAAACACTTTGATTACATCAGGATGAGCCTGATAAAATTGGCGCGAGGTTGAGTAAAAGTTACCCGTATCCCTCAACTTCCCGCCATCTGCTAAAACACGAGCAATTTTATTTTGTACATTTCTAGTAGCAAATGGCTCCCAAATATACCAAGCATCCACTTTATTCTGACTGAATGCCGCATTTGCATCTGCTGGAGGTAAAAAAACTGATTTGACATCGCTCAGTTTCAGTCCTGCATCTTCTAATGCTTTAACTAATAGGTAGTGACCAATAGAAGCTTTCTGAAAAGCCACTTTTTTGCCTTTCAAATCGCTTACAGTTTTAATCGGAGAGTTTACAGGAACTATAAGTGAAATAGATTTACCACTAGGACGTGTATTAGCTAGATAAACAAGGGGCACTCCTGCTGCTTGGGAAAATACAGGAGGCGATTCAGCTGTAGATGCAATATCTAGTCCATTTGCATTTAGGGCTTCTAACTGTTGTGGCCCAGCCGCAAACTCAGTCCACTGCACTTTAAAACCTAGAGGCTCTAATCGCTTTTCTAAGGAACCCTGTTTTTCTAAAACTGCTAAAGGGGTAAGTTGTTTTGAACGGACAATCCGTACTACTTGCTTCTCAGTTGACTTCTCTGTAATGCTAGATGAAGCTACCGACTCAGGGGAAGCTGCTGACTGCTGAGTGTTATTTTTTGCTTCACTACAACTTGATAGGGCCGTAGCTAGCATTAAGCAGTAGCCCAGAGCAAACAACAAAGAACGACGTGTTGTTCTCTGGCTTTTCCTGAATTCAAACTTTCCTTTTAAAGCTGGCATGGGTTGTTTTATTTATTCCCTTCTAGGTGGTCAGAACAATTATGATTAATTGCGAATTAAATAACAAAAAGAACTCTTGTTTATTAATATAATTGAAAATTAGACTAATTCAATATTTTTTCTATAATTAAAAATATCTATTGCTGATTTAATTCACATCGAGTTATTAGCATCATTGTTATTAAATTATGTAAAGCTATTAGAATTACATAAAACAAGCTGTACAACACTGTTGAGCGTAAACAGCTAGAGCAGGCGGCAAAAGTCTTTTCAACCGCATCGAAAATATAATCTAGTAGTAGGTATAAATCCCCCACTGATTGGATTCTAAATTTTGATTGATCTTTTAATCAATTAACTCTTAGGTTTCCACACTGCATCTTTGATTTTAAAAGTTTTAGGAATTAGCTTTTGACTGTAAAAAAGGTCAACTACCTGTTGTTGTTCGGTGACAAATTCATCAGTTATATTAAACACACCAAAGATAGGGCGTCTTTCTAAAGCCCATTTCCAGACTTCTGGTTGTTGTCTAGTTTGCGCTGCCAACAACTTAGTAACTTCATTGGGGTTAGCTTTAGCCCATTCTTCTACCTTCCTTTGTTCTGACAAAATCACTTTCACCAAGTCGGGGTGATTTTCAGCAAAATTGCGTGTAGCGATATAGTAGGATCTTTGGGGGGCGACATCAGAACCTTTGACTAGAACTCGTATTTCATTTGCTAGCTCTTTCCGAGCGTAAAATGGATCACTAGTGGGCAACACGTCAACTTTGCCAGCTTCAAAAGCAACCTGACTTTCTGGAATAGTCAGGTAAGCAGGCTGAATATCATTGAGAGTTAATCCGGCACTCGCTATAGCTTTCAAAAGCAAATATTGCAGGGCTGTTCCTTTTTGTATAGCAACTTTTTTACCCTTGAGTTCAGCGAGGGTTTTGATTGGTGAATCTTTACGGACAATAACTGCTTGAGCAGCTGCGCTGGAGCCAGTAGCAGCAACATAGACAATGGGATTATCACCAGCTTGGGCAAAAATCGGTGGTAGGTTCCCAACGTTGCCAATATCAACGCTGTTTGCGGCCATTGCTTCCATCATTGGGGGACCGCCCCGGAATTCTATCCACTTGATAGTGATGCCATCAGAAGCAAAGCGCTTTTCCAAATAGCCCTGAGCTTTGAGTAAGTTCAGACCAGGAGTACCGCTCTGATGACCAATGGTGATCACCTCTAGTTTTTTTAAGCTTGCAGTAGTTTGCTCAACTTGGGGACTATTGCTTTGAGTGCTTTGAGGGCTACAGCCTGTAACTAACAGAAAAGTCGTAAACGCCAGCAAAAAATAACGAGTTATACTCGCAGGCAACCATGACTTTCTGTAGCTTCTAAGCATAATTCAATGTAATTTATTGAGGAAACTGGATATTTTTAGCCTTAATTTTGTTGGACTTAATTTTACTGTTAATTCAGGCTTTTTAGTCCTAGATGCTCTCGCAATGTATTACCAGTATACTCTTTACGGAATAATCCCCGTCGTTGTAATTCTGGAATTACTAAATCCACAAAATCTTCAAATGCACCAGGAATATAAGCTGGTGAAATCACGAAACCATCAGCGCCTTCATCTTGGAAGATTGCTTGGAGTTGGTCAGCAATTTGAGTAGGGCTACCAACAATTTGTAGAACTAAACGACTTTGACCGTAACGTTTCCCAATTTCTCCCAAAGTTAAACCTTGGTCTTGGCTCAACTTCAAAATTTGGTCATACATACTCTGACCACCTTCGCGAAATTCTAATTCACTTAAAGGCTTATCTAAGGGAAATTCCGAGAGGTCGTAATTGAGGGCATTAGATAGAGAGGCTAAACCCACTAATGGGTGAACTAATTCATGGTGTAGTGCTTGTTTTTCTCTGGCAATACTTTCTGTTTCCCCGATAAAAGGCACTACAGCTGGTAAAATTTTGCAATCTTCTGGATCACGTCCATATTTTCCCATCCGCGATTTCACATCCTTGTAGAAAGTTTTCATATCAGCGGGTGTGAGTGGAGATGTGAAAATAGTTTCTGCCCAACGAGCCGCAAATTCTTTACCACGTCCAGAAGAACCGGCTTGGATGATCACTGGACGAGCTTGGGGGGTGCGAGGAACTGTTAAAGGCCCTCTCGTTTTGAGCCATTTTCCAGAGTGGTGAACGTAATCGACTTTAGAAGGATCGGCAAAAATTCCATTTTCTTTATCTAAAATTAATGCGCCTTCTTTCCAGCTATCCCAAAGTTTAAAGGTAGCTTCGATAAATTCATCGGCGCGATCGTAACGTGTGTCATGTTCTAAATGTTTTTCTATGCCAAAATTTTGGGCTGTACCATCACCACTAGAAGTGACAACATTCCAAGCAGATCGACCTTTAGAAAGGTGATCTAATGTCGCAAATGTCCTAGCTAAATCGTAGGGAGCATAGTATGTTGCAGAACGTGTTACACCCACTCCGATTTTTTGGGTAGCAACAGCCATTGTTGTCGCAACTAGAACAGGATCTAGGGTGACAGCACCTTGAGTACCATACTTGACACTGGTTTCAAAACTGTTGCCATAGCGGTCTGGAAGCGCCAAAATATCTGCGAAGAAAACTAAGTCAAACTTACCGCGTTCTAAAGTACGGGCGACATTTTGATAATACTCTGGTTGGAGAAAACCTGAATGTGTTTTGGGATGACGCCAGATGGCATGACTGTGAACAACATGGGAAGCGTGCATGAAGCCAGCCAAGTGCATTTGCTTTGACATTATGACACTTCCTTGTAAAATTCAAATTTTTTGTGGCTCAGTTTTTTGAATTGGTTAAATTCGCTTATGTAATGCATATGGGTTATCGGGGAGAACTTTTTAATAAATAAAAATAATTTTTTGTAATGTCTGAAGTTAGGAAATAGAGTGGGTATAACCCACCCTATAAGGACTTGATGAACTGAAAATTTAATAGTTAGGAGGAAAAAATTTAGGAAGTGGAGTGAGAAGGGCCCACTCCAATGTCGTGCTAGTGGAAGATTGAAATTTGTTCGTGTTCAATTTTGCTAGTGCTTCCAAGCGACTAGGATTGTAGCTTTGAGTTCTTCTGTAAAATGTCCAGACGGCTCAACTGCTAATAACGCTTCTCTAAGATCTGTTTCAAATGCTGGGGCGTTATCGCCATAGAAAATTTTGAGAGAAAAGGCTGTAGTGTATAAGTAACCGAGATAGCTATCGACAGTCCAAGATTTTTCAAATGGCACTTCATAGACTTCTTGACGAGCAAAAGCCGAATTGGCAATTACGACTTCATGGGGAGGATCGACTGGCTTACGAGTGCCTTGTCCTCGTTGTCCAGTCCGCCGCTCTTCACCTAACCATTTCTTCACTACTCCCACAGCAGCTTGTTTCCAAGGTAGATTGCTTTCCCAAGGGTTGTCACCAGTGTTAAGCAGTGCTAGTCCACCATCATCAGAAAGCAATTTATAAAGGCTCTCAAGTACTAATTCGCGTTCCATCCAATGGAAGGCTCTACCAATAGTGGCTAACTTAAATGTTCCTAAACTAGAGTCGATTAACTCTGCCCCTTGTTCTAACCAAGTAATATTATTTGCTCCTACTGCTGCTGCTTGCCGTTTAGCTTCTGCAATCATTTCTGAATCGGGATCGATCGCAACAACTTCCTCAAATCTGGTTCGTAGAGGAATTGAAATTAATCCTGGCCCAGTACCCAAATCAAGGAGTCGTCCTTCACCATTGAGATGAAATATTTCGGCTAGTTTGTCGAATATAATCGGTGGGTATTTGGTTCTATATTGAGCATAGCCCTCTGCGGCTCCCTCAAATAAACTTGGGTCGTAAGTAGGAAGTGTTTTTAGTTGAGTCATATCAATTTTGGATTTTAGATTTTAGATTGGTAAGTAGAGACGCGATTCATCGCGTCTTTGAGGATAAAGGTGGAGAGAGAAATAACCAATGACCTAAGAATATTGAGTGATTACAGGTAGCTGCTCGTTAAGTACCCAATCGCCGATCGCTCTCAATTTATAGTCCACAGGATCGTGGAGGGTAAAGGTTCGCAAATCTCGCCAGTAACGGTCAAATCCATATTTGGTTGCAGTGGCGCGAGTTCCGGTAACTTCAAAGATGCGATTGGTAATATCTATACCTACACGGCTAGCTAATCCTCTGGCTGCGAAAACTGCGATCGCAACTTCTCCTCTCTCTTGATAAGTGAGTGCTGCATCTTTTTCCCATGCTGCTTGCAGCTTCTCGGCTGCTTGGTCAGCTAGAGCGATCGCAGCTTGGATTTCAATCCAAAAATCTCCGTAATGATGCAGAATATATGGATCTTCAGTCGCACTATCTACCCCTGATGTAATCCACGGTTTAGTAGTAGTTTTAGTGTACTCACGAGCAGCGGCGAAGGCTCCTTTAGTAACTCCGAGATAAACGTTGGTTTTTGTTAGCTGGGCAATAATGCCAAGAAAAGTTGAGAAGGCACTATCAGGGGGATTGGGTGGCCCCAAAATTTCATCTTTCTCTACTAGGACATTGTTAAATGTATAACTACCGCTATCAGTGCGACGTTGCCCGATATTGTCCCAATCTTGATTGGAAACTAACCCTTCCCTGTCTTTGGGAATTATGAATATGAAGGGCAATTCTACACCATCTTCCAAAGCGGAAAATACCCGATAATCTGCAACAGAAATACCCGTACCAAAGCTTTTAAGACCATTAACCCGAAAATTCTCGCCTTCTGGGTTAATTTTCAGGCGAGTATCCCGTGTATTGATGGCGTTTGCCCAAAATAAGTTATTTTTAGCAGTTTCTCTATAATATTTTTCCTTTTGGGCTGGCGTTCCGGAAACGTAACCCAAAGCTGTCAAGTTGAGATGATTACCATACAACTGACCAATTGAACCATCTGCTTTTGACAGTTTTCTGACAATTTTTAAGGCATCAATCCAAGTTGCGCCAATTCCACCATATTGCTTAGGTACAATCAGTGATAGCAGGCCACTCTCACGCAGTTTATTAATTTCCTCTTCTGGAACTCCGGCTTTAGCATCCCGTTCAACTGCGGATTGAGCAAGTTCCTTGGATAGAGAAGTTGCTAGGTCAATGTAGTCCTTTGGTTTTGTAATATCTAGCACCATAATCAAATCATCCTTGGTATTGTTTCAGCAGTAGGCAGCAATCAGACACAGAATTTAGGAGAAATGTAGAGTGGGCAACGACCCACCCTACAAGTGAACAGAGGAAATGGAACATGGAACGTTGTAAAGATTGGGCATTGGGAAGAATTCAGTCCCTAATCCCAAGTCTCTAATTCTTAGCCGCTAGATATTCGTTTGCGGCTTTCTCAACACCTGTACCCTTGAAGAAGTCTTGATTAAGACTGGTGTACAACTCCAAAGGATGGATTGAGAGGAAGTAGCGAAGGTCTTCTTCGGTAATGATTTCCTGTTCTGCCATTGAGTAGGCGTTGGCAGTAACGGCGGTGATATCAGGCACATCCCAGTGACCGGAATCTGAACCCAAGAAGGCTTTAACTCGGTCGCCAAAGGGATTAGCAGCACGGTTAAATGCTTGAGATACACGGGTATCATCTGATTCCGTACCGAAGTAGAAATGATTCAAGAAGCGATCGCGCACATCTTCTGGCTGATCAATTCCTGCTAGTTCAAATTCATCGAGTTCGCCTGGATCTTCTGGAGACAATAGTTGATGGTGGAATCCTAAACCGTCACCAATTTGATCTAAGCGTCCATCTACAAGTTCGCCACCGTAGCGAGTGTACAACTCTACTAGTGCTTCCTTATCGATAATCGCAGGATTGTTATTTGACAACAAATGTTGTTTGTTGCGGGTTTCCCAATGCCAAATAATATCAGCGTATAGACTAGCACCCCAAGCTGAACCACCTTCTAAGAAGGCAAATTTTAATTGCGGGAAGCGGCGAGTCACTCCACCAAAAAATAGCGATTTGCATAATGCTTCTGCTGCAAAGGCAAAGTGATTAATGTGATTATACTGGGCGTTGGTAACAGAACGCTGAGTTGTCCAACCTTGGCTAGATGCATGAGTTGTGGGTACAACTTTCAGTTCTACGCACTTAGCCCAGAATGGATCGTAATCATACTGGCTATCTAAACCAAAGTTATCAATCCAAACCACTTCGTTAGCCACTTCTTTGCCGTATTTTTCAAAGGCAGGAATTGGACGACGGACGTAACCGGGGATTTGAATTGCTTTGAGTCCCAGTACATTCACCGCATATTCCAACTCTTCAATCCCTTCTTCGGGAGTGTGCAGTGGAATCGCGGCAATCGGTGTTAGGCGATCGCTATAAGGGCGGAAAATGTCAGCATGGTAAGTGTTAACTGCGCGACAAACAGCCCGCCGCATTTCTTCGTTGCCGATATTCGGAGCCAAAGTTGCCAAGTTGGGGTATACAACGGCAAAGTCTGTACCTGCTTCTTGCAAGCGCTCATGCAGCAACTTGGGTAAGCTAATGGTAGCCAAATTCAAAGTATTTTTTGTGGGACGACCCCACCAGTTAGGGCGATTGCTGCGATAAGCAAAACGTTCTTCCCAAGTTTGTTTATACCACTTAAAGCGGGAAGATCCTGGTAAATTTTCTTTGAAACGTTCCACAAGCGCAGTTCCGCCAACTTGCTCTAAATAATCCAAAACTGCTGGTTCAAATTCTTGGGTATGTACATCAGTGTCAATGATTGGATAACCAAGTTTTTCCCGAATTTGAGCAGACCTGGTTTTTTGTGGGCGGTCTAGAGCGATCGTCATAATAGTTTACCCTTATCAAATGTTTATAGGCATTGGCAAAGACGCGATAAATCGCTTTGTAGAGACGGCGATTTATCGCGTCTCTTACCTTTTCGTAGCCAAAAATTCATCTGCTGTTTTCTCGACAGCCGTACCTTTGAAGAAGTCACGATTCAGGCTGGTGTATAACTCCAAGGGATGAATTGACAGGAAATATTGCAAATCTTCTTCGGTGATAATCTTGCGTTCTACCATTGAATAGGTATTAGCTGCGATCGCAGTAATATCGGGTACGTCCCAGTGACCAGAATCGGAACCTAAAAATGCTTTAACGCGATCGCCATAAGGATTAGCTTTGCGGTTAAAGGCTTGGGCTACACGGGTATCATCTGATTCTGTACCGAAGTAGAAATGATTCAAGAAGCGATCGCGGATATCCTCTGGCTTGGTAACTCCTGCTACGGCGAATTCATCCAAATCACCTGGCTCTAGGGGAGATACTAAGTCAGCGTGGAAACCTAAACCGCTACCTAGCTGATCCAAACGACCCTGTATTAATTCATCACCATAGCGGGTATAGAATTCTAGCAGTTCTTCATAATTAACATTGGCAGGATTATTATTTTCCACCATATGATCTTTATTGCGGGTATCCCAGTGCCAAATCAAATCGGTGTACAAACTAGCACCCCAAGCTGCACCACCTTCTAAAAAGGCAAACTTCAGTGTGGGGAAGCGGTGAGTTACACCACCAAAGAATAGAGATTTACATAGTGCTTCCGCAGCCGATGCAAAGTGACCAATATGGTTGTATTGGTAATTGCTAATCGAACGCCGATTTATCCAGCCCATACCGGAAGAGTGGGTGGTGGGTACAACTTTCAGTTCTACGCACTTCGCCCAGAAGGGATCGTAATCATATTTGCTATCCAAGCCAAAGGTGTCAATCCAAATGGCTTCGTTGGCTACTTCTTCGCCATACTTCTCGAAAGCGGGAATCGGGCGGCGGATATGTCCGGGGATTTGAATTGCTTTGAGTCCCAGCACTTTTACCGCATATTCCAACTCTTCGATCGCCTCTTCGGGCGTATTCATTGGAATGGAAGCAATGGGTGTTAAGCGATCGCTATAAGGACGGAAAATATCAGCGTGGTAAGTGTTAGCTGTACGGCAAACAGCCCGCCGCATTTCTTCATTGCCGATATGTGGTGCCATCGTTGCCAAGTTGGGGTACACAACGGCAAAGTCTGTACCAGCTTCTTGTAAGCGTTCGTGCAACAACTTTGGCAAACTAACAGTAGCTAAATTTAGGGGATCATTGGTAGGACGAGTCCAGAAGGGAGGGCGGGCGGTACGGTGAGTACGGCGTTCATCCCAAGATTGCTTGAACCATTTAGAGCGAGATGCACCGGGTAAGTGTTCTTGGAAACGCTGTGCGATCGCAGTTCCAGCAACTTGCTCTAAATAGTCCAAGAATGCTGGCGGAAACTCTTGGGTATGTACATCGGTGTCGATGATTGGATAACCCAGTTTTTCCCGAATTTGAGCAGACTTAGTTTTTTTTGGACGGTCTAGTGCAATAGTCATACCATGTTACCTGAATTTTAAAATGAATTGGTCAAACAATTTTGGATTTTAGATTTTGGATTGATTTGACAGATAAATCTATTTGCTCTGTAGATCAAGGAATTATTGGTCACGAGGGAAGTAGGAAGCCTTTAACCTTGAGAGTTAAGCCTTTAACCTTGAGAGTTAAGCCTTTAACCTTGAGAGTTAAGCCTTTAACCT
>NZ_CALMFY010000043.1:0-24264 GCF_937863485.1 uncultured Nostoc sp. | reverse complement strand
GTTAAGCCTTTAACCTTGAGAGTTAAGCCTTTAACCTTGAGAGTTAAGCCTTTAATCTTAGAAGTTGAGCCTTTGAGCTTGGAAGTTAAGCCTTTGAGCTTGGAAGTTAAGCCTTTAAGCTTGGAAGTTGCGTTTTTGAAAGACTTAATTACAAAAATCTGTTTTTCTTGCTTAGAAAAGTCACTGATTTCTGCTTCCTACCTCCCTCCCTGCTTTCCCTACTCCCGCATCTGGGATGACAGATAAAATTAACGCTGTTGTTTGTTCACAGCCCAATCTGTTAATTTAAAATTCGACTTTGCTAAACCCTGCGAAACTAAAAAATTCTTAGTGCCTTCTAAAAGTTTCACACCCTCGGCTGGTAATGGTTCTTCTGACACCTGTTTGAGTGGGAACGATACTTTGATGATATCGACGGGATATTTAGTAATTTGGGCGTGGTACTGATAATATTCTTCAGAATTAGCTTTTAAATCCTTGGTTGCTTCTGTCAAGATTGCATTAAATTTTTGGGGAAAATCAGGCTGTTTAGCCAGAAAGCTTTCAGTCGCTACAACTAATGATGTTCCTGAAAGACCCTGATGATTCGCCGAAGAATCAATCACTGGAAACCCTTGTGATTTCAGAAAAGGCCCCAGATCACTTGAAGTTGCATAAGCAGCTACATCACCACGTTCTAAAGCTGCTTTTGCCTCAGTAGTCATCAAATGGACAACTTTTACATCTTTGGCAATTTTAGCTTCAGCTAACAGACCCAGCAGGTATCGATGCATATAAGAACCTTTTTGGGTAGCTATTTTCTCACCTTTAAGTTCAGCGAGCGATCGCGGGCCATTCTTTTTCGCAACTAGCCAGGCGGTTGTATTAAATTGGGTGATCCGCAGCAGTCGGGTTTCAACACCTTTGGCTCTTAGAACTATGGCTGGTGTATCTCCTAAAGAACCAACATCTAGTTGACCTGCGACAAGTGCCTCATTTAGATCCGGCCCGTTAGGAAATCGTGCAAAAGTAATGTTTTTAAACCCAGCTTTTTGTAGCTCACGATCTAATATTCCCTTTTTCTTTGCCCAACCAAGTGGCCCTGTAGGTTCTACACTACCTACATAACCTATTCGTAGGGTAGAAATGTTGTTAGATACAGCTACAGCACTACTGGTATTAATACCCTGAATGGATTGAGCAGATTTAGTTTCGCCTTGGCTACATGCTGTAGTTAGTAGCAGCAGGACACAAGTTACTGAGGTTGATAATTTTGAAGGAAGTTTATAACGGTTCTCGATTGGGTGAGTTACAGTTTTGACCTCTCTGCTTTTAGGAGAGAGGCTTTGAATTTTTCCCCCTTCCTGCGTCGGGAAGGGGGTTAGGGGGTTAGGTCTGTCTGCATACCTGTACCTCACCAAATTGAAAATGGCTATATTTTTACTGATAGAACCTGTTCCTGCTTTGAACGACAGCATGACTCTTTTCTCCGCTGTACTATTTCATCTGCTTCAAAATTTGGAATGTTTCATCGACTTTTGCTGTTGAAGTCCGTTTATGTCCCCAACCAACGTTTTCACGGTAACTACCCAGTAGCCCAACTTCTGCCAATTCTGCTTCGTTGACTGAAGTCTGCATGTCGCTTTCTGGTGCTACATAAAGAGCATCTACTGGACAATATAATTCGCACATATAACAGGTTTGGCAGTCACTTTGTCTAGCAATGGTTGGCGGTGCATCAGGTACACGGTCAAACACGTTGGTCGGGCAAATGTTCACGCAGATATTACAATTTATGCACCGCGACTCGCTGACCAACTCAATCACACTAACGCTCCTATTTTGGATGGTAACTTTTCTGTACTCTCTAAAGGCTGAACCTTCACCCAGACTTGATCTAATCCGCCACTAACCAGGTAATGTTGCTGGTTAGCATCAAGTTCTGGATAGTCTAGATGTCTGTGCATCCCACGAGTTTCTTTACGTTCAATGGCACTGCTGTACATCCATCGGGCTGTGGCTACCATCGCCGCAGCTTCTCGCGCCCGGATTAGTTCTTTATCTGATGTTACCTGGCTACTGCGGAGTTCTTGCCAAAGATGATTTAGCCTACCCAAAGACTCGGTTAAGCCTTGTTCTGTACGGAAATAGTTCTTTTCGTAGGGAAATACTTCAGCTTGGACTGCTTGAATAATCTCATTAGTTGCGAAGGTTTGAGAGCGATCGCTCCCACTCTCTAATACTATTTCTCCAACACCCTGAAGGCGGCGTTGAGTTTTGTATTCCCCCAAACTGCGCGTATATTCAGCAGCCGATTTCCCAGACCAATAGCCAGAAGATATTGCCCAAGCAGCATTGTGACTACCACCACCAGTGAATCCGCCACAAATCAGTTCGCGTGTGGCTGCATCTCCAGCAGCATAGAGTCCCCGCACAGAACTGCTACAACTCTCATCTACAATCCGAATTCCTCCGGTACCGCGCACAGTTCCTTCTAGGCGCAGAGTCACAGCGAAACGTTGGGTAAATGGATCAATGCCTGCACGGTCAAAGGGTAAAAAGAAGTTAGGCTGTGCTAAACGCATAGATGAGCGCATCGATTCAGCCGCTTTGTCTATAATGGCGTATACTGGCTGTTGCAGCAATGTCTGGGCAATTACTGAACGTCTATGAGAACTTGCCCCCGGAATTACAGTCCCGTCTTCATAGGTGAAGGTTGCCCAATTATAGAACAGGGTTTTGGTAACTGAAGAAAAGGCGGGGGAGATGCCATAAGCATTGGAAAATTCCATACCCGACATCTCAGCACCTGCTTCAGCCGCCATCAGATAACCATCCCCTGTCAGGACGTTGCATCCTAACGCTTTACTCAAGAAAGCACAGCCGCCTGTAGCAATGATCGTGGCTGGCGATCGCACTATCCATTTACTACCAGTCTGACGATTCATACCTGTTGCACCAGCAACAGCACCATCGTCATCTACCAGTAGTTCTAAGGCGGGGCTGTTGTCTAAAATTTTGACTCCTGCCCGTTGGATTTGTCGCCGCATCAGCCGCATATACTCCGGGCCTTGCAGCGATCGCCGATAGGGTTTGCCTTCGTCGTCGGTGGGAAAGGGATAACCCCACTCTGCTAACTGATTGACGTTTACATAGGTCTGATTCAGGACTCGATCCATCCAGTTGCGATCGGATAAAAACCCACCCAACGATTCCCGACTTGCCTTTGCTGTTTCCCGTGCTTCTGGATCGGGTGGCACATACCACACACCATTACCAGATGCAGCAGCGCATCCAGTCGTACCACAATATCCTTTGTCTACGAGCACAACTCTAGCTCCACTTGATGCAGCACTCCATGCCGCCCAAGTTCCAGCCGGCCCACCTCCAATCACAAGCACATCTGCTTCTAAGTCGAGTTCAAAATCGGTTGTCAACGTCTTCAGCATTTACAATTTCCCCCATCGATAAAGTCTTAAGCATCAAGTCTTCACCCCATCGATGCTGCAAAATATTCAGAAATCTGTTTATCTATCTACTCTAGGGCTTACTAGTAGCCTTAAATTGTGGCTCCTTAAGACAGGTTGCCACCAGATTGGCATCAAACTAAATACTTTATCTTGATAGATAAACCGTAGTTTGTAATATAACAAAGCTTTTCACAGTTTTCGACAAAAAGCAAGCTTTTTAGCAAACAAATTCAAACGTAAAGTTATGTAAAATAAATTTTATTATCTCTCTCAATAGACTTGCTTTTTACAGTGTTTTGTGCAAATATCCAATGTTAGTACACAAAGCACTTAATTTCGATAGACTTACCGTTGTTTAAAAAATTTTTCCAAACAAGAGCAAGGAATCCTATTCCGGCTCAAGACATTTACCAATGTTTTTCAGAGTCCGAGCAAGAGTGAAAATAGCTAATAGCTGATCAGCTGTCTAGTGTCTAAAGTTTATAAATTCCAAAACTCTAGTACAACACGGCGTAAATAGAGCAACCATTTAAAAACCCTAAAAAGCCCATTCCGTAATACTTTTGACTTTTGACCCAACTCTTCTCTACGAGAGGCTGCGCCAAGGAGAGGCTGGCGCTTAGGGCGTAGCTATGCCGCAGGCTTTACGACTTCTCTTAGAGTTGTCGAACCGTTGACTTTTGATTTTTGCCTTGCGGTACTAGTCCCATAGCTGAATTGAATGATATGTTAAAAGTTTTTGCCAGAAGTCTTTTGTGAAAATTACTTTTTTGAAAGTAAATGTGTAGCGGTGAAACAGCGCTAAGTCTTTGCAACAAATGAATCGGCTCTAGGAGCGTACAGATGTATGCCCCTACTTGGAAACTGAAGAAATTCCCAGAATTATATATACGAATGTTCGCTCTTGCACAAGGTCAGGACTTACGCAAAATAACGAAAAAACGTAGACGCTCTTAGCGGTGAGCCAGTCCGGTGGACGGGTTCCCCGGCATAAAGGAACTGGCTGTCTTCGCAGCGTTAGCGATAGCGCAGCGTTAGTGAGGAACGAGCGTCCGTAGGAGCGTCACCTGTAGGGCTTCTTGCCGCAGGCTACCGCAAAGGACGCATACTCCTACGGGGATCTTGCTACGCGTAGCGTCTCCTTGGCGCAGCCTCTGGTAGAGAAGAGTTGGACACATAGACGCAGCAGCGGCTACTCTGCGAGAACGCTAAGAGCGAACCCGCAGGGTAGGAATAAGAGTTTCAGAGAGTTATGCGTAAGTCCTAAAGGTCTTGTAGCTAGCGAAAAAGATTGAGCAGCGGAATTTAGTTGATATTGTGTGAGGAACAAACAACCCATGTCTAAAGTTTTGTGGAATTATTTGCTAATAATTCCTACTTTGTTCGGTGGACTCGTAGTCCTGTCTTCAGCTACACTCGCTGCTGAAGTGGAAAAGACAGCACAGCCGACACAGCAAGTAATACCAATTGAAAAGATTACCCCAACTGCCATTCCTCAAAGTACTTCACCTGAATCATCTTTTGAACCTTCTCTTAACACATCAAAAGTTCCAGTTTCAGCAGTCTCTAGCGATCGCATGGAGCAAGTTACATCTGTTTCCCAACTATCTGATGTTAATCCTAGAGATTGGGCATTTCAAGCATTACAGTCTTTGGTTGAGCGTTATGGTGTGATTACGGGATATCCAGATGGCACATTTAAAGGTAATCGGGCGCTGACTCGTTATGAATTTGCCGCGGGCTTGAATGCAGCCCTCGATCGCCTCAACGAATTGATTGCTACTAGCACTGGAGAGTTGGTACGAAAGGAAGACTTGGCTACTCTGCAAAAGCTGCAAGAACAATTTGCACCTGAACTTACCGCCTTAGGCAAAAAGATAGATGCTTTAGAAACGCGTCAAGCTCAGGTAGAAGCTAATCAATTCTCTACAACTACCAAACTGATAGGCATTGCCCAATTCTTTATAGGTGATACTTTTGGCAATGGTGCCAGTAGTAACAGGGATAACACCAACGTCTTTTTTAGCTACCGTGCTACACTTGCCCTACAAAGTAGTTTTACTGGTAAAGACCAGTTGACCACTAGTTTAACAGCAGCTAATGTTCCTAGTTTGACAGGAGTTTTTACAGGAACTCCAGAGACCCGGTTTAATACTGAAAGGAATACTTTTTACACGGACGGTTCTGTTTATCTTGACAGATTGTTCTATCGTTTCCCACTTGGAGCTAAAACCACTGTGTGGATAGGCGCCAGAGCACTCCAACCGGTTACTTTTGCTCCGACGCTAAATCCCTTGGTTGGTAACGCCCAAACTGGTACTCTCTCGCGGTTTGGACTTTTCAACCCTGTAATTTACCGACCCGGCTTTGACGGTGCTGGTGCAGCTTTTGCTTATAAGTTTAGTAATCAACTCCAATTCAACGCAGGTTACATAGTAGATGACGGTCTAGCTAATAACCCCGCAGGCAACGCAACCAATAGAGGAGGACTCTTTGGTAACTCCTATGAGGCACTTAGTCAACTAACCTTCACACCCAATCGCAATCTAGATATTAGTTTCGCCTACGCCCGCAAATACTTCCCTGCCCCTATCGCCGTTGGTACTGGCCCAACTGCTGCTTTTGGATCTGGTTATAACATCACTGGTGGTACAGGTACTACTGTCGCTATTCGTCCTTTTGGTGCCGCTCCCACCTCATCCGATAACTTCGGACTGCAATTCAATTGGAAAGCCAGTAGTGTAGTTAATGTAGGTGGTTGGTTTGGTTATACCCTTGCCCATCAAGAAGGTACTAATAACGATGCAACCATAATTAATGGTGCGCTTACCTTGGCTTTTCCAGACCTGTTTAAAAAAGCGAGTCTAGGTGGGTTGGTCTTTGGTGTACCGCCTTTAGTCACTAGCAATGACATAACAACTCGCACAAACAAAGATACCTCCTTTCATCTAGAAAGTTTTTATACCTATAGGGTGAATGACAACATTAGTGTTACTCCAACTGTGTATGTAATTCTCAACCCCGAAGGAAATTCTGCCAATGATCCAATTTGGGTAGGTGCTATACGTAGTACATTTAATTTCTAACTATAGACTTTTTTCTCTCCCTTTACCTCAAGGTCAATACTTGTCTCCATTTTGAGGCGTTGCATCTTCTAAATTATCTAGTTTGTCAGAATTGTTCCTTGAGTTGGAGGATTTGTAATGTAAACCACCTACCTCAGCCAAAGTATAGAGGGGCCTAGCTTTAACTTCTTCGTAGATCCGCCCTATATATTCGCCTAAGATGCCAACACTGACTAACTGCACAGATCCGAGAAAGAAAATTGCCATCAAAATAATTGTAAACCCAGTTAAAGGCGAATGGGGCAGAAAAAGACGCCAATACAAGACTAATAAAGCCATAAAGATAGCCGCCACCGCTGCTACTAACCCCAAGTAGGTTGATAACCGCAGTGGCACTATTGAAAAGGATACTAGACCATTAATGGCAAGCGCCAAAGATTTGCTGAAAGTGTATTTAACTTCCCCAGCAAAGCGGGGGTTGCGCTCGAACCGAATTGCTGTTTGCTGAAAGCCAACCCAAGAACGCAGACCACGAATGTAGCGGTTGCGTTCTGGCATAGAATTGAGAATATCTACGATCTGCCGATCCATTAAACAAAAATCACCAGTATCAGTAGGAATCTCTACATCTGCAAGCTTCTTGAGGAGGCGATAAAAAAAGTAGGCAGTAAAACGCTTAAACCATCCTTCTTTGAGGCGTTGAGTGCGTTGAGCGTAGACGACTTGATAGCCCTGTCGCCATTTTTCAATCATATCTGGGATTAGTTCTGGTGGATCTTGTAAGTCAGCATCAAGGATGACGATAACTTGACCCCGGACAAAATTAAGACCAGCAGTGACTGCAATCTGGTGACCAAAGTTACGAGCAAAGCTCAGATAGCAAATGCGCGGGTCTTTTTGATGGAGTTCTCGTAGTAATTGTAGGGAGCGATCGCGGCTACCATCATTGATTAAAATTAATTCTACAAGACCATCCATCCGATTCATTACTGCACTGAGTCTGCGGTAAAGTTCAGGAATAATTTCTTCTTCATTATAAATTGGAACAATCAATGAATACTTTGGTATCATCTAGAAATCCCGTTTAATTTTTGAACAGACAAGCTGACGCACTGCTTGTCATAATAAAGGTTTGGTTCTCAGTATATCTAGCAAGACTCAAGTCAGATTATCATAATTTATTTATTCTTCGGATTTGTGTAATCTGAAGATTCTGATTTTTTCAGGTTTTCTACAGCTTTTTTGGGAAAAGTCCGACGATGGCGATACCAAGTAGACCCTCCTACCAGTATTCCAGATAAGCCTAAGGCGAGTAGTAACGGCAAGAAATCGCCTGTATTAACTGCCTTCAGACCAGAACTACCTAGTAGTACAAAAGGTAAGACACTAGGAACAGTACCAAGTGTTGTACCTAGAACATAATCTTTAAAGCTAATCGAAGTCAGTCCAGCGACAAAGTTGACCAAACCATATGGCATGATCGGTACTAATCGGATGGCAAACATATAAAAAAGCCCTCCACGACGCACCTCAGCATCCATAGCTTGCCAGCGTCCTGCTAGTCGGTTTGCAACTGTTTTGCGTCCAATAGTTCGAGTAAAAATAAAGGCAATTATTGCCGCAATAACTGCTCCAACACTAGTCCAGAAAGTACCCAGCCAAGGGCCAAAAATTGCACCTCCAGTCAAATTAAGCACTGTTGAGGGCAAAACTAACATAGTTGCCACAACGTACAAAGCAACATAAATAATAGGTGCCCAGATTCCAGAAGATTTCAGCAATGCTTGAATTTTTGCTGGTTCAATACCGCCAATCAGATATAGTGCTACACCAGTTGCAATAATGCAACTCAATGTGAGTAATAAAATACCAGTTTTTAAATTCCACACTAGAATACTCCTACTTTTTTTCTAACACAACCTAATTTCTCTCAATTTGCCCTTTCATTAATTTTTGAAAATCTTACTTCTGGAAAGCAGAATAAATTAATGAATTAAAAAACAAGTGAAATTCGCTACTTTTAGTCGGCCAAATAATACAGCCTTCAGAATAATCGTCAAAACTCCTCTTTTATCTTTTTTCTCAGGTAAAAAATTTATAATTATAATTTTAAAACCTCTAACTTATTAGTCAAGCTAGATGGTTCAATATCAATCTTATTAGCATTTTTATCTAACATATCTACTACAAGATAACCTTGGGTATATTTGTCTGTTGCCAAGAAAAATCTCTTGATTTCATTTATTTTTGTTTTCCAACCTTGGAAATAACATATAAATTTATTCTTTTTATTCTCTACAACTATGACATTTATATATTCAGGTTTAGGTTTAAAAGCAGATTTTTCTTGAGCTTCAATAGCATCGTCTGTAAGAAGATTTGTTTTTTCATACTTTACCTTTGTATCTTTTGACAGAAGTTGCATTTGAACCACTGCCGGAATTGTATCCCCAATTACAAAAATTGGCTTATTTTTTGGCTCTAATTGTTGTAATTGGTTACCTAGTTGTTCTACTGTGTAAGAGTATTTCTTCGACATTGATACAGAATAGGAATATTTATAGCTGATCAAAACAGAAAATGTTAAAATTGCTGCGAGTGCTACTCCTATATTTCTATTATTTTTTACAAAGGATTTTACTCTTGGGAAAATATCTGCTAAGAAAATTGCCATACTAATTGCTGCAACAGGAGCTAAATAGATAAAATGACGGGGTGGAGCAGCATTGGGTAGCCAAAATATGTAATTTAATAAGACTGTTGGTAAGATAAAAAATAAAGTTGAATAACTACGTTGTTTATACACCAGATAAATACAGGAGATCACAAATATCACACAGATTAAAGGATTTAAGCCCCAAATAAAAAGTAGGTTACCACGCCAAAAATTATCAACGTATCTAATAGGATTATTCCATAATAAAAGTTGATCAAGTAGTCCATTACTTTCTTGATCAACTATCACTGGAAGTTGAGATTGCATTACTTTAAAAAGAATTATTGGAAAAACACTATATAAAATGGAAGTAGAAACAATCTTTTTAAAAGGATAATTTTCGAGAAAAAGACAGGCTGGAATTAGAGGAAACATTAGGATTGCATCAAGCCTGAACATTAAACATAAAGCAAAAGCAGCAATAATTAGTACATCTAATAAAATTAATTTATTCCATCCTAATCTCAATGATCTTAATAACGATCGATAACCAATCAAGGCTAATCCTATGAACATGAATAATACAGCTTCAGTCATGGGATGTCCATATTGGCTGGTTGCCCTCCAAGCTGGGATCGATATTAGTAATATGTTTGCTAATAAGGCTATAGTTGTTCCCCAATATCTTCTAGCTAAAAAGAATAAAGGTATAACCATCAAAATAGCACTCAAGGCATTTATATAGTTCATAAAAGGAACTATCAGAGCCAAATTTGTTTTAAAAATTGGTCTAAAAAAATCTAATAATACAAAGTATGCAAAAGAAATATCACGACCATAAAGCATACTGCTTCCTAATGGTTTATTAGATGTGATCGAGTCAATAACACCCATTGCCATGCGGAAAGTATCTCTCTCACCAAAAGTATCTTTGTATACGATTGTTAAATAAAATATACTAGCTAACCCTAGTAAAGCTATAGTTAATACACCTGTATTATTTTGTTTCATAACTGTTCAGTAGCAGGCTTCACTGTAACTCTACCATAGAGAGTTAAATTCAAAAATATTTTTAAGTAAAAATTGAGTTATATCAAGTAACCAGCTTTTTGAAGGTGTCTGATTTACATCTTTTTTATCAGATAAAAATTGATAAATATGGGGCTTTTTTTGAGTTAGGTGTGCTTTGACTGCTCTTTCTCTGGATCGCATGGATGATCACAAAAAGCTTTCAACTTAACCCTCTTCTATAAATTAGCGAGACAATAATCTATAACCCTTATAGCATAAGACTTTTACCATAAACTCTGATTTCAGCCATTCTATTAGAAAATAAACGCTCAAATTCTCGCTCTATGTAAAGTTGAAAAAGTGGCTCTTATCTTTATTTTTCTAGAGTGATTAAAGAGGGCTAATTTTACCAGCCAAATGTTTGAGAACTTTCGATAAACTGAAACACCTATTTCTGTAACTGATGTCTTGTCTTGATATTGTATCCATCAATACATATCACCAGATTTTTCCTTTAGCCATTTGCGTTCGGATATGAGCCGTGTATCCAAACTCTACTGCTATGTCACAGACTTCTCCGTAACCATAACCTTTATTCAAGCACAGACCTTGGGGAGTAGACTTTGAAGAGTGAAGGTCATCCGACAATATAAGCTTTTGACAAAACTTGTATTCTGCACGACAGCCATCTTTGCTCCAAAAGTGTAATGATTACTAGGATTATCCGCAAAAAGTAAATTTTGTGGGTAGTTATTTTTTATGAATCGTTAATCTACACTGGTTTTTTAAATAATTTCCTGTAAAATACTGATTACAAACTACGGTAATGGCGTCGAGTTACAGTAGTTTTTAGTCCCTCATACCCTGACAAACATGCAAATTCTCTGGTTTATTCCGACTGGATCTCATGATGGACGCTATTTAGGCACAGATATTGGCTCTCGTGTTGCCACACCTGATTATTTGCAGCAAATTGCCCAAGCTGTGGATAATTTAGGCTACACGGGCGCATTGTTACCCACAGGGAGTTCTTGTGAAGATGCTTGGATAACTGCTGCCGCTTTTATATCTGTCACCAAGCAGATGAAATTTCTGGTGGCAATTCGCCCAGGAATTACTTCCCCAGGTGCTGCTGCACGGATGGCAGCAACATTTGACCGGATTTCTAAAGGAAGATTGTTGATTAATGTGGTTACAGGTGGAGATCCTGTGCAACTGGCTGGGGATGGCTTGCATCTTAGTCATGACGATCGCTATGATTTAACCGATGAATTTCTCACAGTTTGGCGGGGTATAGTCAGCGGAGAAACAGTCGATTTTAAAGGAAACTACCTGGATATCAAAGGTGGTAAACTCCTATTCCCACCAGTGCAAAAACCCTATCCACCCTTATGGTTTGGTGGCTCATCTGCTGCTGCCAAACGGGTTGCTGCTAAACATATAGATGTTTACCTGACTTGGGGCGAACCTCCACAACAAGTGGCTCAAAAAATTGCTGAAGTTCGGCGATTGGCGGCTGAACAAGGTAGAACAGTAAGTTTTGGGATTCGCTTGCATGTAATTTTACGAGAAACCGAGTCTGCGGCTTGGGATGCTGCCAATGAGCTAATTAAGTATGTGGATGAGGATGCGATCGCAAAAGCTCAGAAAAACTTGGCTAGTTCTGATTCTGAAGGACAGCAGCGCATGAGTCAACTACATAGTGGTAGTCGAAAAGCCTTAGAGATTAGTCCCAACCTGTGGACAGGAATTGGATTGGTGCGGGGTGGTGCTGGTACGGCCCTAGTTGGAGATCCCGATACCGTTATCGCTAGGATGCTGGAATATCGCAATTTGGGCATAGAAACCTTTGTGTTCTCTGGATATCCCCATTTAGAAGAAGCATATCGCACTGCTGAATTATTATTTCCTCGTCTACCTTTGCAGAACCAATCTACACCGCTAACACCACCAGTCTTGAGTACTGTTAGCGAAATACTTGCCAATGAAAAATTTACTAAACAACTAACGAGTGCCCCATGAGTATGCCAATTTTAGATTTTTGATTTGGGAGCCACTGCGTTGCGGGGGTTCCCCCTGTTGTAGCAAGTGGCGTGATTTTGGATTAAGCAAAAACACCAAATTTAAAGTCTAAAATTTGATGCTTCTAGATTTATGCTTGTGGACAATCTAAAATCTAAAATCTAAAATACAGAATTCCATGACTATTACCTTTAAACACACCAAAAGCAACAATAATATATCCCTGAGCGAGGTGTTAGACAACCCGCAAATCGAGAAAATAGTTCCCTGGATTGTCCCCGTTCTAGTGCTAGTACTTTGGGAACTTGCTTCCAGAACTGGTTTCCTCTCAACTAGAATTTTACCAGCCCCTAGCGGTGTAATCGCTACAGCGATTAAACTAGCCTCCACGGGAGAACTTTTTCACCATATAGGAATTAGTGCTGGGCGGGCGATATCTGGTTTTATAGTTGGTGGCAGCATTGGGTTCGGTTTGGGATTGCTCAATGGCTTTTCCCGTGTAGCAGAAAAGTTATTAGATAGTTCCCTGCAAATGCTCAGGACTATCCCTAATTTGGCATTAATTCCGCTGGTAATTCTCTGGTTTGGGATTGGCGATCAAGCCAGATTATTTCTAGTGTCTATGGGGGTATTTTTTCCGTTATATCTCAATACATTTCATGGTATCCGCAGTGTTGACCCAGGACTGATTGAGATGGGAAAAGTTTATGGATTGAAAACACCACAACTTCTGTGGCAAATCATTTTCCCAGGAGCGTTGTCTTCGATTCTGATTGGTGTCCGTTATTCCTTGGGGATTATGTGGCTGACATTAATTGTGGCAGAAACGATCGCGGCAGATTCTGGTCTTGGTTACATGGCAATGAATGCCCGTGAGTTTATGCAAACTGATGTTGTGGTCTTGAGTATTGTGATCTATGCACTGCTGGGTAAATTAGCAGATGCTGTTGCCAGAGGATTAGAAAAAAAATTCTTGGCTTGGAACCCCAATTATCAAAATTAGTAAATGCCAAAGTTACCATCAAAAGTTGAAAATTCTGGATTTTAACTTTTGACTTAATATTCATTTTGAATGTGATTTGCTTTCTTCAACGTCTCATCAAATAATTAAATCCCGATTGTTCTAAAAAAGGAGATTTTGCAAGTGAGTCCTAATATACAGGGTACACAACTAAGTATTTTGGATTTGACAAAGGCTTTTGGTAAGAAAACTGTTTTAAACTCGCTGAATTTAGAAGTTAAAGCAGGTGAGTTTGTCGCTATTGTCGGACGTAGTGGTTGCGGTAAGAGCACCTTATTGCGTCTTGTGTCAGGATTAGATAAAGCAACTTCAGGCGGAATACTACTAGATGGAGAACCCCTGCATAGACTCAGCCGCTTTGTAACAGTAATGTTTCAAGACCCCCGCTTGCTGCCGTGGAAGCACGTTGTTCAGAACGTGGGGTTGGGTTTGGAAGGTAATTGGCGGGAAAAAGCTTTGTGGGCACTCGATAAAGTCGGACTCAAGGATAGGGCGGATGAGTGGCCATATGTCTTATCTGGTGGACAACGGCAACGGGTGTCATTGGCAAGAGCATTAGTTAGTCAGCCCCGTTTGTTGTTGCTAGATGAACCTTTGGGAGCATTGGATGCTTTAACTCGCCAAGAGATGCAGAGTTTGATTGAGAACTTGTGGCAAGAGCGAAGATTTACTGCGTTTTTGGTTACTCATGATGTGGAAGAGGCTGTGGCGTTGGCAGACCGAATAATAGTGATTGAAGAAGGACAGATTTCTCTGGATTTACCTGTGAGAATTTCACGCCCACGAAATAGAAGTAATGAAGTGTTTGTGAATATCAGAGAAACAGTTCTCAAGCGAGTAATGAGCCATGAAGGTACTCAGCCAAATAACCAATTTTTGCAGTTGAGTAGTTGAGATTTAGCTTTTGTTAGTTGATTAATATAATGCTTGAGGTAGCTGCGGTAAAATAGGCTACTTCGAGATTCAAACTTCCTCTTAAAAAGCAGCTATAGCAATCGAAAATTCTTTATGAATACTCAAAATATCTCTCAACTATACTCTCTGCGGCTCTGGGTGATTTTTTCTATATTCACGACCTAGATAAACTAGAATATAAGAATTATTAATTTATATCGCTTTATTGAAAATAAATAATAAATATCTATTCTTGAGATTTATTCTAATGATAATTAGAAAATTAATAAAGGATGATGCAGAAGATTATAGACAGATCAGATTAGAAGCTTTATATAAAAATCCAGATTCATTTTGCACAACGTATGATGAAGTAATTAAGACGATAGAACAATTTCGGGATAGAATACCAGTAGATAACAATAACTTTATTTTGGGCTGCTTTGAAGATAAAGAGTTAATTGGAATAGTCGCATTTCACCAAGAATCAAGAATAAAACTTAGGCATAAAGCATATGTTAGTAGTATGTATGTTAAACAAGAATATCGAGAAAAAGGTATAGGTAGTTTATTACTAAATGAATTAATTGAAAGAGGAAAAGCTATTAAGGAGGTAGAAATATTATTACTTGATATTGTTAAAAGTAATTTCTTAGCAAAACAAATTTATTTATCAGGGGGCTTTCAAATATATGGAATAGAGAAAATGGCGTATAAATTTAATAATCAATATTTTGATCTAGAACTGATGTGTTTACAGATTAAATAAGAAGATATGAATTCTTACTAAATAAACCACGTCTACCTTGAAAACCATAGTTTTTTGGAATCAGGGTAAAGTTCAGAACTCAAGCCACGACTGAATAATACACTCTGCTTAAAAACTCCAGGTTTCAAAATGGATGGGGTTTATAATAATTTATGCCAAGAAAAAATGGCACTTAGTTTTTTGATCAAACAGAGACAATTTCCAAAGATAGCCCTGTAAAGAAAGAAGAGGTAATCTACAATGAAGCTGATTTTGCCGCTTGATCTCGTTGCTGACATTGAGCCTCATCTACCGCCTGACACAGAAGTTGTCAGGGTAGATCCTGAAGGAAATTTAGATGGGGATGCTAGCGATGCTGAAGTTTATTTCAGTTGGTTTTTATCCAGAAGTCCGACGCTGCATAAAATAATAGCAGCAGCACCTGCACTGCGTTGGCATCATGCACCAAATGCAGGCGTAAATCACATCCTGACACCAACTTATTTGTCAAGAGATATTATCCTCACAAATGCAGCCGGAGTACATGGGATTCCGATCGCAGAATTTGTGATCACTTATATACTGGCTCATGCCAAACACCTGCCAGAATTATATGCTTTACAGGCAGAACGTCACTGGAAAAGAGGTTTCGCTATCGAAGAGTTGACAGATGCAACCTTGTTAATTATTGGTGCTGGTGGTATTGGTCAAGAAATCGCCGCCCGTGCTAAACCCTTCGGCTTAAGAATTATTGGCAGTCGCCGTCATCCCCAAGAGCTACCAAATTTTGATAAAGTAGTGGGTGCTGATGAATGGCGATCGCTTCTTCCAGGGGTTGATTATCTAGTTATTGCGACACCACTAACTCCAGAAACCAAAGAATTTATTGATGAATCGGTATTGCGATCGCTCCCAAATCATGCTTATTTAATTAATATTGCTCGTGGTGGTGTAGTCGATGAATCAGCATTAATAAAAGCGCTGACAGAAGGTTGGATTGCAGGTGCAGCATTAGACACAGTTAACTCAGAACCGCTACCACCAGAAAGTCCTTTGTGGTCACTTCCTAACATCTTTATCACACCTCATACTTCCGCTCATTCACCAAAAAGTAAACAGCGTTCAATAGCGCTATTTATCGACAATCTGAAGCGCTACCAAGCTGGTCAGCCGTTACGAAATGTAGTAAACAAAGAAGCAGGATACTAAAAAATTAAAAATTAAAAATTAAAAATTAAAAATGAATAGGTGCTGCGGCTTGGGTTGCACAATCCAAAATCGTTCGACTGAGCGAACGCAAGAGCGTCTCTAAGAGTTGCCGAAGTCCAAAATCCAAAATCTAAAATGAAGAGGTGTTGATCCAAAATCCAAAATCCAAAATCCAAAATCCAAAATCCAAAATTGAATGGGAGACTAGCAAATGGTGAAACTAATTTTACCCGATCATCTAATTACTGATATTGAGCCACACTTACCATCGGATATAGATGTTGTCGAGGTTGATAGTGAAGGCAATCTTGATGGTGATGTTAGCGATGCAGAAGTTTATGTCAACGGATTTTACCTGAAAACCTCTACCCTTGACAAAGTGTTGACAGCAGCACCCAAGCTGCGTTGGCAACAGTCACCGAGTGCTGGCGTGAATCACATCCTCACACCAAATTTTTTGCAAAAGGACATTATCCTCACTAATGGCGCAGGGGTTCACGCAATTCCAATTTCAGAATTTGTCCTGGCATTCATGCTTTATCACGCCAAGAATCTGCGGAAATTGCAAACTTTGCAGGATGAACACACTTGGGAAAGAGGAGTGTTTCTTGAAGAGTTAGCAGACGCAACTTTATTAATTCTCGGCACAGGAAATATTGGTCAAGCGATCGCATCTCGCGCCAAAGCCTTTGGAGTTCAAGTTTGGGGTAGTCGCCGCCATCCCGAACCTCTACCGAATTTTGACAAAGTTGTGGGTGCTGATGAATGGCGATCGCTCCTCCCAACAGCCGACTATGTAGTTATTGCTACACCATTAACTCCAGAAACTAAAGGCTTGATCGATGAAGCTGCATTGCGCTCTATGCGTCAATCTGCATACCTAATTAATATTGCTCGTGGTGGAATAGTAGATGAAACTGCATTACTCACCGCACTCCGTGAGGGATGGATTGCGGGGGCTGGATTAGATACGGTTGCAAACGAACCTCTGCCGCCGGAAAGTCCCTTGTGGTCGTTGCCGAACGCCTTTATCACACCCCATTGTTCAGCCTTGTCGCCACGCTTGAGAGAGCGCATAGCACAACTGTTTATCGATAATCTCAAACGCTACCAAACTGGTCAGCCCTTGCGGAATGTCGTAGACAAGCAAGCTGGATACTAATACACGCCCGTGTGCAACTTTTACTCAAACCTAACCCCCCAGCCCCCTTCCCTATGAGGCAAGGGGGAAAATTCAAGGCCTCTGACGCCACGTGCTTCTCCTTTTAGGAAAGAGGAATGGAAGTGAGGTCAAAATATTAAGTTGCACATCGCCTTAATACCGATTCAATTAATGAATCGGATAAATCCTTTACTAGAGACTAGCAATTGCAACGTCTCGACAATGATCTATTTAGTCATGCGAGGTTCATGTGACTACCCGCTATAAACGTCGTCAGATACTCCGCTGGCTTGGTGCGATGACAGGCACTACTACAGCACTGATTGCAACAGTTACTAGTTGTACTAACAGTTCCACTCAAACTTCCTCCAACCCAACAGTTGATTTATCAGGGGTGACTCTCCGCATTGCTAAGTTTAAGGGTGGTTGGGATCTCCAGTTGAAGTTAGCTGGACTAGATAATTTTCCCTACAAAACTCAGTTCACGGAGTTTACTGGGGGTAATCTTATGGTGCAAGCAATCAATGCTAATGCCATTGATATTGCATCGTGTAGTGAGACTCCACCGATTTTTGCGATCGGGACTCAGGATGCGGTGAAGATTATTGCAGCCACTAAGGGCCCAACTATCGGACAAACTGTGCTTGTGCCAAAAAATTCTCCAGCTAAAACGATCGCAGACCTCAAAGGTAAGAAAGTTGCTTACGTCAAAGCTACGACAGCCCATTACTTCTTGATCAAGATGTTGAAGGAAGTTGGTCTGACTTTGAAAGATATTGATGCGCTCGCCCTCTCGATCCCCGACGGACTTTCTGCCTTCAGGAAAGGTGATCTAGATGGCTGGGCTACCTACGGTTATTCAATTCCGCAAGCTGAAAAGGATGGTGCCAGAGAACTGAAGTCTGCAAAGGATATTTTGAGTGGTAACTTCATGATTGTAGCCGCTCCCAGTGCGATCGCAGATCCAGGCAAAAATGCTGCGATCGCTGACTTCCTCTGTAGGATTAAAAAGTCGCAAGCTTGGCGCGAATCGAATTTGGAAACCTGGGCAAAAAGTTATGCTTCAGCCATTGGCATAGATGAAAGTATTGTCCTAGAACAAGCAAAGCAGGAAGAAAACCAACGCCATGTTCAAATTCTCCCTACCTCCGATGAAGGGATCGCCTCACAGCAAGAGGTAGCTGACACCTTTGCAGAAGCTGGTGTCCTCCCAGGTAAGGTTAGTGTGAAACCTCTGTGGGACAATACTTTTAATGATGCGATCGCTAAGTGCCGGATTTGACCAGAGGCAGCAGCCCACAGGAATACATTCCCAGTCTTAAGACTGGGAACGATGTGACACAAGCCTTTGGGCTTTACAAAAGTGCCATTCGTCCCCAGTCCCCAATCACTTGACTTTCAGCACCGACTTACCTAATGATTGGCAAATAACATCATTTTGCGGTGTATGGATACGGCTGCACAGAACGTCACGGTAGTGTCGCTCTAAAGGATTCCTTTTTAATAGACCAGGATTACCTGTCAATTCTAAGGCAATCTCCACAGCCCGAATCGAGTTAGTTGTGGTGAGATATTTAACAGCTTGTGCCTGTAATCCTACGTTAGGCTGATACTCGTCCTTGTCAATATCTTCAGCCAAGCTATAAATCAATCTATTGTTAGCAAACAGCAGTGCTTCTATCTCACCCACAGCAGTTTGGAAGCGTGGCAGAGTTGCCAGTGGCTCTTTGAGATTAGAAGGCGATCGCTCCCAAAGATACTTAGCAAGCCAGTCTCGCGCACTAGTAGCAACACCGAGATATAAGGCACTCACTGTCAAACTACCCCAAGTCGAAATCAGCGGATCAAACGATGGTGCAGCAGATATAGGGCTGATATTTAGAGCATACTCTGAGGGGATTAATACATTCTCCAAAATGAGATCGTGGCTGCCTGTAGCTCTCATCCCCAAGTGATCCCAGGTTTCGACAATTTGCAAACCAGGCAGATCGCGCGGAACCAGAAAACTTCCAACTTGTGGCTCATCCTCAGTTGTCCGGGCCCAAACAACAAAATAACTGAGGATGGGACTGCCTGTGGTGTATTGCTTGTGGCCTGTTAAACGCCAACCCTCTGTTGTCCGTTCGGCAATTGTGGCAGGCAATCCGCCTCTAGCTGGCGTTCCTAACTCAGGTTCGACACGGGCCGCATTGAGCAGGGCAATGCCTTCAATCGATTCACGACACAGCCGCTTATATACTTCTGGATGCCAGCGACGGCTATGGGCGGCATGAGCATGTTGCAGATAGTGCATTGTCAGTACTAACGCGGTCGAAGCATCGCCACGCGCTATCCCTTCAATGACTCGGCAGATAGTTGGTAGCCCTAAACCTTGACCACCTAATTCACGGGGAATGGTGAGGCTGAGTAATCCTGCCTCATGCAAAGCTGTAAAATTCTCGAAGGGAAAGGAACCATCTTTGTCGTGTACTCCTGCACGGGTGGCAAAGTCTTTGGCCAGAGCTTCAACCCGGTCGAAAATATTGGGGATTTCTAAGCCTTTGGCTACAAAGGTGTCTGGCACTGCTTGCTCCAACTGTGACATAAATACTCCTTCAAAACTCACTTTACTACTACTGAATCAGAAATATTTTGCAATAAAAAGGGATTGGGGACTGGGAAAGAATTCTTTTAATCTCTAATTTTTCATCTCTTTGAATGCATCTGAATTTTTACCCCACCCTTGAAGCATATAACTTTGCAGCCGAGGGTAAACTCAAATCTTCTGAAGATGGGTGAGATTCCATCTTGCGAAAAGTTGATGTTCTTGCATTGAGATGCTTTCATCAGAGTTAAGCGATCGCAACTATTTGTAGCCTAAATTATGCTTTATTTTCTTCCTCAGTTTCTGACCTCAAACTCAGTCCTTCTGGTGAATCTTAAGTATACTACTTAAAGCCGCTCGGAATTTAGTAATTAATAAGTTTTGGTTCATCTGTAGGCTGAGACATCTCTATCACTACTCCATCGTAAAGCTCATAGCGTTTTTTAGAGTTGTCTGGGTATTTGGCAACGAATTCATCGAATGTAACTAGTTTGCGTAAGGCTTGAGTCATAAATTTATCACTCCTAGTAGTTATTTTGGCGATGCTTGCGGCTGGCCACGCCTACGCATTTGTTATTTTAGCGAGTCCAATTACAATTTCAGCGGATGTAATTGCTATTTCGGCATTCGCATTTGTGATTTCAGCGATTACATTTGCTATTTTGGCGAACGCAATTGTTATTTCAGCGTTCGCAATTGTTACTTCGGCGAACACATTTGCTATTTCGGCGAACACATTTGCTATTTCGGCGAACGCAATTGTTATTTAAGCGAACGCAATTGATACTTACGCGAACGCATTTGCTGATTACGCTAAGTCAAATACTAAAAAACCGAATAAAAAATGAGTAAAAACACAGACAAACTCGTAATTATTTCGTTGAACTTTTAATGAAATAAATCCACAAAATTACCCATCTCAGGCAAAAAGATATTCTACTCTGTTGAAAAAGGATATCTCATGTCTTTAATAACTCGTGCTGCTGTTGACAAAGCCCAACTTCGTCTTGCCTTGCTTAATGTACAGGCGGGTTGAAAGCTTTTGCCAAGGCACACAATGGTTATGTTGCTTGGCAGGTTTCAACACCCCTCCCAGCTAGAGGCGGGTTGAAAGGCGTTGATATCAGTTTAGGAATTTATAACAAAAGCTTTTTAGAAAAGGGTGGGTTGAAAGCAAATCCAGTTACGTCCTTGTTAGACTGGTATTGTGACTGTAGCAGTTAATCTTTCATATAGGGTATTTAGACTGCCTAGTAGTCACTAATTTGTTTACAGTGACAATATTTTGTTAAAATTGACATTAATCTGTTAACAGTGACAAATAATTAGTCACTGTACAAAATAAATGGACGTAACTGGATTCGAACCAGTGACCTCTACGATGTCAACGTAGCGCTCTAACCAACTGAGCTATACGTCCTTAACCACACAATTATCAATAATAGCATATACTCCTCTGAGAGGGCAAGATAAAGATCCAAATCAGGCTAACTCTATAATTTGACATCTTGCACCTGTGGCAAAAACCGGGTTTATAGCATTGGTAATATCCTTTTGCTAGATGAGCCTAGTGTATGATCAATAAGGTTATTCGGTTCTGGTAGGGAGCAGCTACCAGAGGTAACGGGGAAAGTTCGGTGCAAATCCGGCGCTGTCCCGCAACTGTGAACCAATTTGAGATGTAATCGAAAATCCCAAATTGAGTGAGTCAGGATGCCCGCCGAAATAAATTTATCAGTTCCACATATCTGCGAGGTACAGATGACTACTACTGTAAATATTTCTCCAACTAGTCCCTTGGGTGCTGCTGACCATACTTTATTTGTTTGCAAAACTTGTGCTAGCGTTTGGCAAGATGGAAAACGCTTGGGTGAAAGTGGCGGTCAAAAACTTCTACACCAACTTCAGCAGCTTGCACAAGATTGGGACTTACGAGATGAATTCCCAATTCAGGAAGTTGAATGCATGAGTGCTTGCAATCGTTCCTGTGTAGTTGCTTTTGCTGCCAAAGGCAAATTAACATATTTATTTGGTGATTTAGCCGTCGATGGTAGTGCATCTGCGGTACTAGAATGTGCTAGTCAATACTATGTTAAAGCAGATGGTTTACTGCCTTGGTCAGAGCGTCCAGAAGCTCTGAAGAAGGGCATTTTGGCAAAGATTCCACCTTTATCTCAATGATCCGCGTTTTGATTCTGGGTGGGACGGGAGATGCCGCAGAACTAGCTGCCAAAGTGGCGACTATCCAAGGGTTAGAAGCAATCACGTCTCTAGCTGGGCGTACCCGTGAACCATCAGTTCCATTGGGCGATTTACGGGTTGGAGGCTTCGGTGGTGTGGCTGGATTGGCTACCTATTTACGAGTAATGCAAATCGACTTATTAATTGATGCAACTCATCCTTTTGCTACTCAGATATCCTTGAATGCGGCAGATGCTGCAACCGAAGTCGGAGTACCCCGTCTGATGTTAATCCGCCCGCCTTGGGAAAAAGGAACTGACGATCGCTGGATTGAAGTTGACAGCATTGAAGCCGCCGCCGCATCTGTAGCAAACCAAGCACAGCGCGTATTTTTGACAGTCGGGAGGCAAGAACTCGCCGCCTTTGCTCACTGCAAGAAAATTTGGTTTCTGATGCGAATGATTGACCCTCCTACCAATGATGCTTTAGTGCCACCGGGAGTGATATTGTGCGATCGCGGGCCCTTTACCTTTAATAATGAAAGGCAAATCCTGATTGATCACAAGATTGATACCATAGTGAGTAAAAATAGCGGTGGCGATGCAACAAAGCCCAAGATTATTGCAGCACGAGAACTGGGCATGAAGGTTGTTATGGTAAATCGTCCAGCCATACCGCCAGGTGAGCAGGTTACTGATGTTGATGGTGCTTTGGCATGGCTATTTAACCGAATAATTCATAATTCATAAATTTTAGACACTGTACAGCAGCCCACACGCGCATCAAAAATTTAGTGGTCAACAAGACAATGGAAAGTACAGGAACTACCACTGATTGTAAGGGACTATGGTTTCTGGACAAAGTAGCGTCAAGCGATCGCCTCACGCAAGCTTTCGCCTGCTTGTTCACACATCCCTTATTTCATTAAATTCATTCTCGATGACGCGAACGGTGAGTTATAAGACTTTTTCTGACTAAATCAGACTAAACACTTTTAATTTCCTTTCAAACACCTAACTATTGATGTCTTTTTCATGCTGTACTTATTGGAAAAACAGCTTAATTTAGATTCATGGTTAAACAACAGGTTCTGAACACGGCAAGCACAAAACCAAACAGCTAAGGCTTTATTGAAAATAATAAATAATATTTATTTTCATCAAATTCTCAGCCACTACATTCTCGTAAATATCGATTTAAATCGAAGATTTACATCTGTGCAAACCATAACTTAATCTGAACTTGACCGCATCACAATCAACATCTAAAGGACAAAAAAATGGCACTTTTCAATCTTGGTACACTCGGTAGCACTCCTGTTGTTAAAAATAACTTCGATTTAACTACATCCGATCCCACAGATGTCTTTCAGTTCAAAATCACCAATGCCAGCAACATCAACCTGTCTTTAACAGATATCAGCGCTGGCGATGATGCCGACATCGCATTGTTTCGAGATGCTAACAATAACGGTGTACTAGATAGTTTTGACAGACAAGCTGGACTTGTTTCCACTCGGGCACTCAACCAAGATGACGCAATTAACTTTAAAACTAGCTCAGGTACTTTTTTTGCTGAAGTATCTCGCTTTGCTACTAGTTCAGGCGATGTCAGTTACGATTTAGCCTTGTCTGCAACTGAACCTTCTGGAACTTTTCCAATTTCAGCCAGTTCCAGCAACCTTCTACCTAAGGAATTTATAATTGATAACTTGTTAGCGTTAGGTAACGTCACTCGTACAGGTAACGTTAATAACCAGAACACTACCGATGTTTATAGCTTCTCTTTGGCAAGATTTCAGAGGGTTGACATTAGATTAGACGGATTAAGCAGCGATGCTGATATCCGAGTGATTCGAGACTCTAACAACAATCGTATCGTCGATGCAGGTGAGGAAATTGCCAGCTCTAGTAGGGGAGGTATTACTCCAGAACAGCTCCTCGTTGATGGACATGGTGACTACTTCTTGCAGGTCACTGAATTCACTGGTAGCACTAACTACAATGTGAATTTTAACTCGACTGTCATCCCTGCTTAAGTTTAGGCATTAGCAGTGGTGAATAGTACTTGAAAGTTTTGTACGGCAATGCTTTCAAGGATATGCAAATGATGCAAGCGGCAGAGAATCATACCTGAACTTTGCTGCTTTTCTTCCCCACTCTAGATAAAAAAGTTACATCAGACTGATTTCGGATTACGTGAACGGTGAGTTAGGGACTTCCAAAAAATAAAATATACAGTCTGTAATAATGATAATCATTC
>NZ_CALMFY010000042.1 GCF_937863485.1 uncultured Nostoc sp. | reverse complement strand
AAATTTTAGCGATCGCACCTTTTTCACCCAACCTCACAAAATCGCGTTGCTCCCAAGTTAAAAGGGGTCTCATTGTTTCCCAAGCAGTGTTTAATTTTCCTGGCGAAAAACCTTTTCTACCAAAGGCTTGTCTTAGATTGCAGATTTTACAGACAGCGATCGCCCTTGATCGTGGCTTTGAGCCAATTGCCGACTTGACAGTAAGCAGAGATGATTTCTCAGTACTTCAAGAGAAGAAATGCCCTGCTTCCTTATCCAATCCAATTTCAGATTAACGTGAATGACCAAAATAGCTTTATGATTCTCTACAAAAGCATATTTGAAATTATTTTGGTAATATACCAAAATATTCTCAAGCTCATTCTGGAACATGGTGAATTACTTAAAAGTAATTCGGGCAATCCGGGTATTGAACGTGAAGGTTCTTCCAGGGTCAAAAAAAGTGCAGGGAGATGAAAAGTATGGCTGAACAACCATTTCATGACCAACTGAGTTTAGAGGAACAAGCTGAGAAACTTGGAAAGCAAGCAGTAAGTTTGGGTCTGATTCCAAGCTTTGTGGTGCATTACTTTCCAGATACTTGGATATTTTATATACCTAATGAAAATCAATCAGAAGCACTGACACCAGAAGAGGCATACCTTCGTTTAAAGCAACTGGTTAAACAGTAAATATTTTAACGACAGATTTTTGAAGATAACAGCTTGGTACTGTAATCGTTAAGTAACAGTAGTTATGGCGAAACCTGCAATTTTAACCGTCGATGATGATCCAGAAGTGTTGCAAGCGGTATCACGAGACTTGCGGCATCAGTATGGCGATCGCTTCCGCATTGTGCGGGCAAATTCTGGTATTACTGCTCTGGACGCGGTGCAGCAACTCAAATTACGGAATGAAGCAGTTGCTCTATTTTTGGTGGATCAAAGAATGCCCCAAATGGGAGGTGTGGAGTTCCTTGAACAGGCAAAAAGCATCTTTCCTGATGCCAAACGTGCTTTGCTGACGGCGTATGCAGATACGGATGCTGCTATTAAGTCAATTAATAGTGCCAGACTTGATTATTACTTACTCAAGCCCTGGAATCCACCAGAAGAACGGCTATATCCGGTTTTGGATGATTTGCTAGATGACTGGCTAGCTGGATTCCGCCCCCCCTTTGAAGGGATTCGAGTAATTGGTAATCGCTGGTCGCCGATCTCCCATCAGGCAAAAGACTTCTTGGCGCGTAACCAGATTCCCTACAAGTCGTTGGATATTGAACTAGAGCCAGATGCAGTAAAATTAGTAGAATACGCAGAAGCTGATGGCAGACAGCAATTGCCCTTGGTGCTATTTCCTGATGGTTCCCGATTAATTCAACCATCTAATTTAGAGATTGCCGCTAAAATTGGACTACAAACCCAGGCAGAACGCCCCTTTTATGACTTGGCGATCGTCGGTGGTGGCCCTGCCGGACTAGCAGCCGCCGTCTATGGCGCTTCTGAAGGACTGAGTACTGTCTTAATTGAGCGTGAAGCACCGGGCGGACAAGCAGGCACGAGTTCACGCATTGAGAACTATCTGGGGTTTCCGGTTGGCTTGAGCGGCAGTGATTTGGCAAGACGGGGAGTCACTCAGGCGCGACGATTTGGGGTAGAGATTCTTACTCCTCAAGTAGTAACTGGGGTTAGGCTGCAAGATCCTTATCGGGTTTTGCAATTGGCGGATGGCAGCGAGATTAGTTGCCATGCACTTTTAGTTGCAACCGGCGTTTCCTACCGTTGGCTAAATGTCCCAGGAGCCGAGAAGCTGACAGGGGCAGGAATTTATTATGGTGCTGCGATGACTGAGGCGATCGCCTGTAGCAATGAGGAGGTTTATCTGATCGGCGGGGCAAACTCTGCTGGACAGGCAGCTATGCACTTTTCTAAGTATGCCAGCAAAGTGATCATATTGGTGCGGGGTGAGTCACTCTCATCAAGTATGTCCCAATATTTGATTGACCAAATTGCAGCTACTGCAAATATTAAAGTATGCACAGGTTGCAGCGTCGTGGAAGTGAAGGGAGATGAACATCTAGAAGAAATTGTGATTACCCATGCCAAGACTGGACAAACTGAAACGGGAGCAACGCGAAAAAGTGAGATCGGGGTTTAGTTCTCAATTATACCTCTATATTCTCAACAAAACTTGGTTTTTTAGTTGCGATCGCATCCCGAAACAAGCTATATACGTCCCAGGTTGCAGCACCTCACAAAATCGCGTTGCTCCCACTGAAACTGTGCCAGCGCGATCGCTTTTTATCTTCATCGGTGCTAGCCCTAAAACTGATTGGCTCGATGGTGTTATTCGACGCGATGCTCAGGGGTTTATCATCACAGGCCCCGACTTGATGCATAATGGCAAATCTCCTCTAGGTTGGCCTTTGGAACGCTCACCTTTTTTGCTAGAAGCCAGCGTTCCTGGCATCTTTGCAGCCGGAGATGTGCGATCCGGGTCAATTAAGCGGGTGGCATCCGGTGTTGGTGAAGGTTCAATCGCCATTCAATTCGTTCACCGCTACCTGAGCAATGTTTAGTTGGAGCGGGAAAAACTAAGGAGGTTAATTGATGTTGTGTATTGAAGAATTGATTAACTTAGACCCGTTTCAACAGCTTCCTAAAGAGCAATTGGAGTGGGTTTGCGATCACGCTCAAACGGTTGAACTCCATGCTGGAGAAGTGTTGGCACATGAGGGAGATCCTGCACACGGCTTATTTATCCTAATCAAAGGTAAAATTAATCTCACCCGCCGCAGTCAAGGAGTTGAAATTCCCATCGGGCAACATGAAGCCCCATCCTTTTTTGGTGAAATTCCAGTCCTTACAGATGAACCTGTACCTGTGACAATGCGAGCATTGACAAATTGCAGCCTTTATGAAGTAAAAGGAGAAGACTTTTGCAAACTGCTGCATGAATATCGTGATTTTGAACGGATGATTTTCCGTATTATGCAACGTCGTGTCCGGGGGCTAGAGTCTTTCATTCGTGGGCGGGAAAAAATGGCAGCTTTAGGGACACTTGCTGCTGGTCTAGCTCACGAACTCAACAACCCAGCCGCAGCCCTCGTTCGGACTTTAGGGGAAATGCCAGCCGCCATCCTAGAGTTACAACGAATGAACTTAGTTTATGGGCAACGCAATGTTGAGGAAGCGCATACTCAACACTGGTTGAGAGTACGCGATCAGGGCTATGATGCGATTTTGAATAATCGCCTAGATCCGGTGACATTAAGTGATCGTGAAACCGTGTTGCTGGAATGGTTAGAAGATTATGGTGTGAACCAGGCATGGAAATTAGCGGAACCTTTAGCAGAAGGCGGTGTTGAGGTAGAAACCTTAGATCATCTCATGGAACGTTGGCGCAACGACGACACTGAATTGCGAGAAATGGGATTGCATTGGTTATCGCTGTCGTTTGAAGTCATGTCAATGATTAAACATGGTTTGCGAGGAGCCGAGAGGATCTCCGAACTTGTGCAAGCGATGAAGTCTTATACTTACCTAGATCAAGGTGTTCAGCAAGAAGTGAATGTGCATCAAGGTTTAGAAGATACATTGCGATTGTTTGCTCATCAACTTAAATGCAGCATCCAAGTACAACGTAATTATGATCAACATCTTCATAAAATCCTTGCTTATGGCAGCGAACTGAATCAGGTATGGACGAACTTAATTGACAACGCCATAGATGCAATGGATGGTAAGGGACTGCTGGAAATTACAACACACCATTGCGATCGCTTTGCCCATATTGACATCATTGATTCTGGTAGTGGAATTCCACCTGAAATTAAAACCCGCATTTTTGAACCTTTCTTCACTACCAAATCAGTGGGGCATGGTTCAGGACTCGGTTTGGAAACCGTTCGCCGGATTGTAGAAAATCGCCATCATGGTACACTCTCATTTGAGTCGCAGCCAGGTAGAACCTGTTTCACTATTTGCTTACCCAAGTCAAATAAATGAATCATTCTTGACACTACAAATTTTTTGTTTCATGTCAGCCTACAATCTAAAAATGGAAAATACAAGTATAATTTAATCCCAGAATAGCTAAAATTAACTGTGAATAAATCATGACTAAAGATGGCAAGTTATTTGGATCATTTACTTCAAATATTAGGGAGATAAACCTGTCAAAAATAAAAGTAGTTGTGATTGGTGGTGGAATTGGTGGCTTAACTTTAGCCCGTGCCTATTTAGATGCAGGAATTGAAGTTGAGCTATATGAGAAACGCCAGTTGAATGAAATGCTCTCCGGTGCAGGAGGGATATTTATTCAAAGAAATGCTATGCGTGTTTACAAACTCTTATGGTCAGGGAAAATTTATGAACGTTTTTACAAACAAGGAGGCAAAATTTGCCAAGGAGGGTTTTTTAATAAAAAAGGAAAACCATTGTACATAAACTACCCGTTTTAACCAAGCCACTTTTGAGTAATTCTTCTTGAAAGCTGATTTCAGTTGTGAGAATTGGGTGTTGACTCAGGGAAGTAGCAAGGGCAATTCTCTCAATACTTTGTCCGAAAGCGATCGCTTTTGGGTGTTTGGGTTGATTAACTTGTGATGGCAGAAAATTAGTCAACATTGGTATTCACTCTAAACTAATTTTCCATAACCCGTCTAACGGATTGGACTGTTGCAATTGACCATTACTGCTGCCAGACCAATCATTGCCATATACCAACCCAACACTGAATATATTATTTACAGGATATTGCCCTAGTTTTCCAAAACCTTCAATATTATTTGAGTCAGTGATTACCTGCTGGTTCAACTTTATGGTTGTTTGGTTCCCGTCAGCAAAATAAATTGTTGCTCGTTTTTTATGAAAGCTTACCTGAACTTTGTAGACAGCACCTGTTGCATAATAGTAAGCCTTAGCAGGCAGCTTTTTACCATCAATATTTTGCCCCTTAAACTCAACGGCCATAGCAGGCGTGCTTAGTCCCAATAGGACTAGCAGGAGTAAGCCTAAAACTTTCATTGGTAGTAACAAATACTTTCAATCAAACTACTTTCTACTTTAAAACATAAAACTAGTTTTTGGGTTAACTAACGATTGTTTAGCTTGAATTGAAAACTCTAAAGAAAGATAAGAATGATTTTTAGTATAAATGGTTTTTAAACATCGCTACAACCATTTAAATAGCGTATTTTTCTTGCTGCTTTAGAATCTGTGCTATTCGATTAAATCCAAAAGGGAGGATTAGGCAGGTTAGCATAAAGCTTAGTTAGATTTTCCACATCGTGTTGAAACCAGTTATGAATCCATAAACAATACTGCTCAATAGCTTACAGCTCAGTTAGATTACCTACGAATTCTGACGCGATCGAATGGCTAACCCAAATCCCAGACATAATTGCTTTGAGAACACCATGACTTGATGTCGGATCAAGTATCATTGCTGCATCCCCAACGATAAAATAACCACTTCCAGCCGATTGTGAAACAATTCGCCAACTGACATCAGATGCCCGCATTCGTTGGAAAATTTTTAGTCCAAGGAATTCATTGGGGAGCCAGTCTTTTGGGATTTTCTGTGTTCCAAATGATAAACGCGTCCATTGATAAAGTTGCGTAGGCGTAGCCCGTTGTAGACATCGCACTTTCGCAGTCCACGTCCAACCGCAGGAATCAGCAACGATCGCTGGAGCAATATCTCTGGCTGAACATTCCCCTGTTACATAACCATAATAGGCAATCAGACGCGGAGAGTGATATTGGATTTCTAACCCTAATTGTTGAGCAAGCCAATGATTACCTCCGGCAGCATCAATGATTTTAGTTGCCCGAAAAGTTCCAAGTGATGTCTCAACACCAACTACTCTGCACCCATCCATCAGTAAGTGGGAAGCATGGCAAGGTTGTAGAACTTTAACACCGTAGTTATGCGCTTACCTTTAACTAATAAGAACTACAAAATTTATATTTTTTGTACTCAAGCTAGCATTTTGTCCTAATTATAGTTAAATCAGCCCAAAGGAGATGGTACCCTAAAGGGTACTTCTTGGAAAAATAATTATTGCTGATCTAGTGACTACAGGAGAAGCAAGAGAGAAATGCAGCTTATGCAGCTGCAAGTTTAATATGGAATTGGCGCTCCGTCCACCCCCCTTTAATGTAAATAGAGATAATAATTTTGGGGGTATGGATGGAGAAGATAATTAAGTATAAATACACAATAATTTTTACTGGCAACAGGTAAGATACAGCAGATTTCAGGTAAATGAGGTACAGTCGTAGCAGTGCATGAAGGGGTAAAATGAAACCTTACTCTATCGACTTCCGAGAAAAAATAGTAAAAGCTTACTCTCAAGGTAACACCTCAATCAGAAAAGTAGCCCAGAAATTTGGCGTAGCCAAAAGCTTTGTACAAAAACTACTCTCCATGAATAAAACTCAAGGTCATGTAAAACCAAGACAGCAAGGTGGGGCAATCAAGGGTGAGTTGGATGGATATGAATCAAAAATAGCTGCAATGGTTGAGAGATACCCAGATGCAACATTATTGGAATACTGTGAATATTGGGGTGCAAACTATAATCATTGGGTAAGTACAAGTACGATGTGTCGTGCATTGCAAAAACAAAAACTCACAGTAAAAAAAAGACGTTACGTAGCAGTCAAGCAAAGACAGAAAGAGTCCAAAATTTGAGAATTAGGTATTGGCAGAAAGTTAAAGAAATAGAGCCAGAAAACTTGGTATTTATTGATGAAATGGGCGTTTTATTAGGTTGAACACGTTCCTTAGCCCGCAGCCCTCATGGAACTAGAGTGTATGATTTTAAACCGTTTTATCGGGGAGCGAAGGTAACAGTAATTGGGGCAATAAGCATAAAACAAGTTTTGGCTGTTATAACATTGAATGGTTCAATGGATGGAAACGCATTTCAAGTCTTTATCGAAAAGTGTTTACTTCCTCAATTATGGTCGGGTACTGTAGAAGTTAATTGATAATGTTCCAGCACATAAAGTCGAAGAGATTGAGCCTTTAATTCTATCAAAAGGCGCAAGTGTTCTTTATCAAATAAAAGCAATTGCAATAATCAAAGATATGTAATCGCTTTTTTCAGAGAATTCATCTAACGATATCGGAGGAGCATATTGGCTAAGAATCCGATTACAAATTTGAATGAAGCCAGAAACAAATGGGTACGAGTTACTGGTTATTCAGCGAGCAGGGCTATTTCATTCTAAAAACTTGCTTGAGTGTGTCTAATCCAAAGGAACATAATCTTTGAGCTCGTGCCATGTTTTCAAACATGTGGTCTCGATATAAATTAAGAGTAAAATTACGAGCGATCGCAAAAATCTGAGGTAAAGGTTTAGTACGAATTCTAGAACCGTCTTCTCCTTGGGTTACATCTCGAACATAATGAACTTTATTCTCAACACCCCAATATCCCCGGATGCGTTCACCAAACTCTTGTGGTGTTGCACTTAAGGAAGAGATCTAATAGCGTGTCTCACTTTTTACTTCAATATGGTTATGTCTGATAATCTGACGTTGTGATTGAACTCGAATTAAAGTTTTCAGACCAGACCAAAATCTTATACCATCGAGTGTTTGACAAATACTAACGGTACGTTTTTCGATTCGACCATGCCCTTTGTTTATTTGCGAGTCAGTAAATTCTGGTATAAAGTTTGCTTTAACATCTTTAAATAAACCTGTTTGGTTACCTTTAAGAGCAGCAATATAATTATTGCCAGTTTCGATTATCAATTCACAAGTTTTTTTTGAGTATTAATGGCATCAAAGGCAAAAACTACTCCTTGAAGAGCCAGTTTTTGAATCAAAACTGGCAGAGCTTTAATTTCATTCGTTTTGGCATCAACTTCACATGGTTCTAAAATCAAGCCCCGCTCGACAATATAAGTACTAACTAACATAATTGCTGGGTGAGAGTCTGAATTTGGATTATCTTCTTCAAGTTGATATGAACCTTTAAGGACTTTGCCATCTAACCCAATGGTTTCTCCACAGACTGGTTGTACATTAAAGAATTTGGCGAGGCACGCTCCATACTGCTCGTAATCGACGTGCAACAAGGCACGACGCAAGGTGCTATAAGAGGGTAGTCGATTTTTTGCGGGTTTTAACAGGTCTATCAACTGCTCGTGGTAACTTGCTATCCAATCTCCGATTGCTAAGAACCCTTTATTTCCCGCCGCGATCGCAAGAGTGAGCTAGACACAGTGGCAGCGTATGACGTTGTCCCGCACGGCGACGGGGGTCTTGAACCGCAGCAAAGGCCTCAATAATTGCTAGTTGACTCACAGTCGTGGATACATTCCATTTTTAGTGCTGCATTTTACCATACAACTCTTACATTTAGAATGAAATAGCCCTGATTCAGCGAGAGCAAATATTGTTAAGAGATACTTGCCTGATTTTCGGGAATTTGACACAGAAAATCCAAAACACTGGAGAAAAGCAATTGACTTTTTCCATCAGAAATACATAAAACCAAAAGAACAATTATTATTGCGTCCACTAACACCAGCACGTCAAAAATAGGTTGAAACAACCGGATTGAAAGCTTCGCTTCAATCTGTAATGGAGGTATTACCAAAATGCAACTTTACATTAAACACAGAACGCGGTTGGTTGTTAGTAACATCCCTTTATGCACAGACGTATCCTGAAAAAGTTTTAGGGCAGTATTCAGCAGTTGAGACAATCGAACAAGAAAATGAAGTTACCCAAACCAAGCCTCTCAATAAAATACAGCAAGACTTTAGGCAACTTGAACCAATTTCTCAACCACTACCTCTAACACAGCCTCCAACTCCATTAGCCTCGCCATCACCTCCAAAAGACCCAGCCGAAGAGCGAATGTCTAACCAGTTGGCAGAAATATTAGGAGGAATTCGAGAGGCTCCTAATCCATCCGGGCGAGTTGATGTGTTGACTAAATTGTATGTAATTGAAGTCAAGAAAGCTTGCAATTGGAAGCACGGTATTGGTAAAGCACTGGTTTATCAATTTTATTACCCTAACAAGAAACCCGTCTTATTCTTGTTTAGTGAAGATGTTAACTTGTATCGAGATTTAGCTAAGAAACATTGTTATCGCCTTGGTGTAGTTCACCGGGAAGAATCACATTTTCTGAATGGAAAATTTTGAGTACAACCCTCTTTGCAAAAGCTTCGCCAAATCTTCATAAGTGCGTAGACGCTCTGCGGCTTGCCTTTAGGCATCGCAGTTTCTGACGAGTCATCGCACTTTTCGGTCTTGATAAAGCTTCGCTAAGTTTCGATGAGTGCGTTGTGGCTTACCACAACGTAATTCATATCCAAAATCAAAAGGCGATCGCCGTACCTTGGAAAGTCTGCGATCGTCCTTTTATCCAAATATGGAGATTTATATCATGCCACAAGCAACAACAACAGAGCAAGTAACATCAATCGAAATCGATTTTTATGAACACGAAATTTATGCAGGACAAAAGCTAATGGCCCGAATTACTTACGATCATCAAGATTTTGTGACCCAACGGTGGGTAGTGATAGTGAATGATAAAGAAGAATTTCGTGCTATTACACAAATGAAATGCCACGACTTTGTAACATGGCATTACAAGCAATGAACTCTGCCAGTACAGCAAGAAACCCCAGCCACTACAACGGGGAATGAAGTTATGTGAAAAATAGCCACCCAGTGTGAGCAGTTCGGATTTGAGTTGTTGGATGACGGCATCTATAAGGATGAACAGAAGCTCGGTTCTATCGGTTATACCAAGTTGTGATAGATAGTATTATTTAGAAGAAGTAAAATCAGTGTGCAGCG
>NZ_CALMFY010000041.1 GCF_937863485.1 uncultured Nostoc sp. | reverse complement strand
CGAACCTCCTTAAGCTTGTCAACTATTTTTCCAAAAATATTTTGGACCGCTTTTCAGTCCCCTGAAACTGCCTACAGTGCCAGGTTGTAGGCAACAATGGTTTATGCACTGTGCTGAGTAAGGAAGGGTGAAGCGTGAATTTTCAGTCGGTAATAGGTTTATTGCATGAGTTTTGGGGCGATCGCGGTTGCTTGATTACCCAACCCTATGACATTGAGAAGGGGGCAGGTACTAAGAATCCTCAGACATTTTTAAGAGCATTGGGACCGGAACCGTGGGCTGTTGCCTACGTTGAACCGTGTCGTCGCCCGACGGATGGGCGGTACGGCGAAAACCCCAACCGCTTCCAACATTATTATCAGTACCAAGTTCTAATTAAGCCGTCGCCAGATAATATCCAGGAGATTTATCTTGATTCATTAAGGGTTTTAGGTATTCGTCCTGAAGACCACGATATTCGGTTTGTAGAGGATAACTGGGAAGATGCGACGGTGGGAGCTTGGGGCACTGGGTGGGAAGTATGGTTAGATGGGATGGAAATTACTCAATTTACCTACTTCCAACAGTGTGGGGGAATAGATTGCCGTCCTGTGTCGATTGAGATTACATACGGGTTAGAGCGATTGGTGATGTACCTCCAGGAAGTGGAGGCAATTACTAAGATTCATTGGACAGACAACATTACTTATGGTGATGTTTACCTCCAGGGAGAGATTGAGCAGTGTATCTACAACTTTGAAGCGTCAAATCCTGAGTTGCTACTGACACTATTTAATTTGTATGAGCAGGAAGCTAGCCAATTGACGGAGCGAGGATTGGTTTTGCCTAGCTTAGATTATGTAATGAAGTGTTCGCACACGTTCAATCTGCTGGATGCTAGAGGTGTGATTTCGGTAACGGAGAGAACTCGCTATATTGCTAGGATTCGGCATTTGGCTAGGAAGGTAGCTCATTTATATGTTGAGCAAAGGGAGAAGCTGGGTTTTCCGTTGCTCAAAGATTTAAAACCAGTCATACAGCCACCTGTTTTACAGCCAGTTGTGCAGCAACTTGTTTCACAGCCAGTCTTATCACAAGTTATTTCAGAGTCTACAGTTAAATCTCGTTACCAATATATTATTGATTGGCTGTTTTTGATTCCAATTATCTCTTATGTCCTTTGGGTAATACTTTCATTGTTTCGGTAGAAGAGTTGATGTATCAAACAATATAGACCATCTAGGTACTTCTTACTTAGTAAGATGATATTTACAAAGTATAATTTTTTACTAGTTTTGGCGACTAGAAGTCGCGGCTACACAAACAAAACCTGCCTCCGCAGGTTAGCAAACTCTTGATTTTGCATTCTCTAAGCTAGGTATATCTTGATGATATGGCTATTGCTAAAGCTCGGAAATATCATTAAATCTTGAGCCTTGAACATTAAATCTACAAGGATAAAGCCCGCACAGGCGGGCTTTGTTTGTATAAACTTGATGGATTATACTTCTCCACAAGCAAGCATCAAAATTTTTCGGTGTTGCTGATTATAGAAATGAAAAACTCATGCAGAGGCGCTCTAAGCGCAGATAATAAGAGTTTAGGATATTTTGTTTTTGAATTTCATAGCCAAATTCAGTAATGCCGATTTTTCTCTATTGCTGCCCTAGCTATTTTTAAGTCAGCTGCAAATTCGGATTGTCAGGTGCTTTTACAAAAAATCTTATGATTCAAACCAGTGGTGTAATTATTTGTCTTGGCTACATTTTCGGGTTACTGTTTACAGCAGTTCCTTGGGGTGGTGTGTGGATTTTGATTCTGGGGATAGTGGGAGCAGTTATCTTTAGAAGACGCACCACTTCACGGCAACTTGCTCAGAAACCAGAAAATGCTGGAAGCAAAAATAAGGCACTGTCTAACATTTGGCAAACTACTCCCCATCCTCGAATATGGCTAGCTGCTGGGTTGGTGGGATTATTGGCAACTCTATATTTTCAATGGCGAGTGCCGCAACCAGGTGCAAAAGATATTAGTCAGTTCGTTCCGCCTGGAAATAGCAGTAATCAAGAACAACTTGTAATTGTTCGTGGCGAAGTAGCGAGTAATCCCCGCTTAACTCGCAGTCAGCGAGGACAATTTTGGCTGGAAGCGACTCAGTTAGATGAAGTCAAAAATGAAAAAGGTTCAGCAGGTGTCCCAAAAGGGGTAACGGGCAAATTGTATGTGACAGTGCCTATACTTCAGGCTACTGGGTTATACCCTAGTCAACAGATTGCTGTGACTGGAATTTTGTACAAACCAAAGGCGGCTTCCAATCCTGGTGGTTTCGATTTTCAGAAGTTTCTCAAGCAAGAAGGAACGTTTGCTGGTTTGATTGGGCGACAAATAAATGTTTTGGATCAGGAACATAAATGGGGATGGTGGCAAATTCGAGAGCGAATTGTGCGATCGCAAGTTCGTTGGTTGGGTATCCCGGAAGGGCCTCTTGTGAGTGCAATGGTTTTAGGTAGCAAAGCTGTAGATTTACCCTACGATATGCGCGACTTGTTTGTACAAGCAGGATTAGCTCATGCTTTAGCAGCCTCCGGGTTCCAAACTTCCTTGATTTTGAGTGTGATATTACAGTTAACTAGGCGGGCAAAAAAAGCAACACAATTTACCCTTGGCTTTTTGGCTTTAATCATTTTTCTGAGTTTAACAGGTTTTCAACCTGCGGTACTCAGAGCCGTAATTATGGGTTTTGCGGCATTGATTGGTTTGTTATTAAAAAGAAAGGTAAAACAGTTGGGATCATTACTATTAGCAGCAACTCTGTTATTAGTGTTTAATCCTCTATGGATTTGGGATTTAGGCTTTCAATTGAGTTTTTTAGCAACACTGGGATTAGTCGTAACAGTACCTGCATTAGTCAACCGTCTAGCATGGCTACCACCTGCGATCGCTGCTTTGATTGCCGTTCCCCTAGCTGCAACTCTTTGGACTTTACCTATACAACTTTTTGTATTTGGAGTTGTACCATCTTATAGTTTATTGCTGAATGTGGTTAGTACTCCATTAATTTCGATCATTAGTATAGGTGGAATCATCAGTGCCTTAGTAGCTTTAATTTGGACTGAAGCTGGAAGCTTCCTGGCTGGGGTGTTGCATTATCCTACTGATTGGCTAATTAAACTAGTGGAATTTTTTAGCAAGTTGCCAGGAAATTCTGTTGCTGTAGGCAGCATATCTACTTGGCAGCTTCTGGCGATTTATGTATTGATTATATTGGTTTGGTTAGTGCCTTGGTGGCAGCGGCGGTGGTGGTTTGCTAATGTGATTGCGATTGCTTTAGTATTTATCCCCCTTTGGCATTCTACAAATACATTGTTTCGGATAACGGTATTAGAATCTGGTACAGAACCAATTATAGTTGTTCAAGATAGAGGTACTGTAACTGTAATTAATAGTGGCGATGAAGGGACTGGACGTTTCACAATCCTGCCGTTTTTACAACAGCAGGGTGTTAATCAAATAAATTGGGCGATCGCAACTGATTTTCAAGGCAATGAAAGTAATGCTTGGTTGGAATTACTACAACGTTTACCAATCAAAAATTTTTCTGAATATTCCCCTAAGCCAGAAAATTTTCTTGCAACTCAGGCAATTCAACAAGAATTACAAAAGTATCAGGGAGCTTACCAACCACTGGCAGTTGGTCAAACTGTGGAAACTGGTTCAATAGTGGCACAATTAATCAACGAGCAATTACCCATATTACGATTGCAAATTTTAGATCAAAATTGGTTATTAGTAGGTAATATTAAGTCTAAAGAAATACAAAAACTAGTGAAAAATGGAAGTTTGCCTCATCCACAAGTGCTGTGGTGTGCCCCTCAGTCATTAAAAGATTTAGTTATTGCTCTGAAACCAGAAGTAGCGATCGCTACTTCTGGTAACTTTGATCTAAAAGCTTTATCCGAACTTAACCAAACCCAAACCAAACTATTTTTTACAGGACGAGATGGGGCTATTCAATGGACACCTAATGGTCAATTTGAGGCATTTATTGAAGCGACAGAAAATAAGTCTTCTATATTATAAAAAATCTACAGCCAAGTAAATTTAAAAGTATAATATTTCTTTTTAAGCAAGACTAGCTAAAGATAGATGTATGGTCATTTGCAAGAAAGTAAAATCTTAAAAGGTCTCAGGAAAAGAGTAAGTTTCTATTCTCATACCTGATGACACAGACTACTTCCAAGAAGATATATTTAAAACAAGGGAAATGGCAAGTTTAATTGAATTTACATTGTTTGCTCCTCGTAACAAAGGAGCAGCTTTAATTGGGTCTTTTTCTGAGTGGAAAGAAATCCCAATGGAAAAAAGTGAAGATGGTTATTTCCGCACTCAAGTAAAACTTGAAGACGGCATCTATCAATATAAATTTCGTATTCAAAGCAAAAGCCCAAATTTTGCACTTGATGAGTGGGTAGATGTTATTGACCCGAATGCAACAGATGTTAATGAAACAGAAAAATTTAGCATTGTGCAGATTAAAAATGGGCAACGCATTATTGATACTTACGTTTGGCAACATGACGAGAAACTGTTGCCTGACAATCAAGAATTAGTCATATATGAAATGCACGTTGCAGATTTTACTGGTGATGAGGTTGGCCTTGACAAACAAGGTAAATATTTAGGGATAATTGCCAAGTTAGATTATCTGGTTGAATTGGGAGTTAATGCAATTGAATTAATGCCAGTTAATGAGTATCCCGGTAACTATAACTGGGGCTATAAAGTCCGCCACTTCTTTGCTACAGAATCTAGTTACGGTTCAACAGAAGATTTAAAACGGTTAATAGATGAGTGTCATGCTAGAGGCATTCGCGTTTTTATGGATGGAATTTATAATCACACTGATGAAGAATGCCCATTAATGCTAATTGACCGGAATTACTGGTATTACGAATACATGCATTATCCTGAAGACCCAGATAATTATTGGGGGCCAGAGTTTAACTATGATAATTATGATAAAAAATTAAATGTTAAACCTGCATGGAAATACGTTGGAGATGTGGTGCAATTTTTCATTCAGGAGTATCACATTGATGGAATTCGTTTTGATGCAGTGCGCCAATTGGCTAACTTTGAATTTCTCGACTGGCTAGCACAGCAAGGGAAAAACCATGCTGCACCCAAGCAGTTTTATAATATTGCTGAACATATTCCCGATACAAAAACTGTAGTTAAGCCAGATGGGCCATTAGATGGTTGTTGGCATGAGAGTTTTCGATACTTTATACTTCCATATATTTGTGGAGAAACATTTGAAATAGAACAACTAAAGCAAATTTTAGATCCCAAGCAGCAGGGTTATGCGATCGCTACCAATGTGATAAATTATTTGGCAACCCACGATCGCGAACGTCTATTGCGAGAATTAGGCGATCGCGGTATCTTTGACGCAGACGCATTTCAGCGAGCGAAGTTAGCAGCTGTTCTCTTAATGACAGCGATGGGTATACCAATGCTCTGGATGGGAGAAGAGTTTGGCGAATACCAGCTAAAAAGCCAAGATGTGACTAAGCCACAGAAGATTAATTGGTCTTTGTTATCAGGCGACCAGAATCGTGATTTATTTGAGTATTATCAAAAACTCATTGCTCTACGCAAGCAGAATCTCGCCTTGCAAAGTGACAATATCAAGTTTTTCTACGAAAATGCCGACGATAAAGTGCTGGCTTACACTCGCTGGGATGAGCAGAATTCTCGTGTTGTTGTCGTGGCTAATTTTTCTGACCAGAATCTGACTAAATATCAAATTCCAGACTTCCCAACTGCTGAGTATTGGCAAGATTGGTTCCTCAAGCGGGAAGTGGAAGTTGGGAAAGATGGTTTAATCACTGACTTGCCAAGTTATACAGCCAAGATATTTGTTTAGCAGTAGCCAGCCAAATAGTAGATGTAGGTTCTAGTTTACTCTGTTTGACTTTCTTCTGATTGCGCGATCGCTAATCGGCAGTATCCAAACATCGAAATTCTGTAGTTTGGCACTTCTGAGTGTAGAAAATGGAATATTCCATACAATAACTCCGTTAAAGAGTATTTTATACTCGTTGGCAAGTCTTTGAACTGCGTTAACGAGTCTTTTATACTCATCGGCGAGTCTTTGAACTGCGTTAAAGAGTCTTTTATACTCGTTGGAGAGCCTTTGAACTCCGTTGACGAGTCTTTTATACTCCTTGGCGAGTCTTATTAATTGCTGATTGTAAATATTCTCCGCATTATTGCGGTTTGGATAGAGAATAGGATCATTTTAATAGAATTAATTGCAAAGGGTGCGTCCGCTCTCCTGCTGACTCTGCTTGCAACACTCGTTGGTAAAGACTTAATAATGTTCTGGCTCGGTGTTTGTTAAAAAGTAGGCGCTCGCCTCTCATATCAACTCTTGCAACAACGCCTATAAATTCCTGTGAAAATCGCAATAGTCAGATTGCCGCAGGTATTGCTCTGTGAAGCGATCGCAGCTGCAAATACAATTAGTTATGGATTATACTCACCGTTTTTACTACCAGATAAGACTGGAGTCTGGCTTCTGACTTACTTAGTCTTTTAGAATGCAACATGTAGCAGTAAAGATGATTCCACATCCAGCTTGAGGGCTGTGATATTATGGGAGACTGCTGCATACATTTAGAAAAACTAGAAATTGAATCGATCATGGCTCTGACGCAACTGCGGAAACAAGAAATAATTTCTAACTACCAAGTTCACGAAACCGACACTGGTTCGGCCGATGTCCAAGTTGCCATGCTAACTGAGCGCATCAACCGCCTCAGCGAACATCTCCAGGCAAATAAAAAAGACCATTCTTCCCGGCGGGGACTATTGAAGCTAATTGGTCAGCGCAAGCGTCTTCTAGCCTATATATCGCAGGAAAGCCGAGAAAAGTATCAAGCTTTGATTGCTCGTCTCGGTATTCGTGGATAGGGACTACCGCTTATGTCTGCTGAAGAATCTGAAAGCAGCCGCTTGCCCTTTGAACCAAAGAAAAAGCGCCAAAAACCCGTAAAGACTCAAAGTAAACCGGCAGCACAGCCAGAGGAGTCTGGCAAACAAGCTGATAGAAAACGGTCTTACACCAAAGAAGAGATGGCTATTCCCCAAGTAGTCAGCCAGCGGATGATCCGCCGGGTAGCTGCGTTCTGTGGTGTACCAACAGCTTTGGGCATTACCACCCTGGTTGTCAGCTATCTGCTTGCTATCTACTCCCACATCCAACTAGCTCCCATTGCCGTGTTATTGGTAAATATGGGATTATTTGGTTTGGGGGTTTTAGGGATAACTTATGGCGTTCTCTCTGCCTCTTGGGATGAAGAAAGAGTCGGAAGTCTGCTGGGTTTGGGTGAGTTCAACACCAATTGCGGACGAATGGTGGCAGCTTGGCGCGAAACTCGGCAAAAAAACTCATAAAGACCGGCGCTCAGGTATTAGATAACTACGGTATTGGGTAAATAAAAAAGTGAATGTTGAAGTTGAAATTTATAACTTCAACATTACTAATTAAAATTATATAATGATTTTTATACCCCATATCCAGTTGTTGAACAGTAAAATCACTGACTGAGCGTCAAGCGACTGACTGAGCGGTATATTTTGTAAATAAATTTTCTTTTTAACTATTCGTAATTAGGGCAATAGGCAATAATAAAGTTAGCCGATTTACAGAAAAATTTACTCAATTAATCAGGAATTTTCACATGATTATAGTAATGAAAAGTGGTTCCCCAGAGGCGGAAATAAACCGCATTGATCAGGAACTAACTAGCTGGGGGTTAACTCCAGAAAAAATTATTGGTCAACACAAAGTAGTTATTGGTCTAGTAGGTGAAACCGCCAACTTAGATCCACTACAAATTCAAGAACTTAACCCCTGGATTGAGCAGGTGTTGCGAGTAGAGCAGCCTTACAAACGAGCAAGTCGCCAATACCGTCACGACGAAGCTTCAGAAGTGGTAGTTAATACTCCTAATGGAGCAGTGGTATTTGGTGAACACCACCCCTTGGTAGTCGTTGCCGGTCCCTGCTCCGTAGAAAATGAAGAAATGATTCTGGAGACAGCGCGGCGTGTCAAAACGGCTGGAGCCAAGTTTTTGCGGGGCGGGGCATACAAACCTCGGACTTCACCCTATGCCTTCCAAGGACATGGCGAGAGTGCTTTGGATTTGTTGGCGAGGGCACGCGAAGTGAGTGGACTAGGTATTATTACAGAAGTGATGGATGCTGCTGACCTGGATAAAATTGCCGAAATTGCTGACGTGATCCAGGTAGGGGCAAGAAATATGCAGAATTTCTCTTTGCTCAAAAAAGTGGGAGCGCAGGCGAAACCAGTTCTCTTGAAGCGGGGAATGGCGGCTACTATTGAAGATTGGTTGATGGCAGCCGAGTATGTTTTGGCATCTGGCAATCCGAATGTAATCTTGTGTGAAAGGGGAATACGCACCTTTGACCGCCAGTATACGCGAAATACGCTGGATTTATCGGTAGTGCCAGTGTTGCGAAAGCTGACTCACCTGCCAATCATGATTGACCCCAGCCACGGCGTAGGTTGGTCTGAGTTTGTGCCTTCAATGGCAATGGCTGCGATCGCAGCTGGCACCGATTCCCTGATGATAGAGGTTCACCCCAACCCTGCTAAAGCCTTATCTGATGGGCCCCAATCTCTGACACCAGACCGTTTCGATAACTTGATGCAAGAATTATCAGTGATTGGTAAGGCAGTGGGACGTTGGCAGCAACCAGCAGTGGTTCTGGCTTAAAATTTTGAAAATGCTAAGTAGCTAGGTTTAAAGAAATTAAAGTTTATAGTCAGGATTTTAGTCTTGATAAACCTCAAGCGCTTCATTCTGCTAACTGGAGATTTGATCGCGGGCGATCGCGTAGGTTCGTCAAACACGCCGATCACGTTTTATGTCACCAACAACTTTTTCCAAAATCCAGTTCTCTAATTTATCTGGGTTTAATTGTTGCTGATGTGTAATCAACCGATTGGCTATTTCTTCATTGCCACTGATTAAATTAAGAAGTTCTTTATACAATGGATTATTCTTGGATACTCCTTTTGGTTTACTAGGCTGCCTCTTCATTTTTTTGAGGTCTGGTAATGGCGTCTCTGAGGGTGGAGATAGAGAAACTTCTGTTTGTGTTTGTGGTGTTTTTGAACGTAGTTGTTCCTGTGGTTTTTTGAGCTTCAAGTCACTAATAACTTGTTTTAAAAGCCAGTTCTCAGATTTACCTGGGTACAATTGGCGCTGTTTTACCAGTAATTGATTAGCTGTCTTTACGTTGTTGGTTAGAGCAATTAATTCACTGTGCAGATATTTGTTGTTAATGTCTATTTCCCCTTGAGTTACTTTGAATTGCAAAGGTGGTATCGATATTGATTGCTGGGGAACTTTAGCTTTTGGTTTTGATGTATCTATCCCATGTTCTTTAAGTAGGAATTCATACTCATTTATAGCTTGTCTGAAAAGCTCTATAGATTCTTGATATTGTACAGACTGCTTAAATAGTTCTGTGGATTTTCGGTACTGTTCCAAAGCTTTCCTCTGAAGCCAAATCTTGATAATGCATATAACCAGCAAGAGAAATGCAACAAATAAAGCAATCTGTAGCTGAAGGATGAGCGTAAGCTGCATAATGAATTTTGAGTTTGTGGTACAACTCTACAAATACGGGGAATCTCTAAGTGAAGACATCAGAAGAATCCCCGTATTTGTTTCACACTCATCTATGACAACAGTAATTTATCCTGAACAAAAAGCACATGTGATTAGTAGTGATGCTGAAGCGATCGCGATCGCTAAAAAACTGCCAGATGAATTTGTCAAGGGAGATTCAGAACGCCATCAGCAGCGGCGTCTACCCTATGAAAAGGTGAAAAAGTTCTCTGCTAGTGGGTTATGGGGAATCACTGTAGCCAAGGAATATGGAGGGGCATTTGTTTCCAATGCCATCCTCACATTGACGGTGCGTTACGCTGCCGCGATAACGCACCCTACCAAACTCAAACTTGTTGTGGATAAGGTTTTTTTCAACTTGTGTGTACACCGTAGCTTCCAAGTAGGGGGAGAGGTTTGTAGAGAGGTCAAAATTGTACCTCACTGGGTCGAGAACCGCTATATTAATCGACAATGCGCTTTTTTAGTCAGGTTAGCCAGTAAATTAGATGTAGGGTGTAATAAAAATAATACTGAATCAAAGCGATGTCTAACGACAAGCCGCAAGGCGTCTACGCTTCTTATTTTGCATCTATCGTCGGCGAAGAAAATGCTGTTTGCCTTTGGGAAAACATCGAACTAGGTCAGCAAAAACGTATCCAACAGGCTATAGCTTCTGGAAATCCTCCCAGTTGTATTGTCTATCCGCGCAGCCAACAACAGCTAGCAGCAGTCATTGCCACAGCTCACAGTAACAACTGGCGTGTCCTCCCCTGTGGTAATAGTAGTAAACTCAACTGGGGTGGTTTAGCCAAGGGGATTGATGTTGTAGTCAGTACACAGCGGATCAACCAACTGATTGAACACGCTGTTGGTGATTTGACAATCACGGTAGAAGCTGGGATGAAATTCTCTGATCTCCAAGCGCTTTTGGCAAAGTCGCGGCAATTTCTTGCCCTTGACCCCACAGCACCAGAGTTAGCTACCATTGGCGGTATTGTTGCTACAGGTGATACTGGTTCTCTGCGGCAACGTTATGGTAGTGTGCGCGATCAGTTACTAGGTATTACCTTTGTCCGTGCTGATGGACAAGTCACCAAAGCTGGGGGAAGAGTAGTTAAAAATGTTGCCGGATATGACTTGATGAAGTTGCTTACTGGGTCGTATGGCACATTAGGCTTTATTAGTCAACTAACTTTTCGCCTGTATCCGCTAGCTGAGGCATCGGGGACGGTGGTACTAACTGGTACGGCGGAGGCTGTATCCCAAGCAGCTGATATTCTTCGAGGTTCGGGGTTAACACCAGTCCAAGCTGATTTGCTATCAACTAAACTGGTGTCCAGCTTAGGTTTGGGTGAAGGACTGGGATTAATTGCTCGTTTTCAAAGTATTAGTGAGAGTGTTAAGGAACAGTCAAACCGAGTTTTGGAAGTAGGGCAAAAGTTGGGGTTAGATGGGGCTATTTATGTAGATGGTGATGAAGCTAGTCTATGGCAGAGATTGCAAGAACGAATACATTATACTGCCACAGAATCTGTAATTACCTGCAAAATAGGAGTGTTACCTACTGCTGCTGTGGAGATTTTGACTCAGGTAGAGTTAGGTTTGATTCACATTGGTAGTGGTTTAGGTTTGTTACAATTAGAGGGTAAAAATCAGGTTTTGAAAGTGCGCGATCGCACTCAAGCTCATAGAGGTTTTTTAACAATTCTGGAAGCACCAGTGGCGGTTAAAGAACAAATAGATGTTTGGGGCTATACGGAGAATGCTTTGCCGCTGATGCGCCGCATTAAGGAACAGTTTGATAGTAAGAATATTTTAAGTCCTGGTCGGTTTGTGGGTGGGATTTAAGAAACTAACCGCAGAGACGCTGAGGACGCTGAGATAGAGAGGGGAGAAAAATAATTATGCAAGTTTCTGAAGATTCTATTAATAAGACGGCTAGTTTAAAGAATTTGAAGGGGTTTGATGAGAATCATCCGCCTGACCCGAAGTTAATTGATAGTTGTGTACATTGTGGGTTTTGTCTCTCAACTTGTCCCAGTTATCGGGTACTTGGGAAGGAGATGGATTCTCCTAGAGGACGCATCTATTTAATGGATGCAATTAATGAGGGTGAGATTGCTTTAAATACAGCAACTGTAGAACATTTTGATTCTTGTTTAGGGTGTCTTGCTTGTGTGAGTACTTGTCCTTCTGGTGTTCAGTATGACAAGTTAATATCTGCAACTCGTCACCAAGTTGAACGGAATTATCCCCGCAGTTTGCCAGACCAATTTTTTCGTCAACTGATATTTTCTCTGTTTCCCTATCCCAACCTTTTACGGATTTTATTAGTTCCGTTGTTGGTTTATCAGAAATTGGGTTTTGCTAAGTTCTTTCGCGCTACAGGGTTACTCAATAAAATATCGCCCCGTTTGGCAGCAATGGAATCTATTCTGCCAGAAATTACTCTCAAATCTTTTCAAGATAATTTGCCTACTGTCATCCGCGCCCAAGGTGAGAAGCGCTACCGAGTTGGGATGATTTTGGGATGCGTGCAACGGCTGTTTTTCTCCCCAGTGAATGAAGCAACAGTACGGGTTTTAACGGCAAATGGTTGTGAAGTTGTGATTCCTAAATCTCAAGGTTGTTGTGCAGCGCTTCCCGAACACCAAGGACAAACAGAACAGGCGAAAGCTTTAGCAAGGCAGATGATTGATAGTTTTGCCAATACTGATGTAGATTTCGTAATTATCAATGCTGCTGGTTGCGGTCATACTTTAAAGGAATACGGTCACATTTTAGAAGATGACCCAGAATATCAGGAAAAGGCGAAGGATTTTGCAGCTAAAGTTAAAGATGCTCAAGAGTTTTTGGCAACAGTTGGGTTAACAGCGAAACTTTCGCCGCTGACTGATAAACCCTTGAATTTAGTTTATCAAGATGCTTGTCATTTATTGCATGGACAAAAGATTAGCGTGCAACCGCGTCAGGTGTTGCGACAAATTCCAGGGGTGAAGTTGAGAGAACCAATAGACGCGGCTTTGTGTTGTGGCAGTGCCGGAGTTTATAATATGCTGCAACCGGAAGTTTCTGAAGAATTGGGTCGGCAAAAAGTGCAGAATTTGTTGAATACTGGTGCTGAGTTAATAGCTTCTGCTAATCCGGGGTGTACTTTGCAAATTACGAAGCATTTGCAGTTGCAAGGTAAGAAGATTTCAGTTATTCACCCGATGGAGTTGTTAGATTATTCAATTCGCAGTGAAAAGTTGAAATTGTAGACATTTTTTGTGGGGTGGACATCTTGTTCATTGATTTTAAAGCAAAGAGCCAAAGCTACATTTTTGCTGCCCTTCTCGCTTGCGGGGAGGGGTTCCTCTTAATTCTGGTTAATTGATCGGACATAAATAATCAGCCAATTTGAAGAAGTTTTTTCCGAAATAGCGGCTTTCTCGTATGTATAATCATTGAAATGAGCAAGAATGCCAGTCTAATTTCGGATGATTTGTAATGAAACTAGATTTAGTCAGGTTTTTTCAAGCTTGCAACCCCAGTAACACTCTAGTTGTGAGCAAACCGGAGGATAGACAATATTATATTGATTTCTCTAAAGTGCGTGGTGCTAAGATTATTGAAGAATTTGGGCGAACTATCACTCGCCTTTCACCTGAGCAGCCTACCTGTCAATTATTTACCGGACATATCGGCTCTGGCAAATCCACTGAGTTACTGCGGCTAAAGGCGGAGTTAGAGCAGCAGGGATTTCATGTGGTTCATTTCGAGTCTAGCCAAAGCCTGGATATGGCTGATATTGATGTTACAGATATTTTATTAACAGTAGCTCGTGAGGTGAGTCAAAGTCTAGAAGCAATCAAAATTAACCTTAAACCAGGATACTTTAAAAATCTATTTACCGAAATTTCAGAGTTTTTGCAAACACCGCTAGACATTGAGGTAGAAGCTGAATTATCTGTAGGTATTGCCAAGATTACCGACAAAACTAAAGATAGCCCTAAACTTCGCGGGCAGTTACGGCAATATTTAGAACCGCGCACCAATGGCATTTTAGAATCAATTAATAAAGAATTGCTCAGGCCTGCTAGAGAAAAACTGAAGCAGCAAGGTAAAAAAGGACTGGTGGTAATTGTAGATAATCTCGACCGAGTTGATAATTCTTTGAAGCCTTCGGGTTATTACCAGCCAGAATATCTCTTTGTTGAACGCGGTGAACAATTAAACCAGCTAAATTGTCATGTTGTTTATACTATTCCCCTAGTGTTGATTTTTTCCAACGCTTTAGGAAGGTTAACAAATCGCTTTGGCGTAGACCCCAAGGTTTTGCCGATGGTTCCTGTGCAATTACAAGATGGTTCGCAATTCTCACAGGGAATTATACTGCTGCAACAGATGGTTATGACCAGGGCTTTTCCTGGTGTCAGTTGGGAACAAAGTCAGAATTTAATTACTGAGGTTTTTGATAGTCCTGATACTTTAGAGCGACTTTGCCGAGTTAGCGGTGGTCATTTGCGTAACTTGTTGATGCTGTTGTTTCGCTGTCTTCAGCAAGAAGACCCACCTTTGTCGCAAGAGTGCATAAATAGAGTGATTAAACAACGCCGCAATGAGCTAACTTTGGCAATTACACCCGATGAATGGGAATTACTACGTGAGGTGGCGCAAGAGAAAAATTTGAGAGGTCATGAAAGATACGAACTTTTGCTCCGCAGTATGTTTGTATTTGAATACCGGAATGAGGATGGTTCGTGGTTTGATATCAATCCGATTTTAGCAGAGGCAAAAGAATTTAGAATATAAATTATTTGAATATTTGCTTTTAGTAAACAATTGAATGATAAAAATCAACTTTCATGGTAGTCGATTTCAGGAGATTTAGTAAAGCATGTAAGCCTCGCAGTACGACTTCAATTCCAGATATTGCAGAAGATTTGCCGTACTATGTTAATTGTTCATCAGTAAGAGAGAGCGATATTGTTGCTGAATTAGTAAGAACAATCACATTTCTTTCTCCCGATGAACCAACTTGTCAACTTCTGACCGGGCATGATGGTTGTGGCAAGTCTATTGAACTACTACGTCTCAAAGCAGAATTAGAAAATTCGGGGTTTCATGTCATTTACTTTCAGTCCAGTCAGGATTTAGACTTTACCAAAGTTATTGTAAGCGATATCTTATTGGCAATTGCTATTAGAGTTATTACTAGCTTACAAAAAATTCAAATTACAGTCAGACCACAGTTACTAGTTAAACTATTAGCTGATATATTACAATTGTTGCCAAGATCAATAAATATTTCTGAGTCATATGTATTTACGGAAGAATTCAATGCTGAAATTATAAAAAATATCCAGAATAATCCAGAATTCCGTAAGCGACGAAGGGAGTATTTAGAGCTTGAAACAAACAGAGTTGTTACACACATAAATGAAGAAATATTTAATATTGCTAATGAGAAATTAAAACTGCTAAAGAAGAAAGGATTAGTTGTTATTGTCGATAATCTAGACCGTTTGGATATTAAAGATATCAATGATTGGGTAAATTCATTTATAGATCCAGATGAACGATTACGTAAGTTACAATGCCACGTGATCTACACGATTCCATTCGCTCTAATTGTCTTAAACCATAGTGCTAAATTACATCGTCTGGGGACTCCTAAAGTCTTGTCTACAGTTCCTGTGAAACTGCGTTCGGGTGATATTTATGATAAAGGTATAGCTCTAATGCGCTACATGGTTCTAAAAAGAGCTTTTCCAGACATTATCTTTTCAAATATTGATAATCAACAGCAATTAGATTTAATTACAAAGGTGTTTGATAGCCCAGAAACCTTAGATCGATTATGCCTAATGAGCGCTGGGCATATATCAGAATTATTAGGACTACTTTATAGCTGTCTTCAACAACAACAACAACTTCCAATCATCCGCAATACTTTAGATATTGTAATTAAGAAGAGGCGCGATAGATTAGAAACAGAAGTGACTATAGATGATAAGGAATTTTTAAAAAAATTAATCAAAGAACAAAATGTGAGAAAAGAAGAGGAAAAATTCGATTTACTTCAAAGTATGCAACGTAGGTTTATATTTGAATACTTTGATGAGGATGGACGTTGGTTTATGCTAAATCCATTTTTGGAAAAGGTTCAAGAGGGTAATCAGATGAAAGACTTTTTTATTAGTTACAATACAGTAGACAGAAAATGGGCTACATGGATTGCATGGGTTTTGGAAGAAGCAAATTACTCAGTTGTGCTTGATGTCTGGGATTTTCGTTCCGGTGAAAATTTTGCTTTGAAAATGCAAGAAGCGGCAGTTAAGACTAAAAAGACAATTGCTATTTTATCGCAAAATTATCTTGAAGGTTTGTATACTAAGTCTGAATGGGCTGCTGCATTTGCAGACGATCCTCAAGGAGAGAACCGAAAACTTATCCCCATTCGTATAGAAAAATGTGAGCTTGTAGGGCTACATAAGCCTATTATCTATGTTGATATTGTTGATCTTCCGGAACAGGATGCTTGCAGCGCTATCTTGAGGGCATTTAGTGAACGTGGTAAACCGTCTCAAGCTCCTCCATTTCCAGGTACAAGCAGTCAACGTGTAGCACCAGATAAAGTTCAATATCCTTCCTGGTAACTTTAGGGACGGAAAGTGTTACGGATTCTATTAGAGTAAATGATTCAATCAAGAAAGTGTGGAATCAACAAGAGCGTTTAGATTTGATGAGAAAACTAAATGCTTTATCCATACAACAATCCAACATGCTTGTGTTTGTCCTCAATCCACCCTCAGCAGAAGTTCCTCCGATGCCTGCCAACCAAAACGAACGTACATTGACACTTTTGACTTGGGCTGAAAGACCTGGAGCCTGCGGTTTAACGCAAGTAGAGCAAGTGTTCAATTCCATTACTATTTCTTAGTATGCTTTCTCTATTTTTGTGCGATGATCTACTTAGCTGGTTAGCGGAATCATTTATTAACGTAGTTTGATAAATTTATTTTGACCTCTTTCTAAACTCTTACCTGCAAGGAAAGAAGTTTAAAACTATAATTTCTACGTTGTTCCTTGAGCTTCTCCTTTTTTAAACCTATATCGTTCAAAAAGCAAGCTATTTGAAATTTTTTCGGCAATAAGGAAGTTTTTCCAAGACTTTATGGCTGATTTGTACTCGCCAAAGAATGCCAAACTTATCAACGAAAAATCTTTAAAATCGTTGATACGAGCAATTAAATTTTCCCAAGGAGATTTTTCACTGATTTGTGTGCGCTGTAACTATACAATTTTGCGAAAGCGCATGGTAAAACAATTGCAAAAGCTATGGTATGAGGAAGGTTTGCCTGGGGAGATTAAAAACTTATATCTGCCTAAGTTCAGTACGACTCTATACACAACTATTAAGAACGAACTGGCGGATGAGCAGCCACAGGCTTTGATGATATTTGATCTGGAGTCAGTAAATGATATAGATCAAGTGCTGGCTGCGGCCAATCATGTACGAAATGAGTTTCGTAACTTTCGTTTCCCAATAATCTTGTGGATTACTGACAAAATACAAGCAAAATTTAAGTTTGTACCGGATTTTTAGAGTTGGGTCGGAGGAGATTATGAGTTCACGATGCCTACCGAAGAGTTACTTAACTTTATTTTGCAAAGTGCAAATAATAACCTGTCTCCAGGTTTAAATATTGATATGGAGTGGCGTTTTGAAGTTGAGCTAGCTTGGAAAGAATTACAAACATTAGATCCAGAACTAGAAGCTAGTTTGCGATCGCTTATTAATCAAGATGACTATAAGTAACGGCCAAGACCAGTTGAAGTCGGATACTAATGTCAAACAAGTGGAAGACATACACACTCTAGACAATGTTCGCTCCTTGCATACACTGGTACGGGCAATCTGGTTATCTCACGGAGAATTTTCGCTGATTTTGCTGCGCTGTAACTATGCTGCTTTACGTCAGCGTGTGGTGCAACGCCTGCACCAATTATCTCCTATACGCATTCGCGAAATTACTTTACCTGCATCAGTCAAAATCTTTTACACAAATATATGCGAACAACTGGGAGATGAACAGCCACCTACATTGATGATTTTTGGTTTGGAGTCGGTTAAAGATATTGATACAGTTCTGACTTCAGCTAACCAAGTGCGAGAGGAGTTTAGAAAAAACTTCCCGTTTCCGATATTGTTGTGGGTTAATGATTCAGTTCTGCAAAAATTTCTTCGATTAGCAACTGGTTTAGAGAATTGGGCAACTATCATTGAGTTTGAAAACCCTACGGATCATTTAGTCGACTTCCTTCAGCAAAAAAGTGATGAAATCTTTACAGGTGATGTAACGCCCAATCCCCAAATGCGCCAAGAACTAGAAACCGCTCGTCAAGATTTGCAAAATCGAGGAGAAGTATTAGAAGCAGCACTTCAAGCAAGTTTAGAGTTTGTGTTTGGTTTAAATGATTATCTACATGACCAGATAGATTCTGCTTTAGCACATTATCAACAAAGCTTAGGGTTCTGGCGACAAAGTAATTATTTAGAGCGAGAAGGTATATTACTCGTTAATATTGCTTCAGCTTATAACCGCCAATCTGAAAAAAATCAGACAGAAAATCAACGCTATTGGCAAGAGTCTAGAAATTACTTTCAGCAAGCTATTGAGATTTTTGAACAAGCACAACGTTCAGATTTAGTTGCAAAACATATTACTAAACTGGGTGAAGTGCTACGAAGTTTACAAGCATGGTCAGAGTTGGAAAGCCTTGTTGAAAAATCTCTGCCGCTACATCAAAATTATGGCACATCGTTGCAGTTGGCTAAAGATTATAGTTTTTTGGCAGAAGTAGCCTTAGAAGAGTCACTCTGGGATGAAGCTCATCAATTCGCAGGGCAAGCATTACAAATATTAGCTGAGATACCTAATTTACAATCAAATGAATTTGGTTGGTATCGGTTTATTTTAGCTAAATCTCAACATGGGTTAAGTCAATTTGAAGCAGCGATTACTAATTTAAAAACTGCAAAGGTTGAAACTAATCATCAATACAACCCACAATTATATATATCTATATTAGAAAGGTTGCGCTTACTTTACTTTGAACAAGGTGAATATCTTAAAGCTTTTAATATTAAACAAGAACAATTACAAATTGAACAACAGTACGGTTTCCGCGCCTTTGTTGGTGCATCTTATCTCAAGCCGCACCGACAGGCAATTAGTCCTACACAGTTGCAAGTAGAAAATCCTGAAACCATTGCTCAAGAAATTGCTGCTTCTGGTAGGGGACAAGATGTTAAGCGGTTGCAGGAAAGAATTGGCAGGACTGAGCATAAATTGACTGTAATTCATGGTCAGTCAGGAGTGGGTAAAAGTTCAATTTTGCAGGGTGGATTAATCCCAGCGTTGCAACAGCAAGCAATTGGTGAGCGAGATGCTTTACCCATTTTGTTGCGAGTTTATACAGATTGGGTGGGGATGTTGGGGCAGAGTTTGACTAAGGCTTTTGAGGAAGTCAGAGGTAAGGAATTATTTGCTAATCTTGATTCTTCAGCAGCGATTTTAGAACAATTACTGAGAAATGCTGACCGTAATTTATTAACGGTTTTAATGTTTGACCAGTTTGAGGAGTTTTTCTTTGTTTATCCAGACCAAAGTCAACGACGAGCATTTTATGAGTTTTTGCGAGTTTGTCTCGATATTCCTTTTGTCAAAGTAATTCTGTCTTTGCGAGAAGATTATTTACATTATTTATTAGAATTAGACCGTCTGTTTAATTTGGCTGCAATTAATAATAATATTCTCGATAAAAATATTCGCTATTATTTGGGAAACTTTTCGCCAGCAGACGCTAAAGCTGTTGTCCAGAGTTTAACAGAACGCTCTCACTTTTTCCTAGAGCCAGACCTGATTGAACAATTAGTGAGGGATTTAGCGAGCGAATTTGGGGAAGTACGCCCAATTGAGTTACAAATTGTTGGGACGCAATTGCACACTGAGAAAATTACAACTTTATATAAGTATCTTCAGTTTGGCCCCAAAGAAAAACTGGTTGAGCGATTTTTAGAAGAAGTCATTCACGATTGTGGTGCAGAGAATGAACAAGTTGCTCGACTGGTTTTATATTTACTCACAGATGAAAATGGTACTCGTCCCCTGAAAACTCGTGCTGAGTTAGCAGCAGATTTGCCAGCAGAAGTTGATAAATTAGATTTGGTGTTAGAGATTTTTGTGGCATCAAGGTTAGTATTGCTTCTACCAGAATCGCCTGCTGATCGTTATCAACTGGTGCATGATTATCTCGTGTTTTTTATTCGCCAACAACAGGGAAATGAAATATTAGCAGAATTAGCTAGAGAGCGAGAACAACGCTTGCAAGCAGAAGATAAGCTGAAGCGTGAACAAGATGCAAGACAGATATTAGTTGATGCTCAACAAGAAGCTTACCGACAAATTCGTCAAGGGCGGATGTGGTTAATGGTGAGTTATGGTTTAGCGGTATGTTTATTATTCTTCACAGGCATCTTATTCTTATATGCATTGAGTCGAACTCAAGTTCCTAAAAATTATGATGATAAAAACCAACAGGCAGAAAATACAGTTAAAAAGGCTGAAGCTAACTATAATTTAGTAACTCAACGTTTGCAAGCTACGCAAAAGCAACAGGTAGCAATACAGAATAAAGCGCAAGAATTAGAAACTAAAAATAAAGATGCAGAGCAAAAGTTTCAAGCAGCACAGAAAAATCAGTAAGCCGCAGAAGTAAAATCAAAATTAGCAAAATAGAAAACTCAACAAGCAAACCAAAACTTGCTAGCTGCTAAAGCAGTCTTGCAAAAGGTAAACCAAAAAACCTCAAAATTACAAGAGAGAAATGCCCAGGCACAGGAAAGAATTCAAACGGCAAGCGAAAAAATAAAAGTAGAATTATCTCATCCGATGCCTACGACGGTAAACTACGCTCTTTCAACACAATTATACACAGTTTAGATGGGTAATATCAAGTCCGCTCAATCAATTACGGTATGTTATTGCGAGTGGAACGTTCGCAGAGCGTCTCTAAAGTTGCGATCGCAATGATGCGATTACTTCACTGTGCGATCGCTGCGATCATAATGACAAGTATTTAGCCGGACAAGAGATAAAATAAAGCTGATAGGCAAGATAAAGGCAATAAATCACGCATCGACGGATTAACATCACCTTGCCAGAAGAGACGATTGAACTAATTGATCAAGTCATTGAAAAAGGCGATTCTCCAGAGGAGAGGCTACGCGATCGCACTTTCTCAAATCATCTTATGCGATCGCTGAAAAAGTTTCTCAGTTTTGCTCAAGCGATCGCACTTTTTAGAATCATCTCATGCGATGCCTACGGTGGTCACTGAGCCTGTCGTACCCCTACGGGGAAGCAAGCTACGCGCAGCGTCTCGTAGAGAAGTGCGGTAAACTATGCTACGTTTATAACTTTTGCAAAAGCGGTGCGTTAGCCTTTGGCATAACGCACCCTACAAAACTAAACAGTAGAGAAATTAGCCATTAAAAACGCGACTGCGCCACTTATTCAATCGGGCTTCTCCAATTGTGGCAGACCGTCGGGCATCAGCAATTTGCTCTTGCAAAGCTGCAATCTGTTTTGCTTGCGCGTCAGCTTGCTGTTGCAAAGATGTATATTCCTTTGTGGTGGTCACAGAATTGGAAGACTGCGAACTACTAGTGAATTTTGTTGTACCGATGCTAGCAAACGGTTGTAAGTCTGCTAGTTGTTGTTGCAAAGTTGCAATCTGGCTTTCTTGCTCTTTAATCTTTTGCTGCAAGCTTTCTTGAGCTGCTGTTTGAGCTGCAATAAACGGATTAACTGGAGTAGCAGTTTCTGGCTTTCGCTTGAATACTTCAGCAAGTAAAGCACTAATATCCGTGGGTTTCTGCCTACCATAAGGAGTGTTGGTAATTAGCGATCGCACCAGCTGAGGTTCATTATTCGTTGCTAGGTTCTTGTCACTGCTAGAATTGCTCCGCACCAGTTGCAGCATATTGGTAAATTCCAATATCTTTTTGCCCGTTTGAGTTTTATAACCCCGGTAATATGGTACTATGTTATCCCCAAAGGCATCTAGATATTCGTCGCTATCAAGATAAGAATCAATATCCGCCTCAAAACCTTTCTCATCTAGAATGTTGCTGTGATGTTTCGTCTCGGAGTAGTCATCGGGAGCGCGACCTAGCAGGTGCTTGAAGTTCAGTTCAATCGCCCGGTAGCGGTAAACTTTATCAAAAAATCTGGAGCGATACAACTCTGATTTGGCAACTTGACGCACAAACTCACGGACATCGATTATACCTTGCTTGAGTTGGGATTCGGGAACGATCAGCCGCTCACTTTCCATAATGTAGGCATTACCCAACACTTGCCGATAAACTGCTCGAATTACAATTTCAATGTCTTCAACTGAAGCAGTAGTCCACAGTTCAATGGGTTCTGTTTGGGGAAATGCTTGATATTGGCGGCGTCTGGTTTCTTCGTCTAAGAAGATTTGCATACTTGGTTAGTGTGGGTAGGAGTGACTAATGGCTTTGAGGACGTTTGCTAAAAATCTATTTTTTAAAGGTAATGAGAGCTAAGTATTTGTTAGTGGTTACGTGGTACAGCTAATACCAATTATTTGTGAAACTGCACAAAACCAAGCTTGGTAAAACTTGGGGCTTGAGCAAATTGTTCTGGAGCAACCTCATAGGTAATCGATATAAGCACTAACAAATTTTAATTCCCTTTATCAGGATTAATTTATCAAGTTTTAGGGAGTTTTTTAGTTACATTTTCTAACAAACTTAGACGGCTAACTGTTAATAAGTAACAGCTAATCATAGTAAACAATTAGCAATTAAACATTAACAATTAGCCGTCAACCCCCTTAGGGAGTATTTAAAATTCAAAACTTAATTTTGAATTGGAGTATATATACCTGTGAGAAGGATTTCCGCAGGATAGTAACTCTCAAACACGCTCATCAAATCTAGTGTAGAAACCACCGTATTTTATCCAGTATTGTTTCAAAGTATGATGAGGCGTATGTAAACTGGCTTTTGCCTGATATAAAATGACTTGGCGATGATCGCCCATCCAAATTTTATTAATCGGGTCAACGGATATTACTGTTCCTCCTAAAGAAGCTACACATTCAGAGAATCTCTCGATGGTCGTATATTCTAATGTCTCGAATATAAAAAAGTTACCCGAACAAATCAAGTGGCGACTGCGAATCCAGCAGCGCATTTTTTTTTCAGCTGGTGGAGGTAACATGTTGGTTTTAACAAATTCAAGCTGAATCAACATAATGCGCTCACCATATGTAATTCATCAGCAAAACTTTCCCGTTTTTCAAATTGCAAAGGGCCAGCAGTTGATCCCCATATTTGCTCGTGGGTTTCAATATCCATACCTTTATCTAGACTTAACCAAGTACGCTCAGTTACTTCTACTTCGCTGACAAGATATGTCTGGCATCCATTGCGCTTAATCAGACATTGATTACCCGGTTCCACACTGCCTCGAAACATTTCACCTTTTCGCTGGAAAACCATTGAACAGTGATGACGCCGTTCGATGTTCTCGGGGGTGATGGTTTTGAGGATATCTAATTCACGAGCAGCACCTGCATAAAGCATAGGGTCTTTCAAGCTGTAATTTTCGATATAGATGCGATCGCCCCAATCCACTAATCTATGTACTCCCTGGCGATAGGGTGTCCATAAATCGTGGTCATATACTTGTTCTGAATAAAAACCGATGGCAGAAAAAAATTCAATCGGTAAAGGACGAAAAAAAATGCGAATGTGGGCGTAAAGTTGCGGATTTGCAAAAGATTGCTTGTAGTTGCTAAAATCTCCTGCCATCCAACAAGCTAAAGTGAGCAAATCGCTAGCGTTGCTGCTAGATTCACTGGGCGCTATCGTCACGTCGCTTTGCTCCGAATTCAAAATTCAAAATTCAAAATTCAAAATTAACAATCCCCATAAATAAATTTAGGAGCTTGTATCCTTTTATGTTTTAACCTGATTTTTGCTAACTGGTTGAACTTGACAAAGAGCGAATCTCTGAAGAAAAGGAAGCTGTTGTCACACCTTTACCATCACTGGTTTTAATCGTCGCTACTCGAAATCGGAGATTTGGGTTAGCAAACCAAATTCGCTCCTCAGCAGCAGCGAGGTCATACTCTGTCAGTAGAGTAAAAATACCATCTTCACTCAGATCATATTTAGCCACTGCTGGGATTGTTTCGGCGTATCCCTGATCCCGCAGGAGTTTGCCTCTAGAAGGATTTTCGACATTGGGAATTGGCACCAGCACAGTACTACCAGAGATTAGTTTATCGTCCCAGTCTGACTCACCCTCCCAAGTCATCCGAAAGGGATGGGTAATACTGGCAGGGTCAGTCTCATACAATTGACAGATTGCTACCACCGCCGGATCATTGAGGGATAGAGACTCAATGTCAATAGTAGACAGCACTTGTTCAAAGTGGGCGAATGCTAAATGATGACCGCTGCGCTGCGATCGCCATCGTCCAATTGAAAGTTCAAAGAATTCAGTAATTTCCATTAAAAAAGTGATCTTAAAAAGTAGCTTGCAATCCAAAAGATATCTTGGCTAAATAGTTATTCTCTCAGTCTATATATTAGCCTCCTTGGCCACAACTGCATTCAGGGGTGCTGAGTTAGGAGTTAGGAGTTATCCCCCCCAATCCCCTGCCCTTTTTCATCTCTACTTAGACAAATCTAAGCAACTTCAGTGATACTGATGATTTTGCCGCCCGTTCTATGAATGTTTTGCACTTGTCTAGACAGTTGGTTGTAGTTAACTACATATTCGAGCTTGCCTAGACGGCTAGGGATCTTAGCTGCACCTTTGACTACTTTAATCAAGAAGCGTTTGCTAGTGCTGCTTACACTAGAACCAGCAGCGGGAGCCTTGATGGATGTGGCTAAATTTGAACCGACATCGCTGATCAGTTTGGCTTTGCGATCACTATCGCTGCTAGCTACTCCTCTCAATAAGGTAAAGGTGCGGTTAAAGGTAACATTTTTAATCCCTATTTGGGAGCTAGTGCTGCGAGGATAAGGAACAATATTCTCGCCAAAATTTTGCTGATACTCTTCGCTATCGATATAGGATTCGATTTCAGCATCGTAGCCCTGTTCGTTGTAGATGCGGACGTGTTCGGAAATTTCTGCCTGATCGGCAGGAGCACGTCCTAGCAAATGTTTGAAGTTCAGTTCAATGAACCGATTTTGGAAAGAAGAATTGAAAAACAGGGATTGATAAAGTTCTGATTTTGCAACGCTGTTGACGAATTCGCGGACGCTAATATTGCGATCGCGCAATTGCGATTCTATAGTGGCTAGTCGCTCACTTTCCAACAAGTGAGCATTGCCCAAAACTTGTTTGTAAACTGCCCGAATCAGTGTTTGTAATTCACTTTCGCTGGTGTTTGGACGCAGCTCAATTTTAGGTGAATCAATAGCCCAAAGTGACATTTAAGTATCTCCTTAAAAACGTGATTTAAATGAAATTTCCGAGCATCCTACCGCTTAGAGAGGTGGAATTTCGCATTATTACTTGTCAGTTCTTTTTGCTACTGCCTAGCTTTTGTAAAACTTTAGTTTGTGAAAGTGTGTTAAATATCGTTCGTATATGACAACTGACGGCGGAATTGATTAGATCCCAAATCAGCGATCGCTTTGGCTAACTTTTGATGAATGATCAACACTGAGGATTAGTGACTGGAAACGTTCAATAAACCGCACCCGGCAAATCTAAGATTTAGCAACAATTCGCACAAAGTTGCGGACGCTGATTTCACCCCGTTTGAGTTGCAATTCAGGAACGGCTTACCGCTCACTCTCCATTACATAAGCATTGCCTAGAACTTGCTTGTAGGGCGTTCTAATTACGGTTTCAACTTCCTCATTAGAGCGACTTGGCCACCGATCAATCGGATCGGTATTTTCTAGACAGAGCGACCCCTAATCGTGATGCTAGTCCAAAAGCCATTCAAACTATCTCCCAGTTAATAACTAAATTTTATTTATGAGAAGGGTATTCAGCAGATGTTAAAAAAGTTTACATCGTTGTAATCAAGGAGAGTCCATAGAGACTTTAAACCCTTATTACTTTTGATGATTTAAGTTTTTACATCGTTGTGCCCTTACACATTCTGATACGATGTCGAAGCCATATTTATTAAAATTTATTAAGTTAAATAATACTTGAAAGAAATTTCAACTTTTTTTAGTATCTGATTGGCGATTGGCGTACAGGTGATGTATTGTAGTAATCTTCTGACTGGGAGGATTAACAGTGCTGAGTCATTAGTTCATTCGTTGCATCCGCATAATTTGTAAAGGCTTGGTTTGAGCCAGCACCACACTGGGATAGACATTTGGCTCAGAACTTTTTACTTAGGACTACTAAATTTGGAAAGTAGCCAGTTGGGTAATTAAATGATCAAAATAGGGAGCAATTTCTTGCTGATTGGCTTGACACCGCTTTAAACTAGCAACCTTAATACTTTTTAAGCCTAAGACCATTGCATCTTTTGGAACTTGTAATTCCTGATAGAGCAAATTCATATTGTGCAATCCCGTGGGACTGGTATACTCAGTGTGACCGCCTGCTATGCCATAAGTAATACAGCGGAGAAAATGCCAAAAATCTCGCCAGCAAGCTTGGGCGCGTTCCGGCGGATAAAGACCTCCTCCAGGCTGGATAATTTCGGGATAAGTCGTCAAAACCTGCTCTCTAGCTTCATCAACAATTTCGGCGGCGCGATCGCGTAACAATTGAGCAATAGGAATCAATGCCGAATTATCAGGTGACAAGGTTTTAATTTGCAAGAAATCTTCGTCGCTCAGATACCGAAAAGCATCGTCCGCAGCTTGGAATATAATAATCGCTGCTTTTGGATGGGACTGTTCCCACTCAGCAAAGCTGATAATTCTAGCTTTGGCTATTAATTCCTTAACGGTTTGGCTTAATTGAGTCATTGGTTTAGGAGATAGGGCATTGGGCATTGGAGAGTGGGGACAAGGGGACAAGCAGAACAAGGAGAATAACCCATGCCTCATACCCTATACCCTTCATTCAATCTTCTTAGAGTGCGATCGCCATTTGGTGACATCTGTAAAATAAAGTAAAGAATAGCTCTACCAAATGCACCTATGGAAATCGATAAAATCCAAGCTGAACTGAAGAACCCAGATTTTCACTATCGTCTGAAGGCGATCGCTGCCCTGAATAATTATGAATCAGAAGTTGCAGTTCCTCTGTTAACTAGTAAACTTCATGACTCCGAATTTTTGGTGCGTTCTTTTGTAGCAAGGGGTTTGGGTAACCAACAATCAGCAGAATCTTTTGCTGCTTTGATGCAAATTATGAAATTCGACGATACCCCCAACGTGCGAGCTGAGGCGGCAAATTCTTTATCACTATTTGGCAGAGTCGCAGTTTCTCATCTAGTTCTGGCATTTTATCAGGATGACCACTGGCTAGTTAAGCGGAGCATTTTGGCGGCGATCGCCGAAATGGATTGCCCTGAAGAACTATTTGATATCTGCGTTCATGGTTTAAAAGATGAAGATTTCACAGTTCAGGAATCCTCTGTTGATGGACTCGGCTTACTAGCTGATTCTAGCCAACATACTGCGGCATTATCCCAAATACTAACGTTGGTGAATGATCAATCTTGGCGGATGCGCGTGCGAGTTAGCTATGCCCTGAAACGATTTGACCAGCCCCAAGCAAAAGCAGCCCTGAACCAACTCAGACAGGATGAGGATCACCGAGTTGTCGGAGCTGCTTTAGAAGACTTGTTGCCACAATAGCGGTATAGTTTTGTTCGCAATATTGTCATAAAACTCAATAATAGCAAATGTATTACTATACCTTAAATTTGCCCAAAATATCTGGTTAATCTGCCAAAATCTGGAATAAAAAATTAACTTTTTTGAGATGAGGAGACATTTGTGACTGATATCCCAACCGGTCAAATGACTTGGCGATTACTAGGTTCCTCAGAATCTGCCTTACATTTGCGGCATAATGCTTCGGAACCTTGGCGATCGTATAAAGAATTTCCACAATATGTTCTACCTGATCCGCCCGGTTTTTCCGAAGGATACGCTACATTTTTAGCGCTCCTGAAAAAGAACTGGCAGCTGTTGTAAACTCCCTACAGAACAACTGGTCAAACAATTTTGGATTTTGGATTTATTTCGCCCACAAGGAGCGCGGCTTGCACCTAAAACCTAAAATTGGCCTGGTCAAGCACTCAAACTCTCACGAGTTGTTGTGCGGGTGTAAGCGTTCCAAACGTCGAGTTCTGAATGTGGACGGCTAGAAAGCATAGCTTTAGTTGCTTCTGTGAGTCCTTGGGCAAGAGTAAAATCTGCCCCAGCGATACTTTGAAGATGCTCCATCTCTGCATCACTGAGGTCAGTTGCTCGCAGGTCTGTATCATGCAAATTGGCTCCAGTCAATCGAGCATTCCGCAAACAAGCCCCTGTCAAATAAGCTTTCGTCAGGTCAGCGCCGCTTAAAGCTGCACCTTGCAAATTGGCTCCTGTCAAGTCAGCACCACTCAGGTAGGCTCCACGCAGATTAGCGCCTTGTAAATCTGCGTTTCGTAAAGAAGCTGTATTGAGAAAAGCACCATTGAGATTAGCACCTGGCCCCACTGCTCCAGAAGCTTTGTAGTTATATTCTTGGGGCCATTTCGTTTGTGTATCATAACGCGCTACTTGGAGTTTGGCTCCCTCCAAATTTGCGCCACTAAGATTCGCTTGCTGGAGATCAGCACGGTTTAAATAGGCTCCCTGCAAATTAGCTCCACTCAAATCGGCTCCTCGCAGATTAGCGCCTCGCAAATCTGCCCCACTCAGATTTGCATCACTCAAGATTACCTCACCCAGATCGGCTCCTAATAGCTTGGCTTTACTCAAGTTAGCTTGTTGTAAATCGACTTCCTTCAAATTGAATTGGTACAAATCTACCCCATCCAGAGCGATTCCTGCTTTCAGGGCTGTTAAGATTTCAGGAGTTGGACTGGGGCGAACGCTTGTAATAAGTTGAATTTCACTATTTGTCATCAGCTGATTAAAATATGACTTTTGGAGTTATTCTACACTTTAGCTATATCGGGACTTCATCTTCTCACTCAGTATTCAGTAACGCCAAAATTTGATTCCTAGTTCCTCACCGGAGCAATGGAAACATCTCTGGCTTTGCTCAAAACTCCTAACTTTTAAAAAACGAGGTTTCAAAACATATGCATCTAATACCACCCTTGACTATGATCGACTTCTTCCGTAAAAGTGAGGGAACATGGTTTACGGAACGTTCCGTTCATCATTTTGACTCGGCGGCGGATGAGTCGGGGGAGTCGAATTTGATCATTAAAGTCATGAAAAAAGATGATCCTAAAGTCCAAGAAGTCTGCACAGCCCAAGGGATAGACCCTACTAAAGCAACAAGCGGTGCTAGCTTTGCATGGCAGGCTAACCTAGACATCAGGCTACTGAATGCCGATAATGCCGCTATTTTAGTTGATGTACCCGACGAAACGAGGCGTTCTGGAAAACTGATCCGCAACCAAGGCTATGTCGAGAGTATTCCGGTTGTGAGTCGGTATCAGTTTGCTGATGATGGAGTCTTGACGATTGATACTGACTATGACAATAACCAAGGTCAGGAACGTTGTTGGTTTGTTACGGATGATTTTCGCGTTAGGGTCAGTACGGTGCGAATGATGAACGGAGTCAACTTGATGACTTATTGTTCTGAGCGTCGCTGTGTTTCCCAAGAAGTCTTGGAACAAATGATCAGTTGGAATCATGCTAGGTAGGGAATAGGGAGTCGAGGACAAGGGGGATGAGGGGGACAAGGAGAATAACTCATGCCCATGTCCCATGCCCAATACAACTCTTGGAGAGGCTGGCGCTTAGGGCGTAGCTATGCCGCAGGCTTTACGACGTCGCTCAGGCTAAACTCGGCACAAGTCGCTCAGTACAAGTGCCCCATTAAGGAATGTTGCTTAGTTTCTCATAAATGAGACGTGCATGATTGACATCCATTATTTTCATTCAAGGGTTAACAAATCATGCTCTATGTATAAGCCTTTCCTGGAATTTTTAGAAAAAGAGCTATTTCAGCGGTTTGATTTACAAAGTAGGGTTATTCCCCCTAGTTTGGAATTCAAAGTTAGCGATCGCGGCAGAAACCCAGCAACTATCCGCAGTTGGTGTCACCAATGTCAAGAGTTGCGGAAGATTCGCTATACCTACATTGATGCTGGGGAAAGCGCCCAAATTTTTAACAGCGTAATTTATCCTAGTCATCACTACGATCTACCTCTATTAGGGATTGATTTTTTATCTTTTGGTAAAGTCAAAAACTTGATTGTGCTTGACTTTCAGCCCTTATTTCAGGATGAAGATTATGAAAAAAAATATATAGTTCCGCTAAAATCTCTCCATGATAAATATCCGGATTTGTCCCAAAATTTAGAAATGAAGTTTTACGATGCCAACCAGTACTTTTCTAAATATCTATTGTTTGCCAAAACAGATCCCCAAACTGTGGCAACACGAGTATTTGAAGCTTTTCAGGATTATTTAAACTTGTATTGGCAAATGCTAGCAGATGCCCAACCGCTCCAAGACCCTGAAGATATCCAGCAGATTGTCAAAGCCCAAAAAGATTATGACCAATATAGTGCAGACCGCGATCCAGCATCTGGTTTGTTTAGCAGTTACTTTGGTCATGAATGGGCAGAGCGCTTTCTCCATGAATTCTTATTTGAAGATGCTGTTCCCCTAGCAGTCAGTGGCAGCAAAAGATGACCGAATGAAAATGAGCATTGGGGATTATTAATTTTGAATTTTGAATTCGGAGCGAAGCGACCTTGAGACTATATCAGCCATTTCTCGATTATGCGATCGCCTACATGCGATCGCGCTTGGATTTACAACCCTATCCTATCCCCACCGGGTTTGAGTCTAAGAGCGCTGTTGTGGGCAAGGGAAAGAATCAGGAAGAGGTTGTCACCACCAGTTATGCCTTTCAAACCGCAAAATTGCGGCAAATTCGTGCAGCTCATGTACAGGGTGGCAATTCGCTGCAAGTGCTGAATTTTGTGATTTTCCCCCGACTCAACTACGATTTACCCTTTTTTGGGGCGGATCTGGTGACATTGCCAGGAGGACATCTAATTGCTTTGGATATGCAGCCCCTATTCCGCGATGATCCAGCATATCAGGCAAAATATACTGAACCAATTCTGCCCATTTTCCACGCCCATCAACAGCATCTATCTTGGGGAGGAGATTTTCCAGAAGAAGCACGGCCCTTTTTCTCTCCCGCTTTCCTGTGGACTCGTCCCCAAGAAACGGCTGTAGTAGAAACTCAGGTGTTTGCCGCTTTCAAAGACTATTTGAAAGCTTATCTAGATTTCGTGGAGGAGGCAGAAGCTGTAACAGATTCCCAAAATTTAGAAGCCATTGAGCAAGCCCAACTGCGATATCTACGATATCGGGCTGAAAAAGACCCAGCACGAGGGATGTTCAAACGCTTCTATGGTGCCGAATGGACTGAGGAATATATCCACGGCTTCTTATTTGACCTAGAGAGAAAATTAACAGCTATCAATTAGAGGTTCTTGTGCAGGAAGTAAGGAGATTTTCCTTTAGAGTGGTTTTACTGTGATGGTGTGGAAAGCTATGTGTCAATCACTTACACAAGAATTGGAAAACCTTGAAGTCGAACTGCGAGAGGCAATGCTCTGTAATGATATCACTGCTTTGGATCGCCTCTTGGCAGATGAGGTTATTTTCACAGATCCTCAGGGTAGTGTAATAGACAAGGTAGAGGATTTGTCTCTTCACCAATCAGGTAACTTGGTAGTTACAAGCTATGAAACAGATGAATTAATTGTTCGAGTCTTTGGCTCAACTGCAATCACAAATTTGAAAGTGAGATTGACCGGACTTTTTAAGGGTGAATCCTTCAGTGGTGTTTACCGTTATACACGCACATATTTGAAGCAAAATGAGCGATGGCAAATTATAGCAGCCCAAGCAACAGCGATCGCTGCATAGTCAACTTAACGCGAAACGGGCGGTTAGAAACCGCGTCTAGACAAACAAAACCCACCTTTGTGGGTTTCAAGACCTTGATTTTCTGTTAGTCCGTGCAGGCGGACTTCGCCTGTGTAGTCGCAAATTCTATTCGCCGAGGCTTAAGTTGACACGTATGAGCAATGACGCTTTACCCCTACCGCGTGGTCTATTTACCTGAAAATAGCTGTAATGCGACAATCCTACGGACGAGCGATCGCTTTTGTATGTAATAAACTTTGACCTCTCTCCTCTTAGGAGAAAGGCTTTGAGCATTGATAAATTGGCGTTAGCGGAGCGGGGTGGAACGCACTTCGTAAATGATATAAATGTGATTTTGTTTACTTCTTAATTTTCTGTTCTGGCCAATTTCCGTAGATTCACAGTATGGACATTGCACAATAAATGACCTCAATTTATTCATTTATATCTTTCACGCACCACCGATAAATGTGATTCTATGAAATCTGCACTTAATGAGTAACATTGACTGCGAATCTGCTCTGGGAGTGTCAAACCTTCTATATTGTGTGTAGAAGTAAATCCTTCTTTGAAATCAATACAACTTTTGACGATCTGCCATGAATCTGTAATAGCAGTGGGTAAATATTCCTTGAATCTGCTCGAATCTTTATATATTTTAGTTAGCTGATCCTGAGAAGCTAAAAACCTCGCTTTTTGTTTTGCATGATCCTGACGTAATTCACAAATCCTACGAGCGGCTTCTGATGCTTGTTCCCCATCCCAGTTTGCAACTTTTTTCAAATCTATCAGACATTCACTTAGCTTCAGTCGATTGGGATGGGTATCACCGTCTAAGTTGGGAATTGCAGCGCTAGCTGGAATTCTTGTTAAAACAAACATTGTAACTATTAAAATTATAAATTTCAGGACTCTACTCTTAAATAAATTTTTCAACATCTAAATATAAGTTTCCATAATGAACGCAACAGTTAATATTTTAACAATCCTTCCTGAAACATTACACGAATATCTAAAGCAATATTTAGAACAGCATCCTGATTATCTGTTTACGAGACGCTCTTGCGTTCGCTTAGAACAACGTAGGATCGTCACTTTTCAAGATAGACATCGCGTTAATTAGATACAGCAACATTCTTGAGGATGGTCATCGGCCCTTGGGCTTTGAGAATCTCCATTTCTGCTGGATTCCGCACTAGCAAAGCACCAGCAAATCCTAATGAATTTACAGAGATAAATTGGAAATGCTCCTGCGATCGCGGTACGATTAACATCCATTCTCGTGTCGCTAGCAGATTGTAAGCACCAGATTGCCTTGCATCTAAACCCACAGCATGTAGCAAAGTGCGATAAACTTCCTCTGTTGCTTGGGCCGCTGTGAATGGGGATTGCACCCAATGGGGATCTAGGGGTGCGAAAGCGTGTACAAAAGGAAATTTTGGTATTGTGTTCGAGTTCTGAAATTGTGCTGATGTTAATAGAGGTTTAATAGGTATCTGCGGCCCTGAAGGTGCAAGTGGTAGCGGCACTAATTGCAAGTGCTTGTGTCGCTGACTAGCACCTGCGATTTTGCCACTATTGTAAAATGCTAAACCATTGAAATCAGCCAAACAAGCCCACATAGCCGCAAAATCTTCCAGGGTGAGTAAGCTCTCCTGTTCCTCGAAAGCACGGGTGATAATTAGTAGGTGATAATCAACAACATTGAATTTATTTAAAATACATACATGGGTATCGGAAATATCCGCCACAAATAAATCTTCTTCGTAGGGCAAAAAAGGATTAAACTCTTGACCAGAGGTGGCAGATTGTTTTTTCTGTTTCTCCTTGGCGGCTTTTTTGCGATTCAGGTTAGACAAAATCCGCACTAAAAAGCGCACATTATCCTGTTCGACAAATTCAAATTCCGTCGGTATCGACAGCAACGCCCCACATTGTAAAGCATGTTCAGTCTGTTTTTTCACACTTGTCCATAAAGTGCCAGGCTTAAGTAAGATTTTACCCTGTGCCATTTTATTCCTTCAGACATAGAGGTAACACGCAATCGGGACGCACAGATGTGCGTCCTTATGAATGACTATATTCCAATACAGTTCAGTTAAGATGCGATAAGTAAAATACCAAAGCTTTCACAACAATGCAATACCCCTGCAACAAAACTGTCACAAATCATATCTACATTAGTAATACATCTAAATATCCTTCCAGACAGCAATGCAAAACGAATCTCGCGACAGAGAACACCCATCAAATAGCATTTCACATAACACTGCTGATGCCAAATACCATAATCGAGCACCCTGGAAAAAGGCTGCCGCCTCTCTATCGTTGGTGCTGCTGGGATCAGGTATGACATTGGCAGGCGGCTATATGGCTGGACATCCTCAGCAGGTGTCTGAAAGTGCATCTAATTTGGCAGTGAGTCGAGTAAATGCCGCTCCTCCATTACCAGCCGCCACAGATCCTAACTTTGTTATCCAAGTGGTACAAAAGGTCGGGCCTGCTGTGGTGCGAATTGACTCTTCCCGAACCGTAAAAACCCAGTTACCAGATGAATTTAACGATCCATTTTTCCAACGCTTCTTTGGTTCTCAACTACCACAACAACAGAATCGGGTAGAACGGGGTACTGGTTCAGGTTTTATTATTAGTGCTGATGGTCGTATTCTCACCAACGCCCACGTAGTCGATGGTGCTGATACAGTAACAGTAACACTCAAGGATGGACGTAGCTTTAAAGGTAAGGTGTTAGGAAAAGACGAGTTGACCGATGTTGCTGTTGTCAAGATTCAGGCAGACAATCTACCGTTAGTAGCATTGGGTAACTCAGATCAACTGCAACCAGGAGAATGGGCGATCGCGATCGGCAACCCTCTTGGCTTAGATAATACAGTAACTACCGGAATCATCAGTGCTACCGGACGCAGTAGCAATCTAATCGGTGCTCCCGATAAGCGAGTAGAGTATATTCAAACTGACGCGGCGATTAATCCCGGTAACTCCGGCGGGCCCCTGCTGAATTCCCGTGGCCAGGTGATTGCGATGAATACAGCCATTATCCAGGGGGCACAAGGATTAGGTTTTGCTATTCCCATCAACACAGCACAACACGTTTCCAGTCAACTGATAGCTACAGGCAAAGTAGAACATCCTTACCTGGGAATTCAGATGGTAGGGTTAACGCCTCAGCTAAAACAAAATATCAACTCAGATCCCAATAGCGGTTTGAGTGTGAATGAAGATAAAGGTGTATTAGTTGTAAAAGTTGTGCCAAATTCGCCAGCTGCTAAAGCAGGAATACGTGCTGGTGATGTGATCCAAAAGCTTGGCGGACAACCAGTCACAGATGCCAGCAGTGTCCAAAAGGCAGTAGAAAATAGCCAAGTCGGGGGCGATTTACGGATGGAATTACGTCGCAATGGGCAGAATCTTAACGTAGCTGTACAACCTGGTGCTTTTCCCATACAACAAGTACAATAATCCCTTTCGTAAAGGGTTTTGAGCGATTTTTGAGTAGCAAATGAGTAGCCTCAAAAATCTAGGGCTTCTGACTTGGTAATATCTGGGTGACAGTAGTACATAAGCACTGTCGGAACAGTATCCCCAAGCCAGTAAGCCCTTTACTCTGGTGAAGCACCATAAGCGATCGCCGAAGTAGCAAATGCGAACGCCGAAGTAGCAAATGCGAACGCCGAAATAGCAAATGCGAACGC
>NZ_CALMFY010000040.1 GCF_937863485.1 uncultured Nostoc sp. | reverse complement strand
TTTATTAGCGATCGCACCTTTTTTGTCCAACCTCACAAAATCGCGTTGCTCCCTCAGCACTCTTAGACTGACGCGGTAAAGGACGGAAATAATACTGTGTGTGGTTGATACTGTCACTGCTTGTTAAATATCTGTACAGCGTTCCATTAATCCAGTAAGTCTTGCTCTGGCTCAACAGCGTGACGCATCCTACAAGCTGTTTATCGATCATCATTCTTTTCTCCTGCAACACACGCACCCGTCAAGCTTGCACCCAGGAAGACGGCGATAGATGCGATCGCGCTTCCTTCAAAAATTTTGGCGTTGTAAATCCATGTGGGTTGATATTCCTCCCCTCTGCTTGACTCGATGCGGTCAAAGCCGTGACAAAAGATAGAACCAACTACCATAAAACTAGTAGTTACCAAGCTCACAATTGCTACTGATGACGCAGCATCAAGTATGAATGAGTTAATCTTTTCACGCCAAGTCTTCACACGACGAATGTGCATTACTGGCTTCTGTTCTAGATACTTATGCCACTCAGAATCAGTAAAATTTGTGGGCTTGTAATCATAGGGAACGTGAAAATCAAGTAGTTCACCTACTGCTTGGATTGCGTCGCCTAGCGTGACATCTGGAGAGTATTCCAGTTGCCTGAATTGTTCTGAATCTCGGATTTCTCTGAGCCAGCGATCTATTGCTTCTAACCTTCGTAATTGATTTTGATTAAGCATTGTTCTCTCAAGACGTATTTCGTTGATTGCTTCTATCGGTGGTGGGTAGCTTACAATCTGCTAATTGGTTCATCAAAAGTGAAATCTTCTGCTGGTAAAGATATTTGCGTAACTACTGTGGGCACTGATTTTGCCAAAGAATCGCGTTCATCTATATCAAAGGCTGGTAAAACTTCCCAAGTAGCTTCTAAATGCCTGCCGTACCTGGAAAACATCACATTAATTAGCTCTGTTAAACTTGCTAATTTGGTAGTTTTCAAAAGATGTTCGCCCTTTTCCAGCGCCGCACCCCTAATCACAACTCGCGCTTGAGCCATATTTTTGAGTCCTTAAGTAAGACATTTGCAGACATAACTGTGAGCATGGTTGCAATCAGATGCCCATGCCAAAAAACAAGATTGGACGCAGTTGGGTTTTTTTTGGTCTTCTAAAAAATTTGCAGACTTTTTGCGTCTTGTCTATTATAGTATCACATATTAGCTACAAATTAGATCAGATTTTTGTATCTAATGAGAAAACTTGCACTAATTAGCTAGAAATCAGTCCTAAAAAAGTACGATAGAAGGCAAATGTATATGTTAGATGCAGTGAGTAAAAGAGTTCACGTAACTTTACCTGATAAGGTTTTTGACGCATTAGAGCGATGGGCTGATGACCAAGGTCGTCCCGTTGCCAACCTTGTAGCGTACCTAGTTGAAAAAGCTATAGAAGAAGCTGAGACACAAGGGAGGATTCCGTCATCATCCAGCAACGACAAGAAGGACAAATGAATACAAACAGTAATTCTGCCATCCCTGCCATTAATAAAGCGATCGCCTTGAAATAGCTGACATACATAATTGGCAGAGAAAACTTTTCCTTGCTGGCGTTAGATGGCGGCTAACTTATACACCAATCGATGAAATCCGCCTGCTGTTGCCCATGCAGTCCTAGAAGATAAATTCCATTCGATGAGAGTTTTCTTATGGCAGCAAATGATTTAAATCCGCAACTTCCATTAATAGTAAATCTCAACTTGATTAATCAAGAAGGTCAGGAAAACATTGACCTCAGTAAATTAATCATAGAAATTGATTCAACTCTATTTCCTAACCAGGAACAATTTCTAAAAGCTTTACGCAGTCATTTGTTACAGTCTTTCAAAGAAATTCCTGTAACAACTTCCATCAATCTGAGACAAATAGAAAACAATTCTTTTGAAAATGCCGAAGATGAATTATATCCTCCGGTTCCAAAATCTCAAACGGAGAAAAGTCAAAATAGTATTCAGGAAAACGAAAGTTATTTTGAAACTCCAGCTAATTCCATCTCAAATACTTCAATCACAGTTAGACAATCAAAATTATTTAAGTCCCAAGACTTTGAAGCTATTCCAACAGCAGCACTTATGTTTTCCAGTATTGACTCTCAAATCAAAAAAGAATTGTGGAAGCAAAATGAAGATGGGATAGCCTACTTACAACATAGAGCTAAGGGCGATTCTCAAAACTTCATTGAGCATTATATTGCCAACCCCGGTGATATTTCCATGCTCCCTTGGGATGAAGCACTGCAAATCATTGATAAATTTGGGTTTAACAGCGCAAAACTACACTTAATCTTTGCTGCCTATGCAATGAAACAGGAAAGACCGTGGGAAAGCTTATTTATTCTCAATGCCAGCGACTTGATAAAAGATATGGGTTGGGATCAGCGAACTGATTTACCCAAACATAAAAAACTCTCAGAAATAGCCAAAACTGCGTTTGCATTAGATTGTTTGTTAGTTAAAGCAGTATGGATAGAAGGTAGGAACAAAAAAGGTGGAATAAATGCTAGTACCCCTGTAGGTCGAATGTGGAACATTACAGTTGTGCCCTATGGTCAGATAAATTTACAAGGGAAAATAGAAGAGCCTAATGAAGTTCAGTTAATTATTCAACCCGGTGCTTGGACTCAACATTTTTTGAACAGAGCAGGAGCAAAATCAAGGGATGCTTTATATCAGTTTGGCTACTTAGCCCAACAAGTTTTGAAAATTGATCCCTACCATGATGAACTCGCGCTAAGGCTGGCTATATATCTAACATTAGATAGTCGAATTCGCCTTGATGGAAATTACAAAGTACAGGAGCTATTAGAAATTGCATTTGTCAAACCGATTATAGATAAAGCTCGATTAGATCGCCGCCGAGCCTATGACTTAAAACAGCACTGGGATAGTGCCATAAAGCTACTACTAAAACTGGGCTGGCAGATTGCATTTGACCCCGAAACTTACCCTGAAGAGCTAAGACCAGACTCCAAGGATAAGAAACCTAAAGGCTACCTTGATAAGCTGTTGGATGCAAAACTCACCATCAAACCCCCAACCCCTATCCCGGAACTTATAGCATCCAAGGCCAAACTCACGGTTGAACGATCGCAATTGAAAGTTAAACCCAAAGTAGAACAGTTACAGCCCAAAGCCAAGCCCACACAGGAACAACACATCAGCTTGACTAGCAGTCAAGTTAAAGAAGCACGTATTGCTAAAGGCTGGTCGCAAGCGAAACTGGCTGGTTTTATCGGCGTATCTCAAAACCTTATTTCCCTGATTGAACGGGGTGAGCGTACCTTCAATCCACAGCTAGCCACCCAGATCCAAACGCTTCTAGATATCCAAGACTAAGTATTATTACTCTAGATTTCCCAACTACGAGTTGACGATCGGCTGTGGTTGGCTGGTTTTCTGTTGCAGTCTTGTTTTAAAAAAAAAAATTCAAAAAATTGGCTTTAAAGCTTTGCCCTGTAAGGCTTTGGTTCTTAAAACAAAGGCTCTAGAATCCCCGGACAAAAACTCTAGAATCCCCGGACAAAAACTCTAGAATCCCCGGACAATCAATTTTTGAAATCCTTGCTGCATAAGGGTTGTAGCCTCTTAAAACAGCCCTGATTAATTAGATTAATTAGATCAGTTTTGCCTAGTGGTTTTGGCCAATCTGGCATTATTTCCTGGTGTCCAAAAATGTCAAAAACTTTTTTGGCTACTGAAAACCTTAAGCTGCCGTCAAACCTTACTTCCCACAATAAGCACCCTGGCGTGTACCAACAGAGGGGGTAATGGCTGATAAGCGGCGGTTTCCTAGAAGGAGTAACTAATAAATGACAAACCCCGTAGTTGAGAACAGAAGAACGGCGCTATCAGGGAAAAAATTTATTTACGATAGCGCGTTTTTACCCCTAGTCATACCTGGTAATAAAATCAAGTTTGCGTTTAACGCCACAGGCAGAAACAAAGACTGGGACTTTAAGAAGCTGGCCGCCAACTTCCGAGATGTAGAAGGCACTCTAGGCGATGTCCAGCAACACATTAAAGCAGGTCACGCCATCTGTGCTGGCTTGTTGGGTGGTAAATGGCGAAGCAAGGCCAATATCATCGGTTCTCAGTGGCTACTACTCGACATCGATAATTCCAATATCGCCCGTGATGCTTATGACAAGCCAATTAAGGACGAGAATGGAAATTCTATCAAAGTTTACGATCACCAATTAACCATAGAATCCGCCCTAGCCCATCCCTTCATTAAAAAACACTGTGCTTTAATTTACACCACAGCCAGTCACAGACCAGACTGGCATAAATTCCGGTTGGTTTTCCTTCTCCCCGAATATGTCCAAGGCGCTGATACTGTAGAAGCTTGTACACGCTTCCTGATGCAGCAGTTGCCCCATGATCCAGCGTGTAAAGATGCTTCCCGTGTATTCTACGGCAGCACAGAAGCAGAATTCCCGCTAGTCAACCCTGAAGCAACACTACCAGCAGAATGGATAAGTGAAGCGATCGCGATCGCGCAAATTGAGAGGGAGGAGTATCAGCTAAGAATCAAAGAAATTGAGTCACGGCGTAAAGAGTGGCGTGAGATTTCCGTCACTGAAGGCTGGGATATTCACCAGCTAATCCAGAACGCGCTTTCATTCATCCCACCGCGCACCCCAGGAAGCGGCAACTATGACGAATGCCGTCAAGTGCTAATGGCACTGGTTAATCACTATGGGGCAACAGATGCGGAAATCATCGCCGAGCAGTGGTCGCCCAGCATCAAAGGCGATACTTGGAACATCCACGCCAAGATTCGCAGTTTTAGACGTGGGGGAATTACGATCGGTACACTGTTTCACATTGCCAAACAGTACGGTTTTCGCTTTCCTAAACGGCAGTATGAATATAACGAACGCGACCAAGGAGTAATTAGCCGTGAACAGTGGGAGCTTGGGCGAATCAGAGAGGACTTGAGCAGCTTCCAAAATTTATTAAAGCAAGCGATCGCTCCAATTACTTCAATATTTAAAGGATTTAAAGCCCCACCATCGCCGCCGCCCTCACCCGAAATTAACACCCCTTCGCCCAATGTAATTACCTACCAAAGAGGCAATATCCCGTTAAGAAGCGAAATTAGAGGCGATATTTCTATCTCTTGTCAGCCAGAAGAACATATCACCGCATGGGTAGAGGCCGTATCCAAGGGCTGGACACAAATCTTAGATAATTCCCACCCAGGACTAGGTAAGTCTTACAACGCAGGGCAACTGACAGCGGCCTTATTTGGTGTTGATAAACTAATTTACCAGGATGCCAACCACAGAAACCCATCTACACTGCCCATTGAGACGAATTTTGTTGACTTACCAGTGCGACACAACGGCTTTAAACTAGATCCCACCCGCAAAACTCCTCTTGGTGAAGACTTTAAACTGTGGGCTAAGGCGGGTGAGACTGCCGACACTGATGGTAATTGTCACAGGACTTACTTATTTAATGCCTTCCGCAACAAGAATTTTACCAGCCAAGATTTTGAAGAGAGCGGCATTAGCCCCATCTGTGGCGGTTGTTCCCTTAAAAATCAGTGCCGTTTCGCTATTGGTGACGGTTTTGGCTTCCGCTTTCAAAAGCGCAGTGCAATTCAAAATTATTCCTCACTCAGAGCGCACCCCGACTCTACCCCTGTCACCTTAACTAACGCTGCTGAACAAACTTTCACCGTTGGGCGGTTATGGGAAGAAGCTGGCACACTTATAAAGCCCGTGCGTTCCCTTGATGTGAACCGCGAGGATTTTGAAACCACTGTGGGCAAGCTGCTACTGTTAGAACCAAATATAATGTCACAGCTGCAACCTGCCCTCTTAGTTTTACACCAACTGTTTACTCAACACCTTTTGCCGAATAACCGCTACGGCTTTGATGATGCCAGCATCCGAGCGCTGCTGCCGGCTTTCCCCACAGGCTTAGATATCGAAGCCATTCGCCAAACCTCAGAACCTGATTTAACTTTCTTAGAAGACTTGGACTCAATTGATATTACCCAAGATAAACAACTCAAAAAAAGTGCTGCCGCTCGTTATGCTGCCAAAAAGGTAGTTAAAGACAGCGCACGAACGGCTGTCCGGGAGTTTCTTGACTTGCCTAATTACTGGTTGCCTGACTTTCTGGAAGCTTGGAAAGGTGATGGTAGTTTCCAATCTCAATGGGGTGTACTCAGCATTTACCGCCGAAACCCCAAACATACTGAATTGGCCAAATCTGCCCAATTTAATATTTATCTTGATGCCACTTTCAAATCCCAACAGTTGAAATTGAAACTGGGCATCAGTGACCCCGTGTTAGTCATTGAGCAGCAACGCCCAGACTACGACAATTTAAAAGTGGTCAACGTTACTGGGCTGGGTAAACTGCCCAAAAATCGCTCTCTTCCACTTAGCGATCGTGTTAATGCCCTCAAAGAAACCTTGAAAAAACTCTGCCCCACCCTTGGCATTATCGATTGGAAACAGATTGCAACACGAGCCGAGGGCCGCACAGAATACGGTCACTTTGTCGATGGGCGTGGTGTTAACAGGTTTAGTGAGTGTGATGCGATCGCTTCTTTTGGCATTCCTTACCAAAACATCGGTGTTTTAGCAGCACAATATCAGGTGATGACTGGTGAACCAGTCAACCTGGAAGATAAAAACAGCGCTTTCCAAAAGTATCTCACAGACCTGATCCGTGCAGAAATCATCCAAGAGATTGGGCGATTACGCGCTCATCGTCGCCCCAATGTGGAGCTAACATTCTACTTCTGCGCTGACTATGATTTGGGTTTCCTCGATCGTGAATTACCAGGAGTTAAATTAGAGAGCGTTGATGCTTTCCAACTCTGCCCAGAAGCGGGTAACGCGAGTGAGCAGACAGGTCACGCTATAGTCAATGCCCTAACCCAACTTTGGCAGTCAAAACAGAAAATTACTCAACCAGCTCTAGCCAACATTGCTGAAATCTCCCAAGCTTGGGTGAGCCGATTTACCCAGAGATGGGGGGGCTGGCAGCACTTTAAAAAATTATTACTCTTGCTATTAGATAGTCTTAATAGCGGTAGTAATAAAAATTTGGCTGACTTAGACGATGATGAAAAGTGGCTAGCCCGTACATACTTCCCGATGTTGATTGCTGAATCAGAATCATTACCAGATCACCTGTTAGAGGGGGTGGCGGAAGTTGCCGAAGTTCTTGGTACTAGAGCGATGCGGCGAGTTTTGCACTTCTGTAGCCCGGCTGTTAGGGCTTCACTGCTGATGATTGTACTGAGTTGTTTGCCTACTGAAGTTTATTCAATTTCATCTTCTCCACTCTCTGCATCACTCGCAGAACCTGCGCTATCACCTTGAACAGTCATAAGAACTGATTCCAGACGATAACCTGCTTCCCGGATGTAATAAGAAGCTGCACCCACGTCTTCAAACACGCTGTCAAATTGGGGATGAGTTGACGGAAAAATCTTTCTCAGGCGTGAGCTGATTCCTGAGATTTCTTGCTGAATTGCGATTAGTTCTTGAGTATCATCATCCATAGTTACCTACCACAAAGACAACTGCCCCGGTGAAACATTTGATTTCCCACCCCTATGGTATAAAAGGTGACAAGCACTGCCAAGAGCTATAAGGTTGCCTCTGTGGTTCTAAGCTGGATTTCTGTCCCAATGATGAACCTGTAAAGTGTACACTCTGCGTTTTGAGCGTGTTAGATGTGATGTTTTTTCACTCTTAGGGTATGCAGTGTAACCCGCATTTTTGACAACGCCACTGGGCTTGTTGCTTAACTGACGTGGCAATTTCTGACCAATTATCTGGGTATAGAGAATAGGTGAACGTCATCAGTCTAATTAAACTAAAGCTTTGAGAATTGTAATGCTTCTAGGGCTGGGCTACGTTTGAAAAAATATTACTCCTGCTATTAGATAGTCTTAATAGCGGTAGTAATAAAAATTTGGCTGACTTAGACGACGATGAAAAGTGGTTAGCGCATACCTTCACTTATTTGCTTTTTTGTATACGATAATCACTCTATCTAAGTAAAGTTCATCCGTTACTACTGAGATGGTTCGTATAAGCTGTTCGCCTTGAACTTCAATGCTATCAGCTATTTTCGTGTCACGGGAGCAACGCGATTTTGTGAGGTTGGACAAAAAAGGTGCGATCGCTAATAAA